>CAIRBK010000060.1 GCA_903876795.1 uncultured Verrucomicrobiota bacterium
ATTAACCCGCGCCATCGAAACCTACCTGGCCGAACGAAACCTCACCCCAAAGCCCTACCGCTGGCGTGCAGACGGCGCCTCCATCCTAAAGAAAATCAGCGCCGCCCGTGCCGCACTCAATAGTAAAGACATTAAAGGGTTAGCACACTAGACCGCGAGCCCACTCGGAGGGTGCACCGACCTCAAAGGGTGCATATCCCACCAGAAACGAAGAGTCGACCTTCAGCTTCTTGGTGAACTCCGTATTAGCGACTGCAAATGCGCTATATTGCTGAAGTGTAGATTTCACATTGCCCCCTTGACCACCGAAACCGCCATTCCAGAAGTTGCCGTATGGGCTATCCCCGGCAACCACAATCGAGTTGGCAGAAACTAAGCCGGTAGAAATGTCGCGACGGCTAAAAGGCTCATCCCAGAAGTCTTGCAGCTGCATGGCATCCGTGAAACGGTAGGATGCACCATAGGTCATCAAGGACTTGAGCAACGGAATTTCTTCGACAATTGAGAGCTTATTTTCAACCACAAGTTGCTCACTATCGAAAGCATAACCATATGAGCTACGCTTCTCGGTATTGATGTAATCAACAATTACCTGATTTTTAATGGTTCTATCGGGGTTAACTTTTGAATCCAAGTCCGCGAACCAGAAGAAATTTTCAGAGTTGGCGAAATCTTTATCATCAGCAAGAACCTGATTTCCCTCAATTTTCTTGGTTAACGCCGTGCCTCCCGCAGCAAAGTATGCCGGAGTGTACTGGTAACCCGAAGTGGTTGCAGCAATATCGGCACTGGGCAAGGAACCTCCGTATGCAGCAGTGCGACCCGCAACAGTCGAAAGGTTATTCATAGCGGCCCGCTGAGCCGAAGTCATCCGACCGGAGGCGACAGCCGCATCTTCAACATCAGCCGAAACGACCAAGGCTTTGCTAGACGATAATTTAGAGCGGTCTGCATTACCACCCCAATTGCTGCTGGCGATACTCACAGGTTCGCCGATGACATAGCTTCCGTTGTCTATGAGTTGCTGAGTGGGACGATTCCAGCCCGCATTTTCATTTGACTTGTATTTAAAGTATTCACCGCCGGTGAACAAAGTAACATTTTTTAACAACTCCGCCTTTACCGAGCCGTAGGTTGAGAAGAAGTCGTTGCCAATCTTGTCATAATAAGAATCGGCCAACTGTCCGGTAACGGACAGTCGATATGCAGCCGGCTTACCCGCGATCAAGAGAGGTCCGCCCACATCAAACTGCGAGCGCAAGGACTCGTATTGACCAACCTCGAGTTGAAACTGGCCTCGATTCTTATCAAAGTAGGGAGACTTCGGCAATAAATTAACATAACCGCCAACAAGAGCCGCACCAAAATGGGCTGGTGCCGGCCCCTTCACGAGATCGATACCCTCAAGCGAACCAAACGACAGAGGCATCTCGTTACGTTGAAACGCTCTCTGCATGCCGTTAAAATAAACACTACCCCTGGCACCACGCAGCGTAGGAATACCAGGGACGCCATAATAATTAATCTGCTGAGTGCCCGCACCGATCTTGGCAAGATCGCCAAAATCCTGAATATCAAACTGCTTAATCAGCTCAGGCGTCAACACGGTCACCGAACGAGGGGTATCAACGATGGACTGGGAGCCAAAAACCGACGCTACAGGGCGAGAAGTTGGCATGACATCTCCCGACGCCGCCAAAGCAGACTCACGCACAATAAACTCCTCAAGGGAAACAACCCCATCAGAAGCCGCCGGCTTCGGATCGGTTGGTTGAGCATAAACCAAAGCCGCAAGCACTGTAGTGCTTAGGCCGCATACGCCAATCAGGCGCACAGTGTTGTTTGTATTTGTCATTGGTATTCAGGTTTACACGGTTGGACCGCGTTGGGATCGATTCATTCCAGCAACCAGCCCGCCAAGATAAATGCGCACACCTAGAAAATCGTGGCATAAAAGCACTTCTGACGGGATAAATTAACGGCGGGCTATAAATTTCCCCAATTACTGATTTGTGCAGATTTAAAACCACCGATTCCTTTCCCAAGGAATCATCATGCGCAAGATATAAAATGCACTAGGCCTTTTCTTTCAACAATATACGCGCTTATTTTTCGGTTTTAATCATGGAAAAATCAATCCATGAATCAATCTCATCGAGGTCCATCTTAGGACTCGTTTTACCGATAGCCAGGGCTTGTGCTTTCCAAGTCTCCATCTGCATTGCACCCATCAAAGACTGCTCTGCCGTTAATAAGGGCACAATGAGACGCAAGGATTGCTCCAAATAATCGGGTTTTAAGTCCTTTGCGTGCGTTTCATGAATAAAAATGGCAGTTGCCGCCGGATCCATAGCCGCACGCCTCCAACCCTCTGCCGATGCACGGAGGAATTTCTGCAAATCACTCCGTCTCGCGTTTAAGGTGCGCTCGGATACGAAGTATACCTGTGAGTAGGCACGATGACCATAAGTACGGTATTCAAGCGCTGTGACGTGATGTCCTTCCATTTTCAATTTCACAAACTCATCCACCAAATAACCTTGCTTGGCATCAAATTTACCCGAGAGCAAATCCGCCATTCCGTAAGCCGCCTCACTTACCCTAAGCTTGGTACGGTCAAGACCCGCACCTGTTAACACCGTGTTCAACGCCTCATGACCATCACCGTGAACCGCGACATGGCGCCCGGCTAAATCAGCCGGAGACTTGATACCCGAAGCCTCCAAGCTGATGAGTCCCAGAGGTGAGGCCTGCAGCATGGTTCCAATGGCTATAATAGGCACACCTTCCAGTCGACTGGCTAGAAATAAGCCCCCCTCTATTGAGCCGATCATCCCATCAGTTTCAGCCACTACACGGGCCAAACTTGCGTAAGACACATCTCCCAACGGCTTGATCTTCACATCAAGACCGGCATCCCGATAAAGCCCATCCCGCTCGGCTACCAATAAACCGGCAAATTGGGAGTTTAAGTGCCAATCAAGCTGCACAACCAACTGCTTAGCCAATAACGAATTGTCTAAAATAACCGTCGATGTCACAACCGCACAACCCAACCAGGTCCGCAATGACATTATTTTCGGCAAAAAAATTATGAATCTGATTAACAACATGATATAAAATTTCTAAAGTTATAGCTAGAGCACAGGCAGACAAGCCGCAACCCAGTGAAAACAAGGTGATGCCCATCCTGCATGACTGAAATAATTCTAAGCATCGGATATGCCGAAACGACCCATGCATAAATAAACACTACGCCTGAACATCGAAAAGTATCATTGAATAATCCTAAGTGCCATTACGACACCCCCCGGATCCAATGAAAAAAATGGGCGATAAATGAAAGTCCGGGTAGTATAAAAAATGGCACCTGGGATGCTTTCCTTCTGCGCATGAAACTTACCCGCTTCAGTGTCGCCCCGCTCCACACCCTGACCCAAACCCTCGCCGCCGTGGCCATGGGCCGGCAGGCTCCCGATCTTGTCATCACCGGTGCAAGAATCCTTTCAACCTATACGGAACGCATCCACGCAGCCCGCGAGGTCTGGATCAAAGCCGGCCGTATCGCCGCCGTGAAACCCGCCGGAACCGCCAAGACCCTACACGGCCACGCAGCCAAATTTTTTGACGCCAAGGGCGGCCTGCTGGCCCCGGGTCTGGTCGATCCGCATGTCCATATCGAAAGCAGCATGATGACCGCCTGCGCCTACGCCGAAGGCGCCCTGCTCAACGGCACAACCACAGTCTTCTGCGACAGCCATGAAATCGGCAACGTCTGCGATGCCGAGGGCATTGAATGGATGCTTGCCGACGCCCGCCAGGCCCCCCTCTCCATCTATCTGACGGTTCCCAGCACCGTCCCGGCCACCAGCCCTCAATTTGAAACTGCCGGCGGCGACCTTACGCCGGATAAAATCGGCCGCCTCTTCGACCGCTGGCCCGAGGCCCTCGCCCTCGGCGAGAAAATGGACTTCGTCCAAGTCGCCATGGGCGACGCCCGCAGCCACGCCATCATGGCCGAGGCCCTCAAACGCGGCCGTCCCATCTGCGGGCACATCTACGGACGCGAATTCGTCGCCGCCGGAGCCGCCAGCGGCATCACGGACACCCACGAATCCATAGACCGCGACATCGCCGACGATTTCCTGGAAAACGGCCTGTGGATCTTCCTGCGCGGCGGACCGCCCACCACCCCCTGGCACTCGCTTCCCCACGCGATCAAGGCAGTCACCGAACTCGGCGCGCACCCCAAGCGCGTCTGCGTATGCACCGACGACCGCGATGCCGACGACCTTTTTCTGTTCGGCCTGGATTGGGTGACCCGGCAAGCCGTCGCGGCCGGTCTCCCGCCCGTCACCGCCTGGAGCCTGGGGTCACTGCACCCCGCCACCCGCTACGGCCTGGACGGCGAGATCGGCGGCATCGCCCCCGCCAGACGCGCCGATCTGGTGCTGCTCAACGACGCACTGGAGCCCCAATGCACCTGGTATGGCGGCGAACTTGTGGTCAAAAACCGCAAGATCACCCCGCTGCTAGACCAAGCGTTGTCCAACCCTTACCGCTACCCTAAGGCAGCTTACAAAACCATCAAGCTCGGTCGCGCCAAACCCCTCACGCCCGCGCTCCCCACGACCCCGGTTACAGCCAACGTCATCCGCACCGCCCTGCCCGGCATCATCCTGTTCCACGAAAAAATCCGCCTCGAACCGGCCGCGACATGGCAGGACCATTTTGCCCGGCACAGCCTGTGTTTTGTGACCGTGATCGAGCGGCACGGCCGCAGCGGCAAGGTCGCCCACGGCCTGCTCAAGGACTTCGGCCTTAAAGACGGTGCCGTAGCCAGCTCCGTCGGACACGACGCCCATAACATCATCATCGCCGGCACCAACGAAGCCGACATGCAGCTCGCCCTCGATACCCTCAAAACCATGGCCGGTGGAGTGTGCGTGGTGGTTAAAAACCGGGTCGTCGCCCAAGTCGCCCTGCCCATCGCCGGACTGCTCTCCGATCAACGTGCCCGCGTCGTCGCCAAAGAAACCACCCGCCTCAAAAAAGCGTGGAATGCAGCCGGTTGCACCCTCCCCTACATGGGTTTTAACCTCATCCCGCTATCGGTTATCCCCGAAATCCGCATCACCAATCTAGGCTTGGTAACCATCCCTGGCCTGCAACAAGTGCCACTATTCGATGAATAAATACCGTTCATAACTCACCTGTCACCAAGCCCGGGCATGTCGGCTGCTAAGAGTGGACGACCCATTATAACTATGACCAAACGCCAACACTACCTGACCCTGCTGGCGGCAGCAGGCTCCATCGGACACTCCCTGATGGCCCAAACGCCAACGGCCAACACCACGACACCGCCGGCAGGCGATGTCGTGCAACTCGACAAACTTGAGGTGAACGACGTACCGATCGAAAAAAACATCATCCCTTCCACGCGTCCGTTTAACTCCGTTTTCGGCACCGACCAGAACATCACGGAGATTCCCCGCAACGTCACCATCATCTCCCGCGAACAGCTCACCACCATCGGCATCAAAGACGTTCGCGACTTCTCCAAGCTGACCTCAAGCTCCTACACCAAGACCAACTTCGGCGCTCCCGCCAACCCCGACATCCGCGGCTCCTCCGCCGACGTCTTCCAAAACGGCGTGCGCGAACGCACCACCTCGAACGGCAACGGCCTCCCCATCGACTTCAACTCCGTCGAGTCCATTAACATCGTCAAGGGCCCCGCCACCGCCGTGCAAGGCAGCTCTCAATATGTCGGCGGCTTTGTCGACATGCAGACCAAGCGCCCCACCTTCGACAAACAAAAGACCGACACCTCCCTGACCATCGGCTCCGACGAAGTCCGCCGCTGGACCGTGGACCACAACTCGCCCGTTAACGACAAGCTCGCCGTACGCCTCAGCTACACAGGCGAGGACAGCGAAGGCTATTTCGAGAGCGAATACCGCAAGACCCAGTCGCTCTACACCGCCGCCACCTGGAAGCCCACCGACACCTACGAACTCTTCTTAAATGCCTCCGCTTCCTACATGGAATACACGGAGAACTGGGGTATCAACCGTCCCACCCAGAACCTGATTGATGATTTTCGCTATCGGACCGGTGTTAACAACAACGGAGGCACCACGCCCACCGCGCTTGATCCGCAAAATGCCACCAACGTTCTCGCCCCCTTCCCGGGCAACTCCGTCGCTTGGGGTCCCGAAGTTGAGCTTAGCCGTCGCGTCCGCACGCTAAAGCCAGGCGACAACTCCGTAGGTCGCAACTTCAAGTTGCAGGCCATACAGACCGTTGATCTGAACCCAGACACTAAACTGGTTAACAACAACCTGTTCACCTTCACCCGTCGCGAGACCCTCAGCTCTTATTATTATTCCGAGGTCATCGATCCTTCCTACACGTTCCAATCACGTTGGGAGTATCAAAAGAAACTCGATCAGAGCTCCTTCAACACCGGTCTTGATGCCCGCTACCTCAGCGTAAAGGCCTACAGCGACTACGGCTTCGAACCCGCCGGCGTTTGGGATCTTAGCCGATCGCGCGAGGGCATTGATATCTATCGCTCCACCTCCTTCCAGAGCACACTTAACAGTCCATCTGGATTTGGTCGCTCCTCCGTCCCCGGATACGCGAATCGCTACTACGGCCAAAACACCTTTGGTTCGGACTCCAACGAATCCACCGGTCTTTTCCTGGCTCCCTTTATTCAAGGTGACTATAAGCTCACCGACCGACTCACTGCTTTGGGCGGCGGACGCCTTGACTTCACCCATATTGACGCCAGCGAACCTTACAGCGGCAGAGATGACCAAGTATTCGTGGCAAACCCGAACTTGAACGGAAGTTTGGTCTACAAAGTCACCGAAAAGGTAAGCACCTACGCTACCTATAACTACAGCCGCAACACCGCAGGTGCGGAGGGCAACGGCGGCGGTTTCCTCCTGACCCGGACGAGCGGCCCGTTCGCCCTCGACATCGACGAGGAATCGTACAAGACGCCCGCCGAACTTTTTGAGGTCGGTTTCAAGTCCACCCTAGTGGAAAACAAGCTGTTCCTAGGTGGAGCCCTCTTCGACCAGAGCTTCACTCGCCGCACCCAAGGCGGCGGTGAAAACCAGTTCGAGTTCCAAGGCGCTGAGATTGAGCTGAACTACCAGCCGAACAAGAATTTCTTCGCCACCTTCGGCTACAGCTACATCAAGGGCGACGTTACCAACCCGAGCGGCTTCTTCGAATCCGTCAGCACGAACATTTCCTCTGTTGACGCTTCCGTCCGTCGTCTCGCCGCCGGCACCACCAACATCGAAGTTCAAGGTCTGCCCAACCACCTCTTCAACTCGGTGGTCAGCTACACCTTCGACAACGGCTTTGGCGTCTCGCTCAACGGCACCCTCCACAGTGAGATCAATAGCAACTTCTCTGGTTCGCTCGTGATCCCTTGGCAGTTCGAGATCAACTCCAGCGTCTTCTACACCTACAAGAACTGGAACGCCCGTCTGAGCATCTTCAACATCACCGACGAGCTCAACTTCGCCCCCAACAACGGCATCTACGGCAACGAATCCATCTTCGTTCAGCCTGGTGTCCGCGGCGAATTCACCCTCGGCTACAAGTTCTAAAGCCACTTAAGCCACTACTCATTCCAAAGGCCGCCGTGAAAACGGCGGCCTTTTTACTGTTCTCGCCCCCTAAAGGCCGGTTCTCGATCATGATGTTACTCTCCCAGCTTTTTTTATGCGCCTTCACCTATCCAGTTCGCGTTTCACCTCGTTGATTTTAGTTTCCGTCTTGTTCGTTTCCATCGCGGAAGCCGCGGCGACAAAACGCAAAGTCATCATCGACCAAGACGCCCTCGGGCCGGGCGGCAGCAACATGCAGGCGATTATCCTAGCGATTCAGTCGCCCGAAGTAGACGTCCTCGGCATCACCATCACCAGCGGCGACGGCTGGCGCGATGAGAACGTCGCCCACACCCTCCGCCTCCTCGAACTCATCGGCCGCACCGACATCCCCGTCGTCCCCGGCGCCGTCTTCCCCCTCGTCAACTCCAAGGCCGAAACCCTCCTCTGGGAAAAACTCCACGGTGCCCTCTTCTATAAAGGTGCCTGGATGGAATCCTACCCGCCCACGCCCAACGTCAAACGCGCCCCCGGTCACGGCCCGTTCGAGGTCCCTCCGCTCGAAGAAGGCGCCCCCACCACCAAGCCCCTCTCCGAAACCGCAGCCGGATTCCTGAGCCGCAAGGTCCGCGAGTTCCCCGGCGAGGTCTCCATCATCCAACTCGGGCCCGCGACCAATATCGCCCTCGCCGCCCGCCTAGACGAACGCTTCGCCGAGCTCGCCAAGGAAATCGTCATCATGGGCGGCAGTTTTAACCCCCGCCCCGCCAACAACAGCTTCGCCGGCGAATACATCTACACGCCGCGCTTGGAGTTTAATTTCCGCTGGGATCCCGAGGCCATGCGCATCGTCCTGCGCTCGCCTTGGCGCAAGGTCACCCTGGTCCCGATCGACCCCACGACACCCACTCTCTTCACCCCCGAACTCATCGCCCGCAGCACCGCCGGCGATACCAAGGTCACTCGCTACATCGCCCGCTTCGCCCAAGGATTTCCGCTCTGGGACGAACTTGCGGTCATGGCTTGGCTGCGCCCCGAAATCATCACCCAAAAATCGTCCGTGGCCGTCGATGTTGATATCGATCATGGCGCCGGCTACGGCAATACCCTGAGCTGGCCCGCCGGACATAGCCCCGGCCTGGGCGAACAACCGGCCGAGGTCGTCATGGCCGTGGACCTAAAAAAATTCGAGGACGCTTGTGTGGAAACCTTTACCCGATAACCCTAGGCGGTCCCCCGCTTCTGAACGCCCTTCGCTTCCAGGCACCTGCCTGCCGTCTTAGACCAATGGCTGGATGCTTTTAGGTTAAAATATCTCCAAGCCGAAATCCCTCCGCGATTCCGCTACGTTGGGATTCCGAAGCGGAACGCAGGTGGCTTCGCCCTCGGGCGATGGTCCGCAACGTGGTTGCCAACCATCGCCTGCAAGCAGGCTCCTAACTTGAGAAGTGGGGATGATCGCCGTGTGTGGCCACGGCCGTCCCCGGGCGTTTGGCTTGAAGGGGAGCGTCCGGGCCAGACGCCGCTACACGGGGGTTTTTCAGAAACACACCCTGGCGCAAGCGCGCTGCTTTTGTCGGTTCGCTACGTTGAGCAACCCTCCAGCTCCTGTTTTTTCAGGAATTTGGCATCGACGTAGAATGTCCCGAAGGGGACGTGGCTGGCGGCCGCGATGAACGCGGCGCGTTTCCAAGACCAGCGGTATTCCAGCATGGCCTGGAGCGTGACGGCCAGGTAGGCGAGGAAGAGCAGCCCGTGCGCCATGCCGACGACACGCACGGCATACGGCTCGCCCCAGACATATTTCAGGGGCATGGCTACGCCCAGCAGGAGCAAAAAGGAGACGCCCTCCAAAAATGCGACGATGCGGAGGCGGCCGATTGTGGTTGCAAGCAGTTTCATAGGCGAAGGCTTTAACCCGACAAATCATCCGAGGTTCCGCGACAGGTTCGCGGTGGTGAAAAACAGGAAGGGCCCGCCGAAACCCCTAACGGCGGGCCCTCTGTTTTCTAATCCGGTTTTGAGGCCGGTTCCATGTTACCCCTGGACCCTGCCGAGGCAGGGAAGTCTGTCGGATAGGAATTAGCATCGGCTGTGCCAACCCTGCCACGGCCGCCAGACTGGGCTTTTTTAGACGTGTGCCGAGGTCGCCGAGGAGCGCGCATCGGCGGGCCGGCCGGGGAGGGCAAGGGGGAGTTCAGGCTTCGTCGTGAAAGCGGGCGGTTTGGGCCAGGCCGTCGGCGATTTCGCGGTCGCTGCGGCAGCGAGGCATCTTGTTTTGGCCGCCCCACTTGCCCTTGTTGCGCAGCCAGTGCTCGAAGACGCCGGGCATGACGAGTTTAACGTCGGGTGGCTCGAGTCCGCCGCCATTGCGCTTGGCTTCGTAGTCGTCGTTGAGTCGCTTCAACTCGGCGTCCAGCTCGATCGCAAGAACAGGACCGGTGGGCGTCTCGACGGTGTTGGGCTTGAGCTCGATCCACCATTGGTGGCGACCGCGGCGCTGGCCGATGGAGCTGTCGCTGAAGAGAGGGGCGACGTGGAAGTTCACAATCGTCCAGTCGTGCCGTTGGCAGACGGCGATGAGGGCATCGGTGAGCTCTTTTTCGATCACATGTTCACCGAAGGCGCTCAGTTGCAGCGCGGTGCGGCCCACATAGACGATGCGGGGGATGTCGGTGGAGACGAAGCGCACGACGTCGCCGATGACGTAGCGGGTGAGGCCGGCGGGGGTGCTGAGCACGAGCACATAATCGACCCCGGCGCGCACGCCGGCGAGGGGCACGGTCTGCCTGCCGAGGTGCGGGAGGTTGCCGGGCTGATAATCTTTGAAGGGGAGGAACTCGAAGAAGAGGCCCGCGTCGGTCATCAGGCGCAGGCCGAGGGAGGCGGCGGCGTCCTGCGTGGCGATGAAGCCCTCGGAAGCCGGATAGACTTCGTGAAAGTGGATGGTCGGGCCGATGTGGGCGCGCAATTCCTCGACGAACGGGCCCACGGGCACGCCGCCGTGGATGAGGCATTCGAGGTTGGGCCAGACCTCCTGGAGGTTGGCGAATTCCCGGCCGGAGCCGGCGGCGGCGCGGGCCTTGACGGCTTCGGCGAGGATGAGCACCCAGCTGGGGATGCCGGCGAGGAGGGTGATGTCGCGGTTCCAGGTGCGCTCGGCGATGGCTTGGATCTTGGCCGGCCAGTCGGCGATCTGGGCGATGTCCTGGCCGGGCTCGTAGAGGTGTTTCTCGACCCAGCCGGGGAGATTGAGGGCGGTGATGCCGCTCAGGTCGCCGGCGAAGGCGGGGACGGCCTTGCACTCCTCAAGCCGGCTGAGGGTGGTGGAGCCGCCGAGGAAGAGATGTTTGCCGCGAAAAACCCCGGCGTGGCCGACGCGGGCGGTGTAGTAGAGCAGGGAGTCGAGCCCGGCCTTGCGGAAGTGCGCCAGCATGCCGTCGGTGATCGGCAGGTATTTGGTGCGGCCGGCGGTGGTGCCGGAGGAGACCGCGTAGAAACTGCAGCGGCCCGGCCAGAGCACGTCGGCCTCGCCGGTCTTCATGCGATCGATGAAGGGGAGCAATCCCTCGTAGGTCTGCAACGGCACGCGGGCCTGAAAATCCGCGTAGGTCATGCCGGACTCGATGCCGTGGATGCGACCGTAGGCGGTGGCCGCGAGTCGTGCGCAAAGCGAGGCCAGCGTGCGCTCCTGGGCGGGCACGGCGTCACGGCCGTCCTGCAGCCTGCGCTCGGCGCGGGCGGTGAGGAAGTTGACTCCCACGGTGAGCAGGCTGCGCGTCGGCGAAAGCATGGAGGGCGGCTGCCTTTTAAGCAGCGGCGCACGGGGGGGCGTCGCAAGAGAATTCATGCCGCTTGCCGGATCTTACGGGGTTTTAATGAGCCGTAGAAACGGCTGATCGGGGGGATGAAATTGGCGCTGTGAAAGATGAGCGAGGCGTGCTGCACGGGCGCGCCGCCGGGGTTGGCCAACGTCAGGCACCGGCCGCGGGGGAAGTAGGCGCGGTGGGCGGCGTTGAACGCGAAACGCGTGGGCGAACGGCGCTCGATGACGGCATCCTCGTCCTCGGCGAAGAGGACGAGCGCGGGTGCCTCGGTGAGCGGCAAGAGCTCCTGGGAGAAATAACTCGCGGGCGACACGAAGCCGCGCAGCGCGCCGGTGCGCTCGGCGGCGCCGCGGGCATCGACGCGGGCGATGGTCTCCATGACTGCGGAGTGCAGCCGGGTGAGCTCGGCGGCGGTCATGAGGGTGGCCAGGGCGGTCTTGTTCTGTGCGCCGGCGCCGAACATCCTGGAGAAAATGGTGCGCGACTTCTCGATCTGGCGGGGATCGATCTCGCCGCCATTGGCGTCGAGGTAGGGCTTGATTGCGCGGCCGAGGAGGGTGGAGGGCTTGGGTTCGCCGGGGACGAGCAGGTCCTCGACGCAGCCGATGGGGCTCACGAAGATAGCTCCGGCGATGGCCGCGTGACGACCGGCCATGCGGGCGCGTCGCAGCCAGTCAAGGACGAGACCGGAGCCGAAGCTCACCGAGAAGATCACCGGCGGCGTGCCATGGACGCGGCCGAGTTCCTCGACCAAGTCGTCGAGCTGGGCGAAAAACAGCTCGGCGGAAAAGCCGTTGCGCGGGTAATTGAGATAAAAAACGCTGCCGCGCCGCAGCAGCGTGCCGCGCAGGAGAAACACCTGCTCGGTCGCGTCGGGCACGAAGCCCCCGAGGACGATCGTGGGTGTGGGGCCCTTGCGGATTTCGCAGAGCACCGAAGCCATCTGGTGCGGTCCCGCACGACCGGCGCCGAGCACGGCTTCCTGGGCGGTGCGGACCCGCGGCGCGTGGGCCACCGGGAGAGGCGGGCGGAAGCGGTAACCCGTGGTGCGGATCAACGTGCGCAAAGGTTGCGCGGGCGAAACGCGACCGAAGGCGGCAAGCAGGGAAAGAGCGGGAGCTAGACTGAACTCGGGCATACTGGTTGAACTTTGCTGATGGGAGGCGTCCGCAACCCCCGCAAAGGCAAACCAGCCGTGTCACCCAATGTTCACGCGGCCGAAACCCGGACGTAACATCGGGGCGACCCCGCGAGGCCCGACCACCGGAGAGCTTGCGCGGGGACGGCGGGGGCGTTGCGATGGCCGCCCGTCCATGCCCATCCCGCCCGTCATCCACGAAGACGACACTCTGATCGCGTTCGACAAGCCCAGCGGCATGCTCGTCGCGCCCGATCGCTGGGACAAGACCCGCGAGAACCTCATGGGCTTGGTACACGACAAACTCGGCCACGGCGTGGCCAACGTGCACCGCCTGGATGCGGACACCAGCGGCATCCTGCTTTGCACGAAGGACAAGGCCTCGCTGGATTTTGTGAGCGGGCAGTTCCAGTCAAAGACGGTGGCCAAGGTCTACCACGCGCTCTGCGTGGGTGCGCCGGCGCCGGAGTTGTTCGCCCGGTCCGAAGATCCTGAAGAGGCCCCGCCCACGCCGCTGGAGCCCGGCGAATTTTTCGTGGACCGCGACTTGATCGAGGACGAGGCGCACCCCGGCCGCATGCGCACGGTGCGCAAGCACGGCAAGGCCAGCCAGACCATCGTGAAGGTGCTGGAACGTTTCGCGGGGTTCACGCTGGTCGAATGCCGCCCGCTGACAGGCCGCACTCACCAGCTGCGCGTCCATCTGCAATACAGCGGGCTGCCCATCCTCAACGACCCGTTCTACGGCGACGGCACGACCGAGTTGAAACTCTCGCGCCTGAAACGCGGCTACAAGGGCCGGGCCGACGAGAAGCCGTTGATCGCGCGCCTGGCCCTTCATGCGAGCCGGCTGACGCTCAAGCACCCGGGCACGCGGGAGCCGGTGACGATCACCGCGCCGCTGCCCAACGAGTTTGCGGTGGCGTTGAAATACCTGCGCAAGTTCGCGTCTGTCGCGGAGTGATGCCAAGGGTTGCGTGAATAAAGACCATCCGCACGAAACGGCCCCGCCGATCCGCTGCGGATTCCCAACGCAGCGGAATCGCGGAACGATTTCGGTTTGGAGATCGTTCAAGCCTAACAGCATCCAGCCATTGGCATGAGGTATTCAATTCAGCCGGGCCAGGGCCTCGCGGGCCCGGGCCTTGGCCGCCTCGTCGTGTTTGCCGACGGAGGGCAACGCCAAGCCGCGCGTAAAGGCCGCCCGAGCCTCATCCTTACGGCCGGCGGCCAGGCGGGCGAAACCCAGTTCCAAGTGGTGCGGGCCGGTCTGCGGCGCGAGCGCCACGGCGCGTTCCAGATGGGCGACCGCTTCCTGAACCGAGGCCTCGGGCAGGCCGCCGTAGATCAGGCGCACAAAAAAACGCGTGGCCGGCCCGAGCGTGGCGACCTCGTAGTGCCAGCGTCCGAGGATGTGGTGCGCCCAGTCGTAATCGGGCGAGAGCTTGAGGGCGCGCTCGGCCTCCTCTTTGACGAGGCGCGAGTAGCGGATCTTGGTGCGGGTGTCGCTGTAGACGGCAAGCGTGCCGTGGCAGACGGCGACCGACAGGATGTTCTCGGCGTTGCCCGGCTCCAGCGCGGCCGCCCGCAGCGCGTAATCGAGCGCCAGTTGGGCCCGGCGCTTTTTCTCGGCCACGTCGCCGGCCGGCAAATCCACGATGGAATCGGAATACTGGCGCGCGATTTTTTGAAGGATGAACGCGTCGCCCGGGCGGGCCTGGTCGGCCCGGAGAAAGAGGTCCAGCGCCGCCTGCGAATCAAGGCGTTGCTCGGCGGCGGCCGCCTCCCGAAGAAGGACCTCGACCGGGGTCGCGCGGGCAACGGGCGCGACGGCCAGCAGCGCCAGGGCGCAGGTGAGGGTGACGAGGGCGAACGAAAACATGTCCCTTAAACAACGTTTCGGACCGGCCCAGGGATGCATCGCTTGCAAATGAGCGCCCAACCCACAGGCCGCTTGCGCCGGGAGCGATCCTGCGTAGGATAGGCTTGTCCAGATCGTTCGTTGACAACAGGCCGCTTCCTCGGCGCGTCGCTCGCGGGCATGTCGATGGTGGCGGGTTCCAACACAATCAACCCGGTGCACGGGCACCCAGACGGAAAGTCATCACCATGAAACTCTCTGCCTTGCTTGCCTCCCGTTCCACGATCCTCCGCCAGGCCGCGCTCGCCCATACGGCCGCCGCCTGGCTTGCGCTCCACCACGCGTCCCTGCGCATCGCCGCCGCCGGCCTGCACGGGACCGTGCGCCTCCGCCAGGGCGATCCTGCCGCCGGCGAACTCCCGCTGGCCACGCTCACCTCGGAGTCCATCCGCCCCTCCGTGCTCGAAGAGCACTTCACCGACGACGACCTCCTCGCACTGGCCGACGCCGTGGCTTACGCGACCGATGTCGAGCGCGTCGATGCGGAGTTTGCGATTGAAAGTTTGGGCGAAACCCATGCCGCGCCGCTGCGACTCCGGTTGGAGCAGGCGGGGGTGACGCTGGACTACGACGCGTTGCCCACGGATTCGATGTCCTGAGCCGGGAGGGCCGCCCGCGCGCTTGCGCTCTCCGCGCGGGCGCGCGAGCGTCGGGCATGAGCTGGACCGCACCGCTTCGACCTCTATTCCGCGCAGGCGAAGGCCTGCTGGACCGCGTGCTCTGCGTGGCGGGCGCGGTGGCGGCCGCCCAGTTGCCGGAGTTTATCCAGCAATACCTCCAGCGTCTCGGCGGCCGGCTCGACGAGGCCCGCCGCCAGCTGGCCGAGTTTGAGGCGGTGGCGCGACAGGCCAAACTCACCCTGCCGCAATTCATCGAACGCACCGCCGCCAACGCCGACGGGGCGGTCGCGCGCCTCGGCGACGTGATGCGGGCGGCGATCGCGCGCGTGGAGGAGTTGTCCGCCGCCGAGGCCGCGCTGCGGCAGGCTTCGGCCTGGGACCGGCCGTTCGTGTTTTTTGCGCATCTCGACGGCGAGATCGCCCGGGCGACGCTGGACATTTTCCGGCCGGCGGTGCCGGCCACCGCCGAGGGGCTGGTTTATGCCGCCGCCGGCATGATCGCGCTCCTGGGTCTCTACCACGGGCTCGTCCGCCAGCCGATCCTGGCCGTCGCCCGTCGGCGGACGCTGCGGCGCGCCCGGGCGACGCCGGCGGGCCGGGAATAAATCAGGGCCGCCCAGGGTGTGTTTCTGAAATAACACCGTGTAGCAGGGTCCGTCACCGGACGCCCGCCCTCAACCCAAACGCCCGGGGACGGGCGTCGCCACACACGGCGATCGTCGCCACTCCTCCGGGCAGGAGCCTGCTTGCCGGCGATGATTCGGCACCGTCTAGCGGACCATCGCCCGGGGGCGAAGCCACCTGCACCGCCTGGGAACAGGTCAAACGGGTTCATGGCCGTTTTCTTTGCGTGGCCCGGGTTCAACCGCGCTTGCGCATCAGCACGTCGATCCCCTCGTAGAAAAACCCTTCCTCGTTGGGGTAGCGGCTCTTGAGGTTCTGGATCACCTCACCGGTCATCATGCCGCGATAGCGGTCGGAAAGCTCAGGATAAGTGTAGCCGTGGCAGAAACACAGGTCGAGGGGGCTGTCTTTGTAGATCCGCACATGATCTCCATACATGAGCCGGTTTTGTCCGGAATCGCGGTAAACCCAGTCGAGAATTTGCTGGATGAGTTGCGGCGGGTATTTGCCGGAAAGCCACGCGGCCAGTTCCTGTTCGAGCATGAGCAGGTGACACCAGGGCGGCAGCACGATGTTCCAGTAGGTGCCGCCTGGCAGGTGCAGGTGGTGGCCGTAACAGGTCGACCAAAGCGGACCGTGATGGGACAGGACGTAACCGCCCGGCTTGAGGATCCGGTGCATCTCGACCAGCGCGAGATCGAGATTCGGGATGTGTTCGAAGGCGCAGTTCGAGACGATGACGTCGAAGGTGTTGTCCTCAAAATTCGTTTGGCGAATGTCGCCGGAAACGATCTGGCAACGAGGGGTGACGACGGTGTTCGGCCACATGGGATTGAGGCCGATGGCGATCCTGGCTCCGAAATCCTCGGTGAGGCAGCGGATCAGATCGCCCTTTTTTTCGCAGCCCACATCCATGACCACCTTGTCGGTGAAGCCGTCGAAGAAAGGGGCGATGCCGGTGAGAAACGCGTGGTAGGGGTTCATGTGATTGCGGCGGGGCGCGTTGGGCAAGGGCTTGCGAGGGGGCGGCGTGTTCAGCGGCCGGCGGCGTAGAGGCAGTCGATCTCGATGCGTTCGCCGCAGGCGCAGACGACGATGATGCGGGTGACGCGGTCGCCCTCGCGCACGCATTCGATGCGGGTGGCGTCGCTCTCGGCGTGTTTTTTCAACGCGGGTTTGGCTGCGGCCGGGATGAACGCGGCGGGCGCGGAAGAGGGGTCGGCTTTTGCGGCAGGGGCGTCAATGCGGGGGCGGTCAGTGAGAAAAGGCTTCATCGGTGAGGCGGTCTAGGGGTTGGCGTGGGCGGGCGAGCCGGGCGCGGAAGAGATCCCGGGCGCGGGCGTGGCGACGGGAGGTTTCGCGGCGGCGGGGGTTTTGGCCCGTTGGCCGAGGCGGAGGCTCATGGTGACGCGCTGGTTGGATTCAGACGAAGGAGAGGCCATAGGGACGGGTCGGGTGTCGGCGTAGCCGGTGACGCGTTCGATGAGGCGGCCCTCGACGGCGTAGCGCACAAGGGCGCGGCGGGCGGCGTTGGCCCGGTCGGCGGAGAGCTCCCAGGCGGTGTAATCGGCGAGCGGCAGTTCGATGCCGGCACGGGTATGGCCCTCGATGACGACGTGGAACTGGTTGCGGTCGATCATCCAGGCGAGGCTTTGCATGACAAAATCGCCCCAGGAGGTGAACTTGGAGGTGCGATCCTCGAAGAGGGGATTTTTGGCGCGGTCGAAGAGGGTGATGCGTAGGCCGTCACTGGTGACCTGCACCTCGATGGGCTTGTCGGCGAGGGCGGAGTCGATGTTGAGGAGCTTGTAGACGTCCTTGGCGACGGAGTTGAGGAACTGGAGGTCGATGGTCTCGGCGGAGGAGGATTTGGCGCCGGCGGACTCGGTCGTCTTTTTTTCGTCGCTGGAGCTCTTGCTGCTGACGGGTTTGTTGGCGTCGAAGTTAAGCAGGCCGGCCTTGGCCTGGAGGGGAGACTTGAAGGGAGACTGGAAATACTGGGAGGTGGCGATGAGCACCTCTTTGTCCTGGGAGCAGATCCAGAGCACCATGAAGAGGGCCATCATGGCGGTGACGAAGTCGGCGTAGGCGACTTTCCAGGCGCCACCGTGGTGGGCGGCTGCTTTTTTGCGGGCCATGATGGGGAGGGCGGTTACTTGCCGGGGACCGGGAGGGCCTTGAGGAGGGCTTCGAGTTCCTCGCCGTTGGGCTGGGTGGCGTGGTCGAGGGAGCGGCGGGCGACCTCGATCGCGGTGATGGGCGCGAGGCCCTTGGCGAAGCCGGCCACCGAGATCATGATGCAGCGCAGATACTGGAGATCGGCGGCGTCGTTGGCCTTGATGCGGATGGCCATCGGATTGACGAAGCCGTAGGCGGCGAAGATGCCCAGGAAGGTGCCGGTGAGGGCGGCGGCGACCTTCTCGCCGACGGCCTGGGGGCCCTCTGAGATCGAGCCCATCGTGTTGATGATGCCGAGCACGGCGGCGACGATGCCGATGCCGGGCATGGAGTCTCCGACGAGCTGGATGAGGTGCACGGGGTGCTCGGCCTCCGCCTCCTTGGCGTCGAGCTCGGCGCCCATGAGCTCCTCGAGCTGGTCGGGCTTGATGCGACCGTCGATGACGGGCTTGAGGGCGTTGATGAGAAACTCCTTGCGGACGTGATGGGCGAGGAAACCGGGATAGCGCGAGAAGACGGAACTGCCGGAGGGGTTGGAGACATGCTCTTCGAGCGCGATCAGACCGCTGCGGCGGCCGAGCAGGAAGAGTTCGTAGAGGAGCTTCATGAGCTCGACGTATTGCTCGCGGCTCACGCCCTTGCCGAACATGGCGACCTGGATCTTGTGGACGATCTCCTTGAGCACATGGACGGGGCTGGCGATGACGAGCACGCCAAGCGCCATCCCGAAGATGACCACGAATTCCGAGACGTGCAGCAGCACCACCGGATTGCCGCCGGCGATCAGGAAACCGCCCAGCATCGAAAGGAACACGATCAACCCGCCGACTATGATCAGCATGACGAGGAGGGGTGCTCAGCGGTTGCGCGCGGCCTCGATCTGCGCACGCAGACCGAGAATCGCCCGGGAATGGATCTGGCAGATGCGGGATTCGGTGAGGTTAAAGACCGCCGCAATCTCGGCCAACCGCATGTTTTCGTGGTAATACATGGCAAGGACACGCCTTTGAATATCGGGCAGTTCCTTGATTTTTTGAGCGACAAGTTGGCCCAGTTCCTCGTTCTCCATGCTGAGCTGGACGGGCACGGCCTGTTCGTCGGCGATCATTTCGTGGCGGCTGGCGCCGCCGCCCTCCTCGGTCTCGCTGGTGTCGTCGATGGCCACAAAGCTGATCGGGCGCACCTCGACCATCCAGTGGTTGTAGTCCTTGGCGGAGAGGCCCAATTGGGCGCGGATCTCCTCGTCGGTGGGCGCGCGCCCGAGGCGTTGTTCAAGCTCGGAGATGGCGGTCTTGATTTTGCGGGCCTTGGCACGGGCGCGGCGGGGGAACCAGTCGAGCCGGCGCAGTTCGTCGAGCACGGCACCGCGCACCCGTGTGGTGGCGTAGGCGGCGAAGGTGTGTTGCTGCTCGGGGTTGTAGCGGTGGACGGCGGCGATCAGGCCGGTGACGCCCACGCTGTAGAGGTCGTCGGCGTCCACGTGCGCCGGCAAGGTGAGCTTGAGGCGGTCGACGACGTTGCGCACCAGCGGGAGGTAGCGTTCCAGCAGCTCCTTCTCATCCACGGTGCCGCCGGCGGACTGGTAGGCGCGCCAGGCGGAGGAGGCGGCGGGGACGGGGGCGGGGGCCGTCTCGGTCGAAGCGGCGGCGGGGGCGGGACAGTCGGTCAGGGTAACTAGGTTCATGACGGGGGCGGTTTAGACGGTTTCAACGATTTGCCTGGGCGGGCGCTGGGCGGGGGGGAGTGGGTTTGCCGGCGGCAGCCGGCGACTTGGACTGGGCGGCGGCTTCCGCGGCTTCGGCGGCCTCGGCGGCCTCGCGGCGCATCCGCACGGTTTCGGCAAAGGCGCGATCGAGCACGCCCCAGAACCAGCGACCGACGAGGGCGGTGACCAGGCACCCCACGGCGGAGTCGCGGAGCACCAGGTCAAAAGGCCGGTCGGCGGCGAACCCGGCGACGGCCATGATCATGAAGCCGGTGGCGCCAAAAATCAGGAAGGCGAATCTCATGACCGCACCTCCTCGCCCCGCAGGGGCAGGCTGCGCGCGAGCACGCGGCCGAGCACATCGGTCTCCAGCTCGCCGGTGAGCCCGGGGCCGGTGCTCAGGAACAGCGGGGAAAGGTCGCCCTCGATGAGGAATTCCCACAGGCGGCCCCAGCGCGGAGTCTCGTCGAGGTGGGTGCAGACTAGGTGGGTCGCGCCAAACTCGCGTCCACGCGAGTAGGCCTCGCGGAGAGCATCGGCGTCGTAGGCGGCGTTGAGCACAAGCACGCGACCGGTGAATTTTTCCCCGTCCAAAAACCGCGCCAGCTCGCGCGCCTCGCGCGAGCCGGAGGCCGGCAGGCCCGGCAGATCGGCCAGGTGGAACTCACCCGGTTCGCCCCCGCCGGCATCGATGCCGGGCGAATAATGCTCCACGGCGACCCCCAGCGCCTCGCAGAACACGTCCAGCGCGGGCGCGGGATTGGGCCGTTCAAACTCGACGCGCCAGACCCGGCCCCGGCGGCCGCGGGCAAAGACTTCGCGGGAGAGCCACTTGCACAGGGCGGTGGTGCGGCCGACGCCGGCCGCGCCGAGGAAGGCGACGCGCTCGGGCAGCGGGCGGGGCGGGCGGGCGGCCGAGCGCAGGTCGCGCGCGAGATCGGCCAGTGCCTCGTGCAAAGGCCGCTCAAGCGCGCGCCCCCAGCCCGGGGATGCCTCCAGGCGGCCGATCAGCCGCTCGGGGAATCCCGCCCGGCGCAGCACCAGCGGCAGGCGTTTCGACTCGACGAGGGCGTAGGCGGAGCGAGCGGGCGCTTCCTCGACGGGGGCGGGCGCCGGCTCCGGGGCGGGCAACTCGGCCACGACCTCGAAGCGCGCCGCTCCGAAGAGGCGGCGCAGGCCCTTGCGGGGGCTGCCCTGGACGGAGAGCACACGGGCCTCGGCGCCCAGACGGTTGCGGATGATCTCCACGGCTTCGGCGGCCGAGCCGACCTCGAAACGGTAGGTTCCGGGGACGGCGGGAGTAAGCGGGGCGGCGGCGATCATGGCTTAAAAAAGGTCAGGCGGCGGCGCGGGCGGGCGCGGGTGCCGGGAGGCCGGCGGGGGCGGGGATGATGCCGGCGTTTTCCACCTCGGTCGCGGAGGGCAGCTCCTGGTAGGAGAGCACCCCGAGGCGCGGGAAGGACGGCTCGAGGAAGCGGCGCAGCGCCAGGCGGATCTCGGCGCCCACGACGACCACCGAAGGCGTGCCGGCCTCGGCCAGCGTGGCGGCCCCTCGCGAGAGATGCTCCAGCAGGTGGCGGCCGAGCACCGGGTCAAGGGCCAGGCCGACCTCGCCCGGGGTGCGGTGCACGCGGGAGGCCAGCGCCTGCTCCAGGCGCGGGTCGAGCGTGAGGGCGCGCACCACGTTGGGGCGGGATTCGTATTCTCCGATAAAATACAAGCCGAGCCGCCGGCGCACGAGCTCGCTCAGGTCGTCGGCGTTCTTGGTGGTCGGGGCGAAGTCGGCGATGCCTTCCAGGATGACGGGCAGGCCGAGGACGGGGACGCCCTCGCGGAGCAGGTTCTGCAGCACGCGCTGGATCACGCCGAGGCTCACGAGGTCGGGCAGCAGCTCGGCGACGAGCGCGGGGTGCGTGGTCTTCAAGTGGTCCACCAGCGTCTGCACCTCCTGGCGGCCGATGAGATGGTGGGCGGAGGACTTGAGGACCTCGGAGAGGTGGGTGATGACGACCGAGGCGGCGTCCACGACGGTGTAGCCGTTGAGTTCGGCGACTTTGCGCTCGCCCTCGTCGATCCACACGGCCTCCAGGCCGAAGACCGGCTCGCGACAGGGCGTGCCACGCAGGGTCACGCGGCTGCCGCTCACGTTCATGGCCATCCAGCGGCCCGCGTGGACGACGCCGCGGCCGACGGATTTGCCGCGCAGGAGGAAGCGGTAGTCGTTGGACTCGAGCTCGAGGTTGTCGCGCACCGAGATGGGCGGGACGATCACCCCGCGCTCGCGGGCGAGGGTCTTGCGCACGCCGGTGATGCGGGAAATCAGGTCTCCGCCGCGGGAGACGTCGGCCAGCGGGAGCAGTCCATAGCCGACCTCGATGGCAAAGACATCCTGGTCGATCACGCGACGGATGTCTTCGGGGATGGCCGAGCCGCCCTTGGCGGGCTCGCCGGGCTTGGCGCCGCCCCCGCCGGCGGGGGCGGAACCGGCCTTGCCGGCCGGCGCGACGGCGGGCGCGGGATCGGCGAACTCGTCGGGCTGGTTGCGCCCGAACTGACGGCCGGCGTAGTAGGCAAGCCCGCCGAGGATGGCGAAAGGCAGAAGCGGCATGCCCGGCATGAAGCCGAAACACACCAGCATGATTCCCACGATGCGCAAGGCCCGGGGGTAGGCGATCAACTGGCGGCCGACCTGGGCGCCGAGGTTGCTGTTCTCCGAGGCGCGGGTGACGAGCACGCCGGCGGCGACCGAGACGATCAGCGCGGGTATCTGGGAAATCAGGCCGTCGCCGATGGACAGGAGGGTGAACTTCTGCAGCGCCTCGGCGAGCGTGAGGTCCATCTGGAGGACGCCGATGGCGAAACCGCCCAGGACGTTGACCAGCGTGATGAGCAGGCCGGCGACGGCCTCGCCGCGCACGAACTTCGAGGCGCCGTCCATCGCGCCGTAGAAATCGGCCTCCTTTTGCACCTTGAGACGGCGGGTGGTGGCGGTGACCTCGTCGATCACCCCGGCGTTGAGCTCGGCGTCGATGGCCATCTGCTTGCCGGGCAGGGCGTCGAGGGTGAAGCGCGCGCTCACCTCGGCGATGCGGCCAGCGCCCTTCGTGATGACCACGAAGTTGATCAGCACCAGGATGGTGAAAACAACGAAGCCGACCACGTAGTTGCCCTGGATGACGAAGTGTCCGAACGACTCGATCACCCCGCCGGCCTCGCCCTTGGTGAGGATGAGGCGGGTGGTGCAGATGTTGAGCGCCAGCCGGAAGAGCGTGAAGGCGAGCAGGATGGTGGGGAAGCCGGAGAACTCGGGCGGGTCCTTGACGTAGACGACCACCATCAGCACCAGCATCGAGAAGCCCAGGCTGATGGCGAGGAGCAGGTCCAGCACCATCATGGGCACCGGCATGATGAGCAGCAGCACCGTGGCGAAGAGCGCGACGGTGAACACCAGATCGGCGCGGCGCTGGAAAAGCGGCGACTGGCCGATGGCCGGCACGGGGACGGGCGCGGGGGCGGCGGTGCTCACGAGGCGCCTCCTTGGGCGGCGGCGGCGCGGCGGCCCGGCAGCCGGTAAAAGTAGTAACGATGCGTCCGATACACAAAGGCGAGGATCCCGGCGACGGCCTGGAACAACTCGGAGGGGATCGGCTCGCCCACCTTGGCGGTGGCGTGGAGCATGCGGGCGACGGGGCGGTTCTCCACCATCGGCACCTCGTGGGCGGCGGCGAGGGCCTTGATGCGGCGGGCGAGCGCGTTCTCGCCCTTGGCCAGGACGATCGGGGCCGAATCCACGCCGCGCTCGTATTTGAGGGCGACCGCATAGTGGGTGGGGTTGGTCACGACCACGTCGGCGGTGGGCACCGCCGCGAGCATCTGGCGCTGGGCGAGGCGGCGCGCCATGCGGCGGATCGCGCCCTTCACCAGGGCGTTGCCCTCGGCCTGCTTGTGCTCCTCCTTGACCTCCTCGCGGGTCATCATGAGATCGCGACCCGTCTTGAAGTACTCGTAGGCGTAGCTGATCGCGGCCACGATCCCGAGGATCAGAATCAAGCGCGAGAGCAGCCCCAGCATGCCATTCAGCATAAACCGGCCGAGATACGCCGTCTCCACCGGCGTCGAAAACAAAGGATCCGAGAGCAACTGGCGCATCGCCACCCACAAACAGGAACCGACGGCCAGCATCTTGAGAAAATCCACCCCGCCATGCACCAGGGCCGTCTTTGAGAAAATTCTTTGAAAGCCGGGCAACGGATTGAGCTTCTCCAGTTTAAACCCGAGCACGTCGGGCGTGAGCCGGAAACCGCTTTGCAGGCCTCCCGACAGCAACGCCGCCACCACCGTGGCGATCAACACCGGCAGCAACACCACACCCACCACCCGCCCGCCCTCATAAACCGGCAGCGGCATCTGGCCGGCCGTAAAACTCACCAAGTGTAAGTGGCCGAACAATGTGGCCGTGTATTCGGCCACCTCGCCGGCACCGCTGGCCGCACCCATGCTCAATGCCGCCAACGCCGCCCCCAACGCAAACACCACACCGAGTTCCGGGGTCCGCGCAAATTGACCGCGATCATGCGCCTCGCTGAGCCGCTTGCTCGTGGGCTGCTCTGTTTTTTGATCTTTGTCGTGGTCGGACATCGCGGGGCCCTATTCCTTAGCACGGAGACTGCCAACCACAGATTACAATTCATATATCATTGTTCATAAATTATTTATAATTTATTTTTAGCGAAATAGATTCGATTCCCAAAGATTTTCCAAGCCCTCGCTAAAGATGCGGCAATTTGTGCCGCCCACGACCAAGTGCCTGATTCATCGGACACGCACCCCGACAGGGCTTCGTGTTGGGAGCAGCCACCCTGCAACCCAAACAAATCCGATAAACTGAGGTATTCTTGGGGTTTTCTGCACGACGGGGCCAAAGGCTCGTGACACGCCCGGCACGATTGTTTAGTTTTCACTGCAACGAAGTCGCCTGATCGATGTCCCTCCCTCACTCGCCGGCACCCAGCCTTACCTCTTCCCCGGCCCCGGCCGGATCCCTGGTTGTCTGCTTGGGCGCAGCCGCCGGGGGACTACGAGCCCTGGAGGCTTTTTTCCATCACATGCCGCCGAGCTCCGGCTGCAGTTTCGTGGTGGTGCAACCTCTCTCGCCCGATTTCCACGGTTTGGTGGAGGATCTGCTCGGCCGGCAGACGACCATGAACATCCACCGGGTCGAGGAGTGCATGTCGATGGAGCCGGATTCCATCTACCTCATCCCCGCCAAGAAACTGATGACAGTCCGGGATGGTCGGCTGCACCCGGCCGAACCGGTCGTCGATCACACCCCGGGCCTCCCGATCAACGCCTTCCTCAACTGCCTCGCGGCCGACGCCGGCGCACACGCCGTGGCCATCATCCTCTCCGGCCCGGGCACGGACGGCAGCGAGGGCATCCGCGCGGTCCATGAGGCCGGCGGCCTGGTGATCGTGCAGGACCCCGAGACCGCCGAGTTCGACGAGATGCCCCGCAGCGCCCTCGCCACCGGCTTGGCCAATTACGAACTGCCCCCCGGGCTCATGCCAGATGCCGTCGTCGCCTTCGCGGGCGCCACCGGCCTTGCCCGCCCGGGTCGCGACACTTCGATCATGGCCGGGGCCACGGCCAACCCCGCCGCCCCGCCCGCGCGCGGCCTCCTGCACGCCTGCGAACACCTGCTGGGGCAACACCTGCCGGCCGGCTTCATCGTCAACGACGAGGGCATGATCCTCCACTGCATCGGGGACTCCGCCCGCTTCCTCCTATCGCCGCGCGGCCGCTCCCAGGAAAACATCCTCGCGCGCACCGCCGGCGATCTGCGGCTCGCGCTCTCCACCCTCATCCCCCAAGTCCTCCGCGACCGGGCCCCGGCCGGGTCGCACATCCTGCGCGCCGAACTCGCCGGCGGCGGCCATGAGCGCATCGAGTTGACAGTCTCGCCCCTCCCCGAGGACCGCGCGGGCACCCGCCTGCTCCACATCTCGCTGCGCAACTCCCGCCCGCCGGGCGCTCCGGGCGACGCCTTCACCTCCCCCGAAGCCCAGGACCGGCGCATCGTGGAACTGGAGGTCGCACTCGCTTCCACCAAGGAAAGCCTCCAGGCCACCGTCGAGGAACTCTACGCCGTCAACGAGGAGTTCCGGGCCGCCAACGAGGAACTCCAATCGATCAACGAGGAGCTAAAAAACATCAACGCCGAGTTCGAGAGCAAGAACGCCGCACTCAACACCCTCAACGCCGACCTCGACAACCTCCTCAAAGCCACCGATGTCGGCACCCTCTTCCTCGATCGCGACCTGCGCATCCGCATGTTCAATCCCTCGATCGAGCATATCTTCCGTCTGCTCCCCCGGGACCTGGGCCGCCCCATCGAGCACATCGCCTACCAGCTCGCCGACCAGGCCGGCATGATCGACGACGCCCGCGCCGTCCTGAAAACCGGCCATATCCGCGAGGGCGAGGTGCGCACTCGCGACGGCCACTGGCTGCTCAAGCGCATCCTGCCCTTTCGCGCGACCGACCGCTCCATCCAGGGCGTCGTGCTCACCTTCACCCGCATCGACGTCATCAAGACCATGCAGGACAAGCTGGACCTCGCCATGATCTCCTCCCGCCTCGCCTGGTGGGAATGGGACGTCCCCACGGGCCGCTTCCACACCCACGCCGGCGGCACCTCCATCCTTGGCTACGAGATCGGCCGTCTCCCGCCCAACGTCGACACCTGGCTCCAACTCACCCACCCCGACGATCTCCCTCTCGTCCGCACCACCCTAGAGGCCTGCCTGCAAGGCCGGTCCCCGGAATGGGATTGCGAACACCGCTGCAAGGACGCCGAGGGCAAATGGCGCTGGGTTCACGACAAAGGCCGCGTCATCGAGCGCGACTCCTCGGGCCGAGCACTCCGCATGGTCGGCACCACCCAGGACATCCACACCCGCCGCACCGCCGAGGCCGAGATCATCAAGCTTTCCCAGGCCATCGCCCAGACCGAGGTCTCCATCGTCATCACCGACGTCAACGGCGACATCGAGTATGTGAACCCCTATTTCACCCGCGCCACCGGCTACGAAAGCCGCGAGGTGATCGGCAAAAACCCCCGCCTGCTCCAATCCAGCGAGAACCCGCCCGGAGTTTACGCCCAACTCTGGAGCACCATCACCCGCGGCGAACCCTGGCGCGGCGAACTCGTCAACCGGCGCAAGGACGGCACCCTGTTCACCGAGCGCGTCTCCATTTCACCCGTCAAAGACGCCAACGGCCGCGTCTCCCACTTCATCGAAGTGCGGGAGGACATCACCGCCCTCAAGGCCGAGCAGGAAAGCCACCGCCTCCTGGAGCACCAACTCGCCCAGTCCCAGAAGATGGAGACGCTCGGCACGCTGGCCGGAGGCGTCGCCCACGACTTCAACAACCTGCTCACCTCGATCCTCGGCTACACCCACCTTGCGCAGGACGCCATCGCGGCCGACCACCCGGCCCGGACCTCGCTCAAGCAGATCGAGCGCGCCGGCAACCGCGCCGCCGACCTCGTGCGCCGCATCCTCGCCTTCAGCCGCAACCACACCCCCTCGCACCTGCCGGTCACCCCCGGCCGCCTCTACGCCGAAGCCGTTCCCATGCTGCGTTCCAGCCTCCCGGCCACCATCGAGCTCGACTACCACGACGAATCCGGCGGCTGCACCGTGCTTGGCGACGGCACCCAGCTCCAGCAGGTCCTCCTGAACCTTTGCACCAACGCCGCCCACGCCATCGGCGCGGTTGCCGGCCGCATAGAAATCGGCCTGAGCCGCGTCGAGATCACCACTCCCCTGCCCGTCCAGGTGGGTTCCCTCAATCCCGGCCCCTACCTCCGCCTCTTTGTGGCCGACACCGGCTGCGGCATGGACGCGTCCATGATCGGACGCGTCTTCAAGCCTTTCTTCACCACCAAGAGCGACGGCGAGGGCACCGGCCTGGGCCTGGCCATCGTCCACAACTCGGTCATCGCCCACCAGGGCGCGGTCATCGTTCGCTCCACACCCGGCCAGGGGACCACCTTCACCGTCTATTTACCGTCCGCTTCGCCCCAACCGGAAGCGCCGCCGGCGGAGATCGCGGCAACCCCGGGCTCCGCCGTCGGCCGGGGCCGGCGCATAGCCATCATCGACGACGACACCAGCATCGCCGAACTCAACCGCATGGCCCTCGCACAAGTCGGCTACGCACCCAAGGTCCATGCCCGGGCCGAGGAGTGCCTGGCCGCCCTGCGGGCCGACCCCACCTCGGCCGACCTGGTCATCACCGATCAAACCATGCCCGGCATGACCGGAATCGAGCTCGCCAAAGGCCTTCGCGCCCTGGGCGTGAGCACGCCGGTCATCATCGCCTCGGGTTACAACCGTCTCGTCACCGGCGAATCCCTGGACGAGCTCAAGCGCGTCTCCTTCCTCGCCAAGCCCTTCACCCTCGCGTCCCTGCTCGGCGAGGTGAACCGCGCCCTGGGCTCGCACGAAGAGTCCGGCGCCAGGTAGGCGCCGGGCCCGGGCAGGCTCAAAACACGATCTTCCCGTTGGTGAGCCGCTCGCCGAGCAGGCGCGCGGCGCGCTCCAGCACCACCGGCAGTGCGGCATCGAGTGTCTCGGCGTCGAGGCCCTGCTCGGCCAGCAAGTCCTGGTTGAGGGTGTAGAGAAAGGCGTCCTCGCCCTGGCCGGCCCCGAACGCCGCCGCCAGATGGTCGGCCGCGTGCAGATGCGCGGCCAGCGCCCGGTGCTCGTCGGGAATCGTGCCAGCGGGCGGGTTGAAGGCCGCCACCACCACGACGGCCTCGGGAAACTTCCACTCGGCCAGCAGGCGCGCGCTCACCGCCGCGTGATTGAAGCCCAGCTCCGCCGTCTCCGCCTCGAGCCAGGTGCAGCCTGCGGCGGTGCACCGCGCGCGGATGCCCGCGAAGGCCTCGGGGCAGGCAAACGCCACCGCCAGTTTGCCGATCTCGTGCACCAGGCCGCAGGTGTAGGCCAGCGCGGGATCGACCCGGCGGGTGCGCATCGCCAGCGCCTCGGCGGCCACCGCCTTGACGAGCGAGGCGCGGCAAAAATCGCCCGCCTCCCAGCGGTAGCCCTCGACCTCGATCGACATCCAGCGCGAGGCCAGCGAGAGCGCGGCCAGCCGGTAGAGTTCGCGCGCGCCCAGGCGCATGACGGCGTCGGCCACCGTGCCCACCTTGGCACCGCCGGAGAAAAACACCGAGTTGGCCATGCGCACGGTCGCGCTGGCCAGCACCGGGTCGAGCTGGATGAGCCGGGCCAGATCCTCGATGTCGGCGTCGGGACGCTCCAGCAGCGTGATGAGCCGCGGCAACAGCGCGGGCGAGCAAGGCAGTGACAACGCGCGGGCGCAGACTTCGTCGAGGGTGGGCATCGGATGGCCGGGGGCGGGGTTGGTGGTGCGGGCGGGCTCAGTAGCCTGCGTTGCAGAGTGAGGCGGGATCAAGGATGAGGGCGATGCTGCCGTCGCCGAGGATGGCGCCGCCGGCCACGCCGGGCAGGTTTTGCAGGTAGGCGCCGAGGTTTTTGATGACGACCTCCTGCTTGTTGAGCAGCTCGTCCACCAGCAGCGCATAAATGCGGTGGCCCACCTCGATCATCACCACGATGCCCTGCGTGGGATCCTCCACCGCGCCCTGGATGCCGAAGCGGCGGTGCAGGCGGTGCAGCGGCAGGATCTTGCCGCGGTGGTCGATGACCTCGCCGCGACCCTGCACGCTGGACAGCATCTCGCGCGAAGGCCGCAATGCCACCTGCACCGTGATCGTGGGCAGGATGAAGCGGTCGGCGCCCACGCGCACGAGCAGGCCGTCGATGATGGCGGTGGTGAGCGGCAGGCGTATGCGGAAGGTGGTGCCCCGCCCCCCCTCGGTCTCGATCTGGATCTGGCCGCGCAGGCGCTCGATGTTGCGCTTGACCACATCCATGCCCACGCCGCGGCCGGAGACCGCGGTCACCTTCTCCGCAGTGGAGAAGCCGGGCAGGAAAATCAGGTTCACGATCTCGTCGGGGGAGGGCGTCACCCCCTCGGCCACCAGGCCTTGCCGGCGCGCCTTGTCGAGGACGCGGGCGCGGTTGATGCCCCGTCCGTCGTCGCCAAGCTCGATCACCAGGTTGCTGCCCTCGTGATAAGCCGCCAGACGCAGCCGACCCTGCTCCGGCTTGCCCGACTTGCGGCGCTCCTCGGGCGGCTCCAAGCCGTGATCGAGGGAGTTGCGCACCATGTGTACAAGCGGATCGACGATCTCCTCCGCCACGGTGCGGTCGATCTCGGTCTCCTCGCCCTTGGTCTCGTAAAGGACCGGCTTGCCAAACTCCCGGGAGAGATCGCGCACCAGGCGCTCCATGCGCTGAAAAGTGGGCTTGATCGGCACCATGCGCAGCGACATCGCGGTGAGCTGCAGCTCCTTGGTGATGCGCCCGAATTGGGCAAGGTTGCGCGTGAGCGTGGAACCTCCCGTTTCGAGGCCCTTGGCCGATTCGACCAACTGGCTCTGCACGATCACCAGCTCGCCGACCACGTCCACCAGCGAGTCGAGCTTCTCGATGTTGACGCGCACCGAGGAGGAGCTGGCGGCCGGGCGCGCGCCGGCTTCGGCGGCGGGCGGCTTGGACACTTCGGGGCGGCCGGCTTCGTCATGCACAACCGCCGGCGCGGGCGTCGCCTGCGCCGGGGCCGGATCTTCGCCGGCCGGGGCGCCCTCGCCGGAGGCCAGTTGCCGCACGGCCAGGATCAGGTGGGAAACCCGCACCGCGCGGTCGGGCAGCCGGCCTTGTTCGAGGGCGACGGTGATCTGCTCCATCATCTGCTGGATCGCGTCGCGGCTGCGGAGGATCTCGGTGATGATGGCCGGGGTGAGCCGCAGCCGGTCGGTGCGGGCCAGGTCGAGCAGCGATTCGACCTCATGCGTGAGCTTGTGCATGGGCACGAGGTGCAGGAAGCCGGACACGCCCTTGATGGTGTGGAAGGAGCGGAAAAGGCCGTTGAGCGCGTCGCGGTCGTCGGGCGCGGCGTCCAAGGCGAGCAGGGCCGCCTCGATCTGTTGCAGGTGGTCGAGCCCCTCGACATGAAACTCCCCGAGCAATTCGCGGTTCTCGGCGAGGTCGAGTTCGAGGATGCAGTCCACCTCGTCCTGCTCGACGGCGACGGCGCGGGCCTTCTCCTGCCCGGCCGGGGCCGGGACGCCGGCCTGGGGTGAGGCGGACGGCCTTCCGTCGCGCGTGGCCGCCAGGGCGCCCGGAAGCCAGGCGGCGACCTGTTTAAGGTGTTGCTCGGAGGCCTCGTCAAACGGCCGGGCCTCGTTGAGCAGGGTATCAAGGCGGGCGTGCAACGCCTTGAGCGGCGCGAGCAGGTCCGGGATGTCGACGAGATGCCCGAGCATGTCGGACAAGAGACTGTAGGAGGGGATCAGCCCCTCGTCGCTGTGCGCCCGGGCAAAGATGGATTCGCCGGCAAGGCGACTGGCCAGATCATCCAGGACGGTGAAAGTGGAGGACTGCAAGGACATGACGTAAGGGGGGTGCGACGTTGTCGAATGGAAGCCGCAATAACGGCACGACTCCGCGATGACTTTAGGAAGGCCCACTCGTTAACGAGAAAATCGCGGGGCCCGCCCGGGTGATACCCCGGCAAAAAATACCGGTTAACTTTTCCTTTGATGCGCCGATAGGACCGGAACGCGGCCCCGTCCCCCTTTAACCATCCTCCCGCACTGCCTCCTACTCCATGAGCACACTCAACAACACCGATACTTCCCGCCTGGCCGGCAAATACCTGACGGTCGTCCTCGACAACGAAGCCTACGGCATCGCCGTGCTAAAGGTGCGCGAGATCATCCGCCTCCAAAAAATCACCCCCGTGCCCCAGATGCCGGTGTTCGTGAAGGGCGTGATCAACCTGCGCGGTCGCGTGATCCCCGTCATCGACCTGCGCATCAAATTCGGCCTCAACGCCGAATTGGCCGAGCGCACCTGCATCGTGGTCGTGCAGATCGCCATGGAAGCCGGGCGCAACGTGCAGATGGGCCTGGTCGTGGACAGCGTCGAGGAGGTCGTGAATCTCACGGGCGCCGAGATCGAGCCCACTCCCGAGTTTGGCGCGCGCATCGACACCTCCTACCTCCTCGGCCTCGCCAAGGTGAAGGGCGTCGTCAAAACCCTCCTCGACATCGAGCGCGTGGTCGCGCCCGAAACCATCGAGCGCCTTAGCCAGGCCGCTTGAGGCGCGCGCTGGGCGCGGAAACGTTGACCGCGCGAAGGGTGCCCCCTTCACTGCCCGGGTCTGTGCCGCCCGCCCGGGTGGTGGAATGGTAGACACCAGGGACTTAAAATCCCTTGGCTGCAAAGCCGTGCGGGTTCGAGTCCCGCCCCGGGCACCAGCGCGACCCTGATTTCTCCGTTGATCCAGCCGCCACCGCTACTCCGCCGGCACGAGCCGGGCGATGCGGTCGGGGAACAGCAGGTGGAGGCAGCCGTCTGGTCCGTCGGCCACGTCGCGCAGGCGACCGAGGCCCTTGAAGACGACCTCCTGGTCCACCACTTTGCCGTCCTTGAGTTCGAGCCGGCGCAATTCCTGCGCGGCCAGCGACGCGATGAAGAGGTGGTTTTTCCACTTCGGGAAACGGTCGCCGGTGTAGAACGCCATGCCGCAGGGCGCGATCGACGGAATCCAGTAGGCGACCGGCGGTTCGAAATCGGGACGGCCGGTGACGTCGGTAATGGGCGTACCGTTGTAGTTCATGCCGTAAGTGGCCACCGGCCAGCCGTAGTTGACCCCGCGTTTGATCAGGTTGAGTTCGTCGCCGCCGCGCGGCCCGTGCTCATGCTCCCAGAGCTCGCCGGTCACCGGATCAAAGCGCAGGCCCTGGGGATTGCGATGGCCGTAGCTCCAGAGGGTGGGACTGGCGCCGGGGGTGCCGACGAAGGGGTTGTCGGCCGGCACGCGACCGTCGTCGTGAACGCGGTGGATTTTGCCGTTGGGCAGCGCGAGGCTCTGCGCGTTGACTTGGTTGCCACGATCCCCGATGGAGAAAAACAGGTAGCCCGCGCGGTCAAAGGCCAGGCGGCCTCCGAAATGCACCCCGCCGGCCGGGCGAAACGTGCCGACGGGCGCCCGGAAGATGACCTGCTGGTCGGTCCAGGCGTTGTCCTTGAGGCGACCGCGCACGACCGTGGTCATGGAGACGGCCCTGCCCTCGGCGTTTTTGTCGGGTTCGGCGAACGCGAGGTAGATCCAGCCGTTGCGCGCATAATCGGGATGCGGCACGACGTCGAAGAGTCCCGCCTGCCCGCCGGTGTCCACCTTCGGGACACCCGCGACCGGCTCGCCCGGCCGCCCGCCCGACACCACGCGCAGCGAGCCGCGCTTCTCCGTGACGAGCAGCCGCCCATCGGGCAGGAAGGCGACCGACCAAGGCTCGGCCAATCCCGTGGCCACGGTTTCGATACGATAGGCATGGAGCCGGCTCGCCGCCGCCTCGGGCCCGGGACGCGGCGGGGGCGTCTTGAGGCTGGCGGCTCGCCCGGCCTGCTCGCGGATGTAAACCACCAGTCCGCGGATCTCCATCTCGGACAAACCCGGTGCGAAGGCCGGCATCCCGCCGGGCACACGCCCCTCGCGGATGCTGGCCGCCAGCGCGGCTTCGTCGCCACCGTATTTCCACGCCTCGCCCAGCAGGGACGGCCCGGAACCGCCGCCGAGCGCGGGCCCGTGGCACGCCGCGCAGAACTCGGCGTAGAGTTTGCGCGAATCCCTCGGGGCGGATTGGGCCGCCCCGACCAAGGGCCACCACATCAAGCCCGCCAGAATCACGAGGGAAATGCGCGCGTAAGACATGGCGAGCACGGTGCTCGTTCTCTCAACCGGCGCAAGTCCCGCGGCGATAAGGAGGCATTATCCGCCCGCGTGGCTTTGATTTTACCGAAATCAATCAGCAGCGGTGAACTCAACTTAAGCCCGCCCGAGCCGATAAGGTGCGCACTGCTTTATCTTACCATCTCATAAGCCATGAAACTCTCCGCACTCACCATCGGCCAACGCGTCTCCCTCGGGTTTGCCCTGCTGCTCTTGCTCGGGAGCATTCTCGGTGGCTTTGCCACCTATCAAATGCTGACCAGCGCCTCCGGCGCCAAGTTGCTCTTCGAAGCGGTCGCCCCCCAGGCCGACGTGGCCAGCGACCTCGCCCAGGCCTCCTCGTTCACCCAGCGCGCCGCCCGCGGCTATGGCTTCACCGGGGACCCCGAGCAGCTCGCCGCCGTCCAGAAACACCTCGCCGAGGTCCGCTCCGCCTTGGACGCCGCCCGAAAACTCGCCGCCTCCCAGCCGGAGCTCACCGCCCTGCGCGACGCCGTGGTCGAGGCCGACAAGGCCCTCGCCGCCTACGACACCCAATTCAAGGCCACCGTGGGCAATCTCGAGTCGCTCGCCAAAATCCGCGCGCAACTCGACACGGCGGCCGCCGACTTTGTCAAAACCTGCACCACGTTCATCGACGACCAAAACACCAAACTGGCCGGTGAGATCAAAGCGTCGGCCGGCGTCGAAAAACTGGAAGAACGCCGTTGGAAGCTGACCCTGGCCAATGAGTTGTTGGAACTGGGCAACACCATCCGCGTGACCGCGTTCAAGGCCCAGGCGCTGCGCCAGCCCGAGCTGCTCGACAAGGTCTTGCCGCTTTTCGGGGAGTTGGAGACCACCCGTAAAAAACTCCTGCCCATCACGCAAACCAAGGAGAACCTCGACCAACTTGAAGAGATCGGCAAAGCCGCCGCCCAATACGATGCCGCCGTCGATCAATTGGTGAAAAATTTCACCGATTCCAAGGCCATCACCGCCGCCCGCGCCACCGCCGGCAACGAATTCGACAAGGTCGTGGAAGAGGTCATGTCGCGCTCCATCAAACGCACCCTCGACTATGCCCAAGATTCCTCCCATGGCCTGAGCTTCGCCTCCTCAGCCATTATCACCGGCTTGATCGTGGAGGTCGTCCTCGGCCTCGTGGCCGCAGTCCTCATCATCCGCGGCGTCAATCGAGCCCTGTCCACCACAGCCGATTCCCTCTCGCAGGGCTCCCTTCAGGTCGCCGCCGCCTCCGGCCAGGTATCCTCCGCCAGCCAGGCCCTCGCCGAGGGCTCCAGCGAACAGGCCGCCTCCCTTGAGGAAATCAGCTCCTCCATCGAGGAACTAGCCAGCATGACCAAGCGCAACGCCGAGAACGCCCGGGCCGGGAAGATCTCCGCCGGCCACGCCTGCGGCGCCGCCGAGGCCGGTGCCGCCGAAATGGAGCGCATGCAGGCCGCGATGAACGCCATCCAGCAATCCTCCAACGACATCTCCAAAATCATCAAGACCATCGACGAGATCGCCTTCCAGACCAACATCCTCGCCCTCAACGCCGCTGTCGAAGCCGCCCGCGCCGGCGAGGCCGGCGCGGGCTTCGCCGTCGTGGCCGACGAGGTGCGCTCCCTGGCCCAGCGCTCCGCCATCGCCGCCAAGGAGACCGCCGACAAAATCGCCGACGCCACCTCCCGCAGCGCCCAGGGCGTCGAGCTCTCCACCCGCGTCTCGGCCGGCCTGCAGCAGATCCTCGAAAAGAGCCGCGAAGTGGACCGGCTCGTGACCGAGGTAGCCACCGCCTCCAACGAGCAGAGCGAAGGCATCACCCAGATCAACACCGCCGTCAGCCAGATGGACAAGGTCACCCAATCCAACGCCGCCGGCGCCGAAGAAACCGCCTCCGCCGCCGAGGAGCTCAACGCCCAATCCGAGGAGTTGCGCAACGCCTCCGCCCAACTCGCCGCCCTCGTCGGCCTGTCCATCGACGCCTCCACCTCCAACGTCGCCAAGACCAAGCCCGCCAAGACCGCCGTCTCCCACGAGACCACCCACGCCCCGGTCCGCCGTCCACCCGCGACCAAGCATGTCGAGTCCCCCGTGGTGCCGACACCCCCCAATGCCGGCGCCGGCAAGCTGAGCTTCCACGACTGACACCAGCCTGACGGCCAACGCCCGCCCACTCCCAGGTGCCCGGGGGCCGGGCGTGGCCTCACCTCCATGCAGGAACCAGCTCGCAGGCGATGGCACGGCATCACCCTTCGCCTCGACATCTTGCGCGCTCCCTTCCCTTTCCATCGCGATTTTCAAGATCATGCTCATCGGTTATTTTAGTGCGTTCTGCGCAAGCCGCGGCCGGCTCGAACGAATCCATTTGGGATGAATTCGGTTGATGGCTCGCAAATCCTGCTAAATCCCTCCGAATCTGTGCCGAAGTTGCCCTTAGTGTATATTCCCCAGTTGCCTAGCCCCTCCCCATGAGCACGTCCACCATCGCGGGTCCTTACTTGAAAGATGAAATCAAGCAAAGGATCGAGCGTTGCCCCAAGCTGGCATCCCTCCAGAGCATCAACCGCAAGCTCGCCAGCCTGGTGAATTCGGAGCAGAGTTACAATTCGCAGATCGCCGAGATCATCCGCAGCGATCCCTCCCTGACCGCGCGCCTGTTGCGCATGGTCAACAGTGTTTACTTCGGCCTGAGCGCCAAGGTAAACAACATCGAAGAGGCGGTGCTCTACCTGGGCCTGCGGCAGATCCGCGAGCTTTCCATGGCCACCCCCGTGATCGAGGATATGGAAAAGATCGGCCCGGCCAACACCCAGCTTCCCTGGCGCGAGATGTGGCAGCACTCCATCGGCACCGCCATCATGACCCGCGAAATCCTCTCGACCACCTCCCTCCTGGTCGACGATGACACCGACTACATCATCGGCCTGCTGCACAACGTCGGCAAGGTGGTCCTCGCCACCGCCTGGGGCCCCGAACTGGCCCAGCTCGTCGGCACCGAGCACGCCTCGCCCGAAGCCGCCTGCGCCGCCGAACGCGATTTGATCGGCTGGGACCACGCCGAAATCGGCGCCCACTACCTCGAACGCCACCAACTCGCCCCCGAAATCGTCGAGGCCGTCCGCTGCCACGCCCAGCCTTCCAAGGCCGGCGACCACCGTATCTACGCCGCCGCCGTCCAAGTCGCCGACCTCGTCGTGCGCCAAGTCGGCATCTCCAGCGGTTTCGAGCGGCTCTCCCCCCATCCGCCCCCCGGTTCCTGGATGCGCTCCGAGGGGTGGAGAATCCTTTTTGTGGAAAACACCCGCGAGGCCTCGCAGGCCCAGATCACCATCGAAAACATGATGCCACGCCTGCCGAGCATGCTCGACGGGATCGTCTGAACGCATGAACACCGCCGACTCCGTCACCAAGGCGCCCCCCGGCCCCCCGACGGCCACCTTGCTCGAGCCCTGGGCCGACAGCTTGGAACTCGCCGTGCTCTTCGAGCCCGCCACCCGCCGGATCCTGGAGGTCAACCGCGCCTTCGCCCGCAAATTCGGCCAGCAGGCCCCCGTCTGGATGGACCACGATCTGGGCTCCCTCCTCCACACCGAGGACACACCCGACTGGACGGCCGCCGCCCCCCGCTTGTCCCGCCCGCCCTACCACATCGCCCGCGAACACCGGTGGCAGACCGCCCAGGGCTGGCGCTGGATCGCCTGGGAGGAGACCGCCCTCCGCGACACCGAGGGGCAGGTCCAGGCCGTGCGCGCGATCGGCCGCGACGTGACCAAACACCGCCTCGCCGAGGAGCATTTCCGCAAGCTCGCCCAAGCCTTCGAGCAAGCCCCCGTCTCCATCGTCATCACCACCCCGGGCGGCACCCCCCAATATGTAAACTCCCGCTTCACCGAGGTTACCGGCTACACCTTGGAAGAAATTTTCGAGCACCAGATCCCCCTCCTGCGCGACGGCCACCCCAGCGAGGCCGCCTACCGGCACTTTTGCGCCCTGGTCGCCTCGGGCAAAAAATGGTCCGGGGAACTCCGCTCGCGCCGCAAGGACGGCTCCGAACTCTGGGAACTCGTGCAGATCTCCCCGATCCGCAACCACCTCGACGAAATCACCTACCTGCTCTGCCTGCGCGAAGACATCACCGAGCGCAAAGCCCTCGAGGACCAGCTGCGCCAAGCCCAGAAGATGGAGAGCCTCGGCACGCTCGCCGGCGGCATCGCCCACGACTTCAACAACATCATCTCCATCATCCGCGGCTTCACCGAGCTCTCGCTGTCGATGACCGGGGAGGACCCCCGGCTCAACCGCTACCTCGGCTCGGTCCACGCGGCCGCCGTTCGCGCCTCCACACTCGTCCGGCAAATCCTGGCTTTTAGCCGCAAAAACGAGGTCGCCTACCGCGCCGTCCACATCAACGACCTCGTGCGCGAACTCGCCGGCCTGCTCTCCGAGACCTTCCCCCGCGACATCGAGCAGGTTTACGAGTTCGACGACTCCATCGAGACCTTCGCCGCCGACCCCGACCAGATCCGCCAGGTGGTCATGAACCTCTGCGTCAACGCCCGCGACGCCATGCCCGGCGGCGGCAGCCTCACCCTCACCACCAACCGCGTCTCCGGCCGCGACATCAGCCACCTCAAGGTCGATCCCGCCCAGGACTACGCCCACATCCGCGTGGCCGACACCGGCGTGGGCATGTCGGCCGAGGTCCGCGCACGCATCTTCGAACCGTTTTTTACCACCAAACAGGACCACGGCGGCACCGGCCTGGGCCTGGCGGTCGTTTACGGCATCGTCGCCAACCATCACGGCGTCATCGACCTGGAGAGCGAGCCCGGCAAAGGCACCGCCTTCCACGTTTACATCCCGCTGAAAATCCGCGCCGACGTTCACGCGCCCCCCGCCGAACATCCGCCCAAGGCCAAGCTCCCCCCCGGCAACGAACGCATCCTCATCGTCGAGGACGAGGCACCCATCCAGGAAATGCTGGGCGAGGCGCTTGAGGCCGCCGGCTACACGGTCGAGGCGGCCCTGGACGGCGGCGAGGCCATCGAACGCATCCTCGGCAGCGACACCAAACACGACCTCATCGTGCTCGACCTCAACCTGCCCCGCATGGGCGGCATCGACGTCCTCAAGGTCATCCGCGCCCGCACACCCGACTTCCCGGTGCTCATCATGACCGGCAACCTCAACGCCTCCGCCAAGGCCGAACTTGAGACCCTCGGACAAAAGCACGCCATCGAAAAACCCTTCGATCTGGTGGCCTTCGGCCACACCCTGCGCCAGATACTCGACGCCAGCCGGGAAGCCTGAGACGGAACCCCGCGGTCAAAGGCGAGGTAATCCCAATGGCTGGATGCTTTTGAGACTGAACGATCTCCAAACCAAAACCCCTCCGAGATTCCGCCACGTCGGGAATCCGTGGCGGAACGGCGGAGCCGTTTCGTCCGGGTAGTCTCAGGGTGTGTTTCTGAAATAAATCGGGCCGGCGTGAGCGGAGAAGCGGGCTCGGCCAAGGCGGCCGAGACGGAGGCACCCCGGCGGGTCGTGCCGTCGAGACCAGCCTCCACCCCTGGCTGCAACCACCCCCAAGTCCCCGGGCGGCAAAAAATTCCGAGCCTTATGGACGTTCTTTGCAAACGCTGAATCCAGGGATGCGACTCTGTTAAAAATATTTTTAAGCCGTTGTTTTAAATTATCTTAAGAAACCGTAATTAATTTTGGATCAAGGTCTGCTTAGTTATGCGGATCATGTCGTTAACCGTTGCCCCACCCCAACCTGCGGCCTCCGCGCCGGATCTGAATCAAGAGGTCGCCGGCCAGTCCGAAGCACTCTCCTCGCAACTCAAGGCCTTGGGAGTCGCCTTGGCCGCGACGCTGGCCGATGCGACCGATGCGGTCGCACGGGAACGTTTTTCCGCCGAGCGGCGCACCCTGGCCGGGCGGCTGTGCGCATGGCCCAAGCGGGAGCGCCAGCATCCGGTCTGGTCCGACGTGCGCCTGATGATCGGCCGTCTGGCCGCCAGCGGCGCGCAAGACTTCCCCCTCGACACCGCCGACCAGGCCTGGGTGGCCGGACTGCCGCTCAAGGACTGGACCGGACTCACCGCCCTCATGGTGATGAGCGCCGCCTGGCGTCAACCGCAGGCCCCGCGCATCGCCCAGGTGCCCGACGCCTGGTGGGGCACCTACACCGAATGGCTCTTTACCTCGCCGCAGGGCTTCACCGAGCCGGGCGACGCCGAACTCCACGCCCGCCACGTGCGCATCCACCTGGAAGATCTCGCCGGCTGGGTGCGCAAAAACACCGGCTCGGCCGCCGTGCGCGCCGCCGCCGAGTCCTACCTGCGCGTGGGCAACGCCATCCAGCTCTACTTCGCCGAGGGCAGCATGCGCGAACACGCCGAACTGCGCGGAGCCATCCTGCGGCGCTTCTTTGCCGAACGCGACGCCGACTACGAGATGTTCGCCTCACCCCGCGCCGGCCGCCGCCTGCGGGTCGGCTTCGTCAACCGCCACTTCGGCTCGCAGACGGAGACCTACACGACCATCCCGAGTTTCGAGCAACTCGATCCCGAACGCTTCGACGTCACCCTTTTCACCTGCCGCTCCGATCGCTCGGCCCTTGAGCAATACTGCCGCTCCAAGGTCGCCGCCTTCGAGGTGCTCCCCGCCGATCTCTCCGGCCAGGTCGCCGCCCTGCGCGCCGCCTCCCTCGACGTGGTGGTCTTCGGCACCAACGTCACCGCCGTCACCAACGAGGTCACCCGCCTCGCCCTCCACCGCGTCGCGCCCCTCCAGGTGCTCAACAACTCCTCCTGCATCACCTCGGGCCTGCCCACCGTCGATCTCTACGTGTCCGGCGATCTCACCGAGACGCCCGAGGCCGCCGGCCACTTCACCGAACGGCTCGGCCTCCTGCCCGGCCCCACCCATGCCTTCAACTACGAAGCCGACCGCCAAGCCCCCGTCCGCGCCTGGACCAAGGCCGACCTCGGCATCCCCGAAGACTCCATCGTCTTCGCCTCCGCCGCCAACTACTTCAAGGTCATCCCCGAGATGCGCGAGGCCTGGGCCCGCCTGCTCGCCGCCGTGCCCGGCTCCCGCCTGCTCCTCCATCCCTTCAACCCCAACTGGTCGTCCGACTACCCGATCAAGCGCTTCTGCTCCGAATTCGAGGCCGTCCTCGCCCGCCACGGCGTCGATCACAACCGCCTCGTGGTCTCCACCATGAAGCTCCCCAGCCGCTCCGACGTGAGCGCGCTGATGAGCGTCGGCGACCTCTACCTCGACACCGCCCCCTTCGGCGGCGTGAACTCCCTCGTCGATCCCCTCGAGGCCGGCGTCCCCGTCGTCGTCTGGGAAGGCGCCACCATGCGCGCCCGCATGGGCGCCGCGCTGCTCCGCTCCCTCGGGCTCGACGAATTCATCGCCACCAACCTGGAAAGCTATGTGGCCATCTCCACCGGCCTGGCCACCGCCGCCGGCCACCGCGCCGAGGTCTCCGCCCGCATCAAGGCAGCCATGGAGCGCGCCCCGCAGTTCCTGGATACCCTGGCCGCCAGCGACGCCTTCGGCGACCTGATCGAGGCCGCCTACGACGACATCGCCGAGCACGGCCTCGCCGCCTTCCGCCGCGACCGCTCCCCGGTGCGCTCCCTCCGCGCCACCCCACTCTCTCGCGACGCCCGCCGCGCCCACGGCAACACCCTGCTCGCCCACGGCCGCGCCGACCGCGCCGTCACCTACCTGCTTGCCGCCCTCCAGCAGGACGACGGCACCGCCGCCCTCTGGCTCGACATGGCCAAGGCCCTCCGCGCCAACGGCCAGATCAGGGACGCCCTCCAATCCCTCGAGGCCGGCCTCCGTCTCGACCAGACCCTGGTCCCCGGCTGGGAGATGCTCGTCGAACTCGCCGAACTCGCCGGCAACGCCGACCTCGCCGCCGAGGCCCGCAACGTCATCACCACCCTCAAACCCAAGCCCAAGGCCGACATCTCCGGCGTCCTCGGAAAACTCCGCGCCGCCAAGTCCTGAGCCGTCCCGCCCCCTCCACCTTCAATCCCACGCCTCCCATGCCTCCGCTCGCCTCCCCAGTCTCCCTCGAAAACGCCAGCATCCTCGTCACCGGGGGCACCGGCTCCTTCGGCAAGGCCTTTGTCAAAACCGTCCTCGAGCGCTACCCCAACATCCGCCGTCTCGTCGTCTTCTCCCGCGACGAGCTCAAGCAGTTCGAGATGTCCCAGCAGTTCAACGGGCGCGAGTATCCGGCCATCCGTTACTTCATCGGCGACATCCGCGACGAGAAACGCCTGCGCCGCGCCCTCGAGGGCATCGACATCGTTGTCCACGCCGCCGCCCTCAAACAGGTGCCCGCCGCCGAATACAACCCGTTCGAGTGCATCAAGACCAACGTCCTCGGCGCCCAAAACCTCATCGAGGCCGCCCTCGACTCCGGCGTGCGCCGCGTCGTCGCCCTCTCCACCGACAAGGCCGCCGCCCCCATCAACCTCTACGGCGCCACCAAGCTCTGCTCCGACAAGCTCTTCGTCGCCGCCAACAACATCCGCGGCACCCGCGACGTCAGCTTCAGCGTCGTCCGCTACGGCAACGTCATGGGCAGCCGCGGCTCCGTCATCCCGTTCTTCCAGGAAAAACGCAAAACCGGCGTCCTCCCCATCACCGATCCCGAGATGACCCGCTTCAACATCACCCTCGACGAGGCCGTCGCCATGGTGCTCTGGAGCATCGAAAACGCCTGGGGCGGCGAGATCATCGTTCCCAAGATCCCCTCCTACCGCATCACCGATCTGGCCCGCGCCATCGGCCCCGATTGCGACTACCCGGTCGTCGGCATCCGCCCCGGGGAAAAACTCCACGAGGAGATGATCACCGGCAGCGACAGCCATCACACCGCCGACCTGGGCCGCTACTACGCCATCCTCCCCATGGGCTCCGGCTACACGCCCGCCGAATACTGCGAGGCCCACGACGCCCGCATGGTCCCCGTCGGCTTCTGCTACAACAGCGGCACCAACCCCGACTTCCTCTCCACCGAACAGCTCCGCGGCCTCCTGGGCATCCGGGAGCCCTCCGATGCCGGCGTCTCCGTGCTCCCCCGCGACTGGCGCGGCGCGCCGGCCCTGGCCGCCTCCTGAGCCCTCCACCCGCATGATCCCCTACGGCCGCCAGACGATCACCGCCGACGACATCGCCGCCGTCACCGCCGTCCTGCGCTCGGATTTCCTCACCCAGGGGCCGGCCGTCGAGGCCTTCGAGCGGAAATTCGCCGAACGCGTCGGCGCCCGCCACGCCGTCGCCGTCAACAACGCCACCGCCGCGCTCCACCTCGCCCTGCGTGTCGCCGGCGTGGGCCCGGGCGACCGCGTCGTCACCTCGCCGATCACCTTCGTGGCCTCGGCCAACGCCGCCGCCTACGTCGGCGCCACCCCCGACTTCGCCGACATCGATCCGGTTAGCCACACGCTCTCCCCCGCCGCCCTAGCCGCCGGCTGGCGCGCCGACACCCGCGCGGTCGTCTCCGTGGACTACGCCGGCCAGGCCGCCGACCTGCCGGCCATCGCCGCGTACGCCCGCGCCCGCGGGGCCGTCGTCATCGACGACGCCTGTCATGCCGTCGGCGGCTCGTTCCACTCCGGCGGCCGCCCGTGGAGCCTCGGCGGCAACCCCTGGGCCGACCTCACCACCTTCAGTTTCCACCCGGTGAAGACCCTGACCACCGGCGAAGGCGGCATGTTGGTCACCGACCGCGACGACTGGGCCGCGCTCGCCCGCACGCTCCGCTCCCACGGCATTGTTCGTAATACGAACAATTTCACCCCGGCCTCCGACGGTTGCCCGCTGCTCGCCGAGCGCGGGCCGTGGTTTTACGAGATGCAGGAGCTCGGGCACAATTACCGCATCACCGACATGCAGTGCGCCCTGGGGCTTTCCCAGCTGGGCCGCCTCGACGCCTGCCTGCGCCGCCGCCGCGAGATCGTCGCCGCCTACAACGCCGCCTTCGCCGGACTGCCCTGGCTGCAGACCCCCGCGCTTCGCGACCCGGCCGACGCCGCGACCACCTCGTGGCACCTCTACACCGTGCAGATCGACTTCGCCGCGCTGGGCAAGACGCGCACCGAGGCCATGGCCGCCCTGCGCGACGCCGGCGTGGGCTCGCAAGTGCTCTACATCCCCGTGCACCTCCAGCCCTGGTATCGCCGCAACTATGGCTACGCCCAGGGCAAGTGCCCCGCAGCCGAGGCGTTTTACACCCGCACCCTCAGCCTCCCCTTGTTTCCGGCGATGACCGACGCCGACGTCGACCGCGTGGTGGTGGCGGTCCGAAACCTGTTCTCCCCATCATGAAAACCCAGAGAGAAATTTTTCTCCAAGGCGAAGCCGACTGCTGGGTCGCCCGCAATCGCCGGACCCTCTCCGCCTACCGTGTCGAGGACGATCCGGTGGCGCGCCATCTCCGCCCGTTTCTTTGCTCCGGCCAGTTCCTGGCCGAGGTGGGCTGCGCCACGGGTGGTCGCATCGCCGCGCTCGCCGGCCTGGCCGGCGGCCGCGCCGCCGGCATCGATCCCTCGCAGGCTGCGGTCGCCGAGGCGCGCCTCCTTCACCCAGACGCCGACTTCCAGGCGGGCACCGCCGACGACCTGCCTTGGGAAAACGCCAGCGTGGACGTGCTGATCTACGGCTTCTGCCTTTACCTGTGCGACCGCTCCGAATTGTTCCGCATCGCCGCGGAAGGCGACCGCGTTTTGCGCGACGGCGGGCTGGTCGCGGTGCTCGATTTTTGCCCTCCGTTTCCCTACCGCAACGCCTACTCCCACCGGGAGGGTGTCTTCAGTTACAAACTGCAGCACGCCGCCCTCTGGTCGTGGAATCCCCACTACATCGAGATCTCGCGGCAAATCCATGACCACTCGCGCCCCCGCGACCCCGGCGCGCACGGAGTCTCGCCAGACGAACGCATCGGCGTGGTCGTCCTTAAAAAACAAACCGCCCACGCGTATCCCTTGCGCCAACACTATGGAGACTGACGTTCCTGGTCTTGCTCGGGCCCGTTTCGCTCTGGGCACCGTCCAGCTCGGCCTCCCCTACGGCGTGGCCAACCGCACCGGCCGCCCCGACGACGAGGCGGGCTGCGGCCTGGTGGCCGCCGCCCATGCCTGCGGAGTCTCGTGGTTCGACACTGCGGCCGCCTACGGTCGCAGCGAGCGGGTGCTCGGGCAGGCGTTCCGCCGGCTCGGTCTCGCGGACGAGGCACGGGTTGTCAGCAAGGGCGGCGGATTTGCCGCGCCGGGGGGATCGGTGACCGCCTGCGTCCAGACTTCGCTGCGGGCGCTGGGCATCCCCCGCCTGGAGGCGTGGCTTTTGCACGATGAGAGGGAGCTCGACGGCTGGGATGGTCGCGCTCGTGCTGACGCCGCCGCCCTGGCCTCCGAGAATCAGGTCGGGGTGTTCGGTCTTTCCGCCTACCAACCGGCAGCGGCGCTGAGCGCGCTCGAGGAGCTCGACTTTGGCGCGCTCCAATTTCCAGCCTCGCCTTTCGACAGGCGCTTTGTGCGCGGCGATACCGGCGAACGCATTCTCGGCTCGGGCGCGCGGCTCTTTGTGCGCAGCGTTTATTTGCAAGGTCTCGGTCTCATGGACCCGGAGCAGGTGCCCGCCCATATCCGGCATGGACGCGAGGCGGCGCGGGCGTTGGCCGATTTCTGCGGGGCGCACGGCTTGGAGCGCGATCATTTCTGCGTGCAGTATGTGCTGCAACGCACCGCCCGGTCCGAGGCGCGCCTGGTGATCGGACTCGAGACGCCCGCCCAACTGGCCCGCAACGCCGCCCTGTTTTCCGCCACATCGCTGCCCGCCGCCCTCCTCGACGAGTGGGATGATCGCTGGCCCGACGACATCGAGGACCTCGTGCTGCCTTACCGCTGGACCAATCCCGCCTGACATGAAATCCCCCAAGACCATCGCCATCATCCAGGCCCGCACCGGTTCGACCCGCTTTCCCGGCAAGGTCCTCAAACCCCTCGCCGGCGGCCATTCGTTGATCGGTTTCCTGCTGCGCCGCCTGGCGGCCTGCCCCGCCCTCGACGCACTGGTCGTGGCCACCACCGACCGCCCGGGAGACGACGCGCTCGCCGCCCATGTGGAGAGCCTCGGCCATCTGGTGTTTCGCGGCAGCGAGTCCGACGTGTTGGACCGGTATTATCAGGCCGCGCGCGTCTTCGCGCCCGACATCGTCGTGCGCATCACCGGGGATTGCCCGCTGATCGACCCCGGCCTGGTCGCCCAAGTGGTCGCCGCCGCCGGCGAACCAGGCGTGGCCTACGCCTCCAACATCCGCCCTCCCACCTATCCCGACGGCCTCGACGTGGAAGCCTTCACCTTTGCCGCCCTGGAAGAGGCCTGGCGCGAGGCGCGCGATCCGTTTGAACGCGAGCACGTCACCCCCTACCTGCGCGCTCCGGGCCGATGCAAACAGGTCAACCTCGCGCACGACACCGACGAATCCGCCCGCCGCTGGACCGTGGACGAATCCGCCGATTACGACGTCGTCCGCGGCGTGGTCGCCCATTTCCGCGGCCGCGTCGATTTCGGCTGGCGCGAAGTGCTCGCGCTCGCCAACGAGCAACCGGCTCTTTTCGCCATGAACCAGGCCACCATCCGCAACGAAGGCGCCGATCTCTGCACCGGCCAGAAACTCTGGAAACGCGCCAAGCGCGTCATCCCCGGCGGCAACATGCTGCTTTCCAAGCGCGCCGAGATGTTCCTGCCCGGCCGCTGGCCCGCCTATTTCAGCCGCGCCAAGGACTGCCGCGTGTGGGACCTCGACGGCCGCGAGCTGCTCGACATGTGCATCATGGGCATCGGCACCAACACGCTCGGTTACGGGCATCCCGAGGTGGACGCCGCCGTGGCCGAGACCGTCGCCAAGGGCAACATGTCCACCTTCAACTGCCCCGAGGAGGTGCTCCTGGCCGAGAAACTCGTGGAACTTCACCCGTGGGCCGGCATGGTGCGCCTGGCCCGCACCGGAGGCGAGGCCAACGCCATCGCCGTGCGCATCGCCCGCGCGGCCTCGGGCCGCGACGACATCGCCTTCTGCGGCTATCACGGCTGGCACGACTGGTATCTCGCCGCCAACCTCGCCGGCGGCGGCAATCTCGCCGGCCATCTTTTGCCCGGCCTCGAACCCAGGGGCGTGCCTCAAGACCTCGCCGGCACCGTCCATCCCTTCGCCTACAACGACCTCGCCGCCCTTGAAACCATCGTCAACCAACACCCCGTCGGCGTCATCGTCATGGAGGTCGTGCGCAACTTCGGCCCGCAGGACGGCTTCCTCGAAAAGGTCCGCGACCTGGCCACGCGCAAGGGCATCGTGCTCATGTTCGACGAATGCACCTCCGGTTTCCGCCAGACCTTTGGCGGCCTCCACAAGCAGTACGGAGTCGAGCCCGACATCGCCATGTTCGGCAAGGCCCTGGGCAACGGTTACGCCATCACCGCCGTCGTCGGGCGTCGCGAGGTGATGGAGCACGCGCAGGAGACGTTTATCAGCAGCACGTTCTGGACGGAGCGCATCGGCCCGGCGGCCGCGTTGAAAACCCTCGAGGTCATGGAGCGCCTGCGCTCCTGGGAAACCATCACCGCGATCGGCCAAACCGTGGTCGCACGCTGGCACGAGCTCGCCGCGCGCCACGCGCTCGCGATCCAGACCGGCGGCCTGCCCGCGCTCGCCACGCTGGCCTTCCTCGGCCCCAACGCGCTCGCCTACAAAACGCTCCTGACCCAGGAGATGCTCAAGCAGGGCATCCTCGCGGCCAACTCCCTCTACGCCTGCATCGCGCACACCCCGGAGGTGCTCGACCGCTACTTCGCCGCACTCGATCCGGTCTTCGCGCTCATTCGCCAATGCGAGGACGGTCGCGACGTGGCCGGCCTGCTTGAGGTCCCCGTCTGCCAGAGCGGCTTTAAACGTCTCAACTGAGTAAACGCCATGTCCGCCACCCCCCTGCTTGTCCGCGCAGACGCCTCCTCAGGGATCGGCACCGGCCATGTGATGCGCTGCCTCGCGCTCGCGCAGGCCTGGCGACGCACCGGCGGGCAAGTGCATTTCCTCCACGCCGCCGTCACCCCGGCGCTCGACGAACGCATCCGCTCCGAGGGGTTCGAGACCGGCGCCATCACGTTGGCGGCCGGTTCGGTCGAGGACGCCAGGACCACCGTCGCCCGCGCCCGCGCGCTTGGCTGCTCCTGGATCGTGGCCGACGGCTACGCGTTCGGGGCCGTCTGGCAGCGCGAAATCAAAGCCGCCGGCCTGCGCCTTCTGCTCCTCGATGATTACGGGCACGCCGAACACTATCACGCCGACGTGGTGCTCAATCAAAACGCCTCCGCCGACGCTACGCTCTATGCCCGGCGCGACCCCGCCACGCGTCTGCTGCTGGGCCCGCGCTACGCGCTTCTTCGGGAAGAGTTTGTCGCCCGCGCCGCCGCTCCCGACGCCGGGGGCGCCCGCGGCGCACCGGTCAGGGTACTCGTCACCCTCGGCGGCAGCGATCCCGAGAATGTCACCGGTCTGGTCATCGCCGCGCTCGGCCGGCTCTCCGGCATCGAGGCGACGGTCGTCGTCGGCGGCAGCAATCCCAACCTGGCCGCCGTGCAGGCCGCCGTCGCCGCGGCCCCCGTTCCGGTGCGGCTTGTCGTCAACTCGCACCACATGCCCGAGCTCATGGCCGGGGCCGACGTGGCCATCTCCGCGGCAGGCTCCACCGTGTGGGAACTCGCTTTCATGGGCCTGCCGGCGGCTTTGATCGTCACGGCCGACAACCAGGCCGCCATCGCCGACGCCGTGGCGCGCGCCGGGGCCGGCCTCCACCTGGGCCGGCACACCGCGCTCAGCGCCGTAGGCCTGGCGCAGGTCCTGGGCCCCTGGCTGGACGGCACGGCCGCCCGCATCGAGATGAGCGGGCGCGCTCGCCAGCTCGTTGACGGTCGCGGCGCCCGCCGCGTGTGCGCCGCCCTGGCCCCGGGTCTGGCGATCACCCTGCTCACCGACGCCGAGTCCTGGATCAACCCCCACCTCGCCGGCCTGAAAACCGGGTTTGAACAGGCCGGGCATCGGGTGCGCTGGATCCACGATCCCCTGCAAATCGAGGAGGGCGACGTCGCGTTTTTCCTTTCCCTCGGCCGCATCGTGCCGGAGGCGCTGCTCCGCCGCCACGCGCACAATCTCGTCGTGCATGAAAGCGCCCTGCCGCGCGGTCGCGGCTGGTCTCCGCTCACCTGGCAGATCCTCGAAGGGCAAAACGAGATCCCCGTTTCCCTGATCGAGGCCGCCGCCGGCGTGGACACCGGCGATATTCATGCCCGGGAGACGTTGCGTTTTTCCGGCCATGAATGCGTCGCCGAGCTGCGCGCCGCCCAGGCCGCCGCCACCTGCTCCCTGTGCCGCGGGTTTATCGCGGATTATCCTTTCAACGCCGCCTCCTCTCGTCCGCAGACCGGAACCCCCGGCCACTATCCGCGCCGTCGCCCCGCCGACAGCCGTCTCGATCCCGACAAGACGCTTCGCGACCAGTTCAACCTCCTGCGCGTGTGCGATCCCGAGCGCTACCCGGCCTTCATGGAGATCGACGGTCGCCGCTACGAAGTGCGCGTCACCCCCGTGAGCCCATCCCCGTTGTGAACACAGCCGAACAACGCTACCTCGTCGCGGGTTGCAAGCCGTGGAACCGCCGCGTGTTTGCCGGGCGCCTCGCCTCCCTGCCCGGAGAATGGCGCTTTGTTGCCGGTCGCGAGGAACTCACGCCCGGGCTGATCGCCGAATTCCGCCCGCGCTTCGTGTTTTTCCTGCACTGGTCCTGGATCGTCCCCGAGGCGGTGCTCAACGCCGCCGAGTGCGTGTGCTTTCACATGACCGACGTACCCTACGGGCGCGGCGGCAGCCCGTTGCAAAACCTGATCGTGCGCGGTCATCGCGAGACCAAGCTCACGGCGCTGCGCATGTGCGCCGAGCTGGACGCCGGCCCGGTCTACCTGAAGTGCCCGCTTTCGCTTGAAGGCGGCGCCGAGGAGATACTCGTGCGCGCCTCCGAGTTGTCGGCCGACATGATCGCCACCCTCATACGCCTGCGACCCGAGCCCCAGCCGCAGTCGGGCGAGGTCACGCTTTTCAAACGCCGCCGTCCCGAGGAGAGCCTCATCCCCTCGCTGCCCGGTCTGCCCGCGCTCCACGATTTTATCCGCATGCTCGACGCCGACGGCTACCCGCGCGCGTTTCTCGAACACGCGGGCTTCCGCTACGAATTCGCCCGCGCCGTGCGCTACGACGGCCGCGTGGTCGCCGATGTCACGATCACCGCGTCGCCCTCCGCCCCTTCCTCATGAACACCACCCCGTCCCACCCGTTCGCCATCGCCGGCCGCCCCATCGGCCCCGGACATCCCGTTTATGTCATCGCCGAGATGTCGGCCAACCATAACCAGGACTACGAGCAGGCCGCCGCCATCGTGCGCGCCGCCAAAGACGCCGGCGCCGACGCGATCAAGCTCCAGACCTACACTCCCGACACGATGACGCTCGACCTGCGCACGCCGGTGTTCCAGATCGGGCAAGGCACGATCTGGGAGGGGAAAAACCTTTACGAACTCTACGGCGAGGCCTGCACGCCCTGGGACTGGCAGCCGCGACTCAAGCGTCTCGCCGAGTCGCTGGGCCTGCATTGTTTTTCGACGCCGTTTGACGCCAGCTCGGTGGATTTTCTCGAGGCGATGGACGTGCCGGCGCACAAGATCGCCTCCTTCGAGCTGGTTGACCTGCCGCTGGTCCGCCGTGTGGCCCGCACCGGCAAACCGGTGATCATGTCCACCGGCATGGGCTCGCTCGACGAAGTTGTCGAGGCGGTCAACGCCTTCCGCGAGGCCGGCGGCAAACAACTCGCGCTCCTTAAGTGCACCAGCGCCTACCCGTCCAAACCCGAGGACATGAACCTGCGCACCATCCCCGATCTCGCGACCCGCTTCGGCCTGTGCGCCGGCCTGTCCGACCACACGCTCGACATCACCGTGCCGGTCGCCGCCGTGGCCCTGGGCGCCTGCATCATCGAGAAACATTTCACGCTCTCCCGCGCCACGCCCGGGCCCGACAGCGCGTTCTCGCTCGAGCCCGCCGAGTTCCGCGCGATGGTGGACGCCGTGCGCACCACCGAACGGGCGCTGGGTCGGGTCGCCTACGCCATGAGCCCCAAGGAAGAGGCCAGCCGCATCTTCCGCCGCTCGCTCTTTGTCGTCCGCGACCTCCGGCCCGGCGAGGTGTTCAGCGAGGACAACGTTCGCTGCATCCGGCCCGGTTGCGGGCTGCTCCCGCGCCACCTGCCCGAGGTGCTCGGCCGCAAGGCCTCGCGCGAGATCGCCCGCGGCACTCCCCTGGACTGGAACCTCGTCGCCTCCTGATGTCCGCCATGAACGTCCTCGTCATAGCCGCCCACCCCGACGACGAAGTCCTCGGGTGCGGCGGCACCATCGCCCGGTTTGCCTCCGGCGGCGCCGCCGTCTCGGTGCTTATTCTGGCCAACGGCCTCACCTCGCGCCCCGGTTTCGATCCCGTGCGCGATGCCGGAGCGCTCACGGTCCACCACGAACGCGCCCGCCGCGCCGGGGCGCTGCTCGGCGCCCAAGAGGTCAACGTCGCCGGCTTCCCCGACCAGCGCATGGACACCCTGCCGCTGCTCGACATCACCCAGGCCATCGAGCGCGAGATTGCCCGCGTGCGGCCCGCCATCGTCTTCACCCAGCACGGCGGCGACCTCAATCTCGACCATGCCATCACCTTCCGCGCCACGCTCACCGCGACCCGCCCGATGGCCGGCGGGGTCGTGCGCGAACTCTACAGCTACGAGGTGCCGTCCTCCTCGGAATGGGCGTTCGGCCAGTTCGAGCCCCGGTTCCAGCCCTCGGTCTTTTTCGACATCTCCGCGCATCTCGACGCCAAAATCGCGGCCATGCAGGTCTATGAAAGCGAGACGCGCGCCTTCCCCCACCCGCGCTCGCCCGAGGCCCTGCGCGCGCTGGCCCTCCAGCGGGGCGCCGCCGCCGGACTGCCCGCCGCCGAGGCCTTCCACTGCGTGCGCATCCTTCGCTGAATCAACCCCGCCGGCCCCCCCATGCCTCCCCGATGAAAAACATACTGTTCTTTTCGCCTTACGCCTTCTGGAAACTGCACGCGCTCTATGAGGTCGGCCTGTTTCACCACTTCCGGCATCGGGGCTTCAACGCCGACTACATCCACTGCAACGGCCTGTTCGGCGAATGCGACCTTTACTGGGAGGCGACCGTCGGTCCCCGGCCGGCGTGCGCGTGCCAGGTGTGCCAGCATGAGGTCGGCGCGTTTCTGCAACAATACCACCTGCCGGCCGATCCCCTCGGCGCTTATGCGAGCACCGAGCACAAGCTCGCCGCCCGCGCCTTCGTGGACGGTCTGGCCGACGCCGACCTGTTGCGCGCCGAATTCATCGGGCACCCGCTGTCCGCCTGGATCAAGTCCTCCGTCCACACCCACCTGCGCATCAACGCCTTTGACCTGACCAACGCCCGCCACTGCCGCGCCCTGCGAGACTACCTTTACAACGGCGCGGTCGCCTTGCAGGCCCTGCGCCGGGTCTTCGCCGAGAAAAAACCCGACGTGCTGGTGCTGTTCAACGGCCGCATGGCCTACCCGCGCATCGCCCTGGAACTCGCGCTCGCCGGCGGCGTGCGCGTGGTCTGCCACGAGCGCGGCATCTTCCGCGAATCGCTTTCGCTCTGGGAAAACAGCCACTGCCTCTCCCTTGGGGTTTATGAGGAGATGGGCCGCCGGTGGAATCACGTCCCGCTCACCTCCGCCGAGGTCGCCGCGGTCGCCAAGTGGCTCGCCGACCGCGCCAAGGGCAAGAACCTCAACTGGCGCGCCTACAGCGAGCAGGGCTCGCTCGGCGGCCTGGGCGATTTCCTGCGCGTCCACGCCGGCAAGAAAATCGCCGCCCTGCTCACCAGCAGCACCGACGAGATCATCGCCTGCGACGACTACCACTGCGTCTTTGGCAGCCAGCAGGACTGGATCGACCGCACCGTCGCCGAGTTCGCCACCTTGTCCGACGCGGTGCTGGTCATCCGCGTCCACCCCAACTCCGGCAGCAAAAAATCCACCGGCCGGAACCTGGACGAGCTCGCCTACTACAACGCACTGGGCGCCCGCCTGCCGGCCAACGTCTTTCTGGTCATGCCCGAAGACGCGGTCAGCACCTACGCCCTCATGGAGGGCTGCGACCTGGGTCTTGTCTTCGGCACCACCGCCGCCCTCGAACTCGCCGGCCGCGGCAAGCCCGTCCTGGCCGGCGCGCGCTGCCCGTGGACTTTTAACGACGCCATCCGCCAGGTCACCGACCCGGACGCCTATCGCGCACTGCTCGTCGCCGCGCTCGCCGCGCCGCTTTCCCCTGCGGCCAGGCGGGAGCAGATGCGCGCCGCCTACCGCTTCATCCACGCCTACCTTTACCGCTGGCACATTCCTTTCCCCCTCGTGGCCATGCCCGACCCGCACACCGGCGAATTGCTCGCCAAGACCCTCGACGATTTCCGCCCCGGCCGCCACGCCTGCCTCGACCACGCCGCCGCCATCGTGCTCGGCGAACGCCCGCTTGTTCCCGTCCCTGAAGGCCGCTCCGAATCCGACGCGGAGGCCGAGACCGCCGCCTTGGAACGCTACGAACGCCAGGGCGGCCACCGCGCCGGCCGCGCCGAGGGCGTGGTCATCAGCGCCGTCGTCACCTGTTACAACTACGCCGATTTCCTGCGTCCTTGCGTCGAAAGCATCGTCATGCAGACGCGGCCCGTGGACGAGATCATCATCGTCGACGACGGCAGCACCGACGCCAGCGCCGCCGTCGCCGGGCGCTGCATCGCCGAGTTCCCCCAGGCCGCCATCCGCCTTCTCCGCCAGCCCAACTCCGGCCAGCCCGCGCTCGCCCGCAACGCCGGCATCCAGATCGCCCGGGGCGACTTTATCCTCCCCGTCGATGCCGACGACCGCCTCGACCCCGGCTACATCGCCGCCTGCTGCGAGGCCATCGAGGACGACCCCTCGGCCGAGCTCGTTTACGCCGACCCCGTTTACGTCAAAAACGGCCAGGCGCGCCTCGTGCCCGCCGGCGCGTTTTCCGTGGCCAACATGAAGCGCGGCAACCAGCTCGTCTACTGCTCGCTCTACCGCCGCGAACTCTGGCGCCGCATCGGCGGCTACCGCGACAACATCCGCGGCTACGAAGACTGGGACTTCTGGGTCGCCGCCGCCCTCCTCGGCGCCAAGGCCGTCCACCTCGCCCGCCCCGGCCTGCTCTACAACGAGAAGGACTCCGGCGTGTTTTCCCAGACGACCGGCCTGCACCACCAGCGCGTCGCCCGCCTCACCTTGAACAATCCCGGCGCCTTCACCCCCGCCGAACTCCAGGCCGCCGCCCGGCTCCTGCGCTCCAAGGGTCTCGACTCCCCCGACGTGCCCAATCCCGCCGCCGCCACCCGTTTCGTCCAGGAAATCGCCGCGCTCCAAGCCTGGCGCGACTCCCCCGCCGCCTGGCCCTCGCCCGAATCCCCCGAGGCGCGCACCCGCCATCTCGCCGTGCTCGCCCTCGCCTGGAAACACCGCGACTGGACCCTCGGGGCCGCCGTCGCCCGCCGTTTGGTCGAAGCGTTCGGGGCCGATCCCTTTTTGTCCGGCATCGAGGCCGCCTGCTGGAAACGCGCGATGAATCCCGCGCGCGCCGCCGCCGCCCAGGCCGAAGCGATGGCCTGGCAACCCGCCTCCGCGACCGGCGCGGATTGGCCCGCCCTTGTGCGCGCCGAGGTCGCCACCCCCGCCCATCCCGGCCTGCTGGCGTGGGCCCTCCTCCGCCTGGCGCGCGCCGACCTCGCCGCCGTCGTCGCTCGCACCTGGCGCAAGCGCGGCATCGAGCCGGTCATGGCCGACCTCATGGATGCCATGATCGCCGCGGAGGCCACCGCCGCGCCCGCCGAAGCTTCCGCACCCGCCGAAGACGACGAGGCGGCGTTCACCGCCGCCGACGTGTCGGCCGTGGCCGAACTCGCCGCCGCCGCCCGCGCGCCCGGGGCGGACGACGACCTGCGCGGGCAGGTGCGCGCCCTCGGCGACGAATGCGCCCGCCGCATCACCGCCGCCTCGCCTGGGTCCCTGCGCGGCGTGTTCGCCACCAATTTCGGCTCCATCTGGGAAGCCGTGGCCGGCGCCGGCGCGGGCATCTCCGTGCCCCCCGCACCCGTGCGCTTCCAAACCGAGGGCGACGACCTGTGGTGCCGCGCCGTCGCGCTCGCCTGGTTGCAAGGCGGCGATTCCCGGGCCGGTTTTGCCTGGGAAAAGGCACCGCTCTGGCTCTGGGAGGCGGTACAGTCCGCCAGCGCCGGCACCGTGCGCACGCGCGTCGAGGACGCCGCGGACGCGCCCTCCGCCGGCACCCCCGCCGGCCTGGCCGGAAAACGCATCTTGCTCTACACCGACGACGCCGGCCAGGGCGGCGCGGCGCACTACAATCACCACCTCAGCCTGGCCCTGCGCGCGGCCGGGGCCGAGGTCGTGGTCGCCCAGCCCAAGTCCGAAACCCCCATGCTCCAGGAGCAGGCGCGGGCCGGCATCCGCCATGTCTGGACGGCCTATGACGCGGCGGGGATATTCCCAAGGTCGATGACGGACCAGGCCGACGCCGAGCACATCTTTCGCGCGGCGCGCCCGGATCTGATTTACTTCAGCGATTCCTGCGCGGTTTCACACCTTGCCGCCAAACGCCACGCCCTCCAGTCGGCCCGGCCCTACATGGTCATCTGCCACTCCGAGGCGGCCTACCTCGCCGAGCGTTTCAAGGCCTGCCTGCCCGAAGTCGAGCGCCTGCTCGCCGGCGCGGCCGAGGTGCTCGCCGTCTCCGAAAGCAGCCGGGGCGTGCTCCAGCGCCACTTCGGCCTGGCGCAGGGTCGCGGCCGCGTGATCTACAACGGCCGCCCGGCGCACTACTTCGCTCCGGTGGCGGCCGATGACCGCCGCCGCATCCGCCGCCAATGGGGCGTCTCCGACGACACGCTGGTCGCGTTCACCGCCGCCCGCTTCGACAGCGGCAAGGGCTACCCGTTTCAAATCGAGGCCATGAAACACCTCCGGGCCGCCGGCGTGCTCGACCGCGTGCGTTTCGTCTGGGTGGGCGACGGCGAGTGGCGCGCACGCATCGAGGCGATGGTCGCCGAGGAAAAGTTGTCCTCCCACGTGCGTTTCCTCGGCTACCGCTGGGATGTGCCGGAGCTGCTCGCGGCGGCCGACACCTTCATCCTCCCGTCGCTGCACGAGGCCATGCCGCTGAGCATCATCGAGGCGATGGCGCGCGGCCTGCCGGTCATCGCGACGGCCGTCGGCGGCATACCCGAGGAGCTGGGCGACACCGGACAACTCCTGCCCGACCCCAACCGCGACGCCGCCCAGACCTCCCGCGTGCTCGCGCAAACCCTGGCCGCCTGGAGCACCGACCTGCCCGCCGTCCACGAACGCGGTCGCCTCGCGCACACCCGCGCCGCCAGTCTCTTCCGCCAGGAACGCATGCTGGACGACACCCTGCTCGCCATCACCGAGACCCTGCGGTCGATCACCGCAGGCTGACGGCTCGCGTCACGATCCAAACACCCGCGCAAAACAACATCCCGCCGCCCGTTCGGAGCACGGGGCGGGAAACGCGCCCATTGGTTTTTCCGCTTGGCCGGACGCGCTCAAACAGGCCAGCCTTGCGGGGCAATGCGAAGCATCGAGCTATTCACGGGGGCGGGAGGACTGGCGCTTGGCTTGGAACGCGCGGGCTTCGAAACGATCGCCCTGTTCGAGCGGGACGCCGACGCCTGCGCCACCTTGAAGCACAACCGCCCAGCATGGAATATACGCCGGAGCGACGTCTGCGAAGTGGACTTTTCCAGCCTTGGCCCCGTGGACTTGGTCGCCGGGGGGCCGCCCTGCCAGCCCTTTTCCATGGGAGGCAAGGCCCGCGGACACCAAGACCATCGCGACATGTTCCCGCAAGCGGTGCGTGCCGTCAGAGAACTTAGGCCGGCCGCCTTCATGTTTGAAAATGTCCGCGGCTTGCTGCGCGACGCATTCGCAAATTACGTCGAGTTCATCCGCCTCCAACTCACGTATCCGGATTTTCCCGTTTCCGACAACGTGGACTGGGACGCGAACCTTCGCCGCCTTCAGCGTCATCACAGCTCCACGCGTTCGCTTTCCGAACTTTCCTACAAGGTCACGATTAACCTGGCCGACGCGGCCGACTATGGCGTGCCGCAGCGCCGGCACCGCGTTTTCTTCGTCGGGTTCAGGCGGGATATTGATTCAGGATGGTCATTTCCCTCGCCAACGCACGACCGCTCGCTGCTTCTGCGCTCGCAACGGGTGACCGGAAATTATTGGCGAGAACACGGGATTGCCCCCCAGGCGGCATCGCAGGGCGGCCACGCCAAGTCTCAAGCCTGGCAAACGGCCGAGTTGCCACTGGGACTGAATCGCTGGCGCACGGTGCGCGACGCGTTGTGCGATCTGCCGGACCCCCGGATCGGGAGGCGTTTCCACGATCACGTTTTCCAGCCGGGCGCGCGCGCCTATCCTGGACATACCGGCAGCCCCTTGGACGAGCCATCGAAGGCTCTCAAGGCCGGCGATCACGGGGTACCCGGGGGCGAGAACATGATGCGCTTCCCCGACGAAAGCGTCCGCTATTTCACCCTGAGGGAGGCGGCGCGCATCCAAACATTCCCGGACGATTATCGTTTTATTTCCTCCTGGAGCGAGAGCATGCGCCAGCTTGGCAATGCCGTTCCCGTGGAGTTGGCGCGGGTCGTCGCCCAATCGATCGCCGCCAGGCTGCGGCCCATCCCGAGTTCAAAATCCCATGCCAAAGCCTGAGCCGAAATCCCCCGCCGACGCGCGGAAGCGACTGGCCGAAGCCCTGCTTCACGAAATGCTGGTGAAGAAGGACCGCACCACGAACGCAGCCGACAAGGAAACCGTCTCGGTCCTGCTTAAATTGCGCGACGAAATTTCCAGGGTTATCGTCGGGCAAAGCCCGGAGCGCGCCCCCGTCGAGATCACCCTTGGGCGACCCGACGGCATCGCCCGCTACTTCGCATTTTGTTTTGTCAACAGGGACAAACAGCCGCTGACGTCGCTGGCCGACACACGGGCACCCGGTGCGGGAGTTTACGCCATTTACTATCACGGTGAGGACCACAAGGCCTACGCTCCTGTCAGCTGCACGGAAACCCCCATTTATGTCGGGAAAGCCGATCCGGACGAACCCTTTGCCGACTCGGCGGAGCGCCAAGGATTCGCCCTGCATAATCGTCTCAAAGAACATGCCCGCAGCATCGCTCGCGCATCGAATCTAAGCATGGCGGATTTTTATTTCCGCTCCGCTGTAGTGCAGAGCGGTATGCAGGCGGCCGTGGAGGCTTTTATGATCCAGCTGTTCAAACCAATCTGGAACAAAGAAATGAAGGTCTGCTACGGCATTGGCAAACATGGCGACAGTGCGGAAACTCGCAAAAACAAGCGTTCTCCTTGGGATACGATGCACCCCGGGCGCAGCTGGGCCGACGCCACCCTGGAAGACCAACGTTAAAGGCATGAGGTGGAAGCGGCCATCGCGAAGCATTTTTCGCTCAACGCAGTCATCAAAACCAGGGCGCACTTGTTGGACCGATTGGCCCTGTAAACACCCTGGTATCCGACGGGAAGACGCGCCCGTCGCCAGCGCGCACCGCCTGCTCGATTACGCCTCGATGGATTTGTAAATCCCCGGCTGGGGACCGCTCACGCTCGCGGCCACGACTTGTTTTGAAATGCTCCCGCCCGCTACTTCCGAAAAAGTGCGTCGAGCGAGCCCAGGCTCTTGAGCGGCGTCTTCGGTTTGGCGGCCGTGACCGGCAGCGGCGACGCCTCCCGCGGCTTGGGCGGCGCCGACGCGGCGGCGGCCGGCTCCGGGGAGGCCGGTTTATGGCCCCGCTTCAAATCCGCCAGCGCGCGCTCCAGCTTCTGCACCGACACCGGCTCCGCCGTGCCCAGCTCCTGCGCAAACAGGCTCACGCGCAGCTCCTCCACCTGCCAGCGCAACTCGGGAACCCCGGCGAAGGGCGCGATCTGCCTCATGCGCTCCGTGTCCTTCACCTGACTCTGCTTCCAGCGGTCGGCGCGCAGTTTCATCGCCTTCAGATAACGCGGGAAATGCACGAGCCGCTCGTAGGGCGTGACCTTCAGGAAATCGGGCGGCACGAGCGCCGCCAGCTCCGGCCCCTGCCCGCGATACGGGTTCGGATGCACCAGCAGCGACTGGCGCAGCGTGAGGATTTCGCGCAGCAGATCGACCACGCGCGGTACCAGACCCTGCAGGTCGGCCTTGGACTTCATCACCGCGGCGGCAAAGGCGGACGCGTCGGTGCGCTTGACCCGCCCGGCGGCCAGCAGCCACCGGCTCACCGCGATGTAGGCGTGCTCGCGCAACGTTTCCGTCGTGCCAAGCGTGGCGGGCAGGGCGCCCAGTTCGCGCAGTTGCTTCAGGTCTTTGTGCAGGCAGGCGAGCTGGTGCGTGAGTTGCCACTCCAGGAGTCGCTCCAGCGCGGGCGCGCTCGACGCGGCGGCCTCCTCGGGGGTCTTGAACAAACGCAGCGCCACGCCGCCGCCCGGGCCGTTTTTGAGTCCGGGATAGGCGTAAACCGCCACACCGGCCTGGTCGCATACGTGGACCTGGGCGGGCACGTCGCCAAACGTCCACTCCGTCTGCTCGCCCAGCTCGTGCCGGGCGCGGGCGCGGCGCCAAGCCTCGGGGTCCTCGCGGGACACGCTCGCGCTGACCTCCCGCTGGTGGGCGGCGAGCGCGGCGGCGATGTCGGCCAGCTCGCGGCTTGCGCAGATCTCGCGGTTTTCCCCGTCGATCACGCGCACCCGCAGGCGCAGGTGGTCGGGCAGCGGGCGGTCCCCGGCGAACACGCCGGCGTCGAGCTTCAGGCGCAGGCGTTCGCCGACGAGGATCGCCAGCGTCTCGGGCAGGGTGTGACGCCGGGCGGTGAGGCGGGCGTGCTGCGCGGCGGCCTTGGCGAACTCGCGCGCGGCGTCGCCCAGCGGCACGAAGTCGCGACGCAGTTCCTTGGGCAGCGCGCGCAGATAGTGCTCGACCTTGGCGGCGAGATGGCCGGGCACGGCCCAGTCGAGCGAGGCGGGCGTGAGCTCGGCGGCGACGCCCACCGGCACATCCAGGGTGACGCCGTCGTCGGCCTGGCCGGGCTTGTAAGTGTAGTTGAGCGGCAGGGCGGAGTTTTGCAACGGCAGCGCCTCGGGATAGGCCTCGGTGTCGGCCGGCAGCTCCTCGGGATCGCGCAGGTCGTCGGGTTGCAGCTCCAGGAAATGCGGTTCGGCCCCTTTGCGCTCGCGCACCAGGGCGACGAGTTCGGCGACGGAGGAGACCGCGGGGTCGCCCTCGTTTTGCGGCAGCAGGCGCCCCGCATAGAATCGGTAGATGGCCTCGTCGAGATTCAGGTAGCCGCGGTCGCGCGTGCGCGTGAGCAGGCTCTCGATCTCCTCGCGCACGCGCCGGTTGTGCGCGATGAAGTCGAGCGGCCAGGTCACCTGGTCGTTGACGAGCGCTTCGCGGATAAAAATCTCCGTCGCGCGCACGGGATCGATCTTGCCGTAACTCACGGCGCGCGACTCGAGTTCGAGCCCGTGGAGGCGCGTGCGCTGCTTCACCATCACGCGGCCGGCGTCCTGGTTCCAGAACGGCTCGCTGTGCGCGACCTTCACCAGATGCGCGCCCAGATCGAGCGCCCAGAGCGGATCGAGCCTCGCCGAGGTGCGCGCATAGAGGCGCGAGGTCTCCATGATCTCGGCCGACAGGATCCAGCGCGGGCCGCGCTTGTCGCGGGCCGCGCCCTCCGCAGCCCTGGCGGAGGAGGGCTTTTTCTGCTTTTCGTCGCGCACGAACAGCACCGAGCCGGGGAAGAGCGCCACGCGCCGGTCCTGGGTGGCCTTGTAGCCGCCGTTCTCGTCGTCGCGCACCGCGATGTTGCCCAGCAGCCCGGCCAGGATGCTGCGGTGGATCGCCCGGTAGGCCGACGCGGCGAAGGCGGTCTTGTCGCCGGTGATTTTCTCGGGAGGGATTCCGTCGAAAACCGACGTGAACTGGAAATCCTTCCGCTGCTCCAGCACGTCCAGCAGCTGCGAATGCACGTCGCGCCACTCGCGCATCCGCGTGTAGCTTAGAAAGTGATCCTTGCAGAACCGGCGCAGCCTGGCCTGGGAAAGCCGGTCGAACTGGTCGTGGTAGGCGTCCCAGATGTTGAGCAGCGCGAGGAAGTCGGAATCGGGGTGGTTGAACTTGCGGTGCGCGGCATCGGCTTTTTCGCGGGCCTCCAGCGGACGCTCGCGCGGGTCCTGGATGCTCAGGCCCGAGGCGATGACGAGCACCTCGCGCACGGCCTTCTCGGTCCGCGCCTGCAGGATCATGCGCCCCACCGTGGGATCGACGGGCAGGCGGGCGAGTTCACGGCCGAGCGGGGTGAGCCGGCGGGCGGCCTCGTTGGCGTCGGCGTCGAGCGCGCCCAGTTCCTCGAGGAGCGCGTAGCCGGCGCGGATCGCCTTGGCCGCGGGCATGTTGATGAAGGGGAACCGCTCGATGTCGCCCAGGCCGAAGGCCTTCATGCGCAGGATGACGTCGGCCAGGTTGGCGCGCTGGATTTCGGGCTGGGTGAAACGCGGGCGCTCGTTGAAGTCGGCCTCCGAATACAGGCGTATGCACACGCCGTCGGCCACACGGCCGGCGCGACCCTTGCGTTGATCGGCGCTCGACTGCGCGACCGCCTCGATGGGCAGCCGGCGGGTGCGCGCCTGGGGCGCGTAGCGGCTGATGCGCGCCAGACCGGTGTCCACGACGTAACGGATGCCCGGGATCGTGAGGGAGGTTTCCGCGATGTTGGTCGCGAGGATCAGCTTGCGGTGTTGCGAGGGCGCGAAGACACGCTGCTGCTCGCTGTTGGAAAGCCGGCCGAACAGCGGGATGACCTCGGTGCCGCGCAGTCGCCGGCCCTCAAGCAGCTCGGTGGTTTCGCGGATGTCGCGCTCGGCCGGGAGAAACACCAGGATGTCGCCCGGGCCGCCCTCCCGCACGATGCGCTCGACGGCCTCGACCGTGCCATCGATGTAGTGAAGCGCCTCGGACTTCGCGGCGCGCTCGTCCCCCTCGGCGGCGTCGCTGCCCAGGGAGTCGAGCGGCGCGTAGACGACCTCGACCGGATAGGTGCGGCCGGAAACCTGGACGATGGGGGCGTCGTCGAAGGCCTTGGAAAAAGCCTCGGTGTCGATCGTGGCGGAGGTGACGATGATTTTGAGCTCGGGCCGCTGGTGGCGGAGGTTGCGAAGGTGTCCCAGAAGGAAGTCGATGTTGAGCGAGCGCTCATGAGCCTCGTCGAGGATGACCGTGTCGTAGGCGCGCAACATCGGGTCGCTCTGCACCTCGGCGAGCAACATGCCGTCGGTCATGAACTTGATGACGGTGTCCCGCCCGGTGCGGTCGTCGAAGCGGATTTTGCAGCCCACGGGGCCGCCCCACTCGACGTTAAGCTCCTCGGCCACTCGCTTGGAGACGGACAACGCGGCCACGCGGCGCGGCTGGGTGCAGGCGATCAACCCTTGCCGTCCGCGACCGGCGGCGAGGCACATCTTGGGTATCTGGGTGGTTTTGCCCGATCCGGTTTCACCGGCGAGGATGACGACCTGGCTGGCCGCGATCAAATCCACGATCTCCCCGGCCCGGCTGCTGATGGGCAATTCGGGAGGGAAATCGATGCGAAAGGCGGGCGGAACACTGTCGTCAGGACGAGCCACGGAAAAAGAGCGTCAACGTGGCAGCGAGCGGCCGGGCCCGCGAGGGGTTTTTTCCACCAGGCCCGGACCAAATAGAGGGACTGGCTTGAAATGTGCTGTCTGGTGTCTCTTCCCGGCCGCAAAACCCACCTATGATGACCATACTCGACAGCCGTAAGCTGCTCGCATTTATCACTCTTGCAAGAGTTGGCAGCTTCACGCTTGCGGCGCATGAACTCAACCTTACCCAGTCCGCCATCAGTCATGCCATTAAGTCGCTTGAGCAAGATTTGGACTGCCGTCTGTTCGACCGCTTGGGTCGCCGGGTGACTTTGACCGCCCCCGGGCGTCATTTATTGGATCACGCCAACAAAATCATCGCCGAGATGCAGAGTGCCCGCGACGATCTGGCTTCGATGTCGAAGTAAGGAGCGGAAAGCGTCGGGCGTCATTTTGTGTTTGCCTAGGTTGCCGGCGGTCCGTGTGGTTTCCCTCCCTTCCTTGCCCGGGTGGTGGAATTGGTAGACACGCAGGTCTCAGAAGCCTGTGCCTAACAGCATGACGGTTCGAGTCCGTCCTCGGGCACCATTAGCGCCTCAGGCCGGCGGCTGAACCAAATGAGACCCCAAGTTGGGTCACCAAGGTTTACCCGACAAGCGCGCCCGGGGTGATAAGTGAAGCAACGATCGAGGGCGTTGACCAAGACCGGGCGGCGACACCGTCTTCGCGTTTGCGCAGATTTGGGCAGATGCAGTTGGGCACCCTCGCCATTTTATCGCCTATATCCGCAATCAAGTACTCGTCAAAAACATGGTGCCCGGGACAGGAGTCGAACCTGCACACCTTACGGTAAAGGCTTCTAAGACCTTCGTGTCTGCCATTCCACCACCCGGGCGGGCGATGCGCAGGCAACAGTGCCGGCGCCGGCTCGCCGGTGGCAAGACCGAAGGGCTCGCCTACCCGACCGCCACACCAAGCCGGTCGCCCATGCGCGCATAGGTCTCCACCTGCCGCGCACTCTGCGCCACCACATCGTCATCGAAACGGATCGTTCCCTTCGGAAACACCGTGATCACGCAGGATCCTCCAAAGGCGAAAAAGCCCTTCTCCGCCCCTTTCACCACCGGGAAATTTTCGGCAAAGACGTTTTTGATCGTGCCGACGCAGGTCGCCCCGACTTCAAACATCGCCACGCGCCCGAAACGGGTGCCTTCGAGGAGCGTGAGCGTGCGCTTGTTCTGCACGAGATAACGCACGCTGCGCCGCAGGGCGATCGGGCTCACCGAATACAGCCAGCCATTGATCAATCGCGGGGCCTGGGGCCGGCCGGCCACCGGGAAATGGAACCGGTGATAGTCCACCGGACAGAGCCGCGAGATCACCATCGCCCCGCCGGCAAATTCGCGGGACAGCGTCTCGTCGCCAAACAGCTCCGCCGCCGTGAAACGGGCCCCCTTTACATAAATCCCTTCGGCCGTGTCCAGGTCGGGAAACACCAGGTGGCGTCCGTCGGCCGGGAAAACCGCCACGTCGTCGCCCGGAGCGATCGGACGGGCCTCCTTTTTGAGCGCGCGATAGAAGAAATCATTGAACGACTTGAACTCCAGCGGCGACTTGGCGAACTCGTCCACGTCGAGGTTGTAGTCGGCGATGAACGGCAGGACCCGCTGCGCGCTGATGCCCCGGCTCATGCGCCAGCCATACCAGTGCGAGAAGAGCGCGCGCCGGAGCAGGGCCGCCACGGCGAAACGCCCCGAGGGTGTCTCATAGGTCCAGCGAAGCCACTTTTCGCCGTAGATCTGCTCGGTTTCGGTCGTCCGGGTGTAGCGGTTGTAATAACGAATCGGCTCGGCGTTCATGAAGGGCGCGAAGCGTTTAGCAGCACCCGCCGGGGAGCAAAGAAGAAATGCGGCCCGGCGCGCCGCCGGGCAAAATCACGGCAGGACGAGTTCGGCGCGCAACACGCTCTTCTGCGGGTCGGAGTTGGCCGCGAAGGTGAAAAAGACCAGGTTGCTGCCCACGGCGACAACCTGCTTTCCGGCCTCGCCGGCCTGCCCCCAGACCTCGCCGTTGATCCGGATCACCGCAGGTCCCGATTGGGTGGAGAAGGTGATCGCGCCGGGCTCAAGCTTGCCCCGCTGGCCCAGCGAGAGGGACTGGCGGTTCATCTTGACGGAATAGACGGCCACGACCGGCCCGCGAGGATCGGAGAGGTTGACCGGGGTGAACACCGTCTCGATCAGCACCGAGGCGGGCAAGCAGGTGACAAGCGTAGACACGGCGAAACGGGGATGCTGCCCCTTGATTTCAAACACGACCCGCCCTTCGCGCACACCCTTGCTGATCGTGGTCTTGTAGCCGGACTCGGCGATCGAACCGAGATTGAAGGGCTTGTTGTCACCGAACGAAGTGCCCTGCAGTTCAAGCCAGCCAAACTCGTCGATGAGCGTACGGTTGCCGACGCCGACCACCTTTTCCAGAAAGCCGCGGTCGCTGACGGAGAAGCTGTAGCGGTCGTTGCGGAAACTGCGCGGGGTCTTGGCTTCCTCCTCCATCATGCGCGCCTCCTCCTGCTCGCGCAGGAACGACTGGGTGGCAGACACCGCCGGAGCGGCTTGCGCGGCTTCGGGAGTGGCTTCGCCGCGCCGGGTCGCCAGAAAGATCCCCGCCGCGCCAAGGACAAGCAGACCGGCAACGGCGGCCCAGATGGCGAAGGGTTTTTTGGCCGGAGCGGCCGCCGGCGCCACCGCCGGAGCCGGGGCGGGTTTGGCCGGTGGAGGCGCGACGGCCGGCTTGGCAACCGGGGCGGGCGCGGCTTTGGGTGCGGGAAACGGAGCCGTGGTGCCGGCAGGCTTGGGGACGGGGGCGGGCGCCGGGGAGGCTTTCGCGACCGGGAAAGGCTGGGCGGCGGGCGGAACAGCCGCCGGCTTGGGTGCCGGTGCCGGCTTCTGAACGGCACCGGCCGCTGCGACCGGAACAGGCGCGGGCACAGGTTTAGGGGTGACGGGGGTGACGACCGGAGAAACGACCGGACGGGCGGCCGGCGCGGGCGCGATCACGGGGGCGCTGGCATCGAGCCAGGCCGGCATCCAGACGGAGGAGCCCGCCCGAGGGGCGGTCGCCTCAAACAGCAAGCCCAGCGCGGATGCCGGCAAGCCGCCCCCCGGGACGTCGCCGCTCTGGCCCCGCTGCGAGGCCAGGGCCGCCATGTCGGGCTCGAGCACAACGATGTCCAGAGCGGAGGCGACCGCCTTGGCAAACCAGGCCTGGGCCGCGGGCAACCCGGCCACATACAGGGCGCTGGGCGGGCAGGACAACGCCGCGATCTCCGGCCGCAGCAGCGCGGCGACCCGCTCGGCGATGGGGCCGGAAGCCTCGGAAAAATCGTAGCCCTCGTTGAAAAACAGCTTGGCGGCCGCCGTGCGGAACTTGAGCCCGAGCCCCGCCTGAACCGCCTCGAAAATCCGGTTGAACCCGACGATGCCGGTGGCGGCGGCCTCGCAGCCCGCGCCCGAGACGACGGCGAGCTGGCCGTCATTTTCACCGGGCTGCCACACCAGCACGCGGGTGGATTCCGGCATGTCCTGCAACGCGGCGACCACCGCGCCGATGCGCGCGGGCAACGCCAGGGTGATCGGCCCGGCGTTCAAACCGAGACCGGCCAGCCGCTCGCGGGCCGCGTTGAGGTGATCCTCCGAGACGGCGGCGAGCACCCAAGGGGCATCGCCCACGGTCTCGACACAGCCGCCGCCCTGCCCGTCGAAGGCGACTGCCTTGACCGGCGCCGGCAACGCATGGGCGGCGGTCTCGGCGCGGGCCTGGAGGCTCTTGACCGCCCGGATGGAGGCGGCCTCCTCGGCGGTGGAGCGCAGAATCACCCCGGCCGCCGGTATCCATGAGACGCCCGCCTCGGCGGGCACCCCTCCGGGGGCGACTTGCGCCAGCGCGCCGGCCACGGCCGCAGGCGACGCGGCGCATTCGGCGAAGGCCTGAAGACGGCCCGCTGCGTCCAACATGGCAAGTTGCACGGACTGCGGGGAAAGCTCGACGAGAAGACGTGGGGATGGGGTTTGCGAAGCCATAATGGGGTATTGGGGTAAAAAGGCAGGTCAGCCCGCGCTGAGCATACTCTGGAACTGGTGGCGCATTCTATCAAAAGCATCCTGCTTTTCAACCAGCGAGACCGACTCGGCATCGAGGGCCTGGCGGTCGGCGGCGAGGAGCTCCTGGGCATTGCGCAGGGCGACGAGGTCCTTCTTCAACTGCGCGGACTCGGCGGCGAATTGCTGCTCCCACGCGGCGAGGGCGGCCTCGCGCTCGGAGAAGGCGACCTTGGCTTCCTCGACGGCCGTCTGCTCTTCCACGACGAGGGCGGACTCGGCCTCCAGGCGGGCGTGCAGGGCGGCGATCTCTTTTTCCTTGGCGGCAAGCGCCTGTTCGCGCGTCGCCACAGTGGCGGCTAGCCGCTCGATGTCGGCCAGCCGGTAGGAAACGGCGGCGCCGGCCTTCTGTTCGTAGGCCGTGATCGTCGCCTCGGCTTCGGCCAGGGCCGCCTCGCGGGCGACCATCAGCTGCTCCCGGCCGGCGATTTTCTTTTCGCGTGCGGCGAGCTCGGCGCTTCGCGCGGAGATCTCCTCGCGGGTCTCTTCGAGTCCGGCGGCATCGGCGTCGATACGGGCGCGCTCCGCGGCCAATTTGGACTGCAACGACTTGATTTCCGCACGCTCCGCCTCGGCGTCGGCCAGAGTGGCCTCGACCTCGGCACGGGCCTTCTGCAGTGCGGCGAGTTCGCCGGCCAGCCCGGCTTTTTCGGCGGCCATGACGGACTGAAAGGAGGCGATTTTCCCCTCGGTTGCCGCGAGGGCCTTTTCACGCGCCTGAAGGGCGGCGCTCTGCCCGGCGAGCATCGTCTCACGGCGGGCGACATCGGCCTGCAGGGCCTGGATCTCGGCCTCCGCGGCTTCGAGTCCGGCGGCATCCGCCTCGATGCGGGACTTCTCGGCGTCGATCTTGGCGCGCGCATTCTTGAGCGCCTCCTGCTCGGAGGTCAGGCGGCTCCGCTCGGCGGCCAGGGATGCTTCCTTTTCGGCGAGGGCCTTTTCGCGATCCGTGATCTCCTGTGAGCGGGAGCCGCTGGAGGCGTTGGCGAGGTGCTTCTGGTCGAGCGCCTCCTGAAGCTCGCGGCCCAGGCGGTCGCACTCGGCGCGCAGGGTGTGGAGCTCCTTGCTGTCGAAGGGCGCGGTGGATGCGGAGGGCACGGCAGCCATGCCCTCCTCGGCGAGGAAAAGCGTGAGTGTCGATCGGCAATGCCGCATGAACGCCGCGGAGCCTTCGGGGAAGGCGGGCTTGAGCAGTTCCTCGGCGCGGGCCAGCAAGGCGGCAAGATTGACCGGGGGATGAAACAGATCCCTGACGCCGAGGCGGATCGCCTTTACGATAAAGTCGAGCTGCGGTTTGTCGCACAGCAGGATGATATGGGCGTCGCCCTGGTGCGCGCGGATTTTTTCGGCCAGCTCAAGCAGGCCGGCGCCCTTCTGCCGCGAGTCGCAGATGATCAGGTTGAACTTCTCGGCTTTGTAGGCGGCGATAAACTCGGCCTCATCGGTCAATTGGCGGCCATACAGGCCTCCTGCGGACGCAATAATCGCCTTGGCATGAAATGCGGCGGAGCCGGTCCTGACTAAGAGTAGTTTCGCCGACACGGGTTACGAAGAGGGTGGTAACGAGCCTCAAGCAAGGCGGGGCCGACAGTGCAGGGTGATATTGCCTTTGTCGCAACCTTAAATCCGAAACCCGGCCGGGTTTTACGTTATTTTGTCAACGGTTGGCCGAAGGAGGCGATTGAGTGCAAACGGCTCACGCCGGCACCAACTCGTCGCCCTTGACCTTGAAGACCACCTGGGCGCCCTCCTTGACCTCGCCGCCAATGAGTGCGCGGGCGAGTTTGGTCTCGATCTGGCGTTGCAGGAAGCGTTTGAGCGGGCGGGCGCCAAAGACAGGGTCGTAGCCTTTTTCGGCGGCCCACTCCCTCGCCTTTTCGTCAAGTGTCACGGTGACGCGGCGGTCGGCGAGGCGTCGGTTGAGATCGGCCAGCAGCAGGTCCACGATCCGGGTGATCTCGTCGAGCGTGAGCGGCTTGAAGAGGATGGTTTCGTCGATGCGGTTGAGGAACTCGGGGCGGAAGGCCTTGCGCAACTCGGCCATGACGGCCTCGCGCACGCTTTCGGGAATGGTGTCGCCGTTGACGCCCTCGAGCAGGTGGCGCGAGCCGAGGTTGGACGTGAGGATGATGACGGTGTTTTTGAAATCGACGGTGCGGCCCTGCGAGTCGGTGATGCGACCGTCGTCGAGGACCTGCAGGAGGACATTAAAGACATCGGGGTGGGCCTTCTCGACCTCGTCGAAGAGGATGACTGCGTAGGGCTTGCGGCGCACGGCCTCGGTGAGCTGGCCGCCCTCGTCGTAGCCGACGTAGCCGGGCGGGGCGCCGATCAGGCGGGCCACGCTGTGTTTCTCCATGTATTCGGACATGTCGATGCGCACGAGGGCGGCCTCGGTGTCGAACAGGGTCTCGGCGAGGGTCTTGGCGAGCTCGGTCTTGCCGACGCCGGTGGGGCCGAGGAAGAGGAAGCTGCCGACGGGACGGCGCGGGTCCTTGATGCCGGCACGCGCGCGCAGGATGGCGTCGGTGGCGAGCTGCACGGCTTCGTCCTGGCCGATCACCCGCTCGTGCAACACGTCGCCCAGGCGGAGGAGTTTTTCCTTTTCGCTTTCGACGAGCCGGGTGACGGGCACGCCGCTCCACTTGGCGACGACCTCGGCGATTTCCTCGGCGGAGACCTCCTCCTTGAAGAGCTCGGTCTTGGCGGCGGAGGTCTCGGATTTTTTCAACTCGGCCTCAAGTTGGGGAATCTTGCCGTGGCGGAGTTCGGCGAGCTTGTTGAGGTCGTAGGCGCGCTCGGCCTTTTCGAGTTCGATGCGGGCGGCGTCGAGCTGTTCGCGGATTTTGCGCACGGCGTCCACGGAGGCCTTTTCCTTTTCCCACTTGGCCTTGAGGCCGGCGGTCTGCGAGCGGGCGTCGCCGAGTTCCTTGCGGAGGGTGTCGAGGCGGTGCCTGGAGGCGTCGTCCTTTTCGAGCTTGAGGGCGGCCTCCTCGATTTCGAGCTGGAGCACGCGGCGCTGGAGGGCGTCGAGTGCCTGGGGGGCGGAGTCCATCTCGGTGCGGATCATGGCGCAGGCCTCGTCCACGAGGTCGATGGCCTTGTCGGGCAGGAAGCGGTCGCTGATGTAGCGGTTGGAGAGCGTGACGGCGGCGACGAGGGCGTTGTCCTGGATGCGCACGCCGTGGTGCAGTTCGAAGCGCTCGCGGATGCCGCGCAGGATGGAGATGGCGTCCTCGATGGAGGGGGGCTCGACGAGCACGGGCTGGAAGCGGCGTTCCAGGGCGGCGTCCTTCTCGATGTGGCGGCGGTATTCGTCGAGGGTGGTGGCGCCGATGCAGTGGAGCTCGCCCCGGGCGAGCATGGGCTTGAGGAGGTTGCCGGCGTCCATCGCGCCCTCGGTCTTGCCGGCGCCGACGATGGTGTGGAGTTCGTCGATGAAGAGGATGATGCGGCCCTCGGCCTGCTTGATCTCGTTGAGCACGGCCTTGAGGCGCTCCTCGAATTCGCCGCGGTATTTGGCGCCGGCGACGAGGGCGCCCATGTCGAGGGAGAAGATGGTCTTGTCCTTGAGGCCCTCGGGCACGTCGCCGCGCACGATGCGCTGGGCGAGGCCCTCGACGATGGCGGTCTTGCCGACGCCGGGTTCACCGATGAGGACGGGGTTGTTCTTGGTCTTGCGCGAGAGGATGCGCACGGTGCGGCGGATCTCGTCGTCGCGGCCGATCACGGGATCCATCTTGCCCTTCTTGGCCTGCTCGACGAGGTCGATGCCGTATTTCTGGAGGGCGGCGTAGGTGGACTCGGGGTTGTCGGTGGTGACGCGCTGGGCGCCGCGCAGGTCCTTGAGGGCCTTGAGGGTTTTGGCGCGGTCGAGGCCGAAGGATTTGAAGTATTTGGCGAGGGCGTCGGGCTTGGCGACCTCGAGCAGGCCGAGCAGGAGGTGCTCGACGGAAACAAAGTCGTCCTTGAGGGACTTGGCCTCGGCCTCGGCGCGGGTGAGGACCTCGTTGACGGGCTGGGTGACGTAGATCTTGGAGGTGTCAACGCTGCCGGAGACCTTGGGCAGGCGGTCGAGCTCGCGCTCGGCGGCGAGCTGGAGGGCGCCGGGGGTGAGGTTCAACTTCTCGACGAGGGCGGGCACGATGCCGTTTTCCTGGGCGAGCAGGGCGTGGAGCAGGTGCCAGGTTTCAACCTCGTTGTGGCTGCGCCGGCGCGCCTCGGACTGGGCGTCGGTCACGGCCTGGCGGGACATCTGGGTGAGCTGGTTAAAATCCATGATACCGGAGCTATCGCACATGTCGGGCCAACCGGCAATGGGGCGCTTGCCCAAGGGAGCGGGGCCGCCGGCACGGGACCGCCGGGTCACAATGAACCTGCCACCGGGTAATGGCGCGACAGCACGGCACGGGCCCCGACACGGTTCTCCATCCCGGTCCCGGCGATGGCCGCCTCGTAACGCTTCCGCCAGTCGTCCATCTCGACGAGACGGGAGCGGAGGCAACCCGGCGAATCGTGCAGTCGAGGGCAACGCAGGCCTGGTCCGCTTATCCTCCGACTCGCGGAGTTCGAAGACCTGGGTTGTTTCATAAGCACACTCCGATCGCGGGAATTCAAAGGGATTATCGCGGAGTGGCGGGATCTGCTGGGCCCGGGCATGGGAGGGGGTATGGCAAAAAAGAAACCCCGCCCGCGTCGCGGGCGAGGTATCTTTTGAACCCCTGCAGGATGTCGTCGTTGAGCCGGTTACGACAGGAGTCGCAACGCGGTCTGGGATGACTGGTTGGCCTGTGACAACATCGCCGTGCCTGCCTGCACCAGTGTATTCCACCGGGCGAGCTGGGTCGATTCCTCCGCCACGTCCACATCCGTGATGCGGCTGGTGGCGGCCTCGAGGTTGGCCTTGTTCACCGTCAGCAGTTCCGAGGCGAAAGCCAGGCGGCTTTGCTCGGCACCGTTGCCGGCGCGCATGGTGGCCACGTTTTCGATCGCGGTGGTGACCGTGGAGATCGCCGAGATCCCGCCGAGGGAGGTCGCCGAGGTGACCGCGCCGACGCCGCTCGAGCTGTTGCTGAGGTCGCGGGCAGTCATGGTGATCTGGCTGCTCGTGGAGGCATCTTCGGTGGCGTTGACCGTCAGGGAGCTGCTGCCGAACATGGAGACGCCGTTGAACTTTTCCGAGGAGATGGCGGTGAGCTGGTTTTTCAGCGCCAAAAACTCGGTGTTGTAGTTGTCTTTGTCGGTAGTGCTCTTGGTGACGTCGTCATTGAGCGTGCGGAGCTCGCTGATGCGATCGAGGATCTTGGCGGACACCTTGAGGGCACCATCCTGGGTCTGAAGCAGGGAGACGGCGTTGCCGATGTTGCTGTTGACCGCCGCCTGGCGCTTGACCGTGGCGTTCAACTTCATCGACACCGCCAAACCGCCGGCATCATCCGAGGGGTTGACGATTTTCGAGCCGCTGGAGAGCCGGTTAAGGCTCTTTTGCAGCATCGTGTTGGAGGCGGCCAGGTTGTTGGAGGCAACGGTGGCCGAGTAGTTTGTGTTAATTACAACTGACATGGTAGTATCTTTCCTTGATGAATACGACGTCCGTCGTCGTCACGGATCCGGAAGATCGGCCCGAATCAAACCGTTCGGGGCGTAAGCCCCAAAGCGTTTACCCGGCCCTTGAAGGGCGCTTGGCGAAAGTGGTAGCGTAGCAAGGAGGGTAAGAGCTACTCAGTCAGACAGCCGGTATGAGGACAGGGGGGAGGCGTGATGCGCCCCCCCGTTGCGGGCGCGGTGCGGACTGCGCGGGATTAACCCTGCAGGAGCTTGAGAGCGGTCTGGGCGCTCTGATTGGCCTGCGAGAGCATGGCCGTGCCGGCCTGCACCAAGGTGTTCCACCTGGCGAGTTCCGTGGATTCCGCGGCCACGTCCACATCGATGATGCGGCTGGTGGCGGCTTCCAGATTGGCTTTGTTCACCGTGAGCAGCTCGCCGGCGAAGGTGAGGCGGCTCTGCTCGGCGCCGTTGCCGGCGCGCATGGTGGCGACGTTTTCGATCGCGGTGGTGACGTCCAAGAGCGAGAGCGCGGCCAGGCCGGTGGCGGAGGTGGCGATGGCGCCGACGCCGGTGGCGGTGCTGGAGAGATCGCGGGCGGCGATCGTCACGGAGGAGGAGGTCGAGGCGTCCTCGGTGGTGGCCACCGTGAGGGAGGTGCTGCCGAAGAGGGAGATGCCGTTGAACTTCTCGGCGGTGATCGCCTCGAGCTGGGACTGCAGGGACAGGAACTCGGTGTTGTAGTTGTCCTTGTCGCTGACGCTCTTGGTGACGTCGTCGTTGAGGACCTTGAGTTCGCTGATGCGTTCGAGGACCTTGGCGGTGACCTTGAGCGCGCCGTCCTGCGTCTGCAGGAGGGAGATGGAGTTTCCGAGGTTGCTGTTGACCGCGCCCTGGCGCTTGGCCGTGGCGCTCAGCTTCATGGATACCGCAAGACCGCCGGCATCGTCGGCCGGACTCACGATTTTCGAACCGCTGGAGAGCCGGTTCAGGCTCTTCTGCAGCATGTTGTTGGACGTAGCCAGATTGTTGGATGCAACCGTGGCGGAATAGTTGGTGTTGATGACGACAGACATGGGGATCTTCCTTGATTTAAACTACCCTGTCCGTAGGGCGACGGGCCGATGAAGGATTCGGACCCGATCCGGCTGAGAGTTAATTCTCAGTTGCCCTATAATACGTCGCTTCCTTCCGAGACTTTAGCGCGATTTTCCCGAAATTCGACCGAGGTGAACCCCCCATCCTTTCCGCAAGGCTCCGGCGGTTAAAAAACCACCCCGGATCCGCCATCGGGCCTGCTAGTATTCTAGTTTTAGATACTTTATCCGGTCCGCCCCGCCGCGCAGGCGCGGACGGCCGACCAGAAGCGGGCCGCCTGGGCGGCGTGGTCGAGCAGAGGGCCGGCGGCCAGCGCGGCGCGCAGAGCGGAGGACTCGGCCGCGAGGGCGGCCGGGTCGGCGACGAGACCGGCGGCGATGCGCACATAGTCGTCCTCGGAGGCCGCCGCCCAGGAGGCGCGGCCGCAGGCGGAAAGCAGGGAGACGCCCACGCGGCCGCGATGCTCTGAGCCCGCCAGCGTCACCACCGGACGCCCCATCCAGAGGGCTTCGCATGTTGTGGTGGTTCCATGATAGGGAAAGGCGTCGAGCGCGGCGTCCACGCGGGAATAGAGTTCCAGGTGGGCGCGGGCCGAGGGCGTGCGGTCGATCATTTCCAGGCGGCCGGCGTCGCCGCCCGCTTCGGCGAACCGTCGCCCAATCTCGGCGCGCAGGCCCGGATGGTCGAGGCCGTGGCCCTTGAGCAGCAGGCGGGAGCCGGGCACGGCGGCGAGGACGCGGGCCCAGAGCCTGAAGGTGCGTGGGCCCATCTTGGCGGGATTGTTGAAGGAGCCGAACGTCACCGGCGGCCGCCCCGGCCCCGAGCAGGGCGGGGGCGCCACGTCGGGCGCGTCGGCGGGCGGGCGGTAGGCCCACGCGCACGGGGAGAAGCGCACGAGGCGTTCCGTGTGCCAGGCGTCGGTCGCGCCCTCGGGGTCGGCGAGAGCGTCGGTGAACCGGTAGTCCATGGTCTCCAGGCCGGTGGTGTTGGGATACCCGAGATAGTTGATCTGGACCGGGGCCGCGCGCCGCGCGTAAACCGGCAGCCGGTTCACCCCGGTATGGCCGGCCAGGTCGATGAGCACGTCGGGCGCGTCGGCGCGCAGCAGCGTTTCGAGCCCGCCGTGCGAAAGACCGGCCACATGCCGCCAGCGCGAGGCCAACGACTGGAGCCGGCGGCTGACCTCATCCACCAGCGGGTGGTCGTGATAAAGCCAGATCTCCACGGCGGAGCGGTCCGCGAATTCGAGCAACGGCTCGAAAAACGACGCCACGGCATGCCGGCGAAAATCGGCCGATACGACCGCGACGCGCAGAAGCCGGTCCCGCACGACCGCCGGAGGGAGGGTCGCCGGCGGCGCGGCCAGGGCCGCCGCCTGGGCGCGGCCGTAGGCGAAATGCGCGTCGCGCAGCAGCTCCGGCGTCGTCGTATCCAGATAATTAAGACACAGCAGCCGGGCGCTGCCCGCCTCGGCGTGCGCGGGGTTTTCCCGGAGCACGGCCTCGTAGTCGGCCACGGCCTCGGGGATGCGGAAGGCCTCCTGCAGCGCCAGCGCGCGGCCGAGCCGCGCGGCCGGGAGCCCCGGCTCGATGGAGAGGGCGCGGTCGAGCGCGGCCAGGGCGGGCGCGGCCTCGTGCAAGCCCGCCAGCACCGTGCCCAGGTCTTTCCACGCATCGGCCGAGGCGGGCCAGCGGCGGGCGGCATCCTCCAGGAGCGGAAGCGCGGCGGCCAGGCCCTGCTGTCGCGAAACCAAGTGGGCCACGCGGCTGAACGCGGCGTGATCTTCGGGCTTCAACACGGCCGCCCGCCGGGCCGCCTCGAGGGCTTCGGCCGGCCGGCCTGACTGGTCGTGGACCACCGCGAGGTGTTCCCAGGCCTCCGGGAGCTTCGGATCGATGTCCAGCGCGCGCCTCAGGAGTTGCGCGGCGGGTTCAAGCTCGCCTTGCATGCGCCGGGTGATGCCAAGCCGCAGGAGGCACAGGGCGGACTTGGGTTGGAGGGCCAGCGCCCGCGTGAGCTGGCGGGCGGCCTCGTCGAGACGGCCGAGCTGGAGGGCGGCAAGGCCGCCGAGGTGCCAGCCATCGAAGCAGCCGGCCGCCACGCGTTGGACCTGTTGATACAGGGGATAGGCGGCGGCGACACGGCCGGCCTGATGGTGGGCAAGGGCCTGCTGGAGAATCGGCTGAAACGGGGCGGGGCGCATCAGGACGCTTTTTCGCGCCAGCAGGCCCGCAAGGCCAGCGCAAAGGCCCGTCCCTGGGCGGAGGCATCCAGCAGCGGGCTCAAGCGCATCTGCTCGCGGAGGCGGGCGGAGCGGGCGGCGAGAGCCGCAGGGTCGGCGGCCAGCCGGCGCGCGCACTCGACAAATTCGTCTTCGCAGGCCGTCACGCAGTCATCCTGCCCGACCGCCGCGAGGAGGGACGCGCCGACGCGGTTGACATGGCGGTCGCCCGCGAGCGTGACCACGGGGCGGCCCATCCACAGGGCCTCGCAGGTCGTGGTGGTGCCGTGGTAGGGCGCGGGATCGAGCGCGATGTCCATGCCCGCGTAGGCGGCGAGGTGCGCGGCGATGCCAGGCACGAGGGGCAACAGGGTGACGCGCGCGGGATCGATGCCGGCGGACTCGGCCTGGCGAGACGCCCAGCCGGGCGAGGGGGCGCCCCCCTTCAACAAAAGGCGGGAGCCGGGCACGGCGGCGAGGACGCGGGCCCAGAGGCGCCAGGTGGCGGGGGAAAGTTTACCGAGATTATTGAACGAACCGAAGACGACGGCGCCATTGGGGTCGCGGCAAAGCGGCGGCGGCGCGACTGCGGGCGCATCGGCCGGGGGAGCGTAACACCAGGCGGTCGGGGCGAATCGCACGAGGCTTTCGGTGTGGAGGGCGTCGGCCGGGCCGGCCGGATCGGCCACGGCGTCGGTCAGCCGGAAATCCATGGTGGGCAGGCCCGTGGTGTCGGGGTAGCCGAGATAGGCGACCTGCACCGGGGCGACGCGACCGGCGAGGAGCGCCATGCGGTTGTGCCCGGTGTGGCCGGCGAGATCGACGAGGAGGTCGGGCGCGTCGGCCAGGATGCGTTGCGCCACGACGGCGTCGGGCAGGCCGGCGAAATTGCGCCAGAGCGCGACGCCCGCACGCAACCGCGCGCTGACGGCGTCCTCGATGAAGTGGTCGTGGTAGAGCACGACCTCGAATTCTTCGGAGGGAAGCCGGCCCAGCAGAGGCTCCAGGAAAAACGCCACGGCGTGCGTGCGCAGGTCGGGGGAGAGGAAGGCGACGCGCAGGCGTTTGCCGGGGCCGCCCTGCGGCGGCAATGTCCGGGCGGGGATGGTCGCGGCGGCGAGGCGGCCGAAGGCGCGATGCGCTTCGGCAACGTCGTCCGCAGGCAAGCCGTCGAGATAATGCAGGACAAGCAGCCGCTGGCTGGCGGCGGGGAGACGGCGCGGGTCCAGCCCGAGCGCGGTGTCGAAGGCCGCGAGTGACTCCGCCATGCGGTGGCAGCCATGCAAGGCCATGGCCCGCGCCGCGTGCGCGGCGGCGTCCCCGGGGGCGAGCGCGAGCGCGCGGTCGTGGGCGGCCAGGGCCTCGTCGGGCCGGCCGAGCGAGAGCAGGGCCTCGCCGAGGTGCGTCCAGCCGGAGGCGACTTCGGAGCGCAACCGGGTGCCTTGACCGAGGGCTTCGACCCCGGCCTCGGCCTGGCCGGCGCGGACGAGGAAGAGACCCAAGTTGGTCCAGGCCTCGGCGTTGCGCGGGTCGAGTTTCACGGCGGCGCGCAGGTGCGGTTCCGCCACCCCCGGGCGACCCTGCTGGGAGAGCGCGAGCCCGAGGCACATGCGGGTGGCGGCCACGTTGGGCGAGGCGCGCAGGGCGGCCTCCAGCCATTCGACGGCCTCGCCCGCCCGGCCGAGTTGCAGGAGCGCGGTGCCGCCGAGATGGAGCACGCGATAGTCGCGCGGCGCGAGCGGCCGCAGTCGCTGGTAGGCGGCGAGCGCCTCGGGGAGACGACCGCCTTGGTGGAGGGAGGCGGCGGCGGCGAATTGCCGGTCGAAGGCCTGCTGGGCTGGGGAGGCGGGCGGCACGGAGTCAGGCGGCGACGGCGGCGGAAGCCAGCGCGGCGGCCAGCACGGGGCCGACGGTTTCGTGGCGGTTAAAATGATCGTAGATGCGGCGGCGCTCCGCGAGGGTCGCCTCCAGCGCGGCTTCGCAGGCTTCGCGCAAGGCCGCCAGGTCGGCGTGCGCATAACGGCGGATGAGCCCGGCGCGGGCCAGTTCTTCGAGACGCCCGCCCGGGGCCGAATCCTCGGAGACGGGCACGAGCCCGAGGCAACCCGACCAAAAAGGCCGGTCGGTGTGCGTGCGCGCCATGGTCGGCGTGGTGAACTTGCGCCCCTCCGGGCAGAATCCCGCGGCGTAACGGGACAGGCCGTCGCGCGCGGAGACGCTCACGGAGTGATCGTGCCAGGCGACAAACCGGTCCTTGAAAGTCGCGCTCAAGAAATCGATCTGCCGCCGGCGATGCGGGGTCAGGCCGAGCCGGGAGCCGAGGAAGATGATCTTGCGCTCGGGGTCCTCGTTGAACGGCACGGCGAAGGGCACGACATTGGCGACCCAGCTGCGGTGAATCGCGAGGCAATCCGCGCGCAGGCCGGCGGCGGCGGGGCCGAGCGGGGCTTCGTCATGGATCAACACGTCGAGATGCGGGGCCAGGGCCCCGAAGCAGGCCAGGGCGCGGCTGGCCTCGTCGAACGCGTAGTAGGCGATGCGCACGCCGGTCTTGCGCAGGAACCCGCACAACGGCGCGAGCGCGGGGCCGATTTTCTCCGGATGATGCGCCATGAAGACGAGCCACCAATCCTCGCGGGCCGGACGTTGCGCGGCGCGCTCGGCGAGCGCGGCGAGGCCGGCGGGGCCGACCACCAGGGCGGGCTGCATCCCGGCCGCAGGCAGCTCGAGGGCGGCGAAGCAGCGCGCGCACTCGCCATACCAGTCGCGGTCGAGCCGGGCCATGGCCCGCAGGCTCGCGTCGGCTCCGGGCGGCAGGTGGGCGGACAAGTCGAGCGCGGGCAGCCGGCCGAGGTAGGCGGCGGTTTCCTCCAGGCCGGCGGCCCAGGGATTAAAGAAGACGATGCGCGTGGCGGTATTCACGATTTGGCAACGGCAGGCCGGGTGGAGTGCGCGAGGGCGGCGAGCGCGTCGGCCAGGGACCATTCGCAGGCGAAGCCGAGCTGCTCGCGGGCGCGGCCGGGGTCTCCGGCGGAGTGGCGGATGTCGCCCGGCTTGGCCCCGGCGTGCGTGACCGGCCCGCCGAAGCCGGTGGCGGCGGCCAGGGCGGCGGCCAGGTCGTTGAGACGCGTCGAGCGGCCGGAGCATATGTTGACCACGCCGCTGGCGAGGCCGGGGCGGGTGGCCGCGAGGACGTTGGCGCGGGCGACGTCCTGCACGGCGACGAAGTCGCGCGTCTGCCCGCCGTCGCCGTAGATTACGGGGGACCGCGCTGCTTGCATGCGGTCGAGGAAAATCGCGATGACCCCGGAGTAGGGCGAGGCGGGATCCTGTCGGGGGCCGAAGACGTTGAAGTAACGCTGGCAGCGGGCGACGAAGCCGTAGGTGCGCGCGTGGCCGAGGAGGAGCTGCTCGGAGGCCGCTTTGGCCGCGCCGTAAGGCGTGAGCGGCTGCGGGGCGATATCCTCGCGCAGCGGGAGATGCGGGAAGTCGCCGTAGATCGCGGCGGACGAGGCGAACACCACGCGGGGCACCGCCTGCTCCCGGGCGGCCTCGGCGACGAGGTGGGTGAGTTCGAGGTTGAGGCTGAAATTGAGCCGGGGATCGCGGATGCTGGCCTGCACGCTGACCAGGCCGGCCAGATGGATGATCGCCGCCGGGCGGGCGGCCTCGACCAGGGCGGAGAAGCGCCCGGGGGCGCGCAGGTCGAACCCCTCGAAGGCGAAGCCGGGATCCCGGGAGGCATCCTCAAGGTTGGCGGCCCGCCCGCTGCTCAAGTCATCCACGCCGATCACCCGATGGCCCTCGACGAGGAGCCGGTCGCAGGTGTGGCTGCCGATGAAACCGGCGGCACCCGTCACGATGATGGTGGTTTTCATGGTTTGGCCGGCCGTCGTCGCGCGCGTTGCCGGAGAATCGCGGGGGCGTTTGCGGGGCCGCCGGACGAGGGATTTTCACGCCTGCTGTCATGCGGCGGACAACCCCGCCCGGGCTTGGCCTGGCGGGCGCGCCGGGGCAAGGGAGGAAGGGCGGTCAATTGCGCGAGAGCAGGCTGATGAGTTTGGCGCTGGCTTCGCGGGCCTGGGCCAGCATGGCGGTGTGGCCTTCGGTGAGGATTTGGAGGCGGGAGAGCGCGGTGACGTCCTGGGCGACGTCGGCATCGCGGATGACCGAGAGGGCGGCCTCGTGGTTGGTGCTGGCGGTCTGGGCCACGCGGCCGGCGGCCTCAAGGCGGCTTTGCACCGCGCCCACGGAGGCGAGCGAATCGGACGCCTGGCCGATGGCTCCGGCAAGGGTGGAGCTGATCGCGGGATCGGCGAGGTTGGCCGTGTAGGCGCCCGAGGCGTCCTGGCGGATGAGGGAGCCGATGTCGCCGAGGGTGAGGTCGAGGGCGGGCAGGGTGAGCTGCTCGTCGGACTGAAGCCCGATGGTGAAGGTCTCGCCGGAGCCGGGGCCGAAGAGCGGGGTGCGGTTGAAAGTGGCGGAAGGTTCGACGTCGGCGGGGCCGCCGATCTGGGCGGTGGTGCCGCCGATCATCTGGCGAAGCTGGTCCTGCAGCTGGGTGAACTCGACCTGGTAGAGACCGCGGCTGACGGAATCCTGGGTGGTGTTGGCGTTGAGCGCGCCGATCTCGCTCATGCGGGAGACGATTTTGCCGACGGCGTCGAGCTGGCCGAAGGTGACCTGCATGCGGCTGACGCCGTTTTGCAGGTTGACCTGGACGCCGCGAAGGCGGGCCTGCTGGGCGTCGAGCTTGGCGGCCATGCCGGCGCCGGCGACATCGGCGGCGGGACGGTCGATGCGCCGGCCGGAGGAAACGCGGGCGGTGGCGGCGTCGGACTGGGCCTGGAGGCGGCCCAGGCCGCCGGCGAGGACAAGGGAACTCTGGCTGGGGTTGAGCGAGGGCATGGCGGGGCGGGGAAAGGGTTATGGCTTGGCGGCGGAGGCGGGCGGGCGGGCGAGACGCGGGAGCGAGGGCAGGCGGGCGGAGCCGGTGCCGGGGGCGACGGCGGCGGCCTGGTTGCTGGCGGCGATGTCCGTGAGGACCTCCTTGCGGACGATGGAAATCTCGCGGGGGGCCTGGATGCCGATCTTCACGGTGTCACCGTCGATCCGCGTGATGCGGATCTCGATGTTGTCACCGATGACGATGGCTTCGTTGACCTTTCGGGTGAGGACAAGCATGGCAGGTATTCAACTGGCGGTGACGAGCGGGTGACGCGCATCATACTGCGCGTGGTTGGCGACGACGACCTGGCGGGCGACGCCGGTGTGGCGGTTGACCACAATAGGACCCACCAGATTGACGGTGGCAAGGGAGGATTGTTCGCGGACGGTGACGATGTTGAACACGAGGGCGTCGGCCGAGTCGGTGATGCCGAGGGCGCCGGCGTCGTCGTCGAAGAGCTCGGGGGCGTAGTCGGGGATGATGCCGGAGGGGTCGATGATGACGAAGTGGAGCGGCGACGGGCCGTGAAGCCGGAGCCATTGGAAGGGGAGCTGGTCGGCGAAGTGGAATATCTCGCCGCGGCGGTGGTCGGGGAAGCCGACGATGCCGTTGGGGAAAGCGAGATCGAAGGCGGTCGGGGCCGCGGGTGCGGGCGGCAGGGGGGATTCGGCGAGGACTTTCATGAGGGTGGCGGGTAAAGCGGTGTTCAGCGGATGTAGTCGAGGAGCGACATTTTGAGGAGGGTGGCCGACGAGGAGAGCGCGGCCTCGTAGGCCTGGGTGGTCTGGTTGAGCCGGACGATGGTGGTGGGCATGTCGGCGTCGGCTTCGGCGGAGATCTGGCGGTCGAGTTCGTCGATGCGGGATTTCTGCTGGGCCTGGGCGACCTCGATGCGGAGCTGGATGGCGCCGTGTTCGCTGAGCGAGGAGACGAGGAGGTTTTCGGAGGACTCCAGATCGGGGCGGACGACCTGCACGGCGGCGGAGTCGCCCGCCTGGAGGGCGTCGCGGAGGGTGACGAGCCGGTTCATGAAGTCGGCCAGGCCGGAATTGGTGGAGGAATCGGGCGTGGGCTGGATGGAGGCGCCCTCGGCGAGAGGCACGGAAACGCGGCCGGTGTCGCCGGCGTAGGCGGCGGCGGTGATCCGGCCCGAAGCATCGCGGGTGAAGGCGTAGGGCGGGGCGGAGACGGCGGTGCCGCCGAAGATGTAGTCGTTGCGGAAGCGGGTGTTGCCGAGGGTGGCGGCCTGTTCGAGCAGTTGGTTGACCTCGGCGGCGTAGGCCCGCATGGCGTCGGTCCCGATGCTGCCGGTGCCGAGGACTCCGAGTTCGCCGGCGCGGTCGGAGAGTTTTTTGAACTGGTCGAGGCCGGAGTAAGAGGTCTTTGAATACTCGAGGGCGGCGTCGGCGTTGCGGGAGTATTGGGAGACGGAGCTGCGCTCCATCTTGGCGGCGATGAGGCGGCCGACGGCGGCGGGGTCGTCGCCGGGCTGGAAGATGCGCTGGCCGGTGGCGACCTGGTTCTGCAACTCGGACTGCCGGGAGCTGAGTTTCTGGAGCTGGGCCAGGACTGAGTCGGCGGTGGTGGCGGTGGTGATGCGCATGGCGGGGAGGACTGGGGAGGCGATTACCGGCCGAGGCGGTTGACGACGAGGTCGAGCAGGCCGTCGATGATGGAGATGACCTTGGAGGAGGCCTCGAAGGCGCGCTGGTATTTGAGGAGGTCGGCCATCTCTTCGTCCATGGAGACGCCGCTGATGCCCTGGCGCTGCTGGCGGACGAGTTTTTCGATGTTGGACTGGTCTTCGAGGCGGCCGGCGGCGCCGGAGACGGTGCGGCCGAAACCGCTGACGACGCCGGAGTAGTATTGGCTGAAAGTGCCGTCGATGTCGTCGCCGCCGGCGATGGAGAAGTTGCGGGAGGCGAGATCGGCGACGGCCTGGGCCAGGGTGTTGTCGGCGGCGGCGCCGCCGTTGGAGGCCTTGAGCGTGCCCGGGGTGAGGCCGGGGGCGAGGGCGATGGTGCCGGCGGCGGCGCCGGCGGTGTAGGTGAAGAAATCGCCGCCGGCGATGCTGGTGGGGTTGTAGGCGGTGTTGACGGCGGAGGCGAACTGGCCGGCAAAGGTGTTGAGTTCGTCGCGGAGTGTCTGGATGCCGACATCGCGGGCGTCGAAGAGACCGTTGATGGAGCCGGAGGACAGGGCGATCGGGGTGAGGGCCACGCCGGCGGTGAGCTGGGTGCCGTCGTAGGCGACGGGATTTGCGACGGTGGCGAGGCTGACGAGGGTGACGGGGTTGCCGGAGCCGTCGCGCACGAAAACGTCGATCTGGCCGACCTCGGTGGCGTTGGGCCTGGTCTCGGCGCCGATTTTGGCGGCGAGTTTCTCGACGGCGGCCTGGCGTTGGTCGCGGAGATCCACGGCGGAGCCGGCGGCGTTGATCTCCAGGCGGCCGATCTGGCCGTTGAGGTTGGCGATGGTGTCGAGGAGGCTGTTGACCTCTTCGGTGTCGCTGGAGATTTGGGCGCCGATGTCGTCCTGGAGCCGGGCGAGACGGGAGTCGGTGGTGCGGAAGCGTTCGGCGAGGATGTCGCTGCGCTGGACAAGATTCTGGCGTTCGCCGAGGTCGGTGGGGCGGGCGGCGAAGGCTTTGAAGGCGTTGAAGAACTCGCCGAAGGCTGAGGCGATGCCCTGGCCGGAGGCGGCGGAGTCGCCGGTTTCCTGGGTGCGGTCGATGGTCTCGCCGAGGGCGGCCTGGGCCTTGGCGAGGGCCTCGCTCTGGGCCTTGAGACCGGCGGTGGAGCCGATCTCGCGGGCGAGCTGCCGGTCCACGAGGAGGTCGCGAATCTGCTGGGTGGCCTTGGCCTCAAGGCCGAGGGACTCGGCGCCCTGCGGGGTGAGGACGGTGCCGCGGTCGCCGAAGATCACGCGCTGGCGGGAGTAATCGGCGTTGTTGACGTTGGCGAGGTTGCGGCCGGCGGTCTCGACGCCGCGCGATTGGGCGTTGAGGGCCCGGACGGACTGGTTGAGGCTGGCGAATAGGCCGGACATGGCGGGAGGTGCGAAAGGTTGGGAAGATCAGCCGGCGGCCTGGAGGGTGGCGGCGGGGCCGGTGACGGAGCCGACGCGGCCGGAAGGGGCGTAGGTGCGCGGGCGGGCGGCGGGGTGGAGACTGGCGAGGGCGTCGCGGTGGAGCTCGACGGCGCGGGCGAGGATGGAGTGGTTCTGGCGGGCCCGGCGGCGCACGCGATGGAGCAGGTGGTTGATCTCGTCGATCAGGGCGCCGAGCAGCGGCTGCTGGTCCTCGGGGAAGAGCGTGAGAAGGGAGCGGAGGGTGGAGTCGGCGGGCCGGTGGTGGGCGGCGGCGAAGCGGGCGACCCAGGTCTCGCGCTCGAGGCGGTGGCGGGCGGTCTCGGCGGCGATCTGCTCGATGGCGAGGGAAGTGTCGGCCACGGCCTGGACCTCGCGACGCCAGAGGAGGGACTGCTGTTCGTCGAAGAGCGCAAGCAGGCCGCCGTAGCCGGCGAGCTCGGCGCGGAGCAAGTCAACAAGGGGGACAAAGGCGCGGGCGTTCATGGGGTTTTGGCGACGGGGGTCGCGGGTGAGAGTTGGCGGGAGATGACGTCGGAGAGGCCGATGCCGCCCCCTTGGGTGATGGAGGAGGCGAGTACGTCGGTGAGCATGTAGCCGTAAACGCCGCCTCCGCCGCCCGAGCCGGAGTCGCCGCCGAGACCGCCGCTCATCATCGGTTCGATCGAGGGTGCGAGGAGCTGGCGCACCATGATGGCTTCGAATTGTTGGGCGGCCTTGGCGACTTCGGCCGGGGTGGGCTTGGGTTTCGGGGCGGATACGTCCGCTCCTGAAAAGACGGAGCGGGGGGCGGAGGCGGAGATGGGGTCGATGGACATGGGCGGGGAGGGTCCGGGGAAATCAGTTGATGATGAGGTCGGCCTGGAGGGCGCCGGAGGTCTTGAGGGTCTGGAAGATCGCCATCATCTCGCGGGTGCTCACGCCGAGGGCGTTGAGGGCGGTGGCGAGGCGTTCGACGGAGGGCGCGGCGGGGACGATGGTGAAGCCGCCCTTGGCCTCTTTCACGTCGGTCTTGGTGGCGTCCACGATGGCGGTCTGGCCGCCGCTGAGGGCGCCCGGCTGGGAGACGGCTTGGGTGGAGGCGACGGTGATGGTGAGGGAGCCGTAGCTGATGGCGACCTGGGAGAGGCTGACGGGGGCGGTGGCGACGATGGTGCCGGTGCGCTCGTTGATGACGATGCGGGCGACGGCGTCGGGGGTGACGGTGACGGCGCCGACGTCGGCCAGGAACATGACGTCGCGGCCGGCGTAGGCGGGCGGGAGCATGAGGTCGACGGTGGCGGCGTCGCGGGCGCGGGCGGCGGCCTCGGGGAAGGCGACGTTGATGGCGTCGGCCATGCGGGCGGCGGAGGTGAAATCGGGGTTGTGGAGGCTGAAGGCGATGCGGCCGTCCTGCACGAAGGTGGCGGGGATCTCGCGTTCGACGATGGCGCCGTTGCTGATGATGCCCACGGTGGGGTGGTTTTTCTGGACGGAAGCGCCGCCGGCGCCGCCGGTGCCGCCGGAGAAGCCGCCGATGGCGACCGGTCCCTGGGCGACGGCATAGACGCGGCCGTCGGCGCCGAGCAGGGGAGCCTGGAGGAGGACGGCGCCCTGGAGGGACTTGGCGTCGCCGAGGGAGGCGACGGTCACGTCGATGCGGGTGCCGGATTTGAGGAAGGGGCCGATGTCGGCGGTGATGATGACGGCGGCGGCGTTCTTGGCCTTGATGGCGGTGGGGTCGATCTTGAGGCCGTTGCGCTCGAGGACGTTGGCGACGGAGTTAAGGGTGGTGAGGGCGTTGGAATCGCCGTCGCCGGCCAGGCCCACCACGAGGCCGTAGCCGACGAGTTGATTGTCCCGCTGGCCGGCGATGCGCGAGAGGTCCTTCACGCGCGCGGCCTGGAGGGCGAGCGGGAGGAAGGCGGCAAAGAGGAGGACGAGGGGGCGCATGGCGGGAGGACGGCGGGGGCTGTTACAGGGGGCGGAGCTTCTCGTAGATCTTGCTCAACCAGCCGCGTTTCTGGGCGTCGGTGAGGGTGCCTTCGGAGACGAACTCGACGCGGGCGTCGGCGATGTTGCTGGAGAGAATGGTGTTGCCGCTGGCGATGTCGGCCGGGCGGACGAGGCCGTGGAGGATGACGTGCTGGGTCTCGCCGGAGAAGCTGATGCGGCGGGCGCCGGCGATGACGAGATTGCCGTTGGGGAGGACGTCGGTGACGAGCACGGCGGCGCGGGCGTTGATGGACTGGGTGTTGTTGACGTCGCCGCCGCCCTTGAAGTCGCTGGTGCCGCCGAACTTGATGCCGGGCATCTGGCCGTTGAGGGTGCCGATCGCGCTGCCGCGGTTGGGGAAAAGGAACTGGGTCACCGAGGCGTCCATGTTGCTGGCGCTCTTGCTGCTCTTGCTCTGGGAGGCGGTCTGGGTGGCGTCCTCGGAGATGACGATTGTGAGGATGTCGCCGACCATGCCGGCCTTGATGTGGGTGGCCACGCCCTGTTCGCGGGAGCCGGGGGCGGTCCAGAGGGAATCGGCGCGGGCGGAGAGCGCGAGCGCGGTCAGGAGCAGGAGGCGGGAGGTGCGGGGGAAAAGCGGTTTCATGTCAGAAGCGCACGGAGGCGCGGGATTCGGAGACGACCTCGGCGACGAAGTCTTTTTTGGAGTCGGGGTTGCGGACGCGGACGGTTTCACCGCGGGCGGCGTCGTTGAGCGCGACGGCGCGCAGGGTGATGGTGAGGCGGCCGTCGGTGGCGACGACGTCGAGGGTCTGGCCGCGGCGGACGAGCGGGCGGCGGGCGACATCGCGCCAGAGGAGCAGGCGGCCGGCGGGGACGGCGCGGGCGAAATTGAGTTCGGCGGAGGAATCGGCGGAGATCGCCTCGCGCTCGCGCAGGGCGTCGAAGCGGCGGATGTCGAGCAAGGGGGGCGAGAGGGGGTCACCGAGCTTGGCGGGGTCGCGGAGCATCCAGCCGTCGCGCCAGAGTTCGGCCCGGAGAACCAGGGTGTGATCGGAGGAGCGGCCGGCGGTGTCGGTGGCGCGCACGGTGACGAGGATCTGCGGGGCGAGCTCGGCGGGGGCCGAGAGGATGGCGAGGTCGGCGTCTGCGGGAGCGGCGGCGGGGCGGGGACGGTTCCAGTCGAGCTGGAGTTGTCCGCTGGTCTGATAGCGGTCGGCGAGGAGCGCGGCGAGGGTGACCAGCCAGGGATCTTCGGCGGCGACCGCCTGGGCGCGCGCGGGAACGAGGAGCGCGAGCATGAGGCCGAAAATGAAGGGGAGGCGGGTCATGGGAGGGTGCTCAGCGTTTGAGTTGATTGATGTTCTGGAGCATCTCGTCGGAGGCTTGGATGGACTTGCTGTTCACCTCGTAGGCGCGTTGGGCGATGATGAGGTTCACCATTTCCTCGACGATGTTCACGTTGGAGGACTCGCGGTAGCCCTGCATGACGCTGCCGAAGCCCTGCTCGCCGGGCTGGCCGGTCTCGGCTGTGCCGCTGGCGCCGCTCTCGGCGAGGAGATTGCCGCCGAGGCTCTGCAGGCCGGCGGGGTTGGCGAAGCGCGCGAGGGTGAGGCGGAAGGTCTGGTTGCCGTTGGGCGTCTGATAGGTGACCTCGCCGTTTTCGGAGATGCTGATGGCGGTGGTGCCGGCGGGGACGTTCTGGAAACCGCTGAGGACCGGGCGGCCGTCGGTGGTGACGACCTGGCCGCCGGCGTTGAGTTTGAAGGCGCCGTCGCGGGTGTAGGCCACGGTGCCGTCGGGCCGCTGGACCTCGAAGAAGCCGTCGCCCTGGATGGCGAGGTCGAGCTTCTCGCCGGTGTTGGTGAGCTGGCCCTGGGTGAAGACCTTGGTGGTGGAGGCGACGCGGGAGCCGTTGCCCACCTCGATGCCGGTCGGGACGAGGTCGCCGCCGCCGTTCTCGGAGCCGGCGCTGCGGGGCTTCTGGTAGAGGAGATCCTGAAACTCGATGGTGCTGCGCTTGAAGCCGGGGGTGTTAACGTTCGCGAGGTTGTTCGCGATGGTGTTCAGGTTGAGCTGCTGGGCCTCCATGCCGGTGGCGGCCGAATACATTGAGAGATTCATGGCGGAAAACGGGGGTTAGCTGTAGGTTTCGAGCGTGCGTTCGAGGAGTTTGTCGCGGCTCTGGATGAGTTTCTGGTTGGCCTCGTAGGCGCGGGAGATGTTGACCAGGTCCACCATTTCGCGGAGCGGGGCGACGTTGCTGGACTCAAGGTAGCCCTGCTGGATGACGGGCTTCTCGACGGGCTTCATGCCGACGGATTCGTCGGCGAGAAACAGGCCGCCGGGCAACGAGACCATGCGGCCGGGATTTTCGGGGGCGACCACGGCGATTTTGCCCAGGATCTTGTCGCCCTGGCGCATGGTGCCGTCGGCGGTGACGACGGGCGCGCCGCCTTGGGAGGTCAACTGGATCGGGTCGCCGTCGGCGGTGAGTATCTCAAAGCCCTGATTGTTGACCAACGTGCGGTCGGCGCGCACGCGCAGCTCGCCGGCGCGGGTGTAGGCGAGGTTGCCGTCGGTCTTGCGCACGGTGAAAAAACCGTCGCCGGCGATGGCCAGATCGAGATCGCGGCGCGTGGGGTTGTTTTCGCCGGACTGGAAGGCGATGGCATAACGCGTATGCGGGAACAGCGCCGGCATGCCTTCGCCGCGGTCGGCGCGCGCGCCGGGCTCGGTGAGAACCTCGCCGTGTTGCTCGGCGGCCACCTGCACCGCACGCCGCTTGAAGCCGGTCACCTGGCCCGACGTGATGTTCTGTGACACCGCGTCCTGCCAACGCTCCAGGGAGCTTAGCGCCGCTGCGCTTTGGTAGAGGCCAATGTTCATGGCACCTCATTAAGCAGAGTCGATGCCACTTACATAAGTCATTTTAATCCATGATTATGTAATATACATTATGCCGCATCCATCAGATTGCGAATCCAGCCGGTAAAAAATGCCTCCCAGGTTTTGTCCGCCGGCGAAGGCCACTTCCCGGAGGACTCCCTGCACCGGCCCAGGTCGTATGGCCGGGTCGGCGGAAGCCGGCCGTCTTCCCGCTATACGACACCGTCGGCAAAAACTTGAGGTCCCTGTCCCATGCGGGGTTTTCCCAAAAAGGAGGCGCGGTATCCGGGAAGACCTGACGCTCAATCGACCCGGCGAGGCCCCAGGGCCAGCGGCAACAAAATGAGCAGGCCGGCGACAAAGAACCCGGCATTGACCAGGATCGCCACCCGGTAGCCGCCGAAAGCCACGAGCCAGCCAAACACCAGCGGACCGATCACGCCGGCGAGTTTGCCGAAGAAACCCCAATAGCCGAAAAATTCCCCGCCTCGTCCCGGCGGCGTGAGCGAGGACACCACCGCGCGGGCGGCGGATTGCAACGCGCCCATACCCACGCCCGCCAGCGAGCTGACGAGGTAGAATTCGCCTTTCGAACGGCTGAGCGCGGCCCACACGCACACCACGATCCAGAGGAGCAGGGCCAGCACCAGCGCGGGCTTGGGCCCGGTGCGATCCTGAAGATAACCGAAGCCAAACGCACCCGCGACGCCCGCGAGCTGCAACAGCACAAACAGCCCGATCACCTCCTGCTGCGTCATGCCGATCACTTGGGTGGCGTAGAGCGCGGCGAACGCCACCACCGCCAGCAGGCCGGAGAGAAACACCGTGAGCGCCAAAAAGAAAACCGCCAGCGTGCGGTGCCGGGGCAACTCCTCCTTGATCCGGGCCAGCTGCCGCCAGCCGAGCGTCAGGGCGCTTTCGCCGGCTCCGAGCACACGGGGGCGCGCGCGTTCACGCAGGAGCAGCAGCGTGGGCAGGCTCGCGCCAAAGAAAAACACGCCGGTCATCAGAAACGTCCACGGCACGCGCCCCTCCCCGCCGCGGATGATGAGCAGCGCCAACACCAGGCTGAGCAACCCGCCGAAATATCCGAAACTCCACCCATACCCGGAGATGCGCCCCACGTTCTCCGGCGTGCTGATCTCCGGCAGGAACGCCGCGCAGAAGTTCTCGCTCAATGAAAACGCGATGTTGGCCGCCATCATCAGGACCAAAGCGAGCGCCACCTCACCCGGGCCGACGAAATAAAGCGCGGCCGTCGCCACTGAACACGCGACGGCCGTGCCCATGAGAAACAGCTTCTTGCGCGCGGTGACGTCGGCCAGCGCACCCGCGAACGGAGCGAGCAGGATCACGACAAGCTGCGAGGCGGCCAGCGCAGTGCCCCACCAACCCGCCGCATGAGCGTCGCCGCCGGCGACCACCTTTTGGAAATACACCGCATACACGACCGTGATGATGATCGTGGTGAACGCCGAGTTGGCGAAATCGAAGCAACACCAACCAAAGATTTCCCTGCGCCGGACCGGTTGACCGCCTTGTGATGCATCCATGCGCCCATGAGACAACGCCCCCCGCTCGGGCGCAAGCGGCGACCTCCGGCCGCCCAGCCCCCCCCCGGATGAAGGGAAACACGCCTCTGATTGTAACCCGGCTTAACCAAACTCGGCTTGCGCCGATGATGGAGGGCTGTTCCCCTACGGCCTCAATCCCTTCCTCCCTTGTCCGATTCCGTCTCCTCCCGTCCCTCGTTTTTCCGCCGCGCGGCCACCGCCGTGACCCAGTGGATCGATTCTGATTATTGCCCCGAAGGCGCCGAAAAAATGCGCAACGAGCCCGACCGGGTCGATTGGGTGCGCGTCATGCCCTTCGTGGTGCTCCACCTCGGCTGCTTCGGCGTCATCTGGGTGGGCGTAAGCGCCTTCGCCGCCTGGGCCGCCGTCGCCCTCTACTTTATCCGCATGTTTGCCGTGACCGGCATCCATCACCGCTATTTCTCGCACAAGACCTACAGCACCTCGCGCGCGGGCCAGTTTTTCCTCGCGCTCTGGGCCGGCACCACGGTGCAGCGCGGCTCGCTCTGGTGGGCCTACCACCACCGCCACCACCACCAGCACTCCGACGACCCCGAGGACGCGCACTCGCCGCATGTGCATGGTTTCATTTGGTCGCACATCGGTTGGATCACCTCGCGTCGCAACTTCCCCACCGACTACTCCAAGGTGAAGGACCTGGCCAAGTTCCCCGAACTCGTCTGGCTCAACCGCTTCGACCTCCTCGTGCCCATCGCTTACGCCTTCTCCATGTTCGGCTTCGGCGCCCTCCTTGAGCACTACGCACCCGGCCTCGGCACCAACGGCTGGCAGATGCTCGTCTGGGGCTTCTTCATCTCCACCACCGCACTCTTCCACGGCACGGCCTGCATCAACTCCTTCACACACCTCTGGGGCAAGCGTCGCTTCAACACCACCGACGACTCCCGCAACAGCTTCATCCTCGCCCTCGTCTGCCTGGGCGAAGGCTGGCACAACAACCACCACCGCTACCAGAGCTGCACCCGCAACGGCTTCTATTGGTGGGAGATCGACCCCACCTACTACGGCCTGAAGATGCTCTCCTGGACCGGCCTTATCTGGGGCCTCAAGGACGTCCCCCAATCCATCCTTGAGGAGGGTATGCGTGCCGAGCACCAGAACTCCGTCGCCGCCGCCCAGGCCAGCACGCTCACTCGTCCCGAAAACGCCTCCTCGCTGCGTCATGTGCTGCCCGCCGCCGCCGCCATCGCGGTGGCCACCGTCAACGCCTCGGGCACCCAGATCCCGCAAAAACCCGCCGCCGGCGTCCACAAGGACGTCTCCGAACTCGCCCACGAGCTCGGGCAAGCCAAGCCCGCCGCGCAGCCCCCCGCCGCCCCGACCGACCGCACGGCTTGACCAAAGCACCGCGCGGCCGCCTGACCAACCACACCCGGCGGAGGCCGCGCGCCGAAAGGCCGGACACCTGTTCCCGATCCGTTGCTGGGGAGACCCGCAAAACACGGTCATCCTTGGCTACGGCTCAGCCCGCCGGGTCGAACGGTTCGCCCGATCCTACCAGAGGGACACGGGGCCCCGCAGGTGAGCCGCCATCGCCGGCACCTCCGCCTTGGATAACACCGGGACAACGTGATTTACACCTACGATGGCACGATCTCCAAAGGCTATCCGTACGGCGCGGAAACGTTTTCGACCGCGATCACCTTTTCCCTGACCTGCGCAGGCGGACTTTCCATCGGAGGTGCCGTCAACACCTGGCGCTGGTCCCGGGAGCGCTCGATGATGTCGCGATTGGGAACAGGGTCCTGGCAGTCGGACAAGTCGCCGAGCTGCAAAGCGTATCCGCGCTCAACATCACGGCCATTCCCGAACCCGCCGTTTGTGCCCCCAGACGGACCTCGCCGCTAACAGCATAGGGGGCGCTCCGAAACGGCGACGTTACGCCGCCTCCCCATCGGCACCGCAGGATCTGGACTCAAAGCGGCGCTTGTTCGGGAAATGACGGGAGTTTAACCGTCGTCACGCCAAGGCTGAGTGAATCCGGCGCTGAGGGAGGAGCAGCCAGGTGCAATGCAACATGGCCACATGCCAGTGATTAGGCCTCGCCCACCGTGCTTGCTTTCTTGCCCGGCTCCGGGCAAGATCATGGATCCGCGGCTGTTGCACGCAAACCTCGCGATACACACCTAAAGCGCTCCTCCTCATCGCATGATGCACTTGCTGACCACGTCCAAAGCCGGTGTTGTTTACACCAAGCCGTGGATGGTCGCTCTCATTTTGGATCTCGCCGGCTACACGCCAGACCGCGACCTGGGCCGCATGATTGCCGTAGAGCCCTCCGCCGGCGATGGCGCTTTTCTTGAAGAGATGGTTCGCCGGCTAGTCGCATCCTGCCGACTGCATGGAACACCGCTGGATGAAACGACCGAAGCCATTCGTGCCTACGAAATCAGTTCCGAGGCCGTGCATCGATCTACAGAACTCGTCACCAACACCTTGATCGAGCTGCATTTCTCGGACGCTCTCGCATCCCGACTCGCGCAGTCATGGATCAAGGAGGCCGATTTCTTGGAATCCTCCCCTGGCTTTCCCTTCGCCGACCTCGTAGTCGGTAACCCTCCCTACATCCGCCTTGAGGCGATTCCATCGGCTAAAGCGGCCTTTTACCGCTCCTTCAGCGCCATGCGCGGGCGGGCAGACATCTATATCGCTTTTTATCAAGCCGCCATGCTCCAGCTTAAATCCGGCGGCGTATGCGCTTTCATCTGTGCCGACCGCTGGATGCTCAACGACTACGGGAGCGGCTTGCGTGAATTCATCACCACCCAAGGCTACAACGTGCGTTACGTGATCGAAGCTCACGATGTCGCCGCCTTTGAACGCGAAGTCTCGGCCTATCCGGCAGTCACCGTAATCGCCAGGGAGCAACAAGGCCCGGTCATCGTCGCCAAGGCACTGCCCGGCATCGAGACCGCCGACCGCGCCGACTTGCGCAACCTGATCACCAGCGCCCGTTCCGGCCCAACCCTGCGCGCAGCCCGCTTCGCCGACTGGTTCCAGGCGGGGGAACCGTGGCCATGCTCTTCGCCTGAGTCGCTGCAACTGCTCAAATATCTCGAAGCGACCTGCCACCCGCTCGAAGACAGGAACACCGGGACCAAGATCGGCATCGGCGTGGCAACCGGCGCAGACCGTGTTTTCATCAAGGCCCAAAAACCCGACATTGAGCCAGACCGCCTCCTTCCTATTGCACTCGCATCGGATCTCGCAGGCGGTCGCGTCCACTGGTCCGGCCACTACCTCGTCAATCCCTGGAACGAGCAAGGTCTCGTCAACCTGACCGACTACCCGCGCCTGGCCGCATACCTCGAGCCGCACCGGGTCCAACTCCGCGACCGACACACCGCGAAGGATTGCCCTCATCACTGGCACAAGACCATCGACCGCGTGACGCTTTCCCGGGCTGCACAGGAAAAACTCTACATCGCCGACATCAAAGATCGCCTCCTCCCCGCCCTCGACACCGGAAAGACCTACCCGCAGCACAACCTCTACTGGATCACCTCGGAGGCGTGGGACCTGCGTGTCCTTGGCGCGTTGCTCATGTCGGCCGTCGGCGAATTTTTTATCCACTGCTACGGCGTGCGTATGCGCGGCGGTTTTTTGCGTTTTCAGGCACAATACCTCCGCCGCATCCGTGTCCCCGATCCCGCGAGCTTGAGCACAGATTTAAAACAACAACTAAGCGATGCCTTTGACCGTCAAGACACCACCGCAGCGACCCGCGCCGCACTAAAGGCATACGGCATTACCAGCATCCCCCGCGACCTGCCCCACACGCCTCAAAATGGCTCTTAACCTCGCAAACTACGAAAAAAAGGCTGCGCAATCGGTGAAAGCCTTTGGGAGCAACCGCAACACGGCCCTACAAAAGCAGATCGAAGCCGGTAAACCCGACGCCGGCAGTCGCGGCGCAGTCACATCCGGCAAAAACATGGATGGTTTCGTCGGGATGATGATCGATCTCGTCGAGGCCAACGGACTCGCGAACGCGACGATCGTTCGCGAAGGCCGGATCCCTCTCACACTGCCAGGCTTTTTCCGCCCCACCAAACAATGGGACATGCTTGTGCTCCGGGATAACCGGCTCATCGCCGCACTGGAGCTTAAGTCCCAAGTCGGCTCCTTCGGGAACAATTTCAACAACCGCACCGAAGAAGCCATCGGCACCGCGCAAGACCTGTGGACGGCCTTTCGCGAAGGGTCTTTCGGCGACTCGCCTCGCCCTTTCGTCGGCTGGCTGATGCTGGTGGAGGATTCACCCGGCTCCCGCCGCCCAATCCGCGACCGCAGCCAGCACTTCCCCGTGCGCGCCGAGTTCCAAGGCGCATCCTATATCGAACGCTACAACTTGCTCTGCAAAAAACTCGTTCAGGAACAACTCTACACAACTGCTGCGGTGCTGGCGACACCACCGACCGCGACCAAGAACGGCAAATTCGAAGAAGTAAGCGGCATGACGAGCCTCAAGACTTTCGTCACGAGCTTCGCCGGCCACATTGCGTCCGAAGCGGCGCGGTGATCAGCCGTCGTTACGATTAGGCCCAACCCAAAATGGTCGGATCTTTTACCCGTTTTCATTTTGGCTGGCGCTTGTTCGGTTAAGGATACCTCCAGTTTACGAGTCGAAGCTGAGTGGAGGTCAGCCAGTGGGTAAGCATTTCGGGGCATCCCCAGCGGGTGCGCGGCCGTAACACGTGTGGCTGCCGGTTGGTTTTTCATCGCCTCGCGACGCCCGGCTCCCTCCCCTTTTGCCAATACCTATGTCACGTCTCGCCATCATCGGCACCGGCATCGCCGGCATGGGCTCCGCCCACTTCCTCCACCCCCATCACGACCTCACCCTCTTCGAAGCCGCCGACTATGTGGGCGGCCACACCCACACCGTGTGCGCCACCGAGCCCGGCACCGGCCGCGAAGTGCCGATCGACACCGGCTTCATGGTCTACAACGAGGTCACCTACCCGCTCCTCACCCGCCTGTTCGCGCTCCTGCAGGTTACGGTGAAAAAGACCTCCATGTCTTTCGCCGTGCGCGACGATACCGGCGGTCTCGAATGGTGCGGCTCCTCGCTCAACCACCTCTTCGCGCAGCGCAAAAACCTCTTTAATCTGCGCTTCATCAAAATGCTCCTGGCGGTCAACCGCTTCAACCAGGAGGCGGTCGCCGCGCTCGACGACCCCCAGACCTCCGAAATCACCCTCGGAGAATACGTGCGCCGCCGCGCCTACGGCGAAGATTTCTTCAACCTCTACCTCGTGCCCATGAGCAGCGCCGTGTGGAGCACACCGCCCGAGCTCATGCTCTCCTTCCCCGCGGCCAGCCTGCTGCGCTTCTTCCACAACCACGGCTTCCTGGGGCTGCACACCCAGCACCAATGGCTCACGGTGGACGGCGGCTCCCGCGAATACCGCGAGCGCCTCATCGCGCCTTTCCGCGACAAGATCCAACTCAACCGCTCCGCCGTGCGCATCATCCGCAGCCCCGCCGCAGCGGGAAAGGCCGCCGCCGTCACGGTCATGACCGCCGACGGCGCCACCCACGCGTTTGACCGGGTGATCGTCGCCACCCACGCCGACCAGGCCCTGCGCCTTCTCGTCAACCCCACGCCCGACGAGTCGCGGCTCCTCGGTGAATTCAAATACCAGGCCAACGTCGCCACGCTCCACACCGACGCGTCCGTCATGCCCCGCACTCCCCTCGCCCGCGCCGCCTGGAACTACCAGCTCACCCGCGACGCCGCCGGCCGCATCTACCCCGCCACGCACTACTGGATGAACAAGCTCCAGGGAGTCTCCGATCGCGAAAACTATCTCGTCTCCATCAACCGGCCCGAGGCCATCGATCCGGCCAAGGTCATCCGGCGCATCGACTACACCCACCCGCTGTTCAGCCTCGGGGCGGTGCGTGCGCAGACCGAGCTGCCCGCGCTCAACGAGCGGGCGCGCGGCCGCACCGAGACCTATTTCGCCGGCAGCTATTTCCGCCACGGCTTCCACGAAGACGCCTTCATGAGCGCCGTGAACCTCAGCGAACTCCTCCTGGCCCGCGACCCCTGGACGGCTTGAGAGTCGGGACTCCGTTCTGAACCCGGTTTCAAAACAGATGACGGACGCGGCCTTTCTTGACGGACAAAGCACACCGAAGGCGATGCGCACCAAACAGGTTCTCGCAGGGCTGTTTCTGTCCCGGTTCGACAAGGCGGGATTGCGCGCACTCGGCTTCTCAAGTTTTACCGAGGCCTTCAATGCGATTGGTTTCGCCTTGGGTGCCCGACCCGCCTCGATCAAGAATTACCGCGACGAATTTGACCCGATCTACTCGTCGAAGAGAAAGGGATGGCACCGACGACCGACGCGCGACCACTGCAAAGCGGCAAGCGACCAGTATGCAGATATGTCGCTGAAGGAGTTCACCGCGCTGTTGAAATCGCTGATTTACGACCGCGGTTCACTCGATGTCATCACCGAAGAAGCGGAGGCCGAACAAGGAAAGGAAAGCTCGTTCGCGAAACGCCTCATCACGGGGCAGGCGGCGGAAAAATATTTTGAAGTCGTTCACCCCACCCTCCCGACGCTGTCGGACTACGCCTTGGAGAACGTTACCGACATCGGCTGCGGTTTTGACTTTCGATTAAGGAAATCAGGACTGGACGACTTTCTGGCCGTCGAGGTCAAGGGCTTGAACGATACACGCGGGACCATCTCTCTCACCGAAAAGGAGCATCGGGTTGCCGGGCTGCTCTCCCAGCGGTTTTACCTTTTTGTGGTCCGCAATTTCCGGGAAAAGCCTTTCCACACGATTTACTGCGATCCCCTGAAATCCGATCTCATGTTTACGCGCCAAGAAACCCAAATCACCCATGTAAATTGGCGGGTCACAGTTTAGTGCGGGTTGCTGAAAAAAATCGGGTCGGCGTGAGGGGAGAAGCGGGCTCGGCCAAGGCGGTTTATCCCCTCACTCCCAGAGTTCGACGAGCCGAGTTATGTCAGAAACACACCCAAGTCTAAAAGCATCCAGCCATTGGGGTGATTTGCCGTCTCAGCCAGCCGGCGGGATCTCCGTGCAGCGCACCGTCAACGCGCCGGCGTTGACCCGGCCGAAGATCGTGGTGAGAGCGCAGTTCGCGGCGTCGCGGCCGCGCGCGATCACCACGATGCGATCGGGGGCGATGCCGTCGGTCGGGTCGAACAGATACCACTGCCCGCCCAGATACGCCTCGAAGCAGGCGTGGAAATCCATCGGCTCAAGCCCGAGCGCGTAGCCTCCCACATAACGCGCGGGGATCGAGAGCGAGCGACAAAGCGCGATCGCCAGGTGCGCGTGGTCGCGGCACACGCCCTTGCGCAGTTGCCACACGTCCCAGGCCGACGTGCGCGAATCGGTCGCGCCGCGCGTGTAGGCGAGATTGGCCTCCACCCAACGGCAGATCTCGCGCACCTGCTCGACCCGGTTGGGAATGCGCCCGAAAAGATCCCACGCCGGCTGCGTGAACCGGTCGCTCTCGCAGTAACGGCTCGGCAGGATGTAGGTGAGGGTGGCCAGCGGCAGGCGTCCGGGATTGTCGGCCTTGACTTCGTCCGGCGCACCCGGGCGGTTCACCTCGACCGTCGCCTGATAATCCACCGTAAACGCCCCCGTCGCCGCCTCCACGCGAAACACGCGGTTGCCCTTCGACGTGGCCGTGCGCTCGAGCGGCACCTCCGGCGCGAGCCGGATGATCTCGTCGCCGAGGTGCTGGTGCGGGTCGCGGTTGGCGAGGATGTTAAAGGTGAAGTTCGCGGTGGGCGTGAGCACGTCGTAGGCGAGCGTGCAGCCGACGGAAAGATTCATAGGGGTGCTCCAGCATGGGCGGGGCTCACGCGGTTGCAACCGCTCAGGCCGGGGCGCGTTTTCGGCGTTGGCCCGCACGCGTGCGCCGTTATGCAGGAAGGAGCCGCCGGCATGACCATCCCGTCCCTACTGTACCTCTCCCCTCTCTTCCTCGTCTTCGAGTGCTGGCAACTCGTGGTCGCGGAGCGCCACCTCGGCGTCAAACGCGTCGATGGCGGGACCGACCCGCGCGAGCACGGCCCGGGCGAACTCCCCGCGTTTATCTGGAGCTCCGCCATCATCGCCTACTGGGTCTGGATGATCCTGATGCTCATCCCGCGCGAGGGGCGCGCGCAGATCGCGTGCATGCTCGTCGTGTCGCTCGCCGGCTACTCGCTGCGCCGCAACTCCCCGCTGAAGTGGATCCTCGTCATCCTCACGCTGGAGGGCGCGATTCGCATCGGCATGATCGTGTCCCTGCTCGGCGGCGTCTGGCGCTCGCTCTGAGACCCGCATGCGCTTCCCCGAAAACGACCGGCCTTCGCCCAACTTTTCGCCGGCGCCGGCGCACGAAGGACTCGGCGTGTGTTTCCACCACAGCGTGATGTCGTTCGACGAAACGATCGCCCACATGCTGCGCGCCGAAAGCGCCGTGAGCTACCATGTGCTCATCGCCCCCGACGGGGCCCGCTCACGGCTGGTGCCCGACGAACGCATCGCCTGGCACGCCGGAGCGTCGGTTTTTCACGGCCGCCCGCGCTGCAACGACTTCCTGCTCGGCGTCTCGTTCGCCGGCGACACCCGCGCGGCCCCGCTCACCGGGGAGCAGATCGCCAGCGCGCTCGACTGGCTGGCCCCGCGCTGGGCCCGCCGCGGGTGGTCGCCGGCCTGGATGACCGATCACCGCCAGATCGCGCCCGGCCGGAAGGACGACCTCCACCCAGCCGAATGGACACGCCTGCACGGGGCCATCGTCGCGCGCTTCGCCGCGGTGGTCTGACGGAGCGCCGCAGCATGCAGACGGCATCGGCCGGGGAATCACCCGGCCGGTCGCGACAGTCCCCCGCCCGTGATCGCATCCGGCCGCTCGGGATCGATCAAAAACCCGCGGACCCCACCCGGGGCGCGCACACGCACCTCCAGTTTTCCGTCCTCCGCGAAGGCGACCTCCAGCGAAGGCGCGTCTAGGCCGTCGGTCTGCGGCGCGAACAGCCAGACGTTGGTCACCGGCTTCGTCGTGCGCTGCGTGTAGAGCGTGCAGGACGCGGGCGTCTTGAAGTTGAACCGGTCGCTGTGCCAGCCCTGCACCGGTTGGCCGGCTCCGCGCACGACATCCCAGGCGCCGTCGGGCGCGCTGGAGACAACCTGCAGGCGCAGGGAACCGGCGCCGTGGCGCACGACTTGGCCGGTGGTCGCTTCGGGTGGCAGCGCGTCGCACACGGGGTGCCAGTGCCAGAGCGTGGTGAGGGTCCCCGGTTGAAACGAAACCAGGCGATCAATCACCACCCAGCCGATGCCGCGCAGGTGGACGACGATGCGCCGCCAGTCGGCCGCGCGCGGATTGGCGGCGGTGGCGAAGGGCGCGTCGCCGTAGGCGAGTTCGAGGTCATCGCGCCGGAGGAAACGACCAAGCGTGTCGGGAGCGCCGACCCTGCGCGGTCCCTGGCCGGAGCCTTCGCCGTCGAAGAGCACGACGTTGTGGCCGGCGGGTCCGGCGAAATAATCGCGCCAAGGGCCGGGACGGTAGGTGTAGCGGCCGTTGTCCACGAGGAACTCGCGCGTGCCGACGGAGAGCGACAGGTGCAGGCGGTCGGCGTGGTCGTGGTCGGTGCCGCGCGGGCCGGCGTCGAAGAAGGCCCACAGCGTATCATCAAAGTGGCGACTGCGGAAGACTGCCTGCGCGGCGTGGGGCAGCCAGCGGGTGTCGGTCGCGAGCGCGGCCAGGTCGGCCGAGTGTGCCCGCAGCAGGCCAAGGACGTCCTCCTGGTCGGAGTCGTTGTTGAGCGGGTTGCCGCCGTCGGGCCGCATTATCGCCTGAAAATACGCCCACAGCAGGCGCACGCGCGGGCGCCAGTCATCGGCGAGGTCTTTGCGGCCGGCGGTTTCAAGCAAGACAAGGAGGCGTTGGTAGTTGAGAGCCACCACGCGTTGATAGTGGGCGGAGAGCTCGGTGTGGGCGCCGTCGGGGTACACTTGCTCGGTGTAGCTGCGGGAGAGTTGGTCGAGGCTGTAGGCGAGCCAGTCGGAGGCGTCGGGGTCGGCGGTGAAGACCAGGCTCAGCTGGGCGAGGGCAAGCATCTCGGTGATGAGATGGTTTCCGTAAAGCGCGTGGTGGTGGCGGAGCTGTTCGCCGTGAGCATGGATGCTGGCCAGAAAGCGCGCGCGACGCTCGGCCGTGAAGGCCGGATGCGAGCCAAACTGCAGGTAGACAAACGTCCAGCTGTCGAGGATGCGGCGCGCGGCCTCAAGCGGACGCCAGGCGGCCGAAAAAGTGAGCCCGCCGGGCGCGGGATGGGTTTGGATCCAGTCGTCGAGCGTGGCGAAGATAAACTCCACGTAGCGGTCGTCGCGGGTGCGCAGGTAGGCGCGGCCGAGGGCCGGGAAGTAACCGTGGCGGTTAAAGAACCACGCCCACTCGGGGTCGTTCCGCGGGCCGAGGTCGTCCCAGTCGAACCCGCCGTCGCGCCGTCGGGGCGCCACCCCCTGCACGCCTTGGAGGGTAAACGTGTCGCGCAGCGCGAGATCAGCATCGGCCAGCGTGACGTCATCGGCTGGGACGGCGACGGGCAGGATCGGTTCCCATTCGGCCGGCGATTCGGCGGCGGCGGAGAGGCGGGCCGAGGCCAGGGCCAGTCCGGCAAACCACAGCCGGACGAAACGGGGCTTACTCCTCGGTTCCACGGGCGAGCAGGCGGGCGAGATGCCTGGCGACGAGGGCGAGCAGCAATGACAACGCGAGGCCGACAACCGGCCGGGCGAGCTGTTGTTTGAAAAAGAAGCCCGCGTAGCTCGGGTTGAAGGTGTCGTAGGCCTGGGCGAGGTTTGCGAGCAACGTGGCGGTGCTCACAAAAACCCCGGCGAGGGCTAGGACGCGCACGAGCAGGAGGGCTTGGCGATGCATGGCGGCTGGGGTGGCTGGGGTGCTTATGAACCCACCGGTTCTAGAGCGTCTTCTTCTTCGCGTGGGCGAAGGCCTCGGCGATGCGTTCCAGTTGTTCGTCGGTATGGCCGGCGGAAATGGCGGTGCGGATGAGGTCTTTGCCCGGAGGCACGGCCGGGGCGATCGACATGACGGTGAACACGCCGTTTTCCAGCAGCGCCTGCCAGAAGGCGTAGGCGCGCTGCTTGTTGCCGATCACCACGGGCACGGCGGGCGTCTCGCTGCCCCAGGTATCGAGGCCGAGGGACTGGAGCATCGCGGTGTAGCGGCGGGTGTTGGCCCGGAGGCGTTCGAGGTGCCCGGGTTCGGACTGCATCACGTCGAGCGCGGCCGAGGCGGCGGCGGCCTGCGCGGGGCTGAGGGAGGCGCTGAAGATGGTGTGTTTGCCGTGGGTGCGCAGGTATTCGATGAAGGCGCGGTCGCCGGCGACGAAGCCGCCAGTGCTTGCGAGGGACTTCGACATGCTGCCGCAGATGATGTCGATCCGGTCGGTGAGACCGAAGTGGTCGCAGGTGCCCCGGCCCTCGCGGCCGAGCACGCCGAAGCCGTGGGCGTCGTCGAGCACGTTGAAGCACCCGTATTCGCCGGCGACAGCCACCAACTCGGGCAGCCGGGCGATGTGACCCTCCATCGAGTAGACACCCTCCACCACCATCATCTTGGCGTAATCGGCCGGGAGACTGGCGGCGACGGCGCGGAGGTCCTCGGGGTTGTTGTGGGAAAATCGCTCGACGGTGGCGGCGGAGAGGCGGATGCCGTCCCAGAGGCAGGAGTGGATGTTTTTGTCGGCCAGGATGACGTCGCCCTTCTGCGCAAAGGCGGCGACGCCGGAGAGGCAGGACAGGTAGCCGGCGGCGTGGACGTGGCAGGCCTCCTTGCCCAGGAAGGCGGCGAGTTTTTCCTCCAGCTCGTGGTGGTAGGCGCGGGAGCCGTTGGACACGCGCGCACCGGTCGGGCTGGTGCCCCACTTGAGGAGCGCGGCGCGGGCGGCCTCGATGACCTTGGGGTGGAAGGACAGCCCGAGGTAGTCGTTGCTCGCGAGCATGATCATGTCGCGGCCTTTCAGTCGCACGGTGGTGCCCTGCTGGGCCTCCATCGCGTGGTAGTAAGGCGCGTAACGCAGGCGGAGCTTGGTGGCCGAGTCGTCGCGGCAGCGATCGGCGATGGTGGGGGCGGATTTGGTGAAAAAGGGGAAAGCCATTGAGATAGAGACGTGTGCGCTAAGCTAGAATCACACCGTCCTGCATACGAAAAACCTGATCGCAGCGGGCGGCGAGCTCGGGGTTGTGTGAGACCATCAGGAGAGCTTGTCCGCGTTGATGGGCGATGTCGCTGAGCAAGGCAAAGACGCGGTCGGCGTTGGCGTGGTCGAGGTTGCCCGTGGGTTCGTCGGCGAGGATCAGACTGGGGTCGTTGGCCAGGGCGCGGGCGATGGCGACGCGTTGCTGTTCGCCGCCGGAGAGCTGGGTGCCGAGCCGGCGGGTCTTGTCCGCGAGGCCGACGGCGGTGAGCAGATCTGCGGCCTTGGCGCGCATGGCGTCCTCGGAGAGCCGGCCGAGTTTGCGCATGGGCAGCATGACGTTTTCCAGGGCGGTGAATTCTTTGAGCAGGAAGTGAAACTGAAACACGAAGCCCATGTGGGCGTTGCGGGTGGCGGTGCGTTCGTCGTCGGTGAGGCGGCTGGTCTCGCGGTCACCGACCCAGATGCGGCCCTCGTCGGGGATGTCGAGCAGGCCAAGCAGGTAGAGCAACGTGCTCTTGCCTGAGCCGGAGTGCCCGGCGATGGCGTAAGTGCGGCCGGGCTCAATGGTGAAGCTCACGCCGCGCAACGCATGGACACGGGTGTCGCCCTCGCCGAGATGACGATGGAGGTTTTCGACGCGGAGGAGGCTCATGAGGAACTCCCCCGGATGATGGACCCCGGTTCGAGACGGGCGGCGCGGCGGGCCGGGAAATAGCTGGCGACGAGCACCACCATCGTCGCGATGACGGCGGCGGCCACATAGTGCCAAGGATCCCACAGCACGACGAAATGGTCGCTGGCGAAGATGCCGCGGATGCGGATGGGAATGTGCGAAAGCGCATAGGTGCCGAGCGCGGCGGCTCCGCAGCCAAGCACGACGCCGACGGCGACCACGATGCCGCCCTGAAGCATGAAGATGCGGCTGATGTCCTCGCGGGTGTAGCCCATCGAGCGGAGAATCGCGATCTCGCGGGTCTTATCGACGACGATCATCACGAGCGTGTTGAACATGCCCAGGCCCGAGATGAAAATGATCGTGGAGATGGTGAGCGCCGACGAGATGCGGAGCACGCTGAAGACCTGGAGCCAGGTTTTTTCGCGTTCCTGCCAAGGCATGGTGGAGTGGGCGATGGTTTGCTCGATGCGTGCAGCCATCGCCGGGGCAGCGTTTTGGTCCTGGAGGTTGAGTTGGATGAACGAAGCGCCCGCCGGCTTGTTGAGCAGGGTGCGGATGGCCGGGAGGTGAAGGTAGACGCGTTCGCGGTCCACCTGGTCGATGCCGGTCTCGAAGAGGGCCGCCACGCGGAAACGCTGGGGTTCGCCCACGCTGTCGAGCAGCACGGAATCGCCTACCTGAAGGTTCATGCGTCGGGCGATGCGCACACCTACGATGAGGCCGTAGGGGTTTTCGCCAAACGTCTTGAGCGAGCCGTCGATGATCTGGGTCTCCAAGTCGGATACGGCGACAAAGGTCGCCAGGTCGATGCCGTAGGGCTTGGTGTCGTATTCGCGGAAGTTGGCGATGAGGGTGGCGTTGCCGCGGATCACCGGCGAGGCGGCGGTGACCTCGGGGAACGCCTTGAGCGCGTCGACGATCTTATTGGGGAACTGAACGCCCGGGATGTATTTGACCGAGCCTTCCACGGCGATGGCGAAGCCGCTGCCGGCGCCCGCTTCCAGCGTGCGGGTCGATTGGATACGATCCTCGATGCGCACCATGCCGTTCACGCCGAGGATGGTCTTGATGAAATACGACTCGAAGCCGGCGGTCTGGGCCTGGGTGATGACAAAAAAAGCCACGCCGAACACGATGCCGGTCAGGCTCATCAGCATCGCGCGCTTGCGGGCGCCGAGAAAGCGGAGGGCGATGAGGAGATTCGGACGCAAAGGGGCGGCTCGGTTTTGGGATTTTACCGGGCGACGCTTACGCGAGTGCCGTCGCCGAGCGATTCCAGGGCACTGGTGGCGACCAGGCTACCCTCGGCGACGCCGCCCAGGATTTCCACGGCGCTGAGGCTTTTGAACCCCACTTCGACCGGACGGCGGCTAACGAGCCCGTTTTCGATGGTGAATACCGCGCCGTTGAACAGGGCCGAACGCGGCACCACCAAGGCGTTTTCGCGGCGATTGCGGATAATACTGGCTTCGCCGCTGAGACCGGGGATGAGGCGGTCGGCGGAGATGTTGACCTCCAGATAGGCGCGGTATTGTTGATTTTGGGGGTCGGCGTTGGGGAGAACCTTGACGACCTTGGCCGCGTAAAGCTCGGGGCCGTAGGCGAGGAAACGCACCGAAGCGTCCAGTCCAGGACGGATCCCGGAGAAGTCTTCCTCGTTGATGCGAGCTTCAACGAGCAGGGCGTCGCTATAAAGCCGAACCAACGAAGCACGCACCTCGATAACCTCGCCGGGCTGGGCGAATATATCGGTTATGGTGCCTGCGGCGGGTGAACGGAGAGCGCAATCGGCGATTTCTTTCTGCTTAAGTTTTATCTGATGTATCAGAGCCGATATTTGTTGCTCGCGGTTTAGCTCCTCGCGCTTTTGGGCTTCGACGAACATAGCAAATTCCTCCTGGCGGCGCTTCAGTTCAATCGTAGGATATTCACCAGAAGTCGTGCGTTTAGTGAAGTTCTCAAGATCCTCCTTCCGGCGCTCCAAAGCAGTACGCTGGTCAAGGTTGAGTGCGAACTGCTGCTGGGTGTTGGCCAGCTGGAGCTGGAGCTGTTCGAGCTCGAGCTCATAGTTGGAAGCATCGATTTCGAAAAGCATGTCCCCTTCCTTTACTCGCTGTCCGCGTTTGACGTGGGATTTACGCACGAGGCCGGCTACGTCGCTGGTCACCGTCACCTGGAACTCTGGATCGACTTTGACAGCGGCGGGAACAGCGTCGATAGCCAAATCCCGACGCACAGCGGAGAATTCCACAGTTGTCGATGTTCCGAGGAAATACCAACCCGCGCCAACGAGGCCGATGGCAAACACAGTAAAAAAAAGGTTCTTCATGAAGGAGTGATGGCAAAAATGGCACTACCGGCGATAAAGGTGGAAGGGCTATGCGCGCTCATAGAAATCGCCCATGTTAATCGCCGACATAAACCGGCAAAGTAAGATCCAGGTAATCGTTTAGCGCCAGGAGCAGTTGCACGCGCATTCTAAAGGTGGCAAGGCGGCTTTCTTGCATCCCAAGTTGTTGTTGGCGGAAAACCTGGGGTGAGGTGCGACCTTCGTCAGCATCGCGTTGTTGAAAAGTAAAGGCCTGCTCCTGCAAAGCAGCGCGACGTTCATCGAGTTGAAACTGGCGGGCCAAAAATGCTATCTGATCCACAATATTGATAGCTTGGGAGCGCAACTCGGACTGATAGGATTCAAGTTGCCTCTCAAGGCGGCGCTGCCGAAGCAGAGATTCGCGTTTGCGAGCAGAGGTTTGGAAGCCGTCAAAAACATTCCACGATACGTCCAGTCCGATGAAGGTACTGATGGTCTCCACGTTATTGGCGGCCGAGGTGTTGCGCTGACTCTGCCCAATGCTGGTTGTGAAGTTAATCAAGGGTCGCTGGGCCGCCTTGATACGAATCAGCTCCTGACGTTCGCGCTCAATTAGGTTTTGGCGCCGCTTCACTTCAATACTGTCGGATACCCACGCATCGAGTCCTTGGGCACGGCCCTGCTCAACCCAAGCCAAGATCCCGGAAATGTCCGGCCGGGGAGGCGGCTGGTCAAGTTGCAGCGGCTCATTCCATCCGACGGTCCGCCTGAAATCCGCCAGGATGCGTGACTGCTGGTTTTCGAGTTGCTCAAGGTTGAGTGCGTCCTGAGCAATATTGATTTCAGCCTGTTCTGCGGTAATGTTCGTCAAAATACCCTGCGCACGATCCGAGGCCAATCGGGCGGCGTTATCTTCGGCGATCTGACGACGGAGGCGCAAATTTTCAATCGAGAGTCGATTTAATAGAAGGGATAAATAGTCAGCGCGCAGTCCGCGTTTTATTTGGCGTAGGACAAAGACACGCTGAAGGGTTTCGTTCGAAAAATCGAGTGATGCCTGACGGATTTTAGCCTGAATTGCACCCCAATGATAAAGAGGGCGACTAACACGGGCATTGAATCCAAGGGCGGCATTTTGTTCATCGGGATAAGTGCCCTGGGCGTAGGTATTACGTGTGAGACCAAAGTTAGCCCCCATATCCAGCCGCGGGTAATAGTCGGCCTTGGCCGCATCAAGTCGGGCGCTGGCCTCTTGTTGGGCAAATGATTGGGAAACTAGGGTGGGCGCACTCTCCCTAGCTTGTTCAAGCAGTCGGGACAACTCTGGCAATTGGATCTCGGCATAGAAAGGTGCGGTCTGCGCCGCTAGAGTCCCTCTACAAAGAGAGAGAAACATTAAGGAAAGACCAAAAGTAAGGAGTCGAGTCGTAGACATAATCAAAGTAATGGACGTGAGGCCGGAGTAAGTGCCAGCGAATTTTCAGCAGGACAGTGGCTCAGTTGAGTTCTCAGGTGGAAACCGTAGACGGAGCCATCACGCGTTCGATACCCGCGTTAACGGCGGAAGCAAAGACGTCGGCGGAATAGTGTATCTCAATGGCGGCACGAGCACGCAGACCTATACGAGCAGCAAGACCGGGGGTTCTCAAGAGCTGTAGACAGGCATCCGCCATACCAGCAATAGTTTCGGAAAACAAGCATGCCTCCCCGGCGGGCAAAGTTTCCTCAAAACCGCGATGGGCTATTCGACTGACAACGCAGGGCCGCGCATAAGCGCAGGATTCGAGCACCTTGATGTTAGTCCCGCCTCCCGCAAGTATGGGAGCAAGAGTCGCGGTGCATCTGGCGTAAACAACAGCTAAGGATTCGACAAATCCGATGGTGCTCACTCCCGGGCTGCTTGCCCAACGAGTGCGCTGGGCTGGACTCAAGCCCTTGCCCACGATATGCAGCTCAGCGGTCGGCACCTCAGCCCGAATGGTTGGCCAGGCCTCGTCAAGAAAGGCGTCGATGCCATCGGAATTGGCGCTGTAGTCCAAAGTCCCGACCACAAGAAACACCGGAGCCTGATCGCAGGGAGGTGCCGGTAAAGGCCACGGAAGGCTGTCTGTAAAATAGGGAACATTCGGAAGCAAAGTTGCAGCAGCAAGTCCAGAATGACTACGATCAAGGGGATTCGATACCCATGAATGGCTAGCAAGAGGTAGCCGTTGACTGTGGGCGATCCATGAAAACTTCAAGGCGCGGTTTAGTGTAAGTCGCTTGACCCAAGAGGATGTTTTCAAGCGGAGCGCAAGCCGGTCCGGATCGTAATCATCCACATCAACAAGAAGGCGCGGATGACGAAACAAGTCCAAAATGCAAGCCGGACTCAGATAGCGAGAAACAACCAAATCATAACGTGTTAAGTCACCCACTAGATCCATACTCTGCCGACAAGGCTGCCAACGCCATCGGCCAGCACTAAACCAAGAAGTCACCGGTCCGTTACTGCTTTTGGAAATGGTCGCAGTCGGGATAATCCACAAACGCCCAGGCATAGATTGCATCTCGGCCCTTACATCTAGCGTCGGCTCTTGGGGGGGGAAAAACACCCGGTCAACCTCACCCCATTTTCTCAATTGTTTCAGAAGCAAGAAGGTGCGTTGAACCCCGCCAGAGACAGGCTGGATTTCGAGGTTGGGAGACGCAAAAAGAATACGCATCGGATTATTGAATCCCATTGCACGGCACGCATCCCTAGCGAGCCCCGCTAAAAAGACATTCAAATCGATTGTTTGAATGTAAAGCGGGTTTGTAGAAAATAACCTATAGGCGCCATGACAGGTATCAATACAAAGCCGCCTAGATAAGCGCTCAGGCCTGCTGTTATCAGCACTTCCAACAAGAAAATGTTTATGACATAAAGAAAGATATAGACCAGAATGAAGCGGAGGAGCTGTTTATTACCCAAGGAGTTGAAGACCATCCTCCCCGTGGTAAAAAAATTAAATAGCACACCCAGTATCGTTCCAATAAAAGTTGCCAAAGCGTAATGAATTCCGATTTTTATCATCAGGGCGAATATCGAATAACCAAATACGGTATTTAATAAACCGACCAATACGAATCGTATAACCCTATCATACTTATGGAGCATATCTTGTAATTGCAGAAGATATTCAGTACTAAGAATCGGCCTAGCGATCTAAATAATAGAAAAAACTAAGCCCACTTGGGCACAAAACGCATGAACTCTTTTTCCCATTTTGATTTTGTTAAAAATGAGGGCTTCCGGAATAATACGAACCTGAATTTACTAATCAATATACTACTAATCAATATCTTAAGATTTTTCCAGCACCGACTTTATTATACAATTCAAATAATACATGAATTAGCCACTCACAAAAGATCATGCCCCAGAGCTTTTAGCGACGGCCAATTATTTTGTATCAGTTGTCTTTCTAATTACATACTGAGGCGTGCCATTGATGGTGAGCAGCGCGCGACCAAGGTATTCTCCTATCATACCGATGGCGAGTAGCTGGAGTCCACCGACCACGAGCAAGGTAACGATGATAGAGGACCAACCGGAGGGCAGGCTATCGGTCATTATCCTCTGAATGATCAAATAAATCGCATACAAAAAACCAATGCCTGCCGTGGTAAAACCAGCAAATGAGGTTAGGCGCAGCGGATAGATTGAAAAGTTTGTGGCCATTTTCATCCAAAGCGATAGGGATTTTTTGAAAGAATAACCGCTTTCGCCTGCATAGCGACTATGGTGAGCGACCTCGACTGAGGCAACATTAGTAGTAACAGTTAGGATAAGACCGTCAAGATACACAAACGGCCCCGCATAGCGTATAACGGCATCCTTGATTTCGGCACGCATTGCACGATAGGGTGACAAGTAGAGCCCCTTGGGCTTCTTGAGAAGAAGCTGTGCAGCCTTGTCGTTAATTTTACTGCCAATCACCTTCCAGATGGCGTGATTTCGATTAAGAAAATGCGCGTAGACAATATCGTGGCCGGCCTCCACCTTCGCCAGAAGAATAGGAATATCCTCCGGATTGTGCTGCAGATCGTCGTCCATCGTCACGATAACTTGGCCGCGGGCGCGATTGAGTCCGGCCATGATCGCATTGTGCTGCCCAACATTTTTTCTCAATAACACACCATGAACGGTATCGTGGGTACGGGCAATCTCCTCAATAGCATCCCAGCTCCGGTCTGGGGAGTTGTCGCAGACCAAGATGATCTCGTAGGGCCGATTCAGCCGCTGGAGTGTCATTGTGAGCACTTGAGAAAGTAAGGGGACCACGGCGGCGCTCCCATATACCGGAATAACCACGGAGATCATCGAGGGCTTATCGACCATAATATTTTTGAATGCAACGGGTGGCATAGTTCGACTCCAGATCTATGCTCAATGACCTGGCGGCTGAAAGACAACTTTGGATTTCGATATCATAAAAACCACCTGCATCGACTAGTGTGTGTTGGGCTTTTTTGCCCAACACGGCTTCAAAAATCTTAACCAATTCAAGGCTGGTTACAGGGGCATCCGAGGCGATGTTACTAGTAATGCAGTCGAACGTCGAATCGGATATGATTTTGTCTGCAATCCGCACCACATCCTCAACATCAATCAAGTTGCGTCGAGCATGTGTCCAAACCTGAAAAGGCTCACCACGGTCAATCCGATTAAAAAGATAGTTGGTAAGAACATAAGGATTTTTGGTTGGGCCCACAACTTGGGCCAGCCTAAGAATCACAGCGTATCCTCTTTGTCGAATAAGCGTTTCCACTGCTTTTTTGTGTAACACGTAGGGACTGTCAGCCTTAGTTGGATCTAGAATAGAGCAACTTGAAAAATACACCAATCTCATGCCCATTCCCAGGCATTCCCGCACGAGTTTGAACTCACGCTCGAAGGCGGCAGGGCAGGTTTCTCCAGAATTAGAAACGCCAGCGGCGAGGTATATCACGCCACTATGCGCGATACCTTGCTGCCTAAGCGCATTGGCAATCAGTCCGCTTCCGATGATCATTTTGTTTGGAATGCCCACTTCCTGAGTCAAAGGACAGGGCGAGATAGAAGGTAATTGATAACCAATCCGCGAGCCCATCCCGTGAACCTGGCACCGTTCAATAGCATTATCCGGCGAGCAGAAGACAGGCCGAAATCTTTCTTGTAAATTTCTATCAATTGGATATATTCGGAATTGAATAGCTCACGACTTTTACGCGTCGTGCCGTTTCCGTGTATACGAAACTCGTACAGGGGCCGTCTTATATAAATGGCAGGAGCCACCCTTAGTAGTCGAAACCAAAAATCAAGGTCGGTATAGTATTTGAACGATCCATTGTAGTTTCCCGCCCGCTCCAAAAGCGCACGTTTGAATAAACCTGCGCCAGGCTCGCCGAGCATATTTTTCCCGAAGGCAGTAAGACATTTGCGGCCATGCACCTGATAGTTCAATTCTTGATCCCGGAATGAGCTCATGGAAAAAACGGCTTTACCTGCAGTATCAATAATGGTTTTGCCGCAAAGGACAAGCCCGCAATGTGTGTTTGCTTCCAGCGCGGCAGTCTGAATTGCCAAGGCCTCGGGTTTCAAATTATCATCACAGGGAAGAACTTTCACATATTTTCCTTTGGCATGCTCGATAGCGCGGTTCCAGTTCTCGGCCATACCGCACACCTCGGTAAAGGGGATAATACGGATATTTTTATCTGGATGGGATGCCGCCAACTCTCGAGCCATTTCGAGGCTTCCGTCTGTTGAACCATTGTCACAGATTATAAGCTCCCAGTCCAAAAAAGTTTGATGAATGACAGATTCGATTGAATACCTTATATGGGGCATTCCGTTGCGGACAGGCATGCAGACGGAAACATTGGGCTCGTGATTATCGTTCATGTTGCTAATTCGCGACTATTCCGAATGCAGATTGATGATACGGAAAAAAAGTGCACGGGAGTCTCCATTGATCTTGAGGGGACGCCCGTCACTTATAAAGTTAAGCTCACTTGATCCGGTTCTGGAGGCGAAATGCATCTCCGTGCGTACGCCAGGTTTCAGTTCGATACTGCGGGTCTTACCGAGATACTCGATGGTCAGATTCTGCGCAATAATTCCCTCAATCTGAAAACGCAATTCGTCTTTTCCGACCGGCAAGTATGCCCGAATCTTGGCTTTATTGGAGCTGCTCCATCTAAAAGTGTCAGTTTCGCTGGACTCAGATTCGTGCCAGCCTTCGGAATAAACAAAAGCAGATCGTTCCGAATCAAAGACAACGGGCTTGAAGTTATACAAAGCATATGCAAGCCTGCGTTCGTCACCGGCGACATGGTGAGGAGCTGTATCGGTGGCAAAGCCAAGCGTGTTTGCACCCGACTTGACCTCTGCAATAATCTGGAACACCCGGCGCTCGCCTTTTTTTAAGTGTATCTTTGCAAGCTCAGTGCCGTTTAAGTTGGTCGTGATGCTGCGATCATTCAAACTTTGAAGCTCAAAGTTAAGCTCTATCAGGCTCTTTCTGGCAGTTTGAAACAATATATCGGAACGCGATCCATTACTCCACGTCCAAGAGTTTTTTTCATCCCGTTCCATTGTATACCAACCGCGCAAGTAGGACGCGGTTTGAGGCGGGGCGACTTTTGTTTCAGCTGCTGCAAAAGTGAAAACGAGCCAGTCGCCCGAGATAAATCGGGCTAACCCAAGCGCCTGAAGGGACTGGTCCAGTTGTGCCCCCTGGTCCACATAGCCAAGCTTGTTGATCATTATGGCCGAGAACCCATAGCTGGCCAGTGCTGCGACCATCTCGCGAGGCGGCAAAGAGGCGGCATCGGTTTGCCACTTGTCCGTATCGCGCCCCTTATTGTTTCCGTAGCTAAAACGAAGCCCCGTTGACATAAGAAAGGGCCGCAAGTGCTGGTAGTCGTGAAGATGATGAATGGGAGGACTTTCAGGGCTCATCATCACTGGAAGCTGAAAAATAGCCGCTTCCGGGGGCAGTCTGTTATTGAGCATCCGGACCAATTCGCGGTCAGTTTCGATTGTCGCTCTGGTTTGGGCCTTTACTTCCGGCAGGCGAAGCACTTTGGGATATTGGTCCAACAGGCAGAAGGGTATAAGCAACCAAAGAGCGATGGTGGCGGGTTGACGGAAGCGACCGAGCGCGTTTACTCGCAGAGCGATAAACAACAACGACAAAACTAATAAAATGATAGAAAATCGAGTGGTTGCACGGAAGGCGTAAAAGTGCGCAAAATATCCCAAAATGATATTTAATCCGCCAAGACAAGAAAAGAGCAAAACCCAAATTGTGGCCCAGTAAAAACCACTCGTGGGCTGCCTACGTGCGGCTGCTATCGCCGCCGACATGAATATAGCCAAGAGTCCGCCGATGCCCATAAAGCCGATGTAGGGAGAATAAGGCTCACTGTTAAGCATGCGCTGCCTGTAGTAGCGAGCGGTTAGGTCTCCAATAATAGGAACTTTTTGGGGGGGCAGTAGCATCTCAAGGGGTTTCAGGCTGTATATCTCCATACCTTGATAATTGCGGGCAGTGGCCCCTAAATTGGGTCCATTTTCATGGGCATAAGAAAACGTATCCATGTTCATCGCAAGAAATCCCCCAACGACCACGCACAACATGACACCAATCGGGATCAGTTTGCGAGCACACTTTTCTCGCAAGGTGGCCGCAGTCGCGGCGATGATCCAGAACTGGACCAGTATAAATGTATAATAAATATTGGAAACGGATGTAACCGCCGCAACAGCCAGTAGGTATACCCAATCTTTCCGCGACAGCGCCATGTCCTGCCTATAAAGGATAACCGATGCAACCACACCCAAAGGAAGATGCCAAAGAAAGCTGAAGCCTAAGTGGCCGAGCCCCTTGATTGCCAAAAAAGTGTTAGCCGAAAAAATGAGGGCTAGGGGTAAGCCGATACCATCTCTGATACCGAGCCGGCGACAAGAGGCCAAAAAACCAATACCAGCCAGCATATGAGCAAGACATACAGTGAGGTTGCTAGCAGCCATTAGGCCGAACCAACGGGCTAGTTTACCTCCGGTCCAGAATGTGTATTCTTCGGTGATGGGAAAATCGTTGTAATTAGCGCCCAGTGGGGCACCAAGCCTGCTGCCAATATCCTGCCCCAGAATATGCAGATCTCCCTCTTGGCTCATTTTCATGAGCCCTAGGACTGCAAGATGGTCTCCATGATAGCCCTGTGGCGTTCCCCAATCGGTCTGAGTCCAGCAATGGTTTGCCCAACACCATGTAAGTGCAATGGCGAGAGCAAGACCGATATAGGTCGCCAAAGACCTCATTCGCGAGTACGCCGGGCCAAATCCGGAGGTATAATCGTGGTTCATTGGTAATCCGGTGGAGTGATCAGGGCCGGGCGCTCGACATAGGCCCAGTCACATGCCTCCGAGCCGCCTTTGTTTACTAGGATTTGGAGATTCCAGTAATCAGTCGGATTGTCGTCGGGGATTGGAATAATCACCGGAATTCGAACTCCCTTTGGGATGTGACGACGGAAGACCTCGTTGTTGTCAACCTTTAGTATAAACCAGACACCGTCTCCATCCTCGCCTAGATTGGATAAAATCGCGCAAAACGCACTACGCGAAACCCGAGGGAGGCGTGCCGACAGCCTGGCTTCTCCCGAGAACGGAGCGTGTAAAAAGAAAGCCTTAGGTCGTTGATGGATGTCAGTGCCCGGGTAGACGTTGTCCACCGAGATGCCATCGTTCGCTCGGGTCAAATCTAAAACAGTGTGCGGCCATTCGGAGAAGGAAAACGCCTCCGGGGGGGTGGCCTGATCGCTTATAACCACTGACTCTATATTCACAAGATCTTGAGCATAAAATTCCTCCACAAGTATATTCGCGCCGCGATTTCGGGCTAGTGAGTTAGGATTGGACCAAAGCGCCATCCATGCACCGTCTGGCGACTTAGCAAAGGCTGAGCTCCGAAATCGATCCGAGACTCGGGCAACAACGAAATGGTAACTCCAGGGGTATCCTTGTGAGAACAACGGCCTGTCTGGGGCGGCGGTTACAGACATCTCATCGCCCCGGGGAGAACGTTTTGCAGAGAAGTGCCAGACTGTAGTATCTGGATGGGCTTCCGTTTCCGACTCAAGTTCCGCAGCAGATGTTGTCACCTTGACGGCCAATCCAGTACGTTGCTGGACAGAGGCCTCCAAGTATGGCCGGTTACCATACATTAGGATACGGTGAGCAGAAGGAAAATTGAGGATAGCGCCGTCTTGAAGTCGTCCATCATTAAGTTGGTCGACTAGCGACTCAAAAACGGCTATGTGTTTTGCGGCGGCCTTTTGCTCCTTGGAGTTAAAATCCGAGGAGACGGAGCTTAGCAAGGAAGCGGTAAACGCAACAGACGCAGCCACAAAGCAAACGATTGTGCGAAGGATCCGTCGGGTGCGGGTAACGAGAGCCAATATAAACAAAACGATGAGTGCGCAGTTTGTATAAAACGAGAAATAGCAGGTTACATAAGTCCAATTGCCCTTAGCCCATGCTTGATATTTCAGCGTGGTGGCCTGAAGGATATGCCAAGAGATTCCGGCGTAGAGAAAAGCACCCATTACAATTATGGTGCGCCGTGAGTTTAGAGGAGAAGCATTGTGCAGACCAAGATATACCAGAGCCGCACCGATAAAGGCTCGCAGATACCAAGCCGAAGTTAAGGGATAGCTATTGAGCACCTCCAACGCGTCCCCCGGGAGAAGATATGTGCGTGAGATATTTGGCACATCGTGGAAAAAGTCGATGAACGGCGTACCCGTGATGGTGAATCGCCACACCACGTTCAGCATAGGCATGATGGATAGTTCTCGACTTACTTGAGCTCCGTCATAGTTGCCAGGGAAGAGAAGTTTGAAAAGAACATATATAGCGATATAGCAGACTCCGGTCACCGCAACTGGACCAAGCGCTTGAATCGTCTTGCGGAGTTTCCCTTCTGTGCTTCTTGGATACCACACGCGTGCCATTCTGAGGATTGCGATAAGAGGAAGGAATAGGATAAAACTTTCATACAGGCATGCCGAAAACCACAGGCTCAAGCAGATGACTACCGTGCGATTGCGTGACGGGGTTTCCTGCGAGGAGAGCTCAAGAGCAACAGCCAAAAGTAAAAGAGAAAGCGCGGTGGTGAATACCCCGGGGAAACCACTAATCATCGATGTTCCAGTGATCGTCAGGGAACCAAGAAAAAATGACAATATTGCCAAGGCACTCCAGCGACAGCGCAGCGACAGGAACAACACCCAGCCAAATAACACAACATTCGAAAACACCATGCCGACACGAACAACATCCAATAGATACTGGCTTCCAGAATAGGCAAAATAGACAAGTAGACAGCCAAAAAACGATCCAAATCGGCCATTGCTAACTGCCACAAGAGCTGCGTTATCAAATGCTTCTCGAAACGATTTACATGTTTCCCCGAATAGCGCGTGCCAAGCGTCGTCAGCATAAGCAATATGCACACCGACCAATGGAGCAAGCGAATACCAAGTCAACACGAGCAGCATTAAAAGCAAGAGTTGGTTTTCGATCCTGAGCGGGCTTGGAGATGGATTATGCATCAGGTATAACGGCTTCAGATATCAATTGCTCGAAGAAGCGACTCCGCACTTTTCGCCCATGTAAGGTAAGTGATGCCTCGTGAACTTGGCTCGAGGGCGTTTTGACGAAGTGAGAGCCACGCTTTTAGATCAAGGGCGGTCCCTTCAGCAGTAGTAGCCTTGAAATAATATGCATGTGAGCCCGCAACCTCACGGAATATTGGTATATCACGGACAAAAAGAGGTATGTTATGCATGGCCGCCTCGATAAGCGGCAGGCCAAACCCCTCATCTTCAGAAGCCGCGATCAAGCATGTAGTGACCGAATAAATTTTTTCGAGAAATTCGTCGCTCACATTCGACGGCCAAAAAAGCGTGCGATTTAGATATCGGCTTTGCTGTATTTCATGAGTAAAATCCTCCATGTGCCAGCCTTGCTTACCTACGATAATCAGATTCAGGTCATGACCCAAACCCCACATCAATTCGAATGTCTTGAGGATTTGTCGGTAGCCTTTACGTGGCTCGATAGTGCCGACCATTAGAAAGGTAGATCGAGACCGCCATGTCTCCAACAATTTTTCGGCGTCGTGAGGGACACCGGTGCTTGGTGAAGTATTTTTAATGTCAGCGGCGTTGTGAGAAAAAGTGATACGGAAGGGGCGCCCGGAAAGCTCAGGTAGGTTGGTTACGCGCCAGGCGGCTAGTTTTTCGGCCACAGTCCTTGACACACAAACCGCTCCAGAGAAGCGGGATATAATCTTGAGCCAGTTTGTGTGCCCATCTTGAACACCCGAGGGAAACCATTCGGGGTTGGTCACGGGCAATAAGTCGTGAACGAGGAAGTGGATATTCAATCCGTGAAGATGGAGGTAGCGAAGGAAGGGTTCCTGTACACAGGTTATATGGGTATCGAAGTCCAAACCCATAAATCTGTCGCCAGGCCGGGGGGCGATAGGGGTGTCTGACAGACTATCTGCCAGCAAGCCAAAGGCTCTTTGTAGAAAAGCGCCGGCGTGACGATAGCCGAGTTCGTAATCGTTGGCGACGATGGGCTGGATGCTATAGCCGATATCGGACATCTTTAGCAGTTCCGTAAGGATGCCACGGGTGACGCGATCGATACCGGTGCGGATTTCGCGACGAACAATGCCCGAGATATCGACATAAAGGATTGGTTTTCCTGAGGGGCGCAGGTTATTTGCCAACGCCCAAGCGCATTCGCTGACCAAGACGCTGTCTTTGTTGCCAAGGCTCCGAGCGATTATCGGCATTAGAATCGTGTCGACGTGTTCTGGTTTAGCAACCCGAGCAAAGCCAGCACGGAGTGCCTCGTGAAGAGCTGTAACCAAGTCGTCGATTGACGATAGTTTTCGGGGAAGCGTTTTGGCTTTTTTTTGGATCGCTGAAGCCTTGCAATCCAAAAGACAGGTTTCGATGGTTTCTTCACGATTCGAAAGAGAGAGAATGTATTCCAAGGATTCACCCAAAAGAGAATCCGATATATCATCGCAGGGAGCGTCTTCGTGCAGCGGGTGGAAAACGAAGTTGGGGGCAAGGCGATCAACATAGGCGCGGCGTAGCAGGCAATTGATGTCGTGAATGGCCGGGTCGTGATTGTATACCGTGACAAGCCAGCAGGTGCAAATGGAGGCAGGCGGCAAAAGATCAGCAAATGCAAAACGCAGTGCTTCCGTCGTCGCAGGGCGGGATCCGTCCAGCAAAACAATTGGCTCCCCAGCAGGGCCATCGCTGACTTTTCTGATGAACTGCCGAATGCGAGCCAGCACCGCCTTGGATACCGTAGGATCGGCTGGCGGGCTTTGCTGCCAAAGGGAAAAATCCAGCAGTATCTTCATGCCATCAGTCGCCCTTCACCTCGGATTTGGCCCCAAAACGAATTAACAAGGATTCGGCATCGGGCGGGAGTGGTAGTTTCCGGTCAGCGTGATCGGGTGAAAAAAGAATACGTTGCATATCTTGTTCTAAATTAATAAACTGTGGATTGTGCAGTGGGCGGTAGCGACGATGGCCGACCAAGGACAGGCAGGCCCGGTAGGCGTGAGTGTGCCAGCTTATCCGGCCCTCGTAGCATAGGCACAGGAGCATGCGATAGAGGTGGGTGTGCCAGGGGGCATTGAGCTTGTGGTAGTTTTTGGTCCTCCGACCGGGGGTGAGGCGCCGGTAGTGCGGGTTGCGTAAAAGAACCATCAGAGCGCGATAAGCGTGTTTGGACGCAGGGACGCCATAGATCTTCCGTTCAAGCTCCCGAATGTGGGCGTCGCACTCGGTCTTTTCGCGATCAAGTATCTGAATGCGGTTGTTTTTGATTTCGATTTCGCGGGTGTGCTGGTCTTGGATTTTTTGGAGCCGGCTGGAAACAGCCCAGAGTGCTTGTTCGTAGCGGTCTTCGATTTTTTGCGAATAATTGTCGCAGAGTTCGTGAAAGGAAAAGCTGGCGTCTTCAGGGATTTCGGTGATGGCAGGGAAGCCGGGGTCCGGGTGGGCTTTTTGCGCAACGACGGCATAATCGGCGCTGGAGCCGGTCAGGACATCGAAGATGGTGGGTTGCGCGCCGGCCAGCAGGTGGGGCGCGGTTTGCAGGCGGAGGATTTTTACTCGGGCGAAACCGGTGTATTCACATAAAAACGATAGTAGTTCGGGAGGAATCGGTTTATCATGGGTGGGATCACGGAAGAACGTGGAGGCACCGACGCCGGGGTTTTCGGGGTTGGGCGTTTCGAGGATCAGCAGTCCGCCGGGCTTGAGGGACCGGAGGGAATCAGTCGCGAGGTCTCTGAGGGCGTCGAAGCCGATGTGCTCCACGAGATGGAAGGCCGAGATCAGAGCGAGGCCTTCCGCAGGTGTATTTTTAAGGTAGGCGAGGGCGTCGCCTTTGAGGGTGTTGAGATTGAGTTCGCAGCAGGCGGCGAGCATACCTCCATCGAGATCCACGCCCAGAGCGGTGATGCCGCGTGATGCGAGGACTTCGAGCCATTCTCCACGGCCGCAGCCTAGATCAAGCGCGGAGCAGCCCGGGAAGAAACCCTCAATGAGCTGGAGGTAGCGGGCATAGGCTTGCAGGCGGGATTTAATGAGCTCTCGAGAGCCGCGGTAGCGATCCTCGAAGGCGCGGTAAAACTCTTTGGAGGGGGGCATGTACTTGGTAGCGGTTCAGGCGCAGAGCCTGTGGCTAAAAGTGCAAGGAAGTTTGGCGCAGCCGACAAAGGATTGGTCCAGAGTCGGCAAGATTTTGAAAATAAGGGCGTTATCAACCCAGTCGAAGCTGTCGGTGACATGATCTTTACCTGCGTGGACAGCAAGCGTGATAGAATATGAACCCGGGCCCATGTTGAGTGTGATCTCGGTCGATATCTCCACTTTTTGGCCGACCATCAATCTAGGCCAAGAGTGGCCGTGATGATGTGTATTGGTGCCGAAGACATCGACGCCAAGACGATCCCGAATAAGGATGCCAAAAGTGGCGTCCGTCACATCGGTAGTGCATTCGATGGTTGCCAAAATGCGCAAATGGTCGCCACTTGCGAATGCCGTGGTGGGCTGCTTACGGAAATCGAACAATCCACAATCAGAGATTGTCAATTTGCGATTACCTGCTCGGGTAACGATGCGGCCATCGAAGCCGGCCTTTTGATCAATAAGGTGATCGTTTTCTCTCTGTGCGATGGTGGCGTTGTAGAAATCGAGAACGCTTTCAGAGGGGCCATCCTTAGTAAGCAAACCCTGTTCCAAAAGGATTGAACGTTGGCAGATAGATTTGACGGCAGAGGGGTCATGAGAAACAAAAAGCAGAGTACCTCCTGCAGCTTGGAAATCCTTGATACGCTTAATACACTTATGCTGAAAATATGCGTCGCCTACCGCGAGTGCTTCGTCGATTATAAGAACGTCTGGTTTTACGTGAGAAAGAGCCGCAAAGGCGAGTCGCACGATCATACCGCTTGAATAGGTGCGAACCGGACGATCTATAAACTCACCAATTTCGGAAAATGCGATTATATCTTCCAGCTGTTCGTCGATTTCGTTTTTACTCAAGCCGAGAACCGCGCAATTGAGATAAATGTTTTCCCGACCGGTAAATTCGGGGTTGAAACCGCTGCCTAGTTCCAAAAGTGCCGCGACGCGACCACTGGAACAAACAGATCCTGAAGTCGGGGAAAGCGTGCCGGCCAGAATCTGCAGAAGCGTAGACTTGCCCGATCCATTCATACCAACTATGCCGACAGATTCACCTTTTCTAATCACAAAGCTTACATCTTTAAGCGCGTGAAAATCGCGATAAAATCGTTCTCCGTAGTCGATCTCTTTTTGCGCCACCTGGGATTGCCACCCCTTCGGACAAAAGCGCAAGGCGGCGTCTGCAAGGCAATACATTAAACGCGCCTTAGGATTTTTCCAGATTCGATAGGATTTGCCTACCTTATGGACGGAGATGGCAGTATCAACAGACATGCGATGCGCGAAGGTAATCAGGCGCGAGTGCCCAAGCGTTGGAGTTTGTAGGAGCCGTTTAGGATGGCTGAGGTCCAGGACTCGTTGTCGAGATACCACTGGACGGTTTTTCGGAAGCCGGACACATGGTCTTGCTTGGGTGCCCATCCGAGTTCGCGTTGGAGCTTGGTGGCATCGATCGCGTAGCGGAGGTCATGCCCGGGGCGGTCTTTTACAAACGTGATTTGCTCGGCGTAGGGTTTGCCGTCGGCGCGAGGCCGGAGTTCGTCGAGCAAACCGCAGAGGAGGCGAACGAGGTCGATGTTTTGGCGTTCGTTGTTGCCGCCAATGTTGTAGGTTTGGCCGATGCGGCCTTTGGCGATGACGGTGTGCAAGGCTTCGGCGTGGTCTCCGACGTAGAGCCAGTCACGGATGTTTTCACCTTTGCCGTAAACAGGGATGGGGTCGCCGCGCAGGGCCTTGAGGATGACGACGGGGATCAGTTTCTCAGGAAACTGGTAGGGTCCGTAGTTGTTGGAGCAGTTGGTTACCAGGACCGGGAGGCCGTAAGTGTCGGCCCAGGCGCGGGCGAGATGGTCGCTGGCGGCCTTGCTGGCGGAATAGGGCGAGTGCGGGTCGTAAGGTGTGTCTTCGGTGAAGAGACCGGTTGTACCGAGGCTGCCGTAAACTTCATCGGTGGAGACGTGGAGGAAGCGGAAGCGTTCGCGGGCCGAACTGGTAAGTTTTTCGTAGTGTGCGCGGGCGGCTTGGAGGAGAGTGAAGGTGCCTATGACGTTGGTTTGGATAAAGGCACCGGGGCCGTCTATGGAGCGGTCCACGTGGCTTTCGGCGGCGAGATGCATGACCCAGTCGGGCTGGAACTCTGTGAAGAGTTTGCCTATCGCGGAGGCATCGCAGATGTCAGCATGGGAAAAGCGATAGTATGGATTGCCTTCCAGATCGGAAAGTGAATGTCGATTACCAGCGTAGGTAAGGGCATCGACGTTGAGGATTTCGTGGCCGTGGGTGGATACGAGCAGGCGGACGAGGTTGGAGCCGATGAAGCCGGCTCCGCCGGTGACGAAGATTTTCATAGATGAGCTTTTATCAAGGAGCTTCGCGTGCATTCGCGTGTTTTAAATCAATTCATTATACTGCGCAGGTATCTCCCGTAGACAGATTTGCCCAGTTTTTTTATCTGGGACTCGAGCTTTGATTTTTCAAGCCATCCTTGTTTATAGCCGATTTCTTCCAAACAGGCGATTTTAAGGCCTTGCCGGTTTTCAATTACAGATACGAATTGTGCAGCCTCTACCAAATTGTCGTGTGTGCCTGTATCCAACCAGGCGGTGCCACGGCCGAAGAGTTCTACGTGGAGTTGGTTATTTTCCAGATAGAGCCGGTTGAGATCGGTAATTTCCAACTCGCCGCGTGCGGACGGCTTAAGGCTGCGGGCCATATGCACGACTTGGGAGTCATAAAAATAAAGTCCAGGAACGGCATAGTTGGACTTGGGATGGTGTGGTTTTTCTTCCAAGGACAGCACCCGGCCGTCGGCGGAAAACTCAACTACGCCGTAAGCTCGTGGATCGGCCACGTGATAACCAAATATGGTTGCGCCAACCGTGCGATTGGCTGCGGTTTGGACATACTTCGTCAGTTCGTTACTATAAAATAGGTTGTCGCCAAGGACAAGCGCGGCGGCCTCACCTTCGCCTAAAAAGCCTACATCGGCAGCAATAGAAAACGCCTGGGCAAGGCCATCGGGACTGGGTTGTTCCGCGTATGAAAGAAAAATGCCAAACTGAGAACCATCACCGAGTAATTTTCGAAAAAGCGGAAGATCATCGGGAGTCGAGATGATCAATATATCCCTGATGTGTGCCAGCATAAGCACCGACAAGGGATAGTAGATCATGGGCTTGTCGTATATGGGCATCAATTGTTTGCTGATGGCGATGGTTAGGGGATACAGGCGGGTGCCTGAGCCTCCGGCGAGTACGATGCCTTTATGTGTGCTCATAATATATAGTTAAAGGGAGGATCAGAAAAGGGGGCTAAATCACGTCGGCAAAAGCGGGCTTGAGTTTTCTGAAGCAAAACAGGCCGAGGGCGCTCATCATCAGGCCGAAGGCGAAACTGTAGGCGATGCCTGACCAGTGCGGTGCCTGATGCCAAAGGAGAACGGCGCGGGCTTGTTCGATGATGTGGATAAGGGGATTGTATTTGAGCCAATTCCAGAGGGCGGGCGGGATCATGTTGGCTGAATAAAAAACGGCGCTCGCATACATGAGGACCATGCTGATGGGGCCGGCCGCGTATTGGATGTCGCGCAGGAAGACCCCGAGCGATGAAAGCAGCAGGGCGATGCCCAAAATGAGAGGGATGAGGGGGAGCAGGGTGACTAAAAAGAGGAGCGAGTAGCGGCTAAAACCTTCGCCAAGCGTAGCCACGCCAATCAGTACCAAAATCAAGCTGATGGAAAATTGATATAGGGCGGCGCCAAGATTGGCCAAGGGCAGGATTTCCATCGGGAAAACAACTTTTTTGACCAGGTTGGGTTGGCTGGTCACGGAGGCTGGCGAACTGCCAATTGTCTCCGAAACGATTTGAAAAATGGTGATGCTCAAGAAGACGCCCAGCGCATAATCCATCGTGGACTGATTCTCCACACCCTTGTAACCGCCCTTGAATATCAATCCAAAGACCACGGTGTAGATGGCCATCATCAGAAGCGGTTGAAGAATGCTCCAAATCATGCCCAGGGCACTGCCCCGGTGGCGTTGCTCGATCTGGCGTTTGGTGAACTGCCACAGGAGGTAACGGTGTTGTGTGAAGATTTTGAGCATGAACCAAATGGATTTTTAACCGCAAAGATGAATCGTGGGTGTGGAATGGACTTAGGTGCGGCGTTTTGGAAAGCTTCGCCCCGTCACTTCCGAAGTGACTGGTCTGGGATTGGACTGTTGGCTGGGCCAGCGGCGGCACTCTATTCAGAGGCGAGGCCCCTGATTATGGCCATGAGGGGAGCGGTCTTGCCTCGCCAGCGGTCGAGCTTCTCGAAGCGGGCGCTCAGGTGGGCGGGGCCGCTCTGGTGCGCGAGGGCGGACAGGGTGGCGCGGCGACGGCCGAGCTCTTCCAAACGCGGCAATACCCGGCTGTTGAGAAATAGGCGGATCAAGACTCCCAGATCAGTCTGCAGCTCATAGTGGTCTTTTCGACTTTGCAAATTCCGTGCTAGCCGGATCGCGCCGATTTCGGCCAGCATCTTGAGGGTTTGGCCGACCCCGCTCCGACTGATTCCCAGTTTTTCGACGATGTCGTCGGCATTGAGGGGATCGACCGACAAAAAAATCAGTCCGTAAATCTCTCCCGCTGAACGTGAAAAGCCGAGCGCGTCAGCGAATTCAACCCAATAGGCCATCGTCTCCCGATCTAACTCGGACGTTAACGCGATGGTGGAATTCGACTCCATTTCCATTGTTTCCAGATTTTTTTGGAATTACTGTCAAGCACCGTAATTGATTGTCTGGAATGGCGTCGTTTGGGGCTTTGCTCGCAGAACGTCATGCAGTGTGGCTAAGCCGTCATTGCCAAGCGGAGGATAAACACCTTTGTTTGCCGTGGTCTCGTCCCTTTGCGCACCATGAACCGCCGTATCGTCGCCGTCCTCTTGCTTGTGCTGCTAAGCCTCCCGCTTTTCGCACCCCGCTCGTGGCTCGGATTCACACCTCGCTCGCCGTCGGGTAGCTCGCCTAAAGCCGTGACAGGGCAGCTCCCGATGAGGACTCCCGTTGATGTCTTGACGGCCCTTCCTTCTCCACCGCCTGCAGCCGGCGCGACTCAGGCAACCGCCACGATCGATCCGTCTTCGGCCAACCCGGCGCTGCGGCCGGAGCCTTTTTATCGTCGCATGAGGGTCGCCGGGCTTGGGCCGGAGTTTGTGAGTGCCGCCGGCTCGCCGGAATCGGCCGTGGGCGCGCGGTGGGGATTTGCGTTGTTTCCCGACGCGCACTGGGTCGGGCGTGTTTCCCGGGTGGAAAAACTCGGGCCCGGCCGCGCCGTTTTTTACGGTGAACTCGAAGGCGTGGCCGGCAGTGATTTCATTGTGGCGATCCACGGACGCGGGGCCGCCATGAGTTTCACCACACCCGGCGCCGGCCTCTACCAAGTGCGCACGGCCGGACCCGACCTGCTCACGGTCATCGAACTTGATCCGGCGCGCCTGCCGCCCTGTGGCCTGGAGGTCGGCTCGGCAATTCCTTCCGGTCCGAACCCTGATCCGGCGGCGGCCCGCAGGCAGGCTGCGCTGCTCACCCGCCACGCCGCCGACACCGCCCCGGCAGGCCAGAGTTACGGCGCGCAGGGCCAGCAGGGCGGAGACGGCTCGGGGTTGGTGTTCACCACTGTCGACGTGATGATTGCCTACACGGGCGCGGCGCAGGCGGGCGCCGGCGGGGCCGACGGTGTCGCCGCGCTGATCGACCTCATGGTGGCCCGGGCCAACGCGACGTTTATCAACAGCCGTGCAGGCCTGCAGCTGCGGCTCGTTCGCACCGAGGCGGTGAGTTACCCCGAACCGGACGACATCGAGACCGACCTCACCCGACTGACCGACACCGGCGACGGTTACCTCGACGCGCTGCACACCGCCCGCACCTCGGCCGGGGCCGATCTCGTGACCCTGCTCACCGAGACGACCGGCAGCGGGGCGGCCGGGCTTGCCTGGCTCTATGCGAGCGGAGGCGGCAGCGACGTCTACGGCTTCAGCGTGGTCCAACGCGCCGGCTCCGAGAGCACCTACGTCCACGAAATCGGCCATAATTTTGGCTGCGAACACGACCGGGACAACACCTCGTCCGATGATGATGACAGCGCGCTCTACCCCTACGCGTTCGGTTATCGGTTTACCCCGGCGGGTTATCCGCAACTGCGCACCGTCATGGCTTATTCGCCCGGCGACGGAATCCCGTATTTCTCCAATCCCGACGTCACCTACCTGGGCGTTCCCACCGGCGTCGCCATCGGCCAGCCGGGAGAGGCCCATAATGCCAGGGTGCTCGACAACACCAAGGCCGCCGTCGCCGCCTTCCGCGCGACCGCAGGCAACCAGCCGCCCTCAGTCGCGCTCACGTATCCGTTGTCCACGACACCGCTCACCGCCCGCCAGTCGCTCACGCTTGAGGCCGAGGCCGGCGACACCGACGGCACGGTGGCGTCGGTGCGTTTTTACCAGCTCATGTCCGACGGAGACTGGTTTTATTCCAACGTCAGCTCCACCCAGCTCGGCACGGACGCGACCGCGCCCTACACCCAGGCGATGACCAGCCTCGACGCCGGCTACGTTACCTATGCTGCGGTCGCGCAGGACAACTCCGGCGGCATCGGCACCCACACGGTCAGCGTCACGGTGAACCCTTGGTATAAATCCACCCCGCTTCCCCTGCCCGTCGGCTACACCGAATCGCTAGATCTCACCGCCATCAACGCCTCGGGCCAAATCGCCGGCTACGTGGACAACGCCGCCAACATCACCCGCGCCGCCCGCTGGGACGCCGCTGCCGTCACGTTGCTCGAACTCCTGCCCGGCGACACCGAGAGCAAAGCCCACGCGATCGCCGACGACGGCACCGTTTACGGCGAATCCATCAACGGCGCCACCCGGCGCGCCTGCTCCTGGTCTCCCTCGGGAACCATCACCAACTTGTCCGCCGCCATTCCCGGCCAGACCGCCGTCGCCGCCCGCGGAGCCGACGGCTCGGGCAATGTTTTGCATGAGGTTGCATCCGGCAGATACTACCGAGCCAGCACGATCCTGCCTCTCAACTTCAAGGGCACCCACATCGCCTCAAACGGACGCGTCGGCGGCTACGACTACACCTTCACCGCACCCGCCCACTGGGAGGCCGCGCGCTGGACCTCCGGGAACTCTTCCACACTCCTCCCGCCCCTGGCCACGTACGCTTCCTCATGGGGCTGGGCCATCAACCGCGGCGGCGCGGTCGCCGGCATCAGTTCTCCGACCGGAGGATGGAGCACCTCCACCTCTCGCGCCACCTACTGGGCTGCGGGCTCCACCACGCCGGTCGATCTGGGGATGAGCGGCAGCACCGCCAGCTGGGCCGCCGCCCTCAACGACCGCAGCGACGTGGTCGGCCACTACACGACAGGAAGCGACCGGCCCTTCGTCTGGAATCCCGCCTTGACCGCGCCCGTCCCTCTGCGCTCCGTCGTCATGCCCGCCAGCGGAATGTCGCTGTCTTATCCCCGGGCGATCAACGAGGCCGGCGTGATCGCCGTGGAGACGTATGATTTCGCCCAGAGCGCCTATGTGCCCGTGCGCCTCACGCCGGTGGCCGGCCTGGCCAACGCCTACTGGCAACGCACCCATTTCAACGTCGTCCAGATCGAGGGCTCCGGGGTGGCCGGCGACACCGACGATCCCGATGGCGACTCCATCCCCAACCTGGCCGAACGCGCCTTCGGCCTGAATCCCAAGGTCGCCGAATCCGTCGCCGGCACCGGTTATCCCGCCCTAGCCATCGACGGCCCGTCCGGGAAACTCACCCTGACGTTCCGCCGGCTCCGTCCGCCCGCCGACCTCACCTACACGGTCGAGGCGTCCTCCAACCTCCTGTCGCCGTGGTCCACCTCCGGCGCCGAGGAGATCAGCCGGACCGCGGTGGACGCCGATTGGGACCAGGTGGTCTGCCGCAGCATGGCGGCTCCCGCCCCCGGGACACCCGTCTTCCTGCGCGTGCGAGTGAGCCGTTGAGGCAACGCCTTTCAACAAGCGACCGGAACAGCGACCGCCGACCCGCAACGGGGACGGGTGATCACGGCCCTTGGTTGAAATAAATTCCACTATCCGCAACCCGGGGCGGCTTGGCACCGGGCTAGCTGGCGAGGGGAGCAGCACTCCCTTCATGATTACCAACTCGCTTCCCAAGTTCAGCCGGGTCGCCGCCTTCGTGGTGGGCGCACGGCTTTTGTCCGCCGTCGCCCTCCAGGCCGCGCCGTCCGTCGACGACCTCGCCTCGCTCACGCTGGCCGAGGCCGCCGCGCAGATCCGCGCCGGCCAGGTGACCTCGGTGCAGCTCACCGAGGCCTGCCTCGCCCGCATCGAGACCTATGATCCCAAACTCGACGCCTTCATCACGGTGATGAAGTCCCAGGCCCTTGCCCAGGCCAAGGTCCTCGATGCCGAGGCCAAGGCCGGCAAATTCCGCGGTCCGCTGCACGGCGTGCCCCTGGCGCTCAAGGACAACGTCGACACCGCCAACGCCCGCACCACCGGCGGCAGCGCGCTCTTCGCCGACCGCATACCCGCCGAAGACGCCACCGTGACCGCCCGCCTCGTCGGCGCCGGCGCCGTCATCATCGGCAAGACCAACCTCCAGGAGTTCGCGATGGGCGGCGGCGAGACCTCTTATTACGGCCCCTCCCGCAACCCCTGGAACCTCGCCCACAACACCGGCGGCTCCTCCTCCGGCTCCGGCGCGGCCGTCTCGGCCTTCCTCGCCTACGGCGCCATCGGCACCGACACCGGCGGCTCGATCCGCATGCCCGCCTCCTATTCCGGCATCGTCGGCCTGAAGCCCACCTACGGCCTCGTGCCCATCCGGGGCATCATCCCGCTGCGCGTTTCCATGGACCACGCCGGCCCGATGACCCGCACGGTCGAGGATGCCGCCGTCATGCTCAACGCCCTCGCCGGCTACGACAAACTCGACATCACCAGCGTCGAACATCCGCGCGAAGACTACGTCGCCGGGATGAAACAGCCCGTCGCCGGCTTCAAGCTCGGCCTGCCCGTGGGTTATTTTGACCACCTTGATCCCGAGGTGAAGGCCGCCGTCGCCGCCGCCATCGACGTGCTCAACAAGCTCACCGCCGGCTCCGCCGAGATGAGCCTGCCCCCCGCCGTGCGCCCGCTCGCCGGCGCGGCCGAGACGCTCGCCTGGCATGAAGACTACGTCAAAGCCTCGGCCAACCTCTACATGATCCCCGAGCGCCGCCGCCTCGAAGCCCTCGCCAAGGAAAACGGCGGCACCGCCGTCGATTACGTCAAAGGCATGTGGGAAAACCAACTGCTCCGCCGCACCGTGGACGACGCCTTCACCAAGGCCGGCGTGGACCTCGTGGTCATGCCCACCCAGCGCATTTTACCGCCGCTGATCGACGACCTGATCAAGCGCGCCTACGACACCAAGCCCAGCGACCCGTGGGTTACTTCAAACTGCTCTCCGTTCAACATCTTCGGCCTGCCCGCGATCTCGATCCCCTGCGGCTTCAGCAAGAGCGGCCTGCCCATCGGCCTGCAAATCGCCGGCCCGCGCTTCTCCGAGGCCAAGATCCTCGCCCTCGCGGCCGCCTACGAGAAGGCGACCGAGTGGCACAAGCGCAAGCCCCCGCTCACGCCCGAAACCCCCAAGCCGCCCGTCGCCAAGGGCGCCTGAGCATCGGCGCAACCCTCCGCCTCCCGTTGAAGCCCGCCCGGCCCCGCGACTCCTCCCGCGCATGACCGACTGGAAACGCCTGCTGGCCTTCGCGAGGGGCGGCGACCACCCCGCACCCCTGGCGTTGGCCACGCTGGTGCGGCGGTCGGGCTCCAGCTACCGCGCACCCGGCGCACGCATGGTCATCACCGCCGATGGAGCCTACGCCGGCTGCATCAGCGGCGGCTGCCTGGAGGAACTCGTCGCCCAGGTCGGCCGTCGCGTGCTCGCCACCGGCCGGGCTGAACAGCTCCGACTCGACACACGCCCCCACTTCGGCTGCCCGGGCGTGCTCGAAGTATTCGTCGAGCCGCTGCCCGCCGGACTCATCGACCGGGCCGTGGAAGCCCTGGCGACGCGGACCCCGTTCCGGCTCGCCACGGTGTTTTCATCGGAAAACGAACCGCCCGGCACCCGGCTGCTCAAGGACGATGATGTCGGCCCTTCGGAGATCGACGGTGTCTTTATCGAGACGGTCGGGCCGCAACCGCGCCTGGTCGTCGTCGGCTGGATGCCCGACGTCGAGCCGCTTTTCCGGCTGGCCGAGGTCCTCGGCTGGGAAACGTGGCGCGTCGTCGCCTCGGCCGAACTGCGCCAAGCCCTGCCCGCCTCCGCGCGAGAACCGGTCGTCGTATGTGATCCGGAGCGGTTGCCCGGACGCTTCGCCGCCGACTCCCGCACCGCCGTGCTGGTGATGACACACCATCTCGGTCGCGACACCCATTACCTGCGGCATGTCCTCCCCCGCGATTACGGTTACATCGGCATGCTCGGCTCGCGCACACGGCGCGAGGCCGTCCTCGGAGAACTGGGCGAGCTCGGCCTGCTCGACGACGACACGCTGTCCCGGAGGTTTTACGCGCCGATGGGGCTGGATATCGGCGCCGACCATCCCGACTCGATCGCCTTGGCCATCCTCGCCGAGATCCACGCCGTCTGGCAGCGGCGCGACGCCGGGTTTCTGCGCGACCGCGCCGGACCTCTCCACGCGCGGCCGGCTCCCGCCCTCGCTTTCATCCCATGATGTCGTGCGCCGCCCTCGTCCTCGCCGCCGGAGCTTCCACACGCTGGGGGAAACCCAAGCAGCTGCTCTCGTTGCGCGGGCAGACACTGATCGACCGGTCGGTGCAAACCGCCCTGGAAGCCGGCTGCTCGCCGGTGATCCGCGTGCTCGGCGCGCATTCCGAAGCGATTCACCAGCGGCCCTGCCCGCACGGCGCGCTCACGGTGATCAACCCCGCCTGGAACGAGGGCATGGGCGGCTCGCTGGCCTTCGGGGTGCGCGCGGTGCTCGCCGCGGCCCCGCAGACCGAGGCGGTGGTCGTGCTGCTGTGCGACCAGCCGCTGGTCACCCCGCGCATCATCACCACCCTGCTCGCGGCCGGCCGCACCCGGGGCAAGGGCATCGTCCTTTGCGACCCCGGCGAAGGCCGCCCGGTGGGGCCCCCGGCGGTGTTTGGCCGCGCTTATTTCGAGGCGTTGCAATCACTCTCCGGCGACGTCGGCGCGCGCGTCGTGGCCCGTCGCAACCTCGACGACGTCGCCACCGTCCACTTCGGCCCGGCCCGCTGGGACCTCGACTCGCCCGAGGACTGCGAACTCTTCCTGAACCAACATCCCGAATGGCGGCAGACCTGAACCCGCCGCCTTGCCCCCGAAACCACCAACCATGCCTCTCACCCTCAACATCAACGGAAAATCCCACGACCTGGGCTCCATCGACCCTTCGACTCCCCTGCTCTGGGCCCTGCGCGACCACCTCGGCCTCGTCGGCACCAAATACGGCTGCGGCCAGGGCCTCTGCGGCGCCTGCACCGTGCATCTCAACGGCCAGCCATCGCGTTCCTGCATCCTGCCGGTCAACGCGCTCGCCGGCGTCAAAATCACCACCGTCGAGGGCCTCGCCAAGGGCGGACAACTCACCGCGCTCCAGCAGGCCTGGTGCGACCGTGACGTCGCCCAGTGCGGCTATTGCCAGGCCGGCCAGCTCATGAGCGCCACCGCGCTGCTGGCCCGCACGCCGAAACCCACCGACGAGGACATCGACGCCGCCATGTCGGGCAACCTCTGCCGTTGCGGCACCTACACGCGCATCCGCCAAGCCATCCACACCGCCGCCGCCCAGCCATGAACCTCTCCGAAATCGACCCCGCCACCTTCCCGCCGGCGACGCCTCCCGGGCACCTCGACCGGCGCGGCTTCCTCCGCCTCTCCGCACTCGCCGGCGGCGGCCTGGCGCTGGCCCTCTACCTGCGTCTCCCGTCGGACCTGCTTGCCGCCGCGCCGGCCGCGGCGGCCGCCGGCACGCCCGACGGGGATTTTGCGCCCAATCTGTTTGTCCGCATCACCTCGGCCGGCGAGATCACCATCCTCGCCTCCAACCCCGAGGCCGGCCAAGGCGTGAAGACCGCGCTGCCCATGATCATCGCCGAGGAACTCGACGTGGCCTGGACGCAGGTGCGCGTCGTGCAGGCCGACCTCGACCCCCGCCTCGGCCGCCAGGTCGCCGGAGGCAGCCAGGCCACGCCCACGCACTACGAGCCGTTCCGCCGCCTCGGCGCCACCGCGCGTTTCCTGCTCGTCGCCGCCGCAGCCGCGAAATGGTCGGTCCACGCCTCCGAACTCTCCACGCCCGGCGACGCCAGGGTCGTCCACGCCGCCTCCGGCCGCGCCGCCTCCTACGGCGAACTGGCCGGCGCGGCCGCGCTCCTCCCGCTGCCCGACGAAAAAACCGTCCCCCTCAAGAACCCCGCCGATTTCCGCGTCATGGGACGCCGCACCGGCGGCGTGGACAATCCCGCCATCGTCACCGGCCAGCCGCTCTTCGGCATCGACACCCGCCGCCCCGGCCAACTCTTCGCCACCTTCGTCAAATGCCCCGTCTTCGGCGGCAAGGTCCGCTCGGCCAACCTCGACGCCGTCAAGGCCCTGCCCGGCGTCAAACACGCCTGCGTGATCGACGCGCCCGGCGTGTCCTCCGGCGTCGCCATCGTGGCGACCACCACCTGGCAGGCCTTCAAGGCCCGCGACAGCCTCAAGGTCGAGTGGGACGAGGGCCGCACCGCCGCCGAGTCCACCGCCGGCTTCGCCGCGGCCGCCGAACGCGCCTGGGCCGATCCCGGCTCCGGCAAGATCCTGCGCAACGATGGCGACTTCGAGGCCGCCCGCGCCGCCGCCGGCGCGAATCTCGTCGGCGCCCGCTACACTTATCCGTTTCTCTCCCACGCCAACCTGGAGCCCCAGAACTGCACCGCCCTCTTCACCCCCGGCGCACTCGAGGTGTGGGCGCCTACCCAGGCCCCGCAGCGGGGCCGCGAGGCCGCCGCCAAGGCCCTCGGTCTCCCGCCCGAGGCGGTCACCGTCCGCATGACGCGCATGGGCGGCGGCTTCGGCCGGCGCCTGACCAACGATTTCGTGGCCGAGGCCGCCGCCATCGCCCGCGAACTGCCCGGCGTCCCCGTGCAGCTCGCGTGGACGCGCGCCGACGACATGCAGCACGACTGGTATCGGCCCGCCGGTTACCATGACTTGCGAGCCGTGCTCGATTCCGCCGGCTCGCTGCTGGGGTGGAGCGACCACTTCGTGACGTTCGCCGCCGGTTACGACACCGCCGAGCCCAGCGGCGTGGCCTCCCTCGGCCCCGACGAATTCCCGGGCCGCTTCCTGCCGCACTGCCTTGTACGCCAGACCCCGTTGCCCAACGGCATCCCCATGGGCCCCTGGCGCGCGCCCCGCGCCAGCGCCCAGTCCTTCGCGCACCAGAGTTTCCTCGACGAACTCGCGGTCGCCTCGGGCCGAGACCCGGTCGCCTTCAAGCTCGCCGTGCTCGGCGAACCCCGCGCCATCCCCGCGACCGGCGGCAAGGGCCCCGTTTACCACACCGGGCGCATGGCCGGCGTGGTGCGGCTGGCCGCCGAGAAATCCGGCTGGGGCACGCCGTTGCCCAAGGGCTCCGGCCGGGGCCTCGCGTTCCACTTCAGCCACCTCGGCTACGCGGCCATCGTGGTCGAGGTCACCGTCTCCCCCGCCGGCGAGCTCACGGTGGACCGCGTCGTGGTCGCGGCCGACGTCGGCCGCCAGATCATCAACCCCAGCGGCGCCGAAAACCAGGCCGAGGGCTCGGTGGTGGACGGCATCAGCTCCTGCCTGCTCCAGTCCATCACCCTCGACGGCGGCCGGGTGCTGCAGACAAACTTCGGCGACATGCCCCTGCTGCGCATCGCGCAGTCGCCCAAAAAAATCGAGACCCACTTCCTCGTCACCGACAACCCGCCCACCGGCCTCGGCGAACCGATCATCCCGCCGGTCCCGCCCGCGCTGGGCAACGCCCTCTTCGCCGCCACCGGCAAGCGCATCCGCTCCCTGCCGATCTCCGCGCATGATCTGAGCTGGAGCTGATTTCCCGCACCCCCCATGAACCGAAAAACCGCCGGCGATTTCGACCAGGAGCTGCTCGACCTCTACGACTACTACGTCCACGGCCAGATCGACCGACGCGCCTTCCTGCAACGCGCGGCCAAGTTCGCCGTCGGCGGGCTCACCGCCGCCGCGTTGCTCGACCTGCTCAACCCCAGCTACGCCCTGGCCGCCGAGGTGCCGCCCGAGGACACCCGCGTGGTCGGCGAGCGCATCGACTACCCCTCGCCCGACGGACACGGGGCCATGCGCGGCCTGCTGGCCCGCCCCGCCGGGGCCGCCGGCAAACTGCCGGCGGTCGTCGTGGTCCATGAAAACCGGGGGCTCAACCCCTACATCGAAGACGTCACCCGCCGGCTCGCGCTGGCCGGCCACCTGGCCTTCGCGCCGGACGCCCTGCATCCCCTAGGCGGGTATCCGGGTAACGACGACGAAGGCCGCGCGCTCCAGCAAAAACTCGACCGCGGCAAGATCACCGAGGATTTTGTGTCCGCCGCGCGTTTCCTGCACGCGCACCCCGACGCCAACGGACGCACCGGGGTGGTCGGCTTTTGCTTCGGCGGCGGCATGGCCAACACCCTGGCCTGGCGCCTGCCCGACATCATCCGCGCGGCCGTGCCCTATTACGGGGGCCAGCCCTCCGCCGAGCAGGCGGCGAAGATCAAGGGGGCGCTGCTCCTGCATTACGCCGAGCTCGACACCCGCGTGAACGCCGGCTGGCCGGCCTACGAAGAGGCGCTCAAGGCCGCCTCGGTGCGCCACACCGCCCACATCTACCCGGGAGTGAACCACGGCTTCCACAACGACACCACTCCCCGCTACGACGCGCCCGCCGCGCAACTCTCCTGGTCCCGCACCCTCGCCTTCTTCCGCGAACACCTCGAGACGAGTTAAGCCCTCCCGCGCGCCGGCCGCCGGGGCCGTCTCCGCATTCACCTTCATGAAAACAACACCCGACACCACGCGTCGCCGGTTTATCACCACCTTGTCCGGCTTCGGGCTCGGCTCCACTTTGCTGCCCGGCGTGCTCTGGGCCAGGGTCGAGGAGGCCGGCGGCGGCGCCGTCACCCCGGCCATGCTCAAGGACGCCGCGTTTCTCGCCGGCCTCGAGTTCTCCGTCGCGGAGTGCGAAGGCATGGTGCCGGCGGTGAACCAGGCCCTCGGCCGCTACCGCACGCTGCACGGCGTCGCCATTCCCAACGACGTCGCGCCGCCTTTCCATTTCAGCCCGCTCGTGCCGGGCATGACCGTGGACCGCACGCCGCCGCCGGTGCGCTTCGCCAAAGCGCCCAAACGCGCCCGCCCCGCCAACCTCGAAGACCTCGCCTACTGGCCCGTGACCGACCTCGCGCGGCTGCTCAAGACCCGCGCGGTGACTTCCGCGGAACTCACCCGGATGTATCTCGACCGGTTGCGCCGCCTCAACGCGAAGCTCAACTGCGTGGTCACCTTCCTCGACGACCTCGCCCTTGCCCAGGCGAGGCAGGCCGACGCCGAAATCGCCGCCGGCCGTTACAAAGGCCCGCTGCACGGCATCCCCTGGGGCGCGAAGGACATCATCGCGGTCAAGGGCTACAAGACCACCTGGGGCTCCGGCGCCTACCAGGACCAGGTCATCGACCAGGACGCCGCAGTCGTCGAGCTGTTGCGCGACGCCGGCGCGGTCCTGATCGCCAAGCTCACCACCGGCGAACTCGCCGGCGGCGACGTATGGTTCGGCGGCCGCACCAACAACCCGTGGAAACTCGACCAAGGCGCCAGCGGTTCCTCGGCCGGCCCGGCGTCGGCCACCGCGGCCGGCTGCGTCGCCTTTTCCATCGGCACCGAGACCGGCGGCTCGATTCTCGGCCCCTCCGCCCGCTGCGGCGCGACCGGGCTACGCCCGACCTTCGGCCGCGTGAGCCGCACCGGCGTGATGGCGTTGTCATGGACGCAGGACCGGCTCGGCCCGATCTGCCGTTACGTCGAAGATTGCGCGGTGGTGATGAACGCGATCGCCCGGCCCGACGGCCGCGACCTGGCGGTGACCGACATCCCGTTTGCCTGGGACGCCAAGACCGACCTCGCCAAGCTGCGCGTCGGCTACCTGGAGGACGCCTTCGGCGACCGCGACCGCAACCCCGACTGGATCAAAAACGACCAGGCGACGCTCGCCCGTTTGCGGGCCATGGGCCACACGCTCGTCCCGCTCCGCCTGCCCGACATCCCCGAGCTCGAAGTGCTCTCCATCAGCGTCGAGTCGGCGGTCTTCTTTGACGAACTGCTGCGGTCGGGCCGCGCCGGGCTGCTCACGGTGAAGACCCGCGCGCCGCGGTTGCGTGCGGCCCGGCTGATCCCGGCGGTCGAGTATCTCCAGTCCCAGCGCGTGCGCGCGATGATGATGGCCAAACTCGCCGCAGCCACCGCCGGGGTGGATGTTTACCTCGCGCCGTATTCGAGCGGTCGCGTCGAGCCGCCGGCGGCCCCCGGCGCGCCCACCCCGCCGCAGAACTTCACCCAAAAGCACAACCAGATGGCCAACCTCGCGTGTTATCCGGCGATCGCGCTGCCCAACGGCTTTGCCGAAAACGGCACGCCGACCAGCATCACCTTCATGGGCCAGCCCTACCGCGAAGCCGCGCTGATGGCGCTGGCCAAGGCCTACCAGGACGCCACCGGCTTCAACCTGAAACAGCCGCCGTTGTAAGACCCTCGGGACTCCACCGGTCGCCGCGCGTTGGCATCACGCCTGCTGTTGCAGGCGGCACGCCTTAACATGCCTTTCCAAGTCCTGCGTCCGCTCATTTTTATCACTGGATTGCTCTGCCTCGGGGCACGGGCGCAGAGCGCGCCGGCGACCCTGGAGGAGTTGATGCGCGAGCCTTTTATCAGAGACGCCCGCCTGTCGCCCGACGGTCGTTCGCTCGCCGCTCTCGCGACCGAAAACAACCTCACGGCGCTTGTCGTATACGACTTGGAAACGGCCAAAACGTCGTTTGTCACCGACATCCGCGCAGAGAGCCTTCCGCTCATAGCCCCCGGGACCCTGGCCGTTTCCTCCTTCGACTGGCTGGATAGCCGCAAACTGCTATTTAATGTTTCGGCCAATCGCAAATATGCCTTCGGCCTTTATGTTGTCGACTTGGGCCGGCTTAACAAAAGCCGGCACCTCAATTTTTTTGACGCCAGCAGTATCCTCAAGACGCCGAAGACCAGGTCGAACCGGGCCAGATTGTGGATTCGCCAGTCGGCCGACAGACGCGGAGAAGACGGGGGAACGATCGAAATCGACACGACCAAAGCGGCCGGCAAAAACGTCGTCTCGCGCGTGCTGCCGGTCGAAGGCGCCAACACCCTTTCCTGGATATCGACCTTTGATGGCGAGACCGCGCTGACGATGGTGATCGACGATTCGGGCCGGAGGAGCCTCCATCGAATCCAGGCCGACGGCACGACGTGGAAACCTGTGCCCTATGATTTCGGCAAGGCACGCGTGCTGAAGCTGGATCCTGACGGACGGCGCCTGTGGTCGGTGGTGCACGACGCGGAACACGGATTTGAGTTGAGGCCCTACGATCTTGACACCGGCGCCTGGGGCGAGGCGGTGCATCGGGATAAAAATTACGATTACGGCGGGATCAACCTGCTGTTTTCCACGGCCACCGGCGCGCTCCAGGGATTCAGCTACCAAGGCAGCCGTTTGCGCAACGTGTGGCTCGATCCCGTCATGGCGAGCCTCCAAGGCAAAGTGGATTCGGCCTATCCCGCGACCGAAAACCGGCTCGTCAGCCAGGACGACGCGGGCACGCGCTTTGTTTTCACCCTGTCGGCCTCCAACCAGCCGGTCGATTATGTGCTGCTGGACACCGAAAAGGACACCCGCGCGGTGATCGCGAACAGCGCTCCCTGGCTGAAAGACAAGCCGCTCAGGCCGACGCAGTCGTTTGCCTTCACGACGCGGGACGGGGTGCGGCGAGAGGCCTACCTGACTTTGCCGGAGGGGGCCTCGAAGGCACGACCCGTGCCCTTGGTCGTCATGCTTGAGCCCAACATGGTTCGAGCCGACGGATCGTTTAACCCGGCGGTGCAATACCTGGCGGGGCTGGGCTACGGTGTGGTGCAACCGAATTATCGCGGGGCATTTGGATATGCGCAGAGCATAGATCGTAGCTTAAGGCTGGATATCATGAAAAGCCAGATGGACGTGGCCGACGCGACGACGGCGGCGCTGCGCATCGGCTGCTTCGATCCCGGGCGCGTGGCGTTGGTCGGCAGCGATTTCACGGGCTACCTCTCCATGATTGCGGCGGCGGAAAACCCGCAGCTGTACCGTTGCGTGACGGCCTATCGGGGGGCGCTCGATTGGGATGCGTTCGTGAAAAAACTGAAGGAGGCTTCCCCGGGCTTGGCAGCGGTCTTCAAGGCCAGTCTGGACGCCGGCGACCTGGATGCCTCCTTTTCCAAGCTGACGACCCCCGTGTTGCTCGTTTATCCGGGTGACGACATACAGGCTTTTAACCGGCAGTCGGATAAATTCTCCGCCATGCTGAAACGACAAGGCGGCAGCATAAGACGCCTGGAACTCAGCGAGGAGACGGCCAACCTCACGGTCGCCGGAAAAGTCAGATACCACCGGGAGCTGGGCGATTTTCTCGCCCGCCATCTCGGGTCTCCCCCAAAGCCATGAAGCGGGCGAAGCGGTTGTTGCTCGGATGCGTGATGCTCGCGGCGGTCGCGAGGGCGGAAACGTGGATCAAAGTTGTGGCACCCAAATTCACGCTCTACTCCAACGCCGCCTCGGACGAGGCCCTCGCAGCGGCCAACGAATTCCAGCCGTTTATCGGCGCTCTGGGCGAGTTGCTCCCGATGGATCCAAAGGCGCTGCCACCGCTGAGTATTGTGCTGTTAAGACGGGAAAAGGACTTTAAGCCCTACCGGCCGTTGGCTCCAAACGGCAAACCTCGGGATGTGGCCGGCTTTTTTTCCCGCCTTCCCAGCTGGGCCGTGTTTGGGCTGTCGGGACCGGAACTGGACGACGACCTTCGCCGGACCATCCAGCACGAGGGCGTGCACTGGTTTCTGAGCGGTTACGATGTCCCCAACCCACCGTGGCTGGAAGAAGGGCTGGCCGAGGTGTTTTCCACGTTTGCGATCACCAAAAAAGGTCAGGCCGAATGGGGCCGGGGGATTCCGGAGCACGCGGTTTTGCTGCAGACAAAAGAGCCGTTGCCACTCAAGCGGCTGCTGGCCGTTTCCAGCGGAGACCCGTTGTTCAATGAAAACCTGCGCACGGGTCTTTTTTACGCCGGCTCGTGGGCATTTGTTCACTACATGCTTTTTAGCGAGCAGGCGCGCACTCAGCCCCTGTTTGAGGCCTACATGAAGGCCTTCCGCTCGGGAATGCATCCCGACGAGGCTTTTGGCGCCGCGTTCGGAGCCGGCTATGAACGCATGGACAAAGTCCTGGCTCATTACACCCGCAGTGGCCGCTATTTTGTGGGCAATCGCCCGCTGCCGCCCGCATCCGTCGTCCTGAGGGCAGAAGCCGCCGATGACTTTGAGCGCGAGGTGGCCCTTGCACGCCTGGCGCTCGGTTCCAATCTCTCCGGGCTTGCTATCGGCCATGCCCAGGCCGCCGCCAAGCTGCGGGCCGATTCTCCGGTGCCGCATGAGTTGCTAGGCGTGGCGGCCGGGATCGCCGGCGATGCCGACGCCCTTGAGGCGGCCTACCGGGAGGCGGCGAGGCTCAAAACGAGGGACCACACGGTTTATTACACGCTGGCCCGGAGTATACAGGCATCCGGCCAAAACGCCGCGACCCGCTTGGTGCAGCTCACGCCTGAACAGGCCCGGGAAGCCGCCGATCATTTTGAAATGACCATTAACTGCAGGCGCACCTTCCTGCCCGCATTTCAAGGATTGGGCCAAGTGATCAACATGTGTCAGAATTTCGGACCGGAGGACCGGCGGTTTTTGGAATTTGGCCTGCGCCAATATCCAGCTGACGGCGACATCCGCATAGGTTTGGCCGTGCTGGACAGGAAGCAGGGGTACAAGGAGGAAGCCCTCCGCAAAATCGAGCAGTTGCTCAAGGATGAGCCGGCTCCGCACACGGCTCGTTATGCAAGCGTCCTTCTACATGCCTGGAGGGGGCAGGATCGCCTCGAGCAGATCGCGCAATTGGCGGAGACGGGGTCTCTCGAAAAGGCGGTGGAGTTGATCGACACCGCCCTCGCCGGCGAGCTTGAGCCGACCGAGCGCAACATGCTCCTGCAGCATCGTCGCGGCCTTGCGGCCGAATCCTTGTTTGTCCAGACGCGCAACGCCCTCGACGCCGGGCAGCCGGTTCAAGCCAAAGCATGGCTGGAAGCGGTCATGGCATCCGACGCAACCGAGGCGGCCAAACGCCGTGCCCAAAAATGGCTTAAGGCAATCGAAGAGAAAGCCAAGTAGTCTTCGGCTTCGCGTGGATACCGGGTTACGTTTCCAAGCGGCACGGCGCTTTCCTTTCCGCAGGCATGGCGACTGCTTAAATTAGTAATTCTGTTGCCGCCTTGGCGTTTTCGCCCGGGCTGGTCGCGACGTCTCCATTTCCCGTCCATGCCTCACTCCACACCGATTTCCTCGGGCAACTCCGCCACGACCACGCTCACCCAGCGGATCTTCGCCGCGCTGGTCAATCCGCCGGCCCGCAGCCGCCTGGGCTCCGCCGCGATCGTGGTCGGCATGACCGGGCTCATCGGCTGGATCTACATGGTTTCGGGCGGCATCTTGTCGCGACAGGCGTTCTACATCATCCCCATGATTCTGGCCGTGAGCTGGCTGGGGCTGTGGTGGGGGTTGGGCGTGGCCTTCTTCAGCGCGGGCATCCGTCTTTACGGGGATTTTGCCTTCGGCGGGGCCACCGTCGCGGATATGGACACGGTTTACAACGCCCTGGCCAACCGCCTGAGCCTGCTCCTGGTCAACATCGTGGTCATCCTCGTGCTCAACGAGCTCTACCTGCTCACCCGCCAGCTCGAACAACGCGTCAAGGCGCGCACCGCCGCACTCGAACAAGCCGTGGCCGCCCGCGAACGCTTGCAGGCCAGCCTGTTCGAGGCCGGCTTGCGCGAGCGCGGCGCCATCGGCCGCGACTTGCATGACGGACTCGGCCAGCACCTCACCGCCACCGCCATGGCCGCCAACATCCTCTCCAAGCGCCTGGCCTCCCAAAACGACCCGCTGGCCACCGACGCACGTGCGATCGAATCTCTCATCAAGACCGGCATCGACCAGACTCGCCAAATCGCCCGCGGCATCCTGCTGGAAAGCGTCAAGCCCGCCGAACTGATCTCCGAACTGGAGGAGCTGGCCGACAACACCGCGCGCGATCACCGCATCCCCTGCGTGGTGACCGCCATGGGCCCGGCCGAACGCCTCGACGTCAACACGGCTTCACACCTCTTCTACATCGCCCGCGAGGCCGTGCGCAACGCCCTCCGCCACGGGGGCGCCACCAACGTCGCCATCCACTTCAGCGTGGACCAGACCCTCGCCGCGCTCACGGTCACCGACAACGGCCGCGGAATGGCCCCGCCCGATCCGAGCCGCGGCGGCATGGGCGTCCACATCATGGCCCAGCGAGCCGAGCTCATCGGCGGTAAACTGCAGGTCGCCCCCGTCGCCGAAGGCGGCACCTGCGTCGATTGCCGCATCCCGCTACCCTCAGCCGCCTGATCGCCATGTCGTCGCCCCACACCCGCGTTTTCATCGTCGACGACCATCCGCTGGTCCGCGAATGGCTGGCCACCTTGCTCAGCCAGTCGGGCAACCTGGTCGTGTGCGGACAGGCCGAAAGCGCACGGGACGCACTCTCGGCCATGCGCAGTCAACCGCCCGACGTGGCGATCGTAGACCTCTCCCTGCAAAACTCCTCGGGCATCGACCTCATCAAGGACCTGGCCGAACAGTTGCCGTCCGTCCGCGTGGTCGTGCTTTCGATGCACGAGGAGATTTTTTATGTGGAACGGGCCTTGCGCGCCGGAGCCAAAGGCTATGTCACCAAGCGTGAATCCGGCGACCAGATCGTCGAGGCCGTGCGCGAGGTGGTGGACGGCCGCATCTACGCGAGCCGCGCCATGCTGGCCCGCCTCGCCGAGCGCATGATGGGCCGCCCCGCCTCCGGCTCCGTCGAGATGCTCAGCGACCGCGAACTCGATGTGTTTACCCGCCTGGGCGGCGGCCACAGCACACGACGTATCTCCGAAGATCTCAGCATCAGCATCAAGACCGTCCAAGCCTACTGCGCCCGCATCCGCGAAAAACTCGGCTACGAGGACGGCGTCGAACTGGTGCGGCACGCCGTCCGCTGGGTGGACCGACAGGACAGCTCCGTGTAGGATTTTGTCCTACAAATGATTTGGGCGGGCACTCATAGACGGTGCTCCCGGATTGCGTTAGGATAGGCTCATGCTTTTGAGCCCCCAACCCGCCTGCATCTGGAACCCGCTTAAGGTATCCGTTGTCGGCTACCCCAACTACCCATGGAGCAGGTAATTTATACGCAGGCCTGCGGAGTTCCGGCCGGCGAGGCCCCGGTCTTCATCACGGTCGTGGTGCGCGACGAAGAACGTCGGCTAACCACGCAAGAATGCCATGTCTTCCTGCCCAAACAGGAAATCTATCTTCACAAGATCAACTACATCAATGATTCGGGTGATAATCCGGCTTCGATCACAGCCGGCGCCCTGCGCGAGACCCATCGCCTCTATGCCCAGCATATCGTCTCCAAGGGCAACCCTGATTGCCTCACGGTAGATCGCTCGGTCTGCATCGATGCCGAAACGATGCAGGAATCGCCCTTTTATCGTTTCCGTCTCGCAAACCAGTTCTCCGAGGCCATGTGGGAAATCCAGGCCTGGACGGCATCGAGCGAACTTCGCCAGACCCTTTCAAAAATGGTGCGCTACAAGACCGAGCCTGCGGAGGCGGTTTTGATGAGCAGCCTATTCAAGGAGGCCGTCGGCCGTGGCGGTGACGGCCACAGCCGCCCAACCCTTGGTCGCGGTCCCATGGACCGGTCGTGAAGCGGGCCGACCGGTTTCACCGGGGCCCTTGTCCTTGTCGCGGCAGGTGGATCCACCCCTCGATGCGGGCGATGGCGACCTGCTCATCGGGGACGGCGTGTGTTTCTTTTTGGGCGGCCATACGCGTGGTCAACGCGGCGATCAACGCATCCAACGCATGGTCGCTTTCGGCAAACGCATCGTCGGCCAGCAAAGCGGGCAGGAGACAACGCAGATCGGCCAGCAGCGCACGCCGAGCGTGGAGGTTGTCGGCGCCTTTGTAGCCGCGAGGCGCCAGGCCCCATTGCTTGAGGCTGCCGGCTGGATACACCTCGAAAAACTTCCCGGCCCCGCCGCTGCGGTCGGTCACCCCGTGGCGCGCGAGCAGCGCCATCGCCCGCATCGCCGGCAGGCCGATGCGATCGGTCGATACACTCAAGGGCACGAGCCGGGTGTGGGTTTGCACAAACCGGTCGGTGAGGCGCAGACGCAGGCTTTTCTGAAATTCCGCATCGTCCCAAGTGGTCGCGGACCAACCGCCGACCGCCCGCACAAACGCCTCCGGCCAGCCGAGCGGCGCATCGATGCCGACCGCGTCGGCCAGCCGGATCAACCCGTCGAGGGTCGCATCGTCGCAGTGGAGCACGGCCTCCCTGGCGGTGACGCGGTCGCCATCCCATTCGACGAGGCAAGCGGCGGTGTCCTTGGGTTGCGAGGAAAGATCAATGCCGAGGGTGATCATGGTGCGGGAGCTTCGGCCCTTTGGCTTGTTTGCTTGTCTGTCGTGACATCATGGGAGGCTATCGCTCAATCGTGGCGGGTGCGGAGGGTGAAGTTGAGCGGAAGCGTGGGATCGGCTTCGGGTGCCGGCACCGGCGGGATGGGGGCTGAGACGAGAGTTGCGAGTTTGTCGACGAGGTCAGCCGGGGCGAGGAAGACGCGAGGGCGGCCGCCGGGGAGCATGACCAGCAGGCCGCATGCGACCAGGTCGTGGAAATCGTTGGCAGCGGGTTGATGGCTGACGTTGTGGATGCGTTGGTGCCCGGTGATCGCGTAGCGCGTGTTGGGCTCGCGCAGGGCGTGGACCAGGAGCGCTTGCTGCCGGTGATTCAAGCCGGCCGCACCGCGCAGTGCGCCGGAGGCCATTCCCAGGTCCGAACGTTTGCGGGCGAGGTAATCCTGGAGGGCGGCGAAGATCGCAGGTAGTTTGGATTGAGAGGATTGAAGAAGCTTCGAGAAAGTCGGGGGGATTGCAGGAAGGCGCATAATCCAAATTTTGGGAATAAATTGGATTTGTTTGGATGGCTCCTAAATCCAAATTTTTTATGAATTTGGATTTATTGGGATTTGGTGGGCGAAAAAAAGCCGCGCTCGGTGAGGAGCGCGGCATGGAGGAACGGAGGGCGAAACGACGCGGTCGTTCAGCTACGTGTTGACCGCTCAGGCTTCAAGCTGCGGGCGGGTGGCCTCGGGCCAGTCGATGTGGAAGAACTTGCCGCGGGGCTGGTCCACGCGCTCGTAGGTATGGGCGCCGAAGTAGTCGCGCTGGGCCTGGAGCAGGTTGGCCGGCAGGCGGGCGGAGCGGTAGGCGTCGTAGTAGCTGAGGGCCGACGCGAAGGTCGGCACGCTGATGCCGTTCTCGACCGCGAGGCTGATGACCTTGCGCCAGTTGGCCTGGGCCTTCTGGATGGTCTTGTTGAAGTATTGGTCGAGGAGGAGGTTCGCGAGCTTCGGGTTGCGGGCGTAGGCCTCGGTGATCTTTTGCAGGAAGGCGGCGCGGATGATGCAGCCACCGCGGAAGATCTGGGCGATCTCGCCGAAGTTGAGCTTCCAGTTGTATTCCTTCTGGGCTTGGCGCATG
>CAIRBK010000061.1 GCA_903876795.1 uncultured Verrucomicrobiota bacterium
ACCAGTCCGTAGGCCTTGGCCTCGTGGGCGCTGAGGTAGTAGTCACGATCCGAGTCCTTCTCCACCTGTTCGGGGGTCTTGCCGGTGTGTTTGGAGATCACCGCGTTGAGCGTCTGGCGCCAGCGCAGGATTTCCTTGGAGGCGATGATGATGTCGGCTGCCTGGCCGCCGGCGCCACCGCTGGGCTGATGGATCATCACGCGGCTATTGGGCAGGGCGAAGCGCTTGCCGGGGGTGCCGGCGGCGAGGAGCACGGTCGCCATGCTGGCCGCCTGGCCGATGCAGTAGGTGACGATGTCACACTGCAGGAAGTTCATTGTGTCGTAGATGGCCATGCCGCCCGTCACCACACCGCCCGGGGAGTTGATATAGAAGTGGATGTCCTTCTTCGGATCCTCCATCTGCAGGAACAGCATCTGGGCGATCACCAGATTGGCGACCATGTCGTCGATCGGGGAGCCGATGAAGATGATGCGGTCTTTGAGCAGGCGGCTGAACACATCCCATTGCCGCTCGCCGCGGCCGGTGTTTTCGAGGATGGTGGGGACGTAGTAACTCACGAAATTTCCTTGGTTAAGGTGACGGGGATCACGCCTTGGGCGCAGAGGTCGTCACGGTAGCCTTGGAAACGAGCAAATCAAGGGCCTTGTCGAAAATGATCGACTGCTGGACGGCGCGGAGTTTTTCGCGGTCCTTGGTGAGGTCCTTGACGAGCTTCTCGGGCTTCTGATTGTTCATGACCGACTCGCGGTAGATGAAGGTGTCGATGTCGCGCTCGTTGACGGTGAGTTTCTCCAGCTCGGCGATTTTGACCAGGAGCAGTTGAGTCTTTACACGGGTGCGGGCGGCCTTGCTGGCGCTCTCATGGAGCGCGGCCTTGTCCTTCTCGAATTGCTCGGCAGGCACTCCCCGGCGCATGTTTTCCTCGATGAACTGGCGGAGCACTTGCTGGGTCTCGCTCTCGACCAGGCTCTCGGGGACGGCGAAGTCGACCTTGGCGTTGAGGGCCTCGGAGACTTGGCGACGCTGGGCCTGGCGGTTCTCGTATTCCTTGCGGCCCTTGAGGTTGTTGCGGACGTTGGTCTTGAGACTCTCCAGGCTGTCGGCCTGGTTCGCCTTAAAGAAGGTCTCGTCGAGCTCGGGAAGCACGCGTTCGCGGATCTCGAGGATTTCGACGGCGTAAATCGCGGTCTTGCCGGCGAGCGCAGGCACGGCGGGGAACTCGGCGGGGAAGGAAACAGTGATGTCCTTTTTGTCACCTGTGGAGACGCCGGCGAGTTGTTTACCCAGACCGGGGATCAGGCCCTCGTTCTCGCCATCGACCTCTTCCCATGTCTGCGGAACCTTGGCGTAGATCTGCTTCTCGGGGGCGAGGTCGAGGATGGATTGGCCATCGACGGTACCCTCGTAGGCGATCTTCACGTAGTCGCCCTTGCTGGAGGGGCGCTCGGCGATCTTGAAATCGGCGCGCTCGGCGCGGAGACCCTCGATGACCTTCTCGACCTCGGCATCGGTGACGTCCACCGGCTGGATTTCGGTGGGCAGGCCGCTGTAGTCGGGAAGGGTGAAGACCGGGCGAATATCCAGGGTGATGGTGACGGTGGCGGGCTGGTCGGCGGCGATGGTGCCCTCTTGGACGTCGGTGATGTTGAGGGCCTCGAGCTTGGACTTCTCAAGACCGCCCCGGTAGGCCTTGGCGAGGACCTTCTGCTTAAGCTCGTCACCGATCTCCTTGCTGTAGCGCTTGATGATCATTGCGGCGGGAGCCTTGCCGGGACGGAAGCCGGGGAGGCGGGCCTGCTTGGTGATCTCGCCGATCACGGCTTGGTGCTCGGCGGCGACCTCGGACTGGTCGAGGGTGACGACGAGGCTTTTGCGGGTTTCGGAGACGTCTTTGATTTCGATGTTCACAGTGGAAAAAGGGCGGAGGTTTTTATTGAAAGAATTGGCCAAACTACGGAGGTGCCCGCAATCCGGTCAATGCCTGATTCTACACGCTTGAAATCAGGTCTGCTGGGCAGCTTGATCGGCTCCCGATGCCCAGCCTCCGCCACCTGCTCGCCGAGCACCCCACCCTGCTCCTGCTCGATTCCGCCTCGGCCCGCATCCAGGCCGGCCTGTGGACAAGGGATCAGTCGCTGCCAAACTGGAAAACAAGCGACACGGAAGCAGGCACGGGTGTGTTCGACTGCGTCGATGCCCTGCTTGCCGATGCCGGCAAACGAATCGACGGGGTGGATGCGTTTGTCTTTTGCGAGGGTCCGGGCTCGGTGCTGGGCATCCGTACGGCGGCGGTGGCTTTGCGCACGTGGAAAATCATCGCTCCGTCGGCTGCGACTTACGCGTATCAAAGCCTCGATCTGGTGGCGCGTGCGATCAACAGGCCGGGGTTGAAAATCATCGCCGACGCCCGCCGCGACACCTGGCATGTGTGCGAGATCGGCGCGCCTCTGCGCCGGGTGGCCGTTTCGGAGTTGATGGGCGAGACGGTGATGCCGGCGCATTTCCGACATTGGACAGCCTTGCCGAGCGGAGCGGGGTCCGTCCCGTATGACGTGGCGGGGATGCTGGAGGCGTTGCCGGACGCCGGGTTGTTTCGGCGGACCGACGAGCCAGACGCCTTTCTGCACGAGGATCCCGCCTATGTGACCTGGACGCCGCAGATTCACCAAGCACCTCGGGCCAACTGAATCCCATGTTTACCGCGTCACGCCTTCCCCTGCGTTGCTGGGCCGAGATCGACCTTGCGGCCCTGGAGCGCAACCTCCGTTTGATCAGGGCCTCCCTGCCCGGCCACATGCGCTACGTCGCGGTGGTGAAGGCCGATGCCTACGGGCACGGCCTGCACCAGACGGCGGCGCGGTTGATGCACGCGGGGGCGGATCTCTTCGCGGTGGCCAATCTCGCCGAGGCGGCGGCCCTGCGCGAAATCGGGCCAGGGTGGCCGGTGCTGCTGCTCAGCCCGTTGCTGCCGGAGGAAGACCGGCATGTGCTCGATTACGACGTGGCCGTGACGGTCTCCTCCGCCGGTGAAGTCGAACGCCTGGACAACGCCGCTCGCTCCGCCGGGCGCACGGTGACCGTTCACCTCAAGATCGATACCGGCATGGGCCGCCTGGGCGTGTGGCACGAACAGGCCCCAGCCTTGTATCAACAAATACGCCAAGCCTCGCACCTGAAGCTGGCGGGGGTGTTCACGCATTTTTCGAGTTCGGACGAAGATTCCGCCTTCACCGCCGAGCAGCGCCGGAGGTTTGTCGCCGCTCTCAACGCCTGCCAGGGCATCGACTTGACGGGCTTGCTGATCCATGCGGACAACAGCTCGGGACTGGAGACGGTCGAGGTCGCCGGACCGTTCAACGCCGTCCGCGTGGGCCTGCTGCAATTCGGCATCCTCCCGCACGCCAGTTCTCTGCTCTCGCAGGTCCAGGCCGAGCCTGTCTTCAGCTTCCGCACACGGGTGGCCCTCGTAAAACAACTCCCGGCGGGCTCGGGCATCAGCTACGGCCGCACGCATGTGCTGCGGCGGGATTCGACGGTGGCCGTCCTGGCGGCCGGTTACGGTGACGGGGTGCCGCGCGCTTCCAGCAACCGCGGCCAGGTGCTCATCCACGGCCAGCGCTGCCCCATCCTCGGACGCGTGACCATGGACCAGACGATCGTGGACGTGACCGACGTGCCGGGAGTGACGACGGGCGACGAAGTCGTGCTGGTGGGCCGGCAGCAAGGGGCGCAGATCGGGTTGACCGAATTCAGCCGCTGGGCGGACACGATTCCGTGGGAAACGCTTTGCTCGGTCACCAAGCGGGTGCCCCGGCTCTATCGCACCTCGCTGGGACTGTGAGTGACGGAGGCGTCGCCGCCGACCAGCCGGGCCAGGTGTTTCATGGCGGCGTGGAGAGCGTCGGACTTCGCGGTGAGCTGCACGGCCGCCGATGCGGTTTGCTCGGCGGTTGCGGAGTTGGCCTGGGTGACCTTGTCCATCTGGGCGATGGTGGCATTGATCTGTTCGAGGCCGGTTTTCTGTTCCTGGGACGCATCGGCGACCTCGACAACCAGGCCATCCACCTCGCGAACCTTGGCCACGATCTCGCCCAGGCCCGAGGCGACCCGGTCGGAAATTTGCACACCCTGAGTGCTGCGCTCACCCGCGAGGGCGATTTTATCGGCGGTCTCCCTGGCGGCAACCGCCGACCGCTGCGCCAGAGAGCGCACCTCGTTGGCCACCACCGCGAAACCGGCCCCGGCTTCACCGGCGCGGGCGGCCTCGACGGCGGCGTTGAGCGCCAGAATATTCGTCTGAAAAGCGATCTCGTCGATGGTCTTGATGATTTTGCCGATCTCTTCGGACGACTGCCGGATGGCACCCATGGCCGATTGCATCAGAGCCATCTCCCGGGCTCCGGCCTCGGCGGCGACACGGGCGGCGTTGGCGGATTTCTTGCCGGACTCCGCGCTGTCGGCGTTGCGCTTGGTCATGCTGACCAGCTCTTCGAGTGTCGCCGAGACTTCCTCGAGCGAAGCCGCCTGCTGGGAGGCACCATCGGCCAGAGACTGGCTGGCCGCCGTGACTTCCCGGGCGGAGACGATGTTGTTGTCGGCCAACTCCCCCAACTCACCGATCACCTCGGCAAAAGGGCGAGGAATACTGCGGGCGACCAGCACCGCGAGCGCACACAAAAGCAGCAAGGCGGCGCCAGCCCCGTAACGGAGCGTTTGCACAAAACGATTCGCGGCAACGGTCGAGGCGGTGTTCATTTTAATGGCTTCGGATTCGAACAGTTCGCCGACGCGCCCCAAGGATTCCTCCAACTCGCCAAACAAACGGGTATACTCGCTCATCCGCTTTTCACACCTGGCCAAATCATCCCAAGCCATGGAGACCATCGATTCGGATGCCTTGAGGTAGGCGTCCAACGGGGCCGACACCTCAGCCAGAGCCGCATGAATCGCTGGCGAAAGCTTCCGCGCGCTGTTTTCGGCGATCGCCTTTCGGATCGTCTCAATATGCTCGGCCGTATCCTGCAACACCGCATCACGCGCGGCCGCATCCCTGCGTCGAGAGGCATCCTGGGCGGTGAACACATCGCTTCGCAGGGCATCATGCATCATGTCGCCGATCTGGTGGGACTGCTGGGCCTGAAACAAAACCACGACCTGGGCGTTGCGCTCGCTCAGAAGCGCGTAGTTATACCCCACGATGCCGGTCAGGGTGATAATCAGCACGGCGGCGGTCGCCGCGAGGATTCCAACCTTTTGATTAACGTTCAGGTTCATAGGCATGTGGGAAAACTCAGTAGCTGGCGGTGAACCGCAGGGTAAACAAAAGGGAGTCTTCCTTATCGCCGGAGCCTCCCGGATGGGTGATGTATTGGAGATCCGGCTTGATCGTAAAGTGGTCGGTGATCACGGCCGCGTAACCCAGCTCCCAGACGCGCTCGAGGTCCTGGTCCGGCAGGTGAGATGACAATTGGACGTGGGCGCAACCCAGGAAAATCACGTCGGCTGGCCGCCATGCCCAGAGGCCGGTGGCCGCCACAGCGGCGTCCGCCGACCAAGCGACTTCACTGCGATCTTCGGGCGAGAACCCGTAGCGTCCATGCGCCTGGATGTTGCCCGGTTGGCCACGACTGCCCGCCAAAGTCCGCTCGACGACCAGGTAGCCGCCATAATTTCCGCCATGCGCGTCGCCGGTCTCCAGGTCTGTAAAATCTCCGGAGTGGTGCCAGATACCCGCGTGCATACCGAGGGCCGACTGCTCCGGGGCATAGCCGACCTCGGTGATAAAAAAGCCGCCCTGTCCCGCATTGACCGCATAATGGGTCCCGTGGCGATTGGGCCGGTCGTCACCTGCGGGAGAGTCCAGGGAATCGCCATCATAAACACCCGCCTGCCATGACCAGCCGGAAGCATCCTTGAAAGCCAATCGCGCGCCCAGGGCCGCCGCGTAGTAGGCCGGGCCGGTGTTGAGGGTGTTGGCCGAGATAAAAGCCGGCCAGCCGAACGCACTGTTGATGAGTTCGGAGCCCGCAGCGGTCCCGGCGAATTCCTCGTCGGCCAAAAGGGCGCCCAAGCGCAGCGACACCGCCTGCCCGGAAGCTTCGAGCCACCAACTGTAGAGCCGGAGGCTATTGTAGGCCTCGGTATTGTTAGCCCCCATGTAATCCCCAAGAAAACGCTCCGTGGAGCCGCGTCCCTCGACCCAAAGAACACTGGCGTAAGCCGAAAACCCCAGCGGTCGCTCGTCGCCGGCAGGCGATTCCCAGGCAACGTGGGCAAGGCCGCTGGCGTGGAGCGACTCTTCTCCGCGTCCGCTGCCGCGCAGACCGGCGGCGGCGTCAACTGAGGCGTCAGCACCGACACTCACGGTGCCGGCAGCCATCAGCAAAGTCGGCACAAACAGGGCAGAAAGGACCATAGCGGTGGCTACCCTCGATCGAAAGTAATTCATCTAGTTCACTTTCGACCATCTTTGGCGAAACTTAAGCGGAGTTTGCTTCAAAATGCAGCGGGAGGCATCCGCGCGGAGCGGACGCCGTCTGAGAACAAACCGAGACTCTAAGCCGGCGCGAGCAGGCGACGGCTTAGTGCAAAAAAAATTCGCGGGGATCAGCGCCGGAGCGTGGCGCAGAACTTGGCCAGACGGCTCACGCCCTTGGCGATGATCTCGTCGCTTGTTGCGTAACTGAGGCGCAGATAGCCCTCGGCGCCGAAGGCGCTGCCCGGGACGGCGGCAACCTTCTCCGCATCGAGGAGTTTGGCGCAGAAGTCGGCCGAACTCAGGCCGAAGCTAGAAATGTTCGGGAAGAGGTAGAACGCGCCCTCGGCGAGCAGGCACTTGATGCCGGGGATTTTGTTGAGCTCGGCGTGGAGGAACTTCCGGCGGCGATCAAAGGCGACCAGCATGGTCTTGAGCGCGGCGTCGGTCTTTTCCTTTTCCTTGAGTGCGGCGACCGCGCCAAACTGGGCGAACGTCGTGGCATTTGAGGTCATCTGGCTTTGCAGCTCGGCGATGGCCTTGGCGATGGGCGCGGGGGCGACGGTGGTGCCCAGGCGCCAGCCGGTCATGGCGTAGGTCTTGGCAAAACCGGACACGATGATCGTGCGGGCAAACGCCTCGGGGCTAAACGAGGCCGGGCTGTGGTGCTTCGCTCCGTCGTAGGTGAGATGCTCGTAGATCTCATCCGACATGATGTAGAGGTTGTGCTTGAGCGCTACCGCAGTGATCGCCTCGAGTTCGGCCTTGGTGTAAACGGCGCCGGTGGGATTGGATGGCGAGTTGATGATGAGCAGCTTGGTCTTGGGCGTGATCGCCGCCTCAAGCTGCGCGGGCGTGAGTTTGAAGCCCGTGGTATCGTCGGCGAGCACAAGCCTCGGCACGGCACCGGCAAGCTTCACCATCTCGGGATAACTCACCCAAAAAGGGGCCGGGATAATGACCTCATCGCCAGGCGAGCAGATCGCCAGTATCGTCAGGTAACAGGAGAACTTGCCTCCGGGAGAGACGATGAACTGCGACGGTGCATACTTCAGGCCGTAATCGGCGAGATACTTGTCGGCCAGCGCCTGGCGCAGCGGCTCGATGCCGGGCGTGGGGGCATACTTGGTTTTGCCGGATTTCAGGGCGGCTATGCAGGCCTCCTTGATATGTTCAGGCGTGTCGAAGTCGGGCTCGCCGGCGGCGAAACCACAGACGTCCTCGCCGGCGGCGGCGAGGGCCTTGGCCTTGGCATCGACGGCGAGCGTCGGCGAAGGAGAAACGTTGAGGGCCCAGGTGGAAAGCGGCGCGGGTGCTTGGCTCATGGTTAAGATGGGAGAACAAAAAATGCGGACATGAGAAAGGCAAGCCCCGCGCTAGGCGGAAACTTGCCTGAGGATAAAAACGAGGCGCAGCGGCCGCGTCCCGAGATTACTTCTTGCCCTTCTTCGGAGCGGTCTTGGCTGGCAGCGAATCGATGGCCACCCGGAGCAGCTCGCCTACGCTCACGCGTTTCTTTTTGGCGGCCTTGACAAGGGATGACTTGGTCTGGGCGGGCAGGCGGACGGATATCTGCCTATGTTCGGACGTATCCGATTCGTAGTGCTCGATGTCGAACTGGCTGATCGCGAAGCGGACGACCTCGCTGGTCGTCTTGAGGCCCAGTTTTTTGCGATGGGTCTCGATCTTTTCGATGAGCGACAGAGGCAGATCAAACGTAAGCGGAGCGGGCGGCGGGGTGGATTTTTTGGCCATGTGGGGGGAACTGAATACAGGTGCAGTATCGGGAACTTGACTGATACGAAGGGCCTCCCGAGGAACTGAGCAACGCTAAATTTCCAATTGTTCAACGTTCAGAGTAACGCTCCGCCGCCGGAGGTTCCCGTGATATCGGCGATCAACCAATAAGCCTGTTCCGGCGTATCCACCACCGACCATGCGCGGGATACCACGTCGGGCCGCACGTCACGGCGGTGGGAGATCAGAACCGTGCGCACGCCTGCCTCGGCCCCGCCAAGAACGTCGGCGTCCGCATCCCCCACATAAAGCGCGTGCTCGGGTCCCATCCGCAGCTCCCGCAGAAGATGAATCAAACCCTCCGGGTGCGGCTTGTGCGTCGCCAGATCGTCCCCGCAGATGGCCAAGGGGAAAAACTCCCCGAGCCGATGGGCGTTGAAGATCAACCCGGTCGTGTGCCGGTCCCGGCCAGTCCACACGGCCAATGGCAGCCGGCGCGCCTGCAAGCCCTCCAACAAGCTCCTCATGCCGTCGAACGGCCGGACTAATCCACCGTTTTCAAACCCGAAGGATTGCAGACGCCGCAAGGCCTCTCCCGCCGCTCGCGGGTCACCGGTCAATTCCAAGAGCGTGCGTTCCGGCGGCCCCCCCAGACGGTGAAAAATCGCCTCTTCATCCAAGTCGGGACGAAAAGGCGCCAAGGCGTGGGCAAAAGCCTTCAAAACCAACGGCATTGAATCGATCAGGGTGCCGTCCAGATCGAAGATCACCGCTTGAACGGGGGTCTGTAGAGCAGGCGATGCCAAGATTAATTCCCTGTTATCGATAAGACACAATCTCAGGCGGTCGCCTCCGGGATCACCGTCTGAATGTGCAGCTCCTTGAGCTGCTTAGCGGTGACCGGAGACGGGCTTTGCGCCATGAGATCCTGCCCCTTCTGAGTCTTGGGGAAGGCGATCACGTCGCGGATGCTGGTGGTGCCGCAGAGGAGGGCGACCATGCGATCAAGGCCGAAGGCGATGCCGCCGTGCGGAGGAGCGCCGTAGGTGAAGGCCCGGAGCATGTAACCGAAACGGCTTTCCACCACATCGGCCGGAATCTTGAGCACGTCTTCAAAGACTTTCTTCTGCAGCGTGGGCTGGTGGATGCGGATCGAGCCGCCGCCCAGTTCCATGCCGTTAAGCACCAGATCGTAGTGCTGGCCGCGCACGGCCTTGGGATCGGTGTCGAGCAAGGCCGCATCCTCGGGGACCGGCGCGGTAAACGGATGGTGCGTGGCCGCATAGCCGCCACGCTCCTCGTCGTAGGACATGAGCGGGAAATCAACCACCCAGAGGAATTTCCAGTCGTCGGCACGGATGGTGAGCTTGCCGCGCTTCACCAGGAGTTGCGCCGCCTCCAGGCGGATGCGTCCGAGAATCGCGCAGGCCTTCTCCCAGGGCGCCGCGGCGAAGAACACCATGTCGCCGTCCTCGATGCCGAGTTGGGAAGTGAGGGCCGCCTTCTCGGCGTCGGAGAAAAATTTCACGATCGGCGACTTCCATTCGCCTTTCTCGGCCTTGATGAATGCGAGACCTTTCGCACCGAGCGATTTGGCGATGTCCTCCAGTGCCTTCAACTCGCCCTGCGTCATATCGGCGAGACCTTTCGCGTTGAAGGCCTTGATCACGCCCCCGCCGGCGACGGTGGCCTGAAACACCTTGAACGCGGAGTCTTTGAAAGTCGCGGACAAGTCGGTGAGCTCCAGCCCGAAGCGGAGGTCGGGCTTGTCCACGCCGAAGCGGTTCATCGCATCGACGAAGGGCATGCGCTGGAACGGCGTCGGGATGTCCACGTTGAGTACGTCCTTCCAGACCTTCGTGATCATGCCTTCGAAGATACGGTAGACGTCCTCGCGGGTGATGAACGAGGCCTCGACGTCGACCTGGGTGAACTCCATCTGGCGGTCGGCTCGCAGGTCTTCATCGCGGAAGCAGCGTGCGATCTGGAAATAACGCTCCACGCCCGCGACCATGAGAATCTGCTTGAACTGCTGCGGGGACTGCGAAAGGGCGTAGAACTCTCCGGGATGGATGCGCGAGGGAACGAGGTATTCGCGGGCGCCCTCCGGGGTGGATTTGAAAAGCGCGGGCGTCTCGACCTCGATGAACTCCAGGGCGTCGAAATAATCGCGGATGGCCTTGGTGGCCTTGTGGCGCACCTGGAGATTGCGACGCATCTTGGGGCGGCGCAGGTCGAGATAGCGGTAGGTGAGGCGCAGGTCTTCGTTGACCTTGTCGCCGCCGATGTCGTCGAGCGGGAACGGGGGCGTTTCCGAGATGTTGTGGATGGTGAGCGCGGTGGCGTCTACCTCGATCGCGCCGGTGGGCAGCGCTTGATTGACGGTACCCTCGGGCCGGGCGACGACCTTGCCGTCAACACCGATGACTGACTCGGGCTTGACCGTGGCCGCCTGCGCCGCGAGCTCCCTGTTCACATGCGGGTCGAACTTCACCTGCGTGATGCCTTTGCGGTCGCGCAAGTCGATGAAGAGAATGCCGCCGTGGTCGCGGATGGAGTCCACCCAGCCAAGGAGCGAAACGTTCGAGTTGAGATCCGCCGGGCTGAGTTGGGCACAGTGATGGGTGCGCTTCATGGTAATCAAAAGTCGTTCACCTAAGCGGAGCACAGCCGATGACGGCAAATCTAAAGTCCGATTGTCCAGGTGTAACTCGCCGCCCACGCAGGGTATTCTCCTGGTCAAAACTCCATAAATCGCCCGATGGGACATATCTTGGACTGGGCTATGCTGAATCCAGAAATTCACCACGTCCCCATGCGCCCCCATCGCGAGATTTTCAACCGATCACCCGTCCTTTCCGTTCAGTCCGTTGCGACCAATGAACCCTTTGTCCTTGTGATCACGGACAGCTCGATCATGGCGCGGGCGGTGGGCGACTTTGTTCGGCAGCTTCAGAAGGATCTCAAACCTGTCTGGGTAACATCGGTGGACACGGCCTGCCGGCAGTTGCAGTGGAAAAAACCCCGCATGGTGATCATCGACGCCCCGGAACGGACCGCCTCCGAGGCGGTCAACGCCATCCACGAGGTAGCACCGGACGTGGAATTACTCTTTCTCGGCGGACAACGCGAATAGCCGCAAGGCTTTCCCGCAAAAGTCACCAGAGGATAAAACCGGCGCGACCACTCGGGGTCGCGCCGGTTTCGTTTTTGGATCAGCCCAATATCAAGCTCTCTCCGGTCATCTCCGCCGGCTTCGGCAGGCCCATCAGGTGCAGCAACGTCGGCGCGATGTCGGCCAGGCGACCGCCGGAACGCATCCGGGTGGCCGCCTTGGTGAGGCCCTCGCCGACGACAAACACATCGACCAGATTGAGCGTGTGGGCGGTGTGCGGCCCCTTTACCTCGGGATCCCACATCTGTTCGGCGTTGCCATGATCGGCGCAGACCACGGCCTTGCCGCCCACCTGCCTGATCGCTTCCAACAACTCCCCCACCCCGGCGTCCGTCGCCTCGCAGGCCTTGACGGTCGCGGGCAACGACCCGGTGTGCCCCACCATGTCGGGGTTGGCGTAGTTGACGGCGATAAAACCATATTTGCCCGAAAGAATGGCTTCCTTGGAAAGCGCGGTCACCTCGGTGGCGGACATCTCCGGCTGCATGTCATAGGTCGGTACCTTGGGGCTGGCCGGGCAGGCGTTGATCTGACCCGGAAAGGGCTCCTTGCGATAGTTGTTGAAGAAGAAGGTGACGTGCGGGTTTTTCTCGGTCTCGGCACAGCGGAACTGGGCGATACCGGCGTTGGCGACCACCTCGCCGAGGATGTTTTTCAACTTCTCCGGCTTCGGGGATATGATCCTCACGGGAAGACCGGCCTCGTATTCGGTCATCGTGGCGTAATAGAGGTCGAGCTTCGGACCGCGATTAAAGTCGGTGAAGGTGTCCAAGACGAACGCCTTGGTGATCTCGCGGGGACGGTCTCCGCGATAATTGTAGAATACCACGGCGTCACCGTCCTGGAATGTGGCCAAGGGCTTGCCGGCCGTGTCAACGATCGTCGTGGCGGGGACAAACTCGTCGCCCTTCTGGGTCTCGCTCAGCGGCTTGTCGTAGTAGCTTTGGACGGCTTCCTCGGCCGAGTGAGCGGTGGCGGCGAAGGCGCGCCCGGTCAGGAGATCGTAGGCTTTTTGCACGCGCTCCCAGCGATTGTCGCGGTCCATGACCCAGAAACGACCGCAAATGGAGGCGATGCGTCCGTAGCCGATTTCCTTGAGCTTGGCCTCGACCTGGCGCACGTAGCCCAGGCCACTGGTAGGCGCGGTGTCGCGACCGTCGGTAAAGCCGTGGATAAACACACGATCGGCCGGAATACCGTCGGCCTTGGCCTGAACAAGCAGGCCATAAAGGTGTTCCAACATGCCGTGAACGCCACCGTCGGACACGATGCCCATGAGGTGAAGCTTGGCGGCGGGCGAGGCCTTCACGCGGGCGACCACGCCGTGCCAGGTGGCGTTGCCGGCGAGCTGTTTCTCGGAAAAGAGCTTGTTCAGACGCACCAACTCCTGGTCCACGATGCGGCCGGCGCCGATGTTTTCATGGCCGACTTCGGAGTTGCCCATCTGACCGTCGGGCAAGCCCACGTCCAGACCGCTGGCGGAGACTTGAGCGACCGGCGCGGATGCCTGCAGTGCATCGTCAGTGGGCTTGCGGGCGAGCGCCACGGCATTGGTGGCGGCCTGTTCGGGGTGCGGATTGTGCCCCCAACCGTCGCGGATGATGAGAATGACTGGTGTGCGCGGAGTGCTCATTGGGAAAGTGAAAGCTTCACGCATGGCGGCATATCGGGCGGGATAGAAGGCTAAACTCGCCGCGCATTTTGCGAGGAGCGCACTTTCTTTTGCCCGCAAACGTGCCGATGTTGGCAAACGTAATGCTCAACGAAGACCTCGATGAACCTGATCATCCGAGACCAATTGCTCAATCCGCCGACGTGGTTCGCGTCGTTCCGGGACCTTACGCTCTACTGCAATGTGTTCCTGCACGATCATATCGTGATCGAAAGCGACGATCCCGATCCCTATTACCGCTGGATGAAGCCCAAGGGCGGCATGGATTTTGTGGAGGATTTTGTGCGCCCCGGCAGCGAAAACGGTCTCCATCTCGACATCAGCCACAACTATCCCCGCACGGTGGTCACTGACCGCATCGCCCCCGAGAACGTCCACCGCCTGATCACCATGATCCAAGGCCTGCGACGCATCGCGCCTTGATGCCTCGCGGTTGGGTGAACCCCATCAGCCGCGCAGCGGGGGCAAATCGCCCCGATAACGCCGCATCAACGACACCAGCGCCAACGCCTCCCAATAACGCCGCCAAAACTTGCGCGGATTGGACAACAGTCGCATGAGCCAGCCGAGAAACAGACGGTCGGCCCACGGCGGGATGTTGGCCTGCCCGCCGCTTAAAAACGCGATGGCGGCGCCGAGGCACAAAATCGACGGATGCCCCCCGAGCCGGGCGCGCAGCATCAACCCCACCCGTTCCTGGACACCGCCCCCGATCGCCATCATCACCACGCGCGGCCGACGCCCTTCAATGCGACGCACCAATTCCTCATCCACGATCAAGCCCGGGCCGTAGTGGGGCGCCAGATATACATCATCGGCGGTAACCGGGAACCCCTTGGCAACCAGCCATGCCCGATTGCGTTCATCGTCCTCGGCGGAGGGCATCACCCAGAAAATGGCGCCCGGTTCCTTGAGTTCCGCCTGCGCCAGGATAGCGATCATAAACTTCAACCCCGAATGGCGCGGCAGGTTTTGGCCCTTAAAAAGTCGCCACAAAAGGACCATGAATCCCGAGTCGGTCAGCGCCAAATCGGCGGTCACCAAGGCATCCCGGTAACTGGCGGATTTGATGAGATCCACCGCCAAGCCGGGCGCCGAGGGCGCGACCACGAGCGCCGGACAACCACGAGCAGGCGACAATGTGTGCTTTACCGCCTGCTCCAGAGTGCCCGTGAAGAAATCAACTCCCAGCACACGAGTTTTGGGCAGATCGATCATGCGCGGGTCGCGGCTAAGTCATTCGTGAAATCCGTAACCATTCCCCAGCCCTCGCGTTCAGCTACATGAGTTTGAGAAATCACGGTGCCGGTTCGCATGTGCTTACGCTGGGAAGCGCGCATGGACAAGCCCCTCGATGCGTCGCTTGGATGCCATGACCTCCTCGACCTTTACGCGAGGGCTCAACTCCAGCGTAAGCAGGTGATGCGGACGCCAGAAGGTGCTGATCATGTTGAAATCGATCCTGCCCGAGCCTATGGCCTGGTGGTCTTTGCCGTCGGCCGTGACGTCGTGTAGATGGAAACCCAGCAGGCGCTCGACGTTTTTCTCAAGGTGTTGCCGATGCTCGAGCAAGCCGAGCCCCTGCTTGATGTCGGCATGCCCCGTATCGTGCCAGTAGCCCGCCGAGTGAGGCTGCGTCATCCCCGCGATCAGGGCCTCAAAATCGTCGTCCACGGGCAACTCCTCGAATTTTTCCCGGTTTTCAAACCCGAGGGCGATTCCGCGTTGGTGTGCATACGTGCGCACCTCCTCGATACTCGCCAGCACCTGGTCCCAATACGGCACCATCCGCACGCGGAGTTTGCCGCAGGCCTTCCGTAAAACCGCCTGATACGCCGTACTGCCCGGCACGGTGGCCGTAGGGTTGTTGCGCACGAAGGCCTTGAGTTTCCCGGCGGGATTCAGCCAGAAAAACTTCACGCTGCCCAGGTGCATCACCAGGACGCGAGCCTTCATCTGAAGGGCGAAATCCAAGGACCGCTTGGTATGCCGCAACCATTGCTCATGCTCCCGGTGATCGCGTGAAGACGGCTCAAACAGATTCGGCGCCGACTGCGTGATACCAGTGGGAAGCGGACAAAAGTTATGCGTCGAGCTGATCTTGATCACCCCTTCCTCGACCGCCCTGATCACCCCCGGCAACAGGACGATTCGAATCCCGTGGCTCAACTCGGCATGAGTAAACCCGAGGTCGGCGATTTCGCGCAACATGGCATGGCCGTCCGTATGGCGGAACGAATTCCAACAGGTGGACAACGCCAGAATGGGTTTCATTGGGGACATTTTAACCGGGACCGCGAAACTGCGGATCGGTTTTCATTATCCGCAAAAAAACCGCGCCTCCGAATGCCTTCGGTTGACGCGGTTCAAAGCGGGAACAAGCACCGCGAGGGGCGGGTTATTCAGCGTGGCGGTTGCGAAGCATCTGCGTGAAGGCCATGACCTTCTCCTTGCGACGGCGGCGCTCCGTGGGCTTCTCGTTGTAGCGCTTGGCGCGCACGTCCTTGATGATGTTTTCGCGCTCGAGCTTCTTTTTCAGACGACGCAGGGCGCGGTCAACGGGCTCGTTTTTGCGGATCTTGATTTCGATGGGCATGATGAAAGGGAGATGGGTTTTGGCGGAAAAGCCGAGAAATAGGTCAAACACCGGCGATAGCGTCAATGGCTTTTTTGTCACGATTTCGCCTGCGGGCTTGCACCCCCGCCGACCCGTCGTTGCCTAGCCCCTGTGTCGTCCGCCGCCTCCGACTTCGTCCATCTTCACGTCCACACCGACTACAGCCTGCTCGACGGCGCCTGCCGGATCGACCGCCTGATGCAGCGCGCCTGTGACATGGGCATGAAGGCCCTCGCGCTCACCGACCACGGCAATATGTTTGGCGCGATCGAGTTCTACAATGCCGCCAAGTCCAAGGGCATCAAGCCCCTCATCGGTTGCGAGATCTACATCGTGGAGACGTCCCGCCTGGAAAAAACCGGCAAGTCCGAAGACGGCAAAAGCTACTACCACATGGGACTGCTGGCCAAAAACCTCACCGGCTACCAGAACCTCCTTAAGCTCGTCTCCGACGCCCACCTCAAAGGTTTTTATTACAAGCCCCGCGCCGATCTCGAAACCCTGGCCAAATACGCCGACGGCCTCATCGGGTTCACCGGCTGCCTTGCCGCCATCGTGCCACAGCACCTCCTGCACGACCGCTACGAGGAGGCCCGCAAGTCCTGCGCTCGCTTCGTCGAGATTTTCGGCCGGGAAAACTTCTTCGTCGAAATCCAGGACCACGGCATCCCCGAACAGCTTAAAATCATCCCCGACCTGCTCCGGCTGGCCGGGGAGTTCAATCTCAAGGTCGTGTGCAGCAACGACGTCCACTACGTCAACCACAAGGACGCCGGGCCCCATGACGCTATGCTCTGCATCCAGACCGGCGCCAAGATCGACGAGGAGAACCGGATGAAGTTCTCCGGCGACCAGTTCTACCTGAAGTCGCGCGAGGAGATGCTCAAGCTCTTCGCCGAGCGCCCCGAATCGCTCGACAACACCAACCTCGTCGCCGAGATGTGCGACCTGGCCATCCCGTTCCCAAAGGGCTCCGAGCGCTACCCGCGTTACCCGCTTCCGCCCGAGGTCCAATCCACGTATTCACCCGGGGGGTACCTTCGCCGGCTCTGCGTCGATGGACTGAAAAAACGCTACGGCGTCGATCACGACGCCGTGGCCGCCCGCGACATCCTCGTGCCCCGGCTCGACAAGCTCGCCAACATTCCCTCCGGCCAGAAGCCCCAGCCACCCGACTACTCCGGCCTTTCACCGGACGAGCTTCTCGTCCTGCGCACCGGCTACGAGCTCTCCATCATCAACGTCACCGGCTTCGTCGACTACTTCCTCGTCGTCTGGGATTTCATCAACTGGGCCAAGGCCCACAACATCCCCGTCGGCCCCGGCCGCGGCTCCGGCGCCGGTTGCCTCGTCGCCTACCTGCTCGAAATCACCAACGTCGATCCCATCCGCTTCGGACTGCTCTTCGAGCGATTCCTCAACCCCGAACGCGTCTCACCGCCCGACTTCGACATCGATTTCTGCATGAGACGGCGCGAGGAGGTCATCAACTATGTGCGCGACAAATACGGCCGCGACTGCGTGGCCAACATCATCACCTACGGCACCCTCGGCGCCAAGATGGTCATCCGCGATGTCTCCCGGGTAAACAACCTGCCCTTCGCCGAGGCCGACCGCCTGGCCAAGATGATCCCGGACGAGATCAACATCTCCCTGGAGGACGCCATCTCCAAGTCCGCCGAACTCCGCACCGAGATCGACCGCAACCCCGTAGCCAAGAAAATCGTCGGCTCCGCCCGCGTGCTCGAGGGCATGGTGCGCAACACCGGCAAACACGCCGCCGGCATCATCATCACCGACAAACCCCTCGACGAGTTCGTGCCCCTCACCCTCCAGGAGGGCGACGTCACCGTGCAGTTCGACATGAACGCCGTCGGCAAGCTCGGCCTGTTGAAGATGGACTTCCTCGGGCTCAAGACGCTCACCGTCATCTCCGACGCCGTCGCCAACGTCCGCCGCACCGTCAACCCGGCCTTCGACATCGAGACCATCCCCCTCGACGACCCCAAGACCTACGAACTGCTCAACATCGCCAAGACCGTCGGTGTCTTCCAACTCGAGTCCGGCGGCATGCAGAACGCCTCCAAACTCGTCGGCATCTCCAACATCGACGACATCAACGCCATCTCCGCCCTTTACCGTCCCGGCCCGATGGCGTTCATCCCAGACTACGCCCGCGGCAAAAAGGACCCGTCGTCCATCACCTACCCGCACCCGCTGCTCGAACCCGTCCTCAAGGAAACCTACGGCATCATCGTCTACCAGGAGCAGGTCATGGAGTGCGCCCGCGTCATCGGCGGCTACACCCTCGGCGGCGCCGACATGCTCCGCCGCGCCATGGGCAAGAAGGACGCCGAGGCGATGGCCAAAGAGCGCGTGAAATTCGTCGAGGGAGCCGGCCGCCTCCACAAAATCCCCGAGGCCAAGGCCAACGAAATCTTCGACCTCCTCAACAAGTTCGCCCAGTACGGTTACAACAAGTCGCACTCCGCCGCCTACGCCGTCGTCGCCTACCAGACCGCCTACCTGAAGGCCAATTACCCGGTGCAATTCATGGCCGCCGTGCTCACCGCCGAGCTGGGCAACGCCGAAAAAGTCTCCCACTTCGTCGCCGAGGCCGAGGCCATGGGCCTCACCGTCCTCGGCCCCGACGTCAACGAGTCCCGCGACACGTTCACGCCCGTCGGCGACAAGATCCGCTTCGGCATGGCCGGCATCAAGGGCGTCGGCGAACAGGCCGCTCAAAAGATCATCGAGGAGCGCGAAAAAGACGGCCCCTTCGCCGACTTCACCGACTTCGTGAACCGCGTCGACGCCAAGGCCCTCAACAAACGCGTGCTCGAACACCTCGTCAAAACGGGCGCGTTCGACTTCAGCGGGGCTCCCCGCAAAAAACTCTTCGAGGGCATCGACTCGTCACTCGCGACCGCCGCCGCCAACGCCCGCGACCGCGCCACCGGCCAGGGCGGTTTCTTTGACATGCTGGCCGAGGAGGCCCCCGCGACGGCCCGCAATCCGCGGTCTCCAATTTCCAATTTCAAATCCGGCGGCGAAACTGCCGCGCCCGACGACTTCACCGCCGCCGAACGCCTCCAGTTCGAGAAGGAACTGCTCGGCTTCTACGTCACCGGCCACCCGATGAACGCCTACATCGGCCTCGCCGACGCGCTCGACACCTTCGCCCCGGACGAGTTGCTCAACCAGGGCGACCGCGTCGAGTTCCGCCTCTGCGGGCTCTCCGGCAACCTCGTCAAAAAACTCTCCAAAAAGGACAACCGTCCGTGGTTCGCCTTCACTCTTTCGACCCGCCGGGCCTCGGTCCCGCTCAACATGTTTGCCGACGCCACCGCCAAGTGGGGCATGAATCTCGCCGAAAACGCCCAGGTGGCCGTCCTCGGCAACATCATCGTCAACCAGGAGGGCGCCCGCATCAACGTGAAGGAAGTGCGCCCCCTAGAGGCCTACGTCATGGCCAACATCAAGCGCGTCACCTGGCTCGTGCACCCCGGGCACCCGGGCCTGAACGACTTCCTCCGCACCCTCCGCGACACCCTCGACAAACAGGCGGGCTCGACCCTCACCAGCCTGGGCTTCCTGTTTGAAGACCGTATCACCGCCGTTTCCGACGTCAGCGGCGCGCTGGGCTGGAAACTCACGCCCGCCAGATTCCAGGAGCTGCGCGCCCACCCCGCCGTGGCCGGGGCGCAGATCGAAACCAAGGCCCTGGAAATCGCCGACGACCGCAAGTGGTCCAAAAAGTTCTGATCCCAGTCCGGGCGACGTCAAAAGAGCAGGCCGTCCCCGGCCCCGGGCTCCCCTCCGTTGGCCCGGATCGCGGCCGCGCGGGACCGGATCGCCGCGATCTCGCCCGGCTTGAGCCGGGCGAGGTTTTTTACCTGGAGCGCCATCCTCTGGTTGGCCGCGAGTAGCGCTTCATGACGCAGCAGGAAATCCCAATACAGCGTCGTGAACGGACACGCGTCGGCACCGGTTTTCTTCGCCGGGTCGAAGCGGCAGCCCGCGCAATGGTTGCTCATGCGGGCGATGTAGGCCCCCGTCGCCGCGTAGGGCTTGGAGGCCATCAAGCCGCCATCGGCGTACTGGGACATGCCGTGGGTGTTGGGCAGCTCCACCCACTCCACCGCGTCCACATACACGCCCAGATACCAACCGCAGATTTCCTTCGGCCGCACCCCGAGGAGCAGCGAATACAGCCCCGTGACCATCAGCCGCTGGATGTGGTGGGCGTAACCGTGTCGGAGCGTTTGCCCGATCGCGTCGCGCAGGCAGGCCATTCCGGTTTTACCAGTCCAATAAAAATCCGGCAACGGCTGGTCGGCGCCGAGGGCGTTGAGTTCGGCGTAGTGCGGCATTTTCAGCCAATAGATTCCGCGCACGTATTCGCGCCAGCCAAGGATCTGGCGGATAAATCCCTCGGCGCTCGCGAGGGAAACGCGGCCTTCGCGATGGGCGTTTTCCGCCGCGCGGATCACCTCGCGGGGATCGAGGAGCTTGAGGTTCATCGCGGCCGAGAGCCTCGAGTGGTAAAGCCACGGCTCGTCGGCCCACATCGCGTCCTGATACCGGCCGAAATCAGCCAGCCGGTGCTCGATAAAATCGCGCAGCGCGCGTTGCGCCTCCTCCGGTGTGACCGGCCAGTCGAAGCTCCCCAGTTCGCCGTGATGCGCGGCGAAGCGTGTGTTCACCAGAGCGATCACCGCCGCCGTGGTCGCGTCGGGTGCAAAGGCCGCCGGCGGACGCAGCCGGTCGGGACCGGCCTTGGTAAAACTCCCGCGGTTGTCGTGGTCAAAATTCCATTGTCCGCCCTCGGGTTCGCCGGCTTTGTCGAGCAGCACGCGGTGTTTGCGCCGCATCTCGCGGTAGAAAAACTCCATGCGCAGTTGTTTGCGGCCGGCGGCATGGCGGCGAAACTCGTCGAGCGAACACAGGAAGTGCCGGTCGGCGCGGATATCCAAGGGCTGGCCGAGTTCGCCCGCAGCCGTTTCCAAATCATGCCACACCCGATGTTCGCCCGGCTCAGTGACGATCAGGCCGGCCGGCCTGAGTGTGTTTACGGCGCGCCTCAATTCCCCGGCGAGCGTCTGGGTGTTCCGGGAATCGTTGATTTCGGTGTAGTGGACGGTAACGCCGGCCGCGCGCCGGGCGTCGCGGAAGTGTCGCATCGCGGACAAAAAAAGAGCGATGCGCGGCTTGGCGGAGGGCACATGCTCCGACTCGCGGGCGACCTCGGCCATCCACACGGCGTCTTGGGCGGGATCGAAGCCGTCGAAGGCGGCGGCATCGGCGTTAAGCTGGTCACCGAGGACGAGAACAAGGTTGCGCATGGAGAACTCAAAGCATCCACGAACGGCGAAAAAACCACTTCGCGAGTCGTTATTTGAAAAAATCGACGTCGCCTTGGCCAGGCTCCGCCACAGCGGATTGGGTCCCCGGAGCTCCTACCCTTTCGGAAAGATTCAGAATTTCAGGCCGAGGTCGTCCACGCGCTTGCGGAGCGTGGCGCGGGTCATGCCGAGTTTTTCCGATGCCTTCAGGAGATTGCCTTCCATGGCCGTGAGCACGCGCACGATCATCTCGCGTTCGATGCGCTCCAGGATCGGCTCGGGGTGCTGGCTCAGCTCGACATGCAGGAAATCGAGCGCGCGTTCCACGGAGAGGGCCGGCTCGCCGGAGGCAATGCCCTCGGCCACCACCTGCGCACTCGCCAGGGCCACGCTCTCCGCCGACGCCGTGCGCGTGGTTTCGAACGGCGTCGCCGAGCCGCCCGCCGTCGCCGTCGGCACCACGGTCGCGCCGGCCCCGGCGGAGTCCCTCACCTCGGCGGGCAGGTCCTTCAGGAGAATCGTGTCGCCCTGGGCGATGACGGCGCTGCGGTAAACGACGTTCTCCAGTTCGCGCACGTTGCCCGGCCAGCGGTAACGCGTGAGCACGGCCATGGCCTCGGGAGAGACCTTGCTGGTGCGCGCCTTTTTTTGCTTCACGAGGTTTTGCAGGCAGAAATCGACGATCTGGGGCACGTCGTCCACGCGTTCGCGCAGGGCGGGCATGCGGATGCGCACGACGTTGAGGCGGTAATAAAGATCCTCGCGGAAGGTTTTCGCCTTCACCATTTCTTCCAGGTCTTTGTTGGTCGCGGCAAGGATGCGCACATCGACCTTGATCGTCTCGGTGCCGCCCACGCGCTGGATTTCGCCCTGTTGCAGGACGCGCAGGATCTTCGTCTGCGTGGCGAGAGCCATGTCGCCGATCTCGTCGAGGAAGATGGTGCCGCCGTCGCACAGTTCAAACTTGCCCAGGCGCTGGCCGGTCGCGCCCGTGAAGGAGCCTTTCTCGTGGCCGAAAAGCTCGCTCTCGATGAGATTGTCGGGGATGGCGGCGCAGTTGACCGCGATGAAGGGCTTCGCGGCGCGGTGCGAGTGTTTCCAGATGGAGCGGGCGACCAGCTCCTTGCCGGTGCCGCTTTCGCCGGTGATCATGACCGTCACGTCGCTGGCGGTGACCTGGCCGATGGTCTTGAAGACGTCCTGCATGACCGGCGACGAGCCGACGATGCCTTCCTTGTAGTCGTCGCTGTTGATGGTCGGCTTGTAATCGACGACGGCGCGCATGTCGGCGTGGGCCTTGAGCGCGTTTTCCGCGATCGTGAGCACCTTCGCCGGGTCAAAGGGCTTCATGATGTAGTCGAACGCGCCGTATTTCATCGCCTCGATGGCGGTCTGAGCGGTGCCGAAGGCGGTCATGAGAACGACGAGCTGCTTCGGGTTGACGGAACGGATGTGCTGGAGGGCTTCGATGCCGCTCATGCCGCTCATGCGGATGTCCAGGAAGATGAGGTCGGGCGCGGGGCCTTTTTTAACGGCGGCCACGCCGAGTTCGCCGCTGGCGGCCTCGACGACCTGGTATTTTTTCGACGAGAGCACGCGGCCCAGCGAGTAACGCACTTCGGCGTCGTCATCGATGACGAGAATGGTCGGCGGTTTGGTGGCGAGGTCGGACATGGGAACAGTGGGGAGACAATGCGGTCGGCTGACAAGAACACTGGCGAAATCCGCAAGTCGGGTCTTCACTACGCTTCCCATGCTCGGCTGGTCAATGAACTTGTTCCGCATACGCGGCATCCAACTCGCGGTTCACGCGAGCTTCTTCTTCCTGCTCGCCTACGTCGCCTGGGAGGGATGGACTGCGGCCTCCTGGCCGGGCGCCGTCTGGAGTCTCGGGTACATTCTCACGCTCTTCGCCTGCGTGACGCTTCACGAGCTCGGCCACGCGACCGCCGCGAGATTTTTCGGAGTGCGCGTGCCGCGCATCCTGCTGCTGCCCATCGGCGGCATGGCCGAGATGGAAACCATCCCTCGCCGCCCGCGAGACGAGATCATCATCGCCCTGGCCGGCCCGGCGGTAAACTACGTGATCATCGCCCTTTTGCTGATTGTCGTGCGGTTTCCCGACGACTGGGATCCCCTCTACTTCGAGTTCGGTTTCATGGAACTCGGCCGTCAGTTGATCGTGGTCAACCTGGTCATGGGAGTGTTCAACCTCCTCCCGGCTTTCCCGATGGACGGTGGCCGCGTTTTCCGTGCGCTCCTGGCCTGCAAAATGCCCTACCTGCGCGCCACCCGGATCGCGGTAGGCGTGGGCAAGGTTCTGGCCATCCTCGGCGCCACCTACCTCATCTACAACGAACACTACCTCGGCGGCGTGCTGTTTGCATTCATCATTTTCGCCGGCGAACGCGAATTGCAGGCCGTGGCTCGTGCCGAAAGGGCCGCTGAGCACTGGCGGGAAATTCAGGCCCGGTTGTACGTCCCCATCATCACGAAAACCGATCCCAACGAACCGCCGCGCTTAATTTAAGCGCCCGGACTGGCGTTTGCGGCAAACCGCGGTTTTGTCCCGGCATGTCTTCCGCCGCCCCGGTTTTTGCGGTCGCCGCCGTCACCAAGTCCTACGGTGCGCGCCGTGTGCTCGACTCGGTCTCGTTCGACGTGGCCGCCGGCGAACGCGTCGCCCTCACCGGCCCGTCGGGCAGCGGCAAAACCACGCTGCTCAACAGCCTCGGCGGCGTGGACCGGCCCGACTCCGGCACCATCACGCTCGACGGCGTGCGCATCGACCGGCTCGACAGCGACGGACTCGCGCGACTGCGCCGCGAACGGGTCGGCACGGTGTTCCAGTTTTTCCACCTGCTGCCCACGCTCAGCGCCGAGGAAAACATCGCCCTGCCGCTGCAACTCCTCGACGTGCCCGCCGCTCAACGCCGCGCCCGCGTGAGGGAGTTTCTCGACCGTATCGGCCTCGTCCATCGCGCCGACGCCCTGCCCGCCGAGCTCTCCGGCGGCGAACAGCAGCGCGTCGCCATCGCCCGCGCCCTCGTTCACCGCCCCTCGCTAGTCCTGGCCGACGAACCGACCGGCAATCTCGATTCCGTAAACGGCGCCAACATCCTCGCGCTGCTCCGCGAGTTGACCGATGCGACGCACACCGCGCTCATCCTCGTGACGCACAGCGAGGAGGCCGCCGCCATCTGCCACCGTCGCATCCACCTGCGCGACGGCCGCATCGTGGACCGCACATGAGCGCTCCCCTGCTCCCTTTTCTCCTGCGGCGGTTCACACTGCGCCACTGGCGGCTCGCACCCAAGCAGAGCGCCCTGCTCGTCCTCATCCTCGCGCTGGGCGTCGCCGTGTTTATCTCCGTGCGACTGGCCAATCGCGCCGCCGTCAGCAGCTTCTCCAACTTTACCGACACGCTCACCGGCCAAAGCGACTGGGTGATCCAGGCACCCGCCGGCAGCCTCCCCGAGAGCGTCCTCCCCGAACTGCGCGCCGCACTGGGCGCTCGTCCGGTGCACATCATCCCGCTCGTCGAGGTCAACGGCTCCAAGCCACCGGCCCCGGGCGACACCAATAAATTCGGCCGCCCCACCTACACGTTGCTCGGGGTCGATCTGCTCGGCGTGGCCAATCTCGCCCGCCCGCAGGATCGCGGTTTTTTCAACCAAAGCGGCCCGTCCACCCGCGGTGCCCAAGGCGACGAACGCGGCGATTTCTGGTCGGTCTTCCAACGCGGCCCGCAGGTGTGGGTCAGCGTCGACTACGCCGCCACCCCTCCCGCGCAGGTCGAGTTGGTGATCGACGAAACCGTGCGCATCCTGCCCGTGGCGGGCGTCATCCCTTCCGTTCCCGACGCGCCGCGAGCCCCCGCGACACTGATGATCGCCGATCTCGCCCAGTTGCAAAAAATTTCCGGCAAAACCGGCCGCATCGACCGCGTCGAGTTCATCGTCGAGCCGGGTCCGCGTCTTGACGAACGTCGCGCCGAGCTCCGCAGCTTGCTGACTCAACTCGGCCGTGATGGCGAACGCTGGACGGTCGCCGCCCCGGGCGCGCGCCGGGAAACGGCCGAGGCCATGACGCGCGCCTTCCGGCTCAACCTCACCATCCTCTCGCTCATCGCTTTGCTGACCGGGCTTTATCTGATTTTCCAGGCGCTCGACGGCGCGGTGGTGCGTCGCCGGCCCGAGATCGCCATCCTGCGCTCGCTCGGTGTGGAGGAGCGCGCCATCCGCCGCCTGTGGCTGGCCGAATCGGCCTTGCTGGGCCTGCTCGGCGGCGCCCTCGGCTTGCTGATCGGCTGGGCTGGCGCGCAGATCGCGGTGCGTGCGGTCGGTCAAACCGTCAACGCGCTTTACTTCGCCACCACCGTGTCATCCGCCCGCCTGGCACCGTCGGAGATCGTCCTCGGCCTCGCCCTTGGCGTGGGTGCCGCGCTGGTCGCGGGTTTCTGGCCGGCACGCGAGGCCGCGCGCACCCCGGCGGCCCAGGTTTTGCAACGCGGCGCCCCGCCCGCCCGCGGCTCGCGCCTGTGGCGCAGCCTCGGGCTCGGACTCGCCTGCGTGGGCGCCGGCGTCGTCTGCGCGCAACTCCCGCCGATGCGCTTCGAGGGCGGCGGACGTTTCCCGTTCGCGGGTTACGCGGCGGCCTTCCTGTGGATTTTCGGCGTC
>CAIRBK010000062.1 GCA_903876795.1 uncultured Verrucomicrobiota bacterium
CTGGGTCAACGACTCCAGCGCTGCGTGATCCCCAAAGAATGTATATTGATTCAGGCTCATTGAGATACAGCCTATGCACAATTTATGCCATTGTTAATCAATGATATGCTAAATTTAGGAGTCCCCTTAATGTGGAAAAAAATACCATGAAAAAATCAAATTCCAACTTACTAAATTATATCGGCCACTTGCTGGCCAATGAACAAGCGCTTGATGCTTTTTTGATAGATCCCATAACCGAGCCCGAAGGACAACATGGTCTCACCAAAGCCGAGCGATCCATCCTTAGAAGAACAATCGCCAATTTGAGTAACAAATCGGTAAATGGATATACCATTAAACGCGACTATAGTTCCTACAGGCGCTCCTTAAGACTTTTGCAAAATGTATTGCATAATGTAGGGTCCAAAATGGTTCAGGATCTGGTGACGAATAATAATACTGAAGAGAATCAAGCGATTTTATACACATTTTCTGTAATTTATAACTTACCCAATATAGCATCGGGTCCCGTGGACTTCACTTGCCAGACCAATGATTACGTCCAGAAATATGGCGGGCCATACGCATGGGCAACCCCAGCCTATACTGTTGCACTTACAAATCCAAATCCGACGATTCAGCAAGTAATGGATGCGGTTAATCAGAAGTATTTTGCGACACCCGTGATGCCCTATGCCACGGTTAAAAATACAGCGGGCGACTTGTTTGTTTCCGCGTTGATTCCGCTGGGTGTATATTCGATCACAGCTGATATAAGTAATAGCTGTTATGACTTACAACAGAATCCTGATGCTGATTTTGTCTTTTGGTTTTACTCGATCAACGGAAGAGCCAACCCAATAACAGCTGGAAATCTAGGGAGATCTTTCGCAGTCCAAAAATTGAACCCGAATGACACCGTTTATTGGCAGCTAATTGCTCCCGATCAAAAATACGGGTTTCAAAAATGTTCATTAACTGCCGGAAATGAGTATGCGCTTAGGGGATTAAGTAAAAAAGAGTAATGGTTTTGCAGATCAGTTAGTGGTAAAGTCGTATAAATCCTGATACTCAGTGATTTATCCAAACCGCCCAGTGAGTCATAAAGATGTATGGAACGGGTGTCCTCGACGACGTGCTCGAAGCCCTCATTCACTTCGCCGCTATAAAATTAAAGACCAATCTTAAAGAAGAAAAAAATTCTTAAAATGGCAGTATTGAGCCAACGATGTCGCATTGAGTGCGTTTGGCCATGCCTTTTCATGCAATAAATTTACCTATGTATCGACACTATTCCCAGTAACTTATTCAACACTATGCCCAAGATAATTAGAAAAGATATCGCATTGGAAACATCGCCGTGGAGCGATTCGATCGTTTGGTATGCAGTTGGCGTTAATGCCATGATGCAGCGACCCATCACTGACCCGGCAAGCTGGTGGTATTTTGCCGCCATTCATGGAGAGGACATAGCTGGCACCGATCAAGGCATGCCTGGTTGGCAAAACTTGGTGCCTCCGCTCACACCGCCTGCCATTGTCTGGGGTACGTTCAAATCGGGCGATCCGTATCCGGTGATGTGGGACCAGTGCCAACACGCCACCTGGTTTTTCCCGCCTTGGCACCGCGGCTACCTGATCGCATTGGAGAGCCAACTCCAGGCGGATATTGCAGCAGCCGGTGGCCCGACCAACTGGGCGCTTCCGTATTGGAACTACTGGAATAGCAACGGAAACCTCCCGGTCGAGTTCACTCAGAAGACTTTGCCCGGCTCGACAGGTTCCGGGGCCGCATTTCCCGCCAATCTCGGCGGTTTGCCGAACCCTTTGTATGTCACGATGCGCTATGGATCGGCCGACCTGAGTAATATAAGCGCGTCGTGCCTTTCGGACGGTGTCTACACCGGCGCTTTGGGCGCCGGCTTTGGCGGCGGCTCCACGCCCTTTATACACTTCGGCAGCAGCACGGGCGATCTCGAAAACAACCCTCACAACATCGTGCAAGGTGACGTGGGAGGCCAGAGCGCTAACCCGCCTGGTTACTACGGCTGGATGGCCGACCCGGAGTACGCTGCGCTCGATCCCATCTTCTATTTGCACCACGGGATGATCGATGCGCTATGGGCTTTCTGGAATACGGGCACCGCTAACAAGAACCCTTCCAGTGCGAAATGGCTGAACCCTGCATTTCCTAACCATCCAGGCATGTTTCTTATGCCATGGGAACCGGCCGGCAGCGGAATAACCTGGCAATACAAGCCCCAGGACGTAACCAACCTCGGCACCCTGCAGATCACTCTGTCAAATGGCCAATCCGTTCCCTATACATATACCTACGATTTTCTGGACAACCCCGGACAGGCCACGTCGCCCTTCAACCAGGCGTTGCAAGCGCCCTCTTCCACAACTCGTTTATTGAGACTCGGCGCACCTCAAACCTTGGTAGCTGCAACGACAATCGAATCGGCGGAGCATCCGACCGAGTTGCTTGGAGCGAGTGTAGGCTCGGTTCCGATTTCGAACGACGGCGCACTGGTGCCCCTTAAGCTGGATCCGACGACACGAACCAAGCTTGTCTCTAGCTTCGCCAAAATCTTGAGTGTAAGATCGCCGGATCGTGTCTTCCTGCAGCTCGAGGGTGTCACCGGGACGTCCGGAGCGTCGGCCCTGGATGTTTTCATCAACGTTCCCGGTCAAGCCAAGCAGAAGGTCGGCACAGCGGGCCTTTTCGCGTTAAGACAAGCCAGCACACCCAACGCCGCCCATGGTGGTAGCGGGTTATCGTTTGGATTCGACATCACGCAGATCGTTGACGGCTTGCACTTGGCGAGCGGACTGGAGTCCGGCAATCTCCATGTCAATGTCGCCCCGCACCGTCCAATTCCTTCCGGGAAAACCATCCAGATCGGACGCATCAGCGTTCATCGGCAGGCGCAATGACCGTGTATCGCGTCCAAGCACCCGAGGGCCAGCACCGCCTAGCGGTCCATCCAGATGAGAAATCACTCCCCTGGATGGGCTGGCCTTCGACGGGCTCCTTGCGAGTCCTCCTTGGGGTTGGATTTGTCTGAGTTAATGCGGGCATGATCGATCACCCGATCCATCGTCGCATCCGCGCAGGTGTTCTGGGCATCAGCGCGATAGCTTGGCTAGCGCTTTTGTCCGCACCGGCGGCGCGGGAGTATTGTTCCCTGCCGGGAACAAGCGTGTTTTGGACCACCGTCGATCCAGACCAACTGGCGGCGATGGCCAAGAGATGGGGGCTGATGTTGACTGCGATGATGAGTCCCATGCTGATCGCGCCGCTCTATTTCGTCTACCTGCAGAGCTTCTCGCAGATTCGTGCCTGGCTTATGGGAGTATGCGCAATGGGGTTCGCAATGGCGTGGGCGGCCGCAGGAGCGGTCCTCGCCGTTGGGGAATTTGCCCTGAAGGAACGTTTCCCTGGCGGCTGGGGACCGTTGGTCGTGATCGGGACTTTGGCGTTGATTTGGCAAGCGTCACCTTGGAAAAAAGCGTGCCTTAATCGCTGCCATCGGCAGCTACCGTTGGCTGCATTCGGCTCGGCAGCGTATCGTGATGCCTTCCGGTTTGGTTTCGTGCATGGTTTCTGGTGCGTCGGCTCTTGTTGGCTGAATATGCTCATGCCGATGCTGCTGCCAGCGGGTCACATTGTCGGGATGATGGCGGCCTCTGCACTGGCGTTTTGCGAACGCCTGGAACGAGGAGCGATACCCGCCTGGAAACTGCGCGGGTTCCGCACCGCTTACTACTATCTCGGTTGGATCCGTCGCGCCCGGGCGGGAGCGACCACGACGTCACACACCCCGCAGCGGGTTCAATTTTGAACGGTACATTCGGCGCCAATCGGTCGCCAAACCGGCTTCACCGCTACATTCTGCCGCAATGACTGCCAAATCGTGGGAGGAAAATCCCCCCCGGCAAGTGGGAGAAACCCGCTCCCCGCTGGTCTTAGGAGTGATCGGCGGGGAGACATCGATGGCGTTGTCAACCGAAGGCGCGGGTGCATTGGCCGCAGCGGTGAATGGAGATAAGTTTATCATCAAAAATGAGATATACCTTCGTCTAGAGGAGATAACCGGGACGTGTCCCGCCAATCTTGCAGTTTATATCAGTCTACCCGGAGATCCGGGAAAGGCCGAAACCGAACAACACCTTGCCGGGATCATCGGCCTTTTTGGCATTACCCAATCCAGCCGACGAGGAAACGATGGAGAAGGCGGGGCGGGAATGTCATTCTCGTTGAAAATTTCGGACCTTTTGACCCGCCTGATCCGGGAGGCGGGAAGGATTCCGCCACAATTGAGGATCCATCTGAGCTACACACGGTCGCCAAATTCGGAGGTAAGCATTCGAATCGGCAAAATTCGACTGCTTTCTTATGTCTCCTCGTAGTCAAACTTTGGTACACTTCCCTGGTACTTGCGCCGAGAGACCGTGGCGTGCGACCAAGCCAGCGGAAAGGACCCGAGCAAAAGTGACATGGGATGGTCGGGAATGAGCAGGAGAGCGCCTCGCGCGGTCACGGGAGTGCGCGTGGGGGAGACCAGAGGGATGTTAACGGCGAGCGTCGTAGCCACATTATCTTTCATCCAGCTGAACAGTTCGCAGGGAACGGCGACATCGAGCAAATCGACTCCTTCTCAGGGCTGAATACAGATCAATAACGAGGGGATGGTTTGGTCACTCATATTGGTGATTCAGAAATAGAAAACTGAACATTAAGTGCCAAAAAAGAAGGCTGTTTCCGGTCAAGAAACAGCTCCTTTGGATCATCGGTTTCTGAATAGCGCGTGTCGTCGCGCAAAGGGCGCGTACTACGGATACTTTTCCCAGACGAAGACGGACTGGGTTTCTTTGGTTTCGCCTTCGCGTTTGCGGGGCGGGGTGGCGAGGGAGAGCCAGCCTTTCTCGTCGAAGCTGTAGTAGCGCTTCACTGCCTGACCGGCTTGGGACTGATTCAAGTTGCCGTCCTGCTGGTGGATCACACAGCCCTCGGCGGGCAGGAGTTTCCAGGTGCCGAGGTAACTGGAGAAACCGTCGGCGTCGGCCTTGGTGATTTTGGGGTCGCGGCCGGTGCGGATGATCTGGACGGACATGCGGCCGTTGGCGGCGTAGAGGAGCTGGCCGTCCTCGGGTCCGCGGGCGGCGGGGGTCTCCACGCCGGTGGCGGTGTCGCGGTCGCGGATGGCGACGAGTTTCCAGACGCCGATCAGCCGGGCGGCGAGCGTGCCGGCCAGCGGCGGGCTGGCGGCCGGCGGGACACGGTGATGGGTGGCTTGTTCGTAGGCGTAGGCGATTTCGAGGAGAGTGGGCTCGCTCCAGGGGCGGCCGATGATTTGCAGGCCGGAGGGCAAGTGATCGTAGGTGTAGCCCATGGGGACGGTGGCGGCGGGCCAGTGGAGACCGGAGGCGATCCAGGTGGTGGCGCCTGTGGGGGTGGTGTTGCGGTCGCCGTTGAGCTTGGGTGGGTAACTGGCGACGGGCAGGATCAGAGCGTCCACGTTGGCGGCGTCCATGGCCTGCTGGTAGGCGACGCGCATGGCGGCCTCGGATTCGAGGAGTTTGGCGACGTTGGGATCGACCTCGGGCTTCGGGGCTTTGGAGGCGGCGATGAGGCCGTTTTCGTGGAGCGCGTGGTATTTCTTGGTGGCGAGGAGATCGGGCAAGGTTTTGGGGAAATCCGCGCCGGTGGTGGCTAGGTAGCGTTCAATCGCGGCGCGGACCTCGCTCTGGGGGTGCGACTGGGAGGGAAAACGGGCGAACTCGGGGATGACAAATGGATCGACGATCTCGGCGCCGGCGGCCTTCAAATCGGCGATGGCGCGGTCGATGAGCGCGAGCACCTGCGGGTCGGATTTGTCGGCGGGGAACGCCTGGCGAAGCACGCCGAGACGTTTGCCGCGCGCGCCGTCTTTTTTGAGAGAAACGGTGTAGCTGGCGGGGATTTTCCCGGCGGTGCCGGCGGTGGCGGGATCGGCGGGATCGACCCCGGCGATGACGTCGAGGAGCTTGGCCAAGTCGGTGACGGTGCGCGCCATCGGTCCGGCGGTGTCGCGGGCATCATAGAGGCCAACCATGCCGGCGCGGGAGACGAGCGCCCAGCTCGGACGAAGGCCGACGAGGGCGTTGTTGGATGAGGGATTGCGGATGGAGCCGAACGTGTCGGAGCCGAGACCAACCACGCCGAAGCTGGCGGCGAGACCGGAGCCGGTGCCGCCGGAGGAGCCGCCGGTGGCGTAAGGCAGGTTGTAGGGATTGCGGGCGAAGCCGGGCAGGACGGAGTTGATGTTGTCGAGGCCTCCCCTCGCCCACTCCGACATGGTGGTTTTGGCGAGGATGACGGCACCGGCGGCCCGGAGCTTGGCGACGGCGGTGGAGTCCTTGGCCGGCACCCAGCCGAGCAACGCGGCGGAACCGCCGGTGGTCTGGAGACCGGCGACGTCGTAGTTGTCCTTCACGAGGACGGGGATGCCGTGGAGGGGACCGACAAGTTTGCCGGTGGCTTTAAAAGCGGCGTCGAGTGCGTCGGCGTCGGCGAGGGCTCGGGGGTTGACCGTGATGATCGCACCGAGCTTGGCGTCGTAGGCGGCGATGCGGTCAAGATGGGCTTGGACGACCTCGCGGACGGTCACGGGACCGGAGAGGTAGGCGGCCTGGAGTTGCTCAATGGTGACCTCCTCCACGGGGACGGCGGCGGAAAGGACCAATGACGAATGACCAATGACGAATGAAATGACCGCAAAGCGGGCGAGGCGGAGAAGGCGCATGAGAGTTATAATTGACCGGGGACGAGCGGCGGGACGGAGGCGGGCGGGCGGCGGTGGCGGGTGGCTTGTTCGTAGGCGTAGGCGTAGCCGATGATCCTGGACTCGTCCCAGGCGCGGCCCAGGATCTGGAGGCCCTGCGGCAGGCGTTCGCCAATGTATCCGCTGGGCACGGACAAGGCGGGCCACTGGAGCGTGCTGCCGACGAAGGTGAGGCTGGAGCCGAGCCCGGTGACGCCGCCCTTGGGGTTGGGCGTTTCGGTCATGAGCTGGGTGTTGCGGTCGCCGTTGATGACAGGGAGCTGCGACCAGACGGGGAAAACCACGGCGTCGATGCGGTCGGCGTCCATCGCCCGGGTAAAGGCGACGCGATAGGCCTCCTCGACCTCCAGGCCCTTGAGCGTGGCCGGATCGGTCTCGACCGGGCCGGCGGCGGCGTCGGCCTCAAGCCCGGCCTGGTGGAGCGGATGGGCGAGCTTGGAGGCGGCGATGGCCTCGGGGGACGGGTAAGGAATGCCCGGATGGGCGGCGAGGAACTTGATCATGTCGGCCTTGCGACGGGCGGAGGTCTGCGGGGCGCGCGGGAGGGCGTCGATTTCCGGCACGTTAAAATCTTCGACCAGGACCGCGCCGGCGGCACGGAGTTCGGCGAGGGTTTGCTCGAAATGGGCGAGGATACGCGGGTCGGTGACCTTGGCGGTGAAGACCTGGCGGAGGACGCCGAGGCGGGCTCCCTTGAGCGCGTCTTTTTTGAGGGCGGCGGTGTAAGTGGCGGGAATTTTACCGGCGGCGTGGGCGGTGGCGGGGTCAAGCGGATCGGGACCGGCGATGGCGTCGAGCAGGAGCGCGAGATCGGTGACGGTGCGTGTCATCGGGCCGGCGGTGTCGCGGACGGAGTTATTGGGCACGATGCCGGTGCGGGAAACGAGGCCGACGGTGGGGCGAAGGCCGGCCAGGGCGTTGTGGGCGGACGGCATGCGGATGGAGCCGCCGGTGTCGGTGCCGATGCCAAGGACGGCGAAGTTGGCGGCGATGGAGGCGCCGGTGCCGCCGGAGGAACCGCCGGTGGCGTAGGCTGTGTTGTAGGGGTTGCGGGCGAAGCCGCCGAGGACGGAGTTGACGTTGTCGCCGCCGCCGCGGGTGAACTCGGAGAGGGAGGCCTTGCCGAGGATGATGCCGCCGGCGGCCTTGATCTTGGCGACAAGCGGGGCGTCGGTAGGCGGGTAGTAGTTTTTCCAACCCTGGAAACCGCCGGTGGCGGGCATGTCGAGGGCGTCGATGCAGTCCTTCACCAGAACGGGAATGCCGTGGAGCGGACCGGCGAGCTTGCCGGTGGCGGCCAGCCGGGCGTCAAGCGCGCGGGCCTCGTCGAGGGCCTTGGGGTTGAGGTTGATGATCGAGTTGATGTGGGGACCGCGCTGGTCGTAGGCGGCGATGCGCGCGAGGTAGGCGGCGGTCACATCGGCGGAGGTGGTCTCGCCGCGAAGGTAGGCGGCATGGATGTCGGCGACGGTGGCCTCCTCGACCGGCAGGGCGGCGGCGCGGACGGCAAAAGCGAGGAACAGCGGGAAGAGGAGGCGGCGCATGGCGGTTGGATTATTTCTGGCCGGGGACGAGCGGCGGGACGGTGGGAGGCGGGCGGCGGTAACGCGTGGCCTGTTCGTAGGCGTAGGCAAAGGTGACGATCTTGGCCTCGTCCCAGGCGCGGCCGAGGATCTGGAGACCGAGCGGGAGACCCTCGCCGGCGTATCCGCTGGGCACGGACAAGGCGGGCCACTGGAGCATGCTGCCGACAAAAGTCAGGCTGGAGCCGAGGTGGGTGGGGCCGGCGTTGGGCGCGGGCTTGGGGTCGTCGGTGATCTGGGTGTTACGGTCGCCGTTGATGGCGGGGAGCTGGGCCCAGGTCGGGAAGACGAGGGCGTCGATGTTGGCGGCGTCCATCTCGCGGTTGAAGGCGTCGCGGAACGTCTGCTCGTCCTTGCGGCCCTTGAGGGTGCGCGGATCTTCGGCGGCGGGGAGCGCGTTGACCGCTTCGTCGAAGGCGGCCTGGTGGAGCGGGTGGACCAGCCTGGCTTCGGCGAGTTCCTTGACCGAAGGATACGGGACGCCGGGGTGCTTGGCGATCCAGGCGGTGAGGTCGGTCTTGAAGCTGGAACGCGTCTGCGGGGGGCGAGGAATCGTGTCGAGCTCGGGGACGACAAACGGATCAATCACCTCGGCTCCGGCGGCCTTGAGCTCGGCGATGGTCTTTTCGAAGTTGGCCAGGATGACCGGATCGGTGACGGCGGGCTTGAACGCTTGGCGGAGTACACCGAGGCGGGCGCCCTTGAGGCCGTCTTTTTTGAGCAGGGCCGCGTAACTTGGCGGAATGTGGCCGGCGTTCTTGGCGGTGGCGGCATCCTCGGGATCGGGTCCGGCGATGACGTCGAGGAGGATGGCCATGTCGCGGACGGTGCGCGCCATGGGGCCGGCGGTGTCGCGGTGTCCGTCGAGCGGGGCGACGCCGGTGCGGGAAACGAGGCCGACGGTCGGGCGCAGGCCGGCGAGGGCGTTGTGGGCGGCGGGCATGCGCACGGAGCCGCCGGTGTCGGTGCCGATGCCGACGACGGCGAAATTGGCGGCGAGCGCGGCGCCGGTGCCGCCGGAGGAGCCGCCCGTGGCGTAGGCGGTGTTATAGGGGTTACGGGTGAAACCGCCGAGGACGGAGTTGATGTTGTCGCCGCCGCCCATGGCGAATTCGGAGAGCGAGACCTTGGCGATGATGATGCCGCCGGCGGCCTTGATCTTGGCGACGAGCGGTGCGTCGGTGGGCGGGTAGTAGTTTTTCCAACCCTGGAAGCCGTTGGTCATGGGCATGCCGACGGCGTCGAGGTTGTCCTTGAGGACGACGGGGATGCCGTGGAGCGGGCCGACGGGTTTGCCGGTGGCGGCGAGCTGGGCGTCGATCGCGGCGGCCTCGTCGAGGGCCTTGGGGTTGAGGTTGATGACGGAGTTGATGTACGGGCCTTTTTTGTCGTAGGCGGCGATGCGGGCAAGGTAGGCGGCGGTGACCTCGCGGGCGGAGGATTGTCCGCCCAGATAGGCGGCATGGAGATCGGCGATGGTCGCCTCCTCGACGGAGAGGGCGGCGAGGCGGAGGACGGCGGACAACGCGAGGGCGCAGCCGGCGAGGAGGCGAAGGGAACGCATAAGGATTTAAGGAACGAGCGTGTCGGACGGGAGGACGGGCGTGTTGACGGGGAGGCGCAGGGCCTTGGTGGCCTGCTCGTAGTCGTAGCCGAAGGCGAGGAGGCGGCCCTCGGTGAAGGCGCGGCCCATGAGGGAGAACGTGACCGGGAGACCCTTGGGGCTCATGCCGGCGGGAACGACGAGATCGGGGAAGCCGGTGAGGTTGGCGATGTTGAGGGGAGAACCGCCGCCCTCGGACGGCGCGTTGGGCGGCGGGGCGATGAGAGAGACGGGCGTGGGCGACGTCGGGTAAAGCAAGGCTTGGAGCTGGTGGTTGGCGAACACACCCTCGACGGCGTCATGCACATAGGCGAGACCGCTGGTCCTGGCGGCGATGTAAACCGGATCGGAGAGGGCGAGGGAATTCTCGGCCTGGTATTTGAGGCCGACGGCCTTGCCGGAGGAGCGGTAGCCGGTGGCGGGGTCGTTGGAGAGACGGGCGAGGTCGTAGATGTTTTTCGGATACTTGGGCGCGGTGGTCGCGAGGTAGTCGGCGATCTGGGCCTTGAACTCGGCGGAGCGGATCGTGTTGTAAAGCGGGCCGCGGGCGGCGAGGACGGCGGGCGGGATGCGGACATCATCGACGATGATGGCGCCGAGCTCGCGGAGATTGGCGATGGCCTGTTCGAGGACGGCGTCGATCTCGGCGTCCTTGCCGAAGAAGTCGCGGGCGATGCCTATGCGGGCGCCCTTGAGCGCGCCGGGCTTCAGGTAAGCGGTGTAGTCTGCGGGGACGCGGCCGGCGCCTTTAAGGGTGGAGTCATCGTCGGGATCGATGCCGGCCATGACGGTGAGGGCGGCGGCGATGTCGTAGGTGCTGCGGGCGAGCGGCCCGACGGTGTCGAAGGACAAGGCGAGCGGCACCACGCCATCGCGGGAGACGAGGCCGTGGGTGGTCTTCAGGCCGAACACGCCGGATGCGGAGGCGGGACCACGCACGGAGGCGGCGGTGTCGGTGCCGAGGCCGAACTGGGCGAAGACTGCGGCGATGGCGGCGCCGGTGCCGCCGGAGGAGCCGGCCGGACCGCGCTCGAGCACATGAGGGTTACGGGTCTGCCCGCCCTGTGACGAGTAGCCGTTGGGCACGCTGCCGGCCTTGATCAACGCGGGGGCGGTGGCGCCGGAAACGGAACCGCCGCCGCCGGCCCATTCGGAGAGGTTGACCTTGGCGACGAGGACGGCGCCGGCGGCGCGGAGTTTTTTGGAGACAAAGGCGTCGTCGGGCGGAAGGGAACCGTCGAGGAGCTGGGAGCCGGCGGTGGTGGGCAGGTCGCGGGTGTCGATATTGTCCTTGAGGACGATGGGCACGCCGTGGAGAGGACCGCGGACCTTGCCGGCCTTGCGCTCGGCATCGAGGACCTTGGCCTCGGCGAGGGCGTTGGGGTTGAGGGTGATGACGGCGTTGATCGTCGGGCCCTGCTTGTCGTAGGCGGCGATGCGCGCGAGGTAGGCGGCGGTGACCTTTTCGGAGGTCGTGGAGCCGACGGCGTAGGCGGCCTGGAGATCGGCGATGGTGGCGGTTTCCAGATTCAGGCCGGCGCGGAGACCGGGACCGGAAAGGGCGAGCGCGAGGAGCAGGAGCGAGGGACGGAGAGAACGCATGGTGAGTTTCGAATGGATAAAAAGTGGCCGGCGGGGCGCGAAGGCCCCGCCGGATGAGGATCGGATTTAGATCGGCGGGCGCTGCCAACCGCCGGACTGCGCCTCGAGGGCGGCGGCGACGGCGATGGTGATGTCATCGCGCCACGGAGCGGCGACGACCTGGACGCCGATGGGCAGGTTTTTGCCGTCGGACGAAGTGCCGCAGCGGACCACGGTGACGGGCCAGCCGGTGCTGTTGAAGACGCCGGTGTAGCTCCAGTTGGGCGTGCCGGACGGCGTGGGCGTCACGCGGTCGATGGGCGTGGCGGGGGTGCCGCCGACCGGGCAGATGAGGACGTCGTAGTCCTTGAACCAGCCGAGCATCCGGGACTTGGCGGCGTCGGCCTGTTCCCAGGCCTCGATATACTCGGCGCTGGAGATCGGCTTCATGGTCTTCATGCGCTCGGCGAC
>CAIRBK010000063.1 GCA_903876795.1 uncultured Verrucomicrobiota bacterium
ATGGGGAGCTTAAGCCGCGCGACGACGGCGACGGCACACACCCAACCCGAGCACAGCCACACCCATCATCGCCGCATAGGTCGAGGGCTCAGGGATGGCGGAGGTGGATAGATCATTAAGGGAGATGTTGAAATTAACCGGAGATAAAACGGAAGCTCCGGTAAGTTTAAACCCCTCAACCGCTGACCAAGCAAAAGCTGAATCAACTGCCAAATTAGATAAGGATAGAGTTACGTCAGTAGTCGAGAGCGCGCTTGTATTAACAGAATACGTAGCAAAATTCGCTGCTCCATTAGAGAAAAGGATAATATTAAATCCTGAACTCTGGTTGCCAGTCAGGGTTTTGGCAGTAATATTTAGTGAGGTTCCTACGCTAAGATTGATTGGCTTGAAAAAATAATATTCAACGAAATTTGTGTTTGCATCCGTCACTCCCTTAATTTCGTAAGAGTCTAGATTTTGAATAAAAGTAGATTTGGGATCACCTACGCTTGGGTTCTCCTCCCAGCCTCCAGAGAAAAAGGCACCCCAAGAGCCACCGTCTTGCTGACTAAAGTTGGAAAAATCAGTGAGGGTTACAGCGAAAACGGACGTAACCGTGGATAATAGTAATGCGGATAATTTAATTTTCATATTTAAATAATTTAAATGATTTACAAATCATAAGGCTCATTAATGACAAGGCTGGATGTTCCAGCAGTAAAACCTCTTTTAGTTAGAATTATAGGTGCACCAGCTGGGATGGTGGTACCATCTTGATTTGAGACAGGACCACTCGATCTGCGCCAGAACGTATTGTTATGATAGTAACTTACCCAGCTGCCTCCTGTGAAAACCGAGACAACGTCTGCTTGAGTAAAGACAGGATTCTTGGACCAATTCGCTAGGTTGTTTTGTATAGCTAAATCTGAAAATTTAAATCCCGCAGGAAATCCGGTTGCAATTAATGTACTGCCCGAATTAAGTACCGTAACTTTGGACTTAACCGTAGGAACTGTTCCCGTTATGACAAGATTGAGTGATGAATATTTACGCTGAATCAGGAATCCAGTATCAGGCCTAAGAACGATATTATCTTTATTTTGGTTAGGGCCGGAAGTTTTTCGCCAATAACCGAGTGTAGTATTATAGTAATAACCCGCCCAACCGCCGCCCTCGAATAGATAAACTATGTCACTAACGACAGAAGAAGCACCGCCCTGTAATGTCGTCGATCCGAATAGTGTATTAAGGGTATCAACTGATAAAATACGGAACGTATCAACACCTGCGACGACTCCCTCTGATTGCAAATCAGGACCGCTTAAAGTGATAGTGTTGTTGGTATTTGAAACAATAGAATAAAAGCGCCCCTCTGCGGTCCCGCTTGTTATTTGGAGCATAAAGGGAGCGCTGGGTACGGATAGGGCATTGGTAGTCCAGCCTGCCGAACTAACTGTGATGACCAGACCTGAATATGAATTTATAACACCTGATGAGATACCACTTAGAGGCCCAGTATAGTCGTATAATGGAAGAGTTACTAACGTCGTTGAAGGAACTGCAAGACTCCCACTCGCAAGCGAATAACTCATCGCCCCGACAGGCACAGTCGTGACTGATTGGGCGGAGGCGGAGAAGGGGAGGAACGCGCAGGCACCGAGGGCTAGCCACGCGGCGGCACGGGCGGAAAAAGAGGTGGGAGTGATGGCGGCGAGGGTATCCATATCTCGGTTAGTTTGAGCTTTGTGCGATGAAAAACAAATTGATAACGCACTTTTTTCTATGCTTCTAGTACCCCCTTTGTAAAGCCCAATCCACCCTCCTGCGGCGGGACCCGGGGTCTTTTCACTTGGATTTTACAGGTTTTGCCCGTCCCCGCACTCCCCAAGGTGTGTTTCTGAACCAAATCGGGTCTGCATGAGAGGAGAAACGGCCTCGGCCAACGCGGCCGACACGGTGGCGACCCGGCAGGTTGCTGCATCGAGGTCAACGCCGGTTGCGGGTGTGGCAACGCCCGTCCCCGGGCGTATGGTTTTGTTCACGTTCGGAGACCCATGTCGCACGGCTATGGATACACTGTCGCCAAGCCGCGGCTTGTTTTGAAATGCTTACGACCTCTCGCCTCAGGGCTTGCGGAAGAGATAGTGGCTCACCAACCACTCTTCACCGCCCCGATAACCCCAGAGCTCCGCGCAGCTCATGTAGAAGACCCGCCAATACGCCCACCACTTCACGGCCTGACGGGCACCGTAGGTCTCGCGGAAAATCGGGAGGATCTCGTCGCGGTGGCGGTCCATGTTTTGCAGCCAATGCTCGGCGGTCTGCCGGTAGTGGCGACCGTTTACCTTCCAGTCCTGCACCAGCCGGAGGTCGGCCTGGAAACGCGGAAGCAGGTCGTGGGAGGGCATCTGCCCGCCGGTGAAAAAGTAGCGGCTCATCCAATCGGAGGGCCCCTGGGAGACGAAGTGGTAACTGAAGCGGCCGTGGGTGAAGATGTGGGTGAAGAGCAGGCCGCCGGGCTTGAGCCAGCGGGCGATGTTGCGGAAGAGGAGCTCGTAGTTTTTGAGGTGCTCAAACATCTCGACCGAGACGACGCGGTCGAATTGCCCGGGGGCGAGGTCGAAGGCGTTGATGTCGCAGGTGATGATGCGCAGGTTGGTGAGGCCGCGTTTGCGGGCCTCGGCGTCGATGTGCTCCTTCTGGGTGCGGGAGTTGGAGATGGCGGTGATGCGGGCGCGGGGGAACTTTTCGGCGTTGTAGAGGCAGAGCGAGCCCCAGCCGCAGCCGAGTTCGAGGATGTCCTGGTCGTCGGCGAGTTGCGCGCGCTCGGCGTAGAGGGCGAGCATGTGCTCCTCGGCCTGGTCGAGGGTTTCCCGTCCCGTCGGGTAGAGGCAGCCGGAGTATTTGAGGCGCTTGCCGAGGCAGTATTGATAAAAAAGCGTGGGCACCTCGTAGTGCTGCTCGTTGGCTGCGGCGGTCTGCTCGGCGAGCGGGCGGGTCTTGAGGTCGGCCACATAGGCGTCGGCATCGTGGCGGGCGGCCTCGTTGCGGATGCGCTGCGCGAGCAGGCGGCGGATGCCGAAACGGATGAGCCGGTCGGGAAGAAGGTTTTTTTCGAGAAGGGCGTCGATCATGGCGTAAAATCAGGTTTTCGGAAACCAGGGCACGAAGACGGAGACGCGGCGCTGGTAGTCGCGGAAGGCGTCGCCGCGGGACCGGAGTGATTGTTCCTCGGCCATCGGGACGCCGGTCACGCGCAGCAGCAGGTAGAGGATGCCGAGCGGGCAGATGAGGCTGGTCCAGCCCCAGGGGGAGGCGCAGGCGAAGATGAAATAACCGAACCAGACGAGGCTTTCGAAAAAATAGTTGGGGTGGCGGCTCCAGGCCCAGAGGCCGGCTTCGCAGACCTTGCCCTGGTTGGCCGGGTCGCGCTTGAAGGCGGCGAGCTGGGCGTCGGCCAGGGCTTCGCCGATGAGGGCGAGGAGCCAGAGGGCGAGGCCGGCGTATTCGAGCGGGTGAAACGCGGTCGCGGGGTTGCGGGCGACCAGCAGGAAGGGCAGTCCGAGGATGACCACCGAAAGCGCCTGCTGCTGGAAAAAGACGGCCATCTTGCGGCGAAAATCTCCGGCCCAGCGCACGCGCATCTCGGTGTAGCGGCGGTCCTCGGCCGGGTGGTGGCTCATGACTCGCCGGTAGAGATGGAGGGCGAGGCGGGCGCTCCAGAGCGTGACGATGCCGGCGATGAGCCAGCGGCGCGGGGCCCAGCCGGGGCCGACGGCGGCGTAGAACGAGGCCAACGCGCCGAACGCGCCGGCCCACACGATGTCCACGATGCCATAGTTGTCCATGCGCCGGGCGAGCGTGAGGGTGGCGGCGAAAAGCAGGGAGAGCGCGGCGGCGGCCAGGACGAGCGTGGGGAAGGTGGACATGGCGGTTCAGGCGGTTTTGAGCGGGCGCAGCCGTGAGAGCCGGCGCATGACGGGCCGCAGGATGGCGTAAAGGCCGGAAACGATGAACGGCACGCTGAACAGCCAGCCGGTGAAGGCGTGCACGCCGGTCCAGCCGAAGCGGTGGAGGAACTCGCCGAACGGCAGATCGCGGAAGGAGGCGACGAGTTCGACGAGGCTGAACGGCTGTTCGTGGACGCCCCAGATTTTTTCCCCGGCGCGCACGTAGACGAAGATCATCACGAGGTGCAGCGGGGTGATGAGGTAGTTGAGCGCCTGGAGCAGCGGCTGGTTCATGCGCAACCAGAAACCCACGCCCACGTTCAGGAGCGTGGTGAATCCGAGGAACGGAAACAACGAGACGGCGGTGCCGACCGCGAGGGTGGCGGCGATCTTGTCGGGCGTGACGCCCTGGGTGAGCAAGGCGAGCACGGGCTCGCCGAGACGGCGTTTCCAGAAAGAGCGGCGGGGAGCGGGATCGGGCATGGTTACGCGAAGAGAGACTTCGCGCCCAAAAGGTAGACGGCGACGCCGACGGTGGCGAGCGCGGCCGGCAGGGCGACGCGGCCGGGGCGGCGGGTGGCGAACACCTCGCCGAGCTGGTCGGCCGAGCGGATGCGGAACAACTCGATGAGGAAATAAAGCGCCATGGCGAGGTTGCCCCAGAGGATGATGGCGATGAACCAGAGGATGCGCGCCCCGGTGGATTGTTCCTTCCAGGCCACCCAGACGTAGAACGTGATGAACGCCCAGTAGGCGTCGATCAACGTGGCGATGAACCACGGGTGGGTGAACACCTCGCGCGGGATGGCGAAGAGGGCGCACTGCGACGACGCCCAGCCAGTCACGGCCAGCATGGACACGATGACGGTGAAAAACAGGGCGCGAAGAAAGAGGAGCATGGTGGCGGCGCCGGTCAGAGCGACAGGTTATTGGGACGGGTGTGGAGCGTCTGGACGACGGAGATGTTGCGCAGGGCGAAGGCGGCCTCGCAGTAGCAGAGGTAGTAGCTCCACTTGCGGATGAAACGCTCGTCGAAACCCAGGGCGCGGACCTCGGGGAGTTTTTTGATAAACGCCTCGTGCCAGAGGCGGAGCGTGCGCGCATAGTCGTGACCCAGGTCGGAGATGCCGTGCATGACAAAACCGCCGTGCGCGGAAAGCTGTTCGTTGACGCGATTGAGCGAGAGCAACAGCGAGCCGGGGAAGATGTGCTTCTGGATGAAATCGACGCCCTTGCGGAGCTCGTCGTAGCGGGCGTCGGGGCAGGTGATGAATTGCAGGCCGACCAGGCCGCCGGGCTTGAGCACGCGGTCGATGACGCCGCAGAACACCGGCAGGTAGTCGTGGCCGACGGCCTCCATCATCTCGATGGAGACGATCTTGTCGAAACGCCCGGCGAGCTCGCGGTAATCCTGGAAACGCACCTCGATGCGGTCGGCCAGGCCGGCCTCGGCGACGCGGCGGCGGGCGTAGTCGAGCTGGCGTTGGGAGAGCGTGATCGTGGTCACGCGGCAGCCGTGGCGGCGCGCGGCGTGCAGGGCCCAGCCGCCCCAGCCGGAGCCGATTTCCAGGACATGGTCGTCGGGTTTGAGACGCAGGCTGCGGCAGAGCGCCTCGTTTTTCTCGAACTGGGCGGCCTCAAGCGAGAGGTCGGGCGAAGTCCACTTGGCCGCCGAATACATCATCGAACCGTCGAGGAAGAGCTCGAAGAAGTCGTTGGAGAGATCGTAGTGCTCGCTGATGTTGCGGCGGGCGTTTTCCAGGCTGTTGGGGCGCAGGAGGTGGCCGACGCGGTCGGCGAAACGCAGGAGATTGAGGGCGAGGGTGCGGGTGCGTTTCGAGCCGGACAGGGTGGGGGCGTTGTCGACGTTGTGAATGAACCACGACAGCACGGCGGTGAGGTCGGGCGTCTCCCAGTCGCCGTCGATGAAACTCTCGGCAAAGCCGATGTCGCCGTGCAGGAAGCACTTTTTGAAAAAAACAGGGCGGCGCACGCGGACGGCGGCGTCGGCCGGGATTGCGAGCGGGAGCCTCGCCCCGGTGGGCGCGGGCGCGCCGAACGTGCGGCGGACGCCGTCGGGCAGCTCGACTTGCAGGTGTCCGCGGTCCATGCCGGCGAGCGTGCCCAGCACGGCTTTTTCGTAAAACGGGCGCGGACCGTCGGAAGCGGCGAGCGCGGCTTCGGCGGAGGCGGCGGAATCGAGAGGCGGAGGGTTCATGCGTCCGTGGATGAAGAAGGGGCGAGGGAGGCGTGCGGGCGGTGGAGGTCTCGCTGGTCGGCGGCGCGGGCGGCCTTGGCGAACCAGGGGATTTTTTTGAGATAGAGGAGCAACGCGTGCCAGTGGATGAGGGTGATGATTCGCAGGGTGATCAACGGGTATTTAAGCGAGAACCAGGCCAGACGCGCATCGGTGAGCGGCCGGGCCGGGCCGGTGAGCGTGCTGGTGAGGGAGCGTTGGGAGCCGATGTAGTCGTCGATCTGGATTGAGAGTTTTTCGGAGGGCGCGCGCAGGTGGAAGTCGAAGGCGACATCGACGTCGGAGAAGGGCGAGACGTAGAAGTGCTTCGGCGTGCGCAAGTGAAACGAGGCGGGGGCGCCGGCGGATGCACCGGCGACACGGGTTTGCGGGCCCAGGAAATACGGCTTCATCTCCCGAAAGGTGTTGGTCACCTCGGTGATCGCGGCCACGCACGCGCCGGCGGCATCGTGGCAAAAGTAGAACGAAACCGGGTTGAACAGGTAGCCGCACACGCGTGGCAACGTGACCAGTTCCACCCGCGCGCCCGGACCCGGATCGACGCCGCGCGCGGACAGAAACGCGAGCACGCGGGACTTGAGCGCGGCCCCGGGCGGAAGGCTTGCCGACGTGGCGGAGCCGCTCGCGGGCGGCGGGGCGGGCGGCCCGGAGGGATTGTGAAGAGGCTCGCCGGTGGGCAGATAGTCGGCCTCGCGGAAGGCGTAAAGATTGGGGCGGTTGACGGAAAAAAGCCTCAGACCGCGTTGCAGCGCGGGGAGCTCGTCGAGATCCACGGCGAGCATGAAAATGCGATAGAGAAAGCGATGCGACCGCGGGATGAAACGCGCATGCATCACCTGGCACTCGTAAAGACGGGAGTTCATGCGAAGGGTGGATCGTTGAGGCTGCGCATGAGGACGTGCTGGGAGGGCAGCAAACGAGATTCCACCGCCAAGGCAAACGCGCCTTGGAAAAAGCCGCGGGGCCAATCCTCCGAATCGAAGTGAGAACTGGCAATCCGTCCGCCGGCGCGCCAAGCTGCCGGCACATGGCGTGGCGCATCGAAGAGACATTGATCAAGGGCGAGCTGGACAACCGGATCCAGGGTCGCGTGACCGGCCGCTTGTGGTTTGCCGGTCGTGAGGAGCCGCTGGTGCTGGAGCTCGAGGGCGACACCCGGCGGGACCTCGCCGGCCAGTTGCTGCGCTTCACCAACCCCTCGCCCCGCCCTCCCCGGCCCGACGAACTGGCGGGCTTGGCGACGCTGCAACGCGGTCGGGTCGGCGACATCACGGCGTCCCGCAAGGTCAAGGTGCCGGACTGTTCGATGGACGAACTCATGGCGCACATGAAGGCCCGCAGCCCGTTCCCCTGGCATTGGAGCAACAGCCTCCACCTCGAGTGGCACAGCGAGGCCAACGGTCGCGTCGTGATCGAATCGGCCTCCTACCTGATGGAGGTCGAGCCGGGGCGCACTTGGGTGATGAACGACACCGCCGAGGCGGCGCAGCGCGAGGCCAACGACCGGGAGATGCTCGCCTTCATGGAACGCCTCGCCGGCGCTGCGGACGAACCGGACGACGACGCGCCGACCAGCCCGGCCGAGGCGACCGCCGACGCCGAGGCCGCGCGCATGGAACTGCTGCTCGACCGGGTGATCGCGCGCATGGAGCGCGAAGGCCTGGAAGCCGAGTCCTGGGAACGCATCCTCAACGAGGAGCGGGCCCGCCTGCGACGGGAACGCGGTGAACCCGATCCCGAGCCGCCGACGCCCGAGGAGCAGGCGGCCAAGTCCCGCTGGTTGGCCGAGCTCAACGCCGCCGAGCAGTCCCCGGCCGAAGACGAGGATCACCCCCGCGCGCTGCGGGACGACGAGTGGCACCCCCTGGTTGCGCGTTGCAACGCCCTCACCCGCCGCCTCTCCGAAGATGTCATTCTCCACGCCTGGCTGGCGCCCGAGGATACCCGGGAGCATCCCCTGCGCGAGCTGATCAACGGCGTCATGCTCGCCGGAGCCAAGCTCGCCGGCGCGCTGGGCCTGTCCGCAGACGCCAAGGAATGGCCGCCAGAGCCGCTCTTCGCGGGACCGGTGCTCGTGCGCCTGAAAAAAGCCCGCAGCGGCCTGCGCGACGCGCTCGCCGGTCTCGACGCCGCAGACGAACAGGACTTGGCCGAGGCCGGCTGGAGGGCCGGAGCGCGCGCGGACATCGCGGAGATTTTTAAAACGGTGGACCGGCTGGTCGCCGAGGCGCGGGCGGTGTTGGAAAAAGAGCCGGATTAAGGTGTGTTTCTGAGATAACTCAGGTCGTCGAACCCTGCGAGTGAGCGGGTAAGCAGGCTGGGACGGCGAAACGTTCCCTGCTTCGGGCGCGGTCGTGCACGGGGTCGCCTGCACCCAATCAGTCTTGTCACGTTCGGCTCGCGAAGAAGGCGGCCGTGGTTGGGGATGGGCATCGGGCTTGGCGAACGCTCAACGGCGGGGCGCGGGAAGCAAAGAACGTTTACACCTCCTCAATCGGCACAAAACCCGGATGATTGAGCCCGGTCACCCGGCGGCCGGAACCGGGGGGCGCCACGCCATCCAACCAACCAGCCCCAGGCCGGACCACAGCATGAGCACGCCGGCCGCCTCATGCAGCGCGTGGTAGTGGTTGGGCAACGACGGCGCCAGCAGGCAGATAACCAGGATGCGCAGGAGGTTGAAGACGAAGCCCAGCGCCATCGCCGTCGGCACCAGCCAAAGGAAGCAGCGGGCGCGACGCCCGGCGATGCCGCCCGCCAACAAGACCAGCACCGCCGCGCTCGTGATCAGCCCGAAGCCATTGCACTCGGTGGCCACCTCAAAGACGTTGCGCCCGGTGGACAGGATGAGCTTCGGGACGGGCTCCAGGATGACGCCGAGGTGCGGCGTGAAACCGAGCCCGTGCAGCAGGCGGGCCGCATTGACGCCGGCCATCTGCCGCAGCGGCCAGTCGAGCAAAGGGAAAAGCAGGATCACCGCGATGCAGGCCACGAAACCGACAAAGAGCGGGCGGATGAAACGCCACGCATCCGCCCCCACGAGCACATGCAGGCATCCGGCCAGGCCGAGCACGAAGGCGGGCAACACCAACCACGGCTGCTGCAACCACCAGGCGGCGGCGGCGCAAGTGTAGGCACCCAGAAGCAGGACCAGCGCGCGGTTGCCGACTTCCAGGCGCAGCCGCCAGTCCCGCGCATGTTGCCAGACGACCAACGCGCTCGCCACCCCAAGCAGCAAAAACGACTGCCGGATCTGCTGGCGCGCCGCCACCTCGTGCGCGAACCAGGCGGTGACCGGCCAAAAAGCCGCGACGGTGCAGACCATCAACAGGGCTCCGAGCCACCGGCCGGAACCATCCGGCACAGGCATGTTGGCATCGGAGGGCGATTCTACGGGGGGTTGCATCGAGTGGTGGGACGCACCGGACGGCGTCCGGGTTCCACGGACAAAAGCGGGGTGTTGCGGCCGGCTTACTTGAAATCAACCAACTCGACGTCGAACACCAGCGTGGCCTGGCGGGGGATTTTGCCGGTGATGCCCTTCTCGCCGTAACCCAGCCAGTAGGGGACAATCAACGTGCGTTTCTCGCCCTTCTTCATGGCCATGACGCCCTCGTCCCAGCCCGCGATGACCACGCCCTCGCCGATGCGGAAATTAAACGGGCCGCCATGCTTGGCCGAGGCGTCGAAGACCGCATTGGTGTCGAGGAACCGCCCCTCGTAGTTGACCGTCACGATCTGGCCCCGCTTGGGGGTGGTGTCCCCCGTGCCGGGCGTGCGGACGAGATAACGCAGACCGGTCTCCGTGTCGCGGGCGCCGGTGTAGCGCTGCGCGACGATCTGGGTGTCGCGCTCCGACATCCGGTTGGCGTTCTCGGCCAGGGCGACGCGCATCGCCGCGTTGATCGGCTGCCCCGGATTCTGGCGGGCGAAAATGCCCGAGCGCACGACCAGGGCGATCGAGGTGAGCACGACACCGAGAAGGAGCAGGACAAAGAAGGAGCGCATGACGTACGGATGGTGGCGCGGGACGGGTTAAGGAAGGAAGGAGCAGATGTATTCGGCGATGCCGGCGGTCACCTCGATGGTGAAACCGGACTTGGCGGGCACGTCGAAGAAGGTGCCGGCGGCGTAGGTTTGCGTCGTGGACTGGCCGTCGAGGGTGACCTTGCAGGAACCCGCGACGATCTCCATGCGCTCGGCGGCGTCGGTGCCGAAGTGGTAGGAACCGGCGTAGATGAGGCCGAGGGTTTTCTTGGAGCCATCGGCGAAGAGCACGGTGTGGCTGACGACTTTGCCGTCGAAGTAGACATTGGCCTTGGTCACGACGGTGACGCCGGCGAACTGGGAGGGAAGGGATGCCATAGGTGACAACCAGATGCCCCCGGTGGACGCCCGAGGCAAGCCGGGCGTGCGGATCACCCCCATTTGCCCAAACACCCTCATCCGCCCCCCGCCCGCCGCTCCGCCGCCCGGGAACAACTAACACAATGGGTTAGTTGTTCCCTGGCGGCGGGGAGTCGCGTGGTGTGTGAAAAAAGAGAGGCGGGAGAGGCAGGGGGCGCGAGGCGGCTGCGCACGACGACGGGCGGAGTTTGTTTCCTTGTCGCGGGGCGGGGGCGGGGGTTTGTCTTGGGGCCAACTCATGGACACCACGCCAACGCCGACAACGCCCGCGCCTCATTCCGTCGGAGAGGACAAGGCCCTCATCATTCTCTGCCACTTGTCGGCGCTGATCGGCGTGGGCTTTTTGCTCCCGTTCATCGTGTACCTGATCAAACGCAAAGACGCCGGGCCGGCGGCGATCCAAGCCAAGGAGGTGCTCAACTTCCATCTCTCGCTGCTGCTCTACAGCCTGTGCGCGCTGCCCCTGGTGTTTGTCTTTGTGGGGGCGGTCTTGCTGGTGTTGCTCGGACTGGCGGCGGTGATCTTCGGGATCGTCGGGGCGATCAAGGCCTCCGACGGCGTGCTCTACCGTTACCCGCTTTGCATCCGTTTCATCTCATGAGCACCGCCCCCACGCTGTTGATTTTGGCCGCCGGCATGGGTTCCCGCTACGGCGGACTCAAGCAGGTCGATCCCGTCGGACCGTCGGGGGAGACGATCTTGGATTACGCGGTGTTCGACGCGATCCGCGAAGGCTTCGGCCGGGTGGTGTTTGTGATCCGCAGGGAATTCGCGAAGGCATTCCGCGACCAGGTCGCCGCGAAATACGCGGACAAAATCAGAGTCGACTATGTGTTCCAGTCGCTGGACGCGCTGCCGCCCGGTTTCTCCGTGCCGCCCGGACGGGAAAAACCCTGGGGCACCGGCCACGCGGTCTGGTGCGCGCGCGACGCGGTGACGGAGCCGTTCGCGGTGATCGGGGCGGACGATTTTTTCGGCCGCGACGCGTTCCGCCAACTGGCTGGGTTTCTGCGCGACGAGGCGTCATCGGCCGGCGGGGAGGCCGCTCCGAATTTCGCGATGATCGGCTACCGGCTGGCGAACACGTTGTCCGAAAACGGTGCCGTCTCCCGCGGCGTGTGCGCCACCGGCGCCGACGGACGACTGGCCGGGGTCGTGGAGCACGCCGGTATCCGGCGCGAGGAAGTCGCGGCATGTGACGACTCCGCGGCGGGGAAAAAATACTCGGGCGACGAAACTGTCTCGATGAACTGCTGGGCCTTCACGCCGGCGTTTTTCACGGCGCTCGACGAGCAGTTCGAGGCCTTCCTGGAAAAACGCGGCGGGGAGCTGAAGTCGGAGTTTTATCTACCCGAGGCCTTATCGGGGCAGGTGGCGCAGCGCCTGGTCACCGTCGAGGTCCGCCCGACTAGCGCGAGCTGGTTTGGCGTGACGTATCGCGAGGACAAACCCCGCGTGCAGGCCGCGCTGGCCGAACTGGTGGCTCGCGGTGAATATCCACTGCGGCTGTTTTGAGCGCGGGGTGGCCACGGCCGCGAAGTGGCGACGTTCCCGTCTGGCAGGGCACCAGGTGGCAGGGCACCCGTGTGGCAACGCCCGTCCCCGGGCGTTTTCTTGGTGACCGCGTGCGCACGCAGACGCGTGCGGCACCTCGCGGCGTTTCCTCACCTGCTAGGGCTTGTCAGGCCCGCAGCCGGAGCACGAGCGGCAGCATGATGAGCGGGGCGAGGGCCGACACGGCCAGGCCCAGGTGCAGATTGCTGCGGTCGGCGATCCAGCCGACCACCCACGGCATGACGATGCCACCGGCGTTGCCCAGGGCGGCCAGCGCGCCGAACATGCTCGCGCCGCCCGCCGGGTAGCGGTCCGCCGTCACCGCGAGCATCGTCGGCCACAGGCAGCTGCCCGTGAAACCCGCCGCGATGCACGCCGCCAGCGCGAGGGCAGGCACGGGCAGAAACGATCCGGCCAAAAACAAGACCACCGTTGTGCCGCAGCTCCACGCCATCATGCGAAACGGGTCCATGCGCGCGCTGACCGAGCCCACCACCATGCGCCCCAGCGCCATCGCCACCGAAAACAAAAGCAGGGCGCCACCCGCCGCCCACGCGGGGAACCCCAGCGACGTCTCCGCATACGCCGGCAGCCACTGGGCCATGCCGAGCTCGGTCGCGCCTCCCAGGAAAATGCAGACGGCCGCCAGCCGGAACCAACGTTGCATGAACAGCGCGCGGACCGACAACCGCACGGTCTCGTGCGCGAGCGCCGGAAACGGCAGCGGGGCGAACGCCGCCAGCAGTCCCAGGGGCAACGGCAGCAGCACGAGGCAGGAACCGCGCCAGCCGAAGCCCGCGCCCAACGCCAGAGTGCCGGCCAGCACCGTGACGGCCGCGCCCACGCAGTAGAACGAGTGCAGCCAGTTGAGCGCGCCGGCGCGGGTCGCCGGGTTGAGCGCCGACACCACCGGGCTGAGCACCATGTCGAGCACGCCCGCGCCGAGCCCGAGGGCGAAGACCGCGCCGGCCAGCGACGTGTAGTCGGGCGCGAACGCCATCGCCACCAGGCTCGCGGCGATGAACGCGTTGCCCAGTTGCGCGAACGGTTTGGGCCCCCATTTGTCGGCCAGCGGCCCGGTCGCGACGATGCCGACCACCAGGCCGGCGAAGGCGAGTGCCCCGAGTCGCCCCAGCTGTTCGCCGGTGAGCCCGGCCGCGCCTCCGTAGGTGGCGCTGAGCGTGGTGAGGAAGACGGGCAGCAGGTTCAGGCCGATCGCCAGGCTCATCATCGCGCCGTAGCAGAGCAACGTGAGCAGACGGGCGCGGGGGTGGCTGGTGGAGGACATCCCTCCACCCCAACCACCACACCGCCGCGATGCAACCACCGGCCCCAAGAACACCACGAAGAATCCCCGTCCCATCCCCGTAACAACTAACACAATGGGTTAGTTATTACGGGGGATGTTGAGGGCTGGTCGCGGGCCGGGGAGATCGTTTAGTCATGGGGCATGAAGATTACGGTATGGTGCAACGCCGCCCTGTCCTCTGCGGCGGAGAATTTGCTGGCGCACGGCCTCGCCGGCCACCGGCTGATCCTGGCCGAGCAACGCGCGACCTCGGTGCTGGTCGCGGGGGCGGGCGACGCGGGGTTGGCCGAGGCCGACGTGGTGTTCGGCCAGCCCGACGCGGGCGATTGCCTGCGTCGCAAAAAAATCCGGTGGGTCGCGATCACCAGCGCGGGTTACGGGCGCTACGACACGCCGGAGTTTTTGGAGGCGTTTCGCGCGCGCGGTTCGTGCTTCACGACCAGCTCGACGGTGTTCGCCGAGCCGTGCGCGCAGCATGTGCTGGCCATGATGCTGGCGCTCGCCCGGCAGCTGCCCGCCTCCCATGCCGAGCAACTGGGCGAGTGCGGTTGGAAATTCCACGAACGCAGGGCGGCTTCGGTCCTGCTGAACGGGCAGACCGTCCTCCTGCTCGGCTACGGCGCGATCGCACGGAGGCTTGCGGAGCTGCTCGCGCCGTTCGGCATGAAACTCTACGCGGTCCGGCGGAGGACGCACAGCGAACGCGGCGTGCACATCATCCCCGAGGAAAAAGTCACGGCGGTGCTGGCCGAGGCCGACCACGTGGTGAACCTGCTGCCGGACAACGAAGCGACGCGGAACTACGTCAACGCGCGGAGGCTGGGCGCGTGCAAACCGGGGGCGCGTTTCTACAACGTCGGCCGCGGGACGACCGTGGACGAACGCGCGCTGGTGCGGGCGTTGGCCAGCGGCCGGCTCGGCGCGGCGTATCTCGATGTGTTTGCCGAGGAGCCGCTGTCTCCCTCGAACCCGTTGTGGTCTGCGCCGAACTGCTTCATCACGCCGCACACGGCGGGCGGTCGCAGCGACCAGGACGTGGCGCTGGTGAGGCATTTTCTGGCCAACTTTGCCGCTTTTGCCGAGGGGCGGGCCGAGGCGCTGGCCGATCGTGTCGTCTGACGAGGCCGCCCGGTTTTGTCGGTGCCGGGGGTCAGGCGGACTTCGCTGCGGAGCGAAGCGAGGCGACCAGGGCGGCCGTGCCCTCGGCCATGCTCACGCGCGGCACATAGCCCAGATCGCGGCGGGCGGCGGCGAGGGAGAACCAGTGGTCCTTGGCCAGTTCGGCGGCGATGAAACGTGTCATGGGAGGTTCGCCCTGGAGCGGCAGCACGCGCCAAGCGGCTTCGCAGATCGCGCCGACGGCGGAGGCGGCGGCGAGGGAAACGTGTGTGGTGACCGGTTGCTCTCCGAGTGCGGCGAGCAAGCCGTTGACCCAGTCCCACAGGACGACCGGCTCGTCGTTGGTAATGAAATACGCCCGCCCCGCCGCCGGCAAAGTGTCACCTATTAGGTGACACTTTGCCAGGGCCTGCTCGGCGGCGAGGTGGGCGTCGGCGGCGTTGTCGACATGGACCATGTCGACGCGGTTGCGGCCGTGGCCGACGATGCGCAGGCGGCCGGACCGGGCGCGGGCCAGGATGCGGGGCACGAGGTGCGGGTCGCCCACGCCCCAGATCAGGTGCGGGCGCAGGGCGACCGTGCGGAGCCCGGGCGAGTTGGCGGCGAGCACCTCGGCTTCGGCGATCGCCTTGGTCAACGGGTAGGGACTCGGGCAGGCGGTGGTGAGCGGCAGGGACTCGTCGGCGCCGGCGAGATCGCGGCCGTTGTAAACCACGCTGGGCGTGCTCGTATGAACGACGCGGGCGACGCCTTGTTCCCGGCAGCCGGTCAGCAGGGCGCGGGTGCCGAGGACGTTGGCGCGGAAAAAATCCTCGTGGCGGCCCCACACGCCGACCTTGGCGGCGACGTGGAAGACCGTGCCGATCCCCCGGCAGGCGGCGCGCACCGCGGCGGCGTCGTCGAGCGAGGCGCGGATGAAGCGGACACCGCGGGCTTCGAGGTCGGGCGCGGGGGTGCGCGCGAGCACCGCGACGGGGGCGTCCGGCGGTGAGCAGGCGTTCGACGATGCGCCGGCCGAGGAAACCGGTGCCGCCGGTGACGAGGGCGGAGCCGGAGGAGGTGTCACCTATTGGGTGACACTGGGGTTGGGGGTCGGGGGTGCTCATCAGCGTTTGGGGTCGGACTCGTAGCCGACGGCGCCGTCGGCGGCCCAGCGGGCGAGGGTGAGACGGTGGATCTTGGCGTTGTGGCGCACATCGACCGGGAAGGTTTCCCGGAAATAAAACAGGTTGATGTGCGCGGTGTGGGCGTGGCGCATGGCGATTTCGCGGAGTTCGCGGGCGAAGCGGCGGCAGGCGGCGCTGGATTTGGCGAAGATTGTCGAGGCGGGCTCGACGACGATGGCGGGACGCTGGCGACCGGGTTCGCCGAGTCCGATCAGGGCGCAGCGGCGGACTTCGGCGTGGGTGTTGAAAATCGGTTCGACCTGCTCGGTGTAGAGCGGGCCGTCGGGGGTCTCGACGCGCTCGGCCTTGCGTCCGCAGAACCAGAGGCGTCCGTGGTGGTCGAGGTAACCGAGGTCGCCCATGCGGTGGAAGATAGCGCCGGTGGCCGGATCGGGGATCTTGGCGGCGGCGGTGGCTTCGGGGAGGGCGTCGTAGGCGCGGGTGACGGTGGGGCCGCGGACGATGATTTCGCCGATTTGGCCGGCGGGGAGGGCCGGAGCGGCGGTGATGGCGGCGACCGGCGCATCGGAGAGGGGAATGATGCGGACCTCGTTGGCGGGAAGGGGGCGGCCCACGCAGGTGCCGGCGCCGTGTTCGGTGGCGACGGAGGTGCCGCCGGTGCAGGCCAGGACCTCGGAGGCGCGGATGGTGCTGACCGGGAGGGACTCGGTGGCGCCGTAGGGGCTGTGAAGTTCGCCGTTGGGAAGGACGGGAGACATCAGTTCCCAGAGGTCGGGGGGCACGGGCGCGCCGGCGCAGAGCACGCGGCGCAGGGTGGGCAGGGCGAGGTGGTGTTCGCGGCAGTGGACCGCGATTTTGCGCCAGAGGGTCGGCGAGCCGAAGGAACTGGTGATGTTTTCCTGGCGGATGGCCTGGATGATTTTGCGTGGATCGACGGAAGCGGGGCGGCCGGGGTCGATCTCGGGCACGACGGTGGTCATGCCGAGGGCGGGGTTGAAGAGGGCGAAGATCGGCAGCATCGGCAGGTCGATCTCGCCTGGCCGGATGTCGTAGGTGGAGCGGATGAGCTCCACCTGTGCGTCGAACATGCCGTGGGTGTAGCGGACGCCCTTGGGGGCGCCGGTGGAGCCGGAGGTGAAGAGCACCGCCGCCAGGTCGTCGGGGGCGCTCGCGGCCATCTCCAATTGGAAATTTGTAAGTTGAGATGCGGATTTCAGCCGCGCGGTGGGCGAGCCGCTGGCGGGGATACGGACCTCGACGGTGCGGAATTTTTGGCGGAAAACGTGGCTGACAATCCGGGCGGCGGGGATGCCCAGCAGGACGCGCGGGCGGGAGCGTTCGACGCAGGCGAGGAAGCTTTTCAAGCCCATGCCGGGGTCGATCACGACGGGCACGGCGCCGTGGGCGAAGAGGGCGAAGGCGGCGGCGATGAGCGGCAGGCCGGGGCGGACCATGACGAGCACGCGGTCGCCGCGACGCACGCCCCGGGTTTTGAAGAGGGCGCGCCAGGCGGCGACCTCGGCGGCGAGTTCGGAGAAGGTGAGGGCGAGGTAATCGATGTCGCCGGAGCGGGTGCGACCGCGGGGGACCTTGAGGGCGGCGGCGTCGGGCAGGCGCGCGGCCATGGCGGCGAGGTGGCGGGCGATGTTGGCGTTATCCGAAGGCACGGGTGGCGGAAACGCTCACGGAACGGCGTGCGGAGGCAAAGAAAAACCCCGCGCGGCGCAGGGCCGGTCGCGGGGTCGGTGAAGATTGGCGGAACCGAGGCGGCTCAGTAATCGTGGAAGGTCACGGTGCCCCACAGCGCGGAGACCTGGGTGCCGGAGGGATTCACGCGGCCCAGGTATTGGGTGCCGTCGATGTCGAGGGTGTTGGGGCCGACCGGCTGGTAGTTGCCGGTGTTGTAAACGAACAGGCCGCCGAGGAGGCTGTTGTTGCGGCCGGTGCGGGTCTTCTGCGTGGAGCAGCCGGAGAATACGGACGCGGCGGCGACGCAAATCGCAAGGGTAAGCAGGGTCTTCGATTTCATAGGGGAGTTGGGGGAACGTGTAAGGTGCCGCCGGCTTTGGCAAGCGCAGGAAAAAGGATACTTCGGCCGCGTCAGTCGGATGCGAGGGAAGGTTGCCCGCGCAGCAGATCAGCCTGCCAGGGCAGGAGGATGGCGTCGAGCTTGGCGGGGTCGCGGGCGATGAGGGCGAGTTGGGCGCGGTTGGCGATCAAGGTCGGTTCGAGGGCGAGGGAGGCGGCGATGCGGTCGCGGTCGGCCTTGATGCGGTCCTGCAGGGCGACCTCGGCCGGGGTGAGCGGGGCGAGATCGGAGCGGCGGCGGCGGGGCAGCGTCTGCGCGTCGCGGCCGATTCCCTGGCGCAGGGCTGAGGCGAGGGAGGGCGCGAGGCGGGCGTGGCGTTTGCCGAGGTTGACCTTGCCAAGGATGGATTCGACGGAGTCGCCGTCCTCGGCGGCGAACGCGATGTTGATGAGCAGGTCGCCGCTGCAGACTTTGAAGGGCGGGACGTCGAGTTCGCGGGCCCGGTCTTCGCGCCAGTGCCAGACGGCGTGGAGGACGCCGAGGCCGCGGCCGCGGAGTCGTTCGGATTTGCCGATGCGCCAGTCGTTCTCGTCGTCTTGCGGGAAACCGAGGAGGCCGGATTCGATCTGGCGCTGGCACTGCTGGTCGAGCCAGTGGAGGCGGTCGAGCTGGGCGAGTTCGCGCGTGAGGATGTCGCGCAAGGCGGGCAGGTGCCAGACATCGAGGGCGGCGTAGTCGAGCAAGTCGCGGGAGAGGGGGCGTTTGGACCAGTTGGCCTTCTGGCCGTCCTTGTCGAGCTGGAGGCCGAAGTGTTGTTCGAGGAGGGCGGCCAGGCCGATGCGCTGGCGGTTGAGGAGCTGCGCGGCGAGCATCGTGTCGAAGATGCTCCTGGGGCGGAACTGGCAGAGGTCGGAGAGCAGCCGCAGGTCGAAGTCGCTGCCGTGCATGAGCAGGTGCTTGGTCGCGAGTTTTTCCCACAGGGGCGAGAGCGGCAGGGGAGCGAGCACGTCCACCAGGAAAATCTCTCCCGCGACGAGAAACTGCAGGAGGCACACGCGGGTGCGGTAGTGATACATGTTGTCCGCCTCGGTATCCAGGGCGACCTCGTCCACGCGTTCGAGGGCGGCTAGGAGGGGGGCCAGCTGGCCGGGCTGGTCGATAAACGTATAGGCGGGCGGAAGGGCGTCGTTCACTGGATGATTGAACAAACGGCGAAGCGGGGACGGACGGAAGCGTGAAATGCGTCCGCCGCAAATAACCCATTATGTTAGTTGCTGCCGGGGTGAGCGGCTGGGAAAGGCGGGGAGGGTGGGGCGGGGGGATTGGGCGCGGGTTGGCGGGCCCGGGAGCCGTGGGCAGAAAAAGCCTTTGCGCTTTGGGGCGCAGTTTGCGGCGATGGGAGGGATGAACGTCGTTGTGTTATGCTCGGGCGGGATGGATTCGGTGGCCGCGCTCCATTGGGCGCAGGCCGGCCATGTCGTTTCCGCAGTCATCAGTTTCGACTACGGGGCCAAGCACAACCCGCGCGAACTGCCCTGCGCGGCCGCCCACGCGGCGAGGCTCGGGCTGCGGCACGAGGTCGTGAAGCTCGATTTCGTGAACCGGTTGTTTGCGTCGGATCTGCTGACGTCGGGCGGGGCGATTCCCGACGGCCATTACGAGGCGGCCAACATGAAACAGACGGTGGTGCCTTTCCGCAACGCGGTCATGCTGTCCATCGCGACGGGTTTCGCCGAGAGCATCGGCGCGGAGGGTCTGGTCATCGCGGCGCACGGCGGCGACCACGCGATTTATCCGGACTGCCGGGAGGACTTCATGCGGGCGATGGGCGACGCCATGCGGCTGGGCACCTACGCGGGCATCCGGTTGCTGCGGCCGTTTATCGCCATGAACAAGGCCCGGATCGCCTCCGAGGGGGCGCGCCTCGGGGTGGACTTTTCGCGGACGTGGTCCTGCTACAAGGGCGGCGAGGTCCACTGCGGCACTTGCGGCACCTGCGTGGAGCGCCGCGAGGCCTTCCTCGAAGCGGGCCTGTCCGACCCGACGGTGTATGCGGACAACGGTCCGCTGCCGGCCAAACCCTCCGCCGGTCAACCTCGCGCCTGAACGGGCGTCCACCCAAGGCAGACGCCGCGTATGTTGATTTCGGAGACATTTTATTCGTTGCAGGGCGAGGGCGAGCTGACGGGTGTGCCGTCGGTCTTCATCCGCACGGCGGGTTGCAACCTGCGCTGCAACTGGTGCGACACGCCCTACGCTTCATGGCATCCCGAGGGCGTGGAACGCACCGTGGCCGGGCTGGTCGCCGAGGTGGAGGCCCGGCCGGCGCGCCATGTCGTGCTGACCGGTGGCGAGCCGATGATCGCCAAAGGCATCCGTGAGCTCGCCGATGCGCTGCGGTCTGCGGGACGGCACATCACCATCGAGACGGCCGCCACGGTCGCGCCGGCCGGCATCGCCTGCGACCTGGCTTCGTTGTCGCCGAAACTGGCCAACTCCGCTCCCGACGCCCGACTGCCCGATGCCTGGCGCGTGCGGCACGAAGCGACGCGGTGGAACCCCGACGCGGTGCGCGCATGGGTGGACGGCTACGCCTACCAGTTCAAGTTTGTCGTCTCCACGCCGGCGGATGTCGCCGAGTTGGAAGGCCTGCTCGGCTCGCTGGATCGCGACATCCCGCGCCACAAGGTCCTGCTCATGCCCGAGGCGATTACACTGGAGAAACTGCGCGAACGCGCCGGCTGGCTCGGCGAGCTTTGCAAGGCCCGGGGTTATCGCTACGCTCATCGCCTCCACATCGAACTTTATGGCAACAAACGCGGCACCTGAACCCTCGGATCCGGCCCCGGGCGGGTTACGGGAGCCTTCGGCCTCTGCGGCCCCGGGCGTGATCGTGCCCTTCGCCGGGCAGGCTTCGCAAAAGCTCTCCGAGGTCCTTCAGCACCTCATTGCCGAGTTTGCCGCCCGGGCGGTGACCTTGCGCGAGGTGATCGGCGTGCTCCAGGGGCGCGCCTACAATCTGTTGATGCTGCTGTTGGCGCTGCCGTTCTTGTTGCCGTTGCCTCTGCCGGGGCTGTCGAGCGTGCTCGGCCTGGTGATCGCGGCCATCGCCCTGCGGCTCACGCTGGGTCAGAAACCCTGGCTGCCGGGGCGTTTGCTCGACCGCGAGTTGCCGCCGAAGTTTTTCCCCACGCTGCTGTCCGGCGCCAGCCGGGTGCTGCGGTTTCTCGAAGTGATGCTTAAGCCGCGCATGCTCTGGCTGACGGATTCGCCGCTGTTGGTGCAGTTGCACGCCTTCATCATCCTGTTCGCGGCCTTCCTCCTGCTGTTGCCTCTGCCGCCGGGGACGAATTTTCCGCCGGCTCTGTGCATCGTGATCATGGCGGGCGGGCTGTTGGAGCGCGACGGCCGTTTTATTTTGGCGGGCTACCTGGCGTTTGCGTTCAACGGCGTGTTTTTCACCCTGTTCGCCATCTACGGGCAGCGGCTTGTCCAATACGTCCTGCAACTGATCGCTAGCCCGCCTCCGGGCTGACCATCCATCCCGGCCCGCCTTAAGAATGCGCAGATGTTTACAATCCATGCGTGGCTGCGGCTCGGGGTTTGCTCTAGGATGACCAAGATCCACACACACGCTCCCCGACCGCGCCATGACCACGACGAACTCCACCCTCCTCCCGCCTGAACAGCTCCGCCTTGCCATCAACCTCCGTCTCGGCCTGCTCGGCTGCACTCCCGTGGCCGACGCCGCCGGCGCCGACCTGACCGGTGTCGCCGCGCCGCTTTTCGCCCAGCAGCGCGAGATAGCCCGCCGCCTCACCCACCAGCTCTCGCCGGTGGATGAACGCATCCAGCACTTCCTCAACACCTATCTCTCCGAGACCGGTCCCGCGCCCCGCCTGCCCGCGCGCACCTTCGTGCTCGACCAGCCCGGCCTCGCCCGCGAGCTCTCGCTGCCCGCCAACGGCGACACCGTCGATTCGCCTCTGCTCAAGAGCTACCGCCTGCACAACGGCGTGTTGCACAACCCCGCCAACGACCGCCGCACCACCCAGGGCGTTTTCCACATCACCGAGGGCGGCCTGCCCGTGCCCGACGACAAGCTCGCCGTGCCCAAGCTCACGTTCTCCCGCATGCTCGGTCTCGCCTTGCGACATCCCCCCGAGTTGCTGCGCCTGCCCTACACCGCCGGCCAGTCCAGCCCCGCCGAGTGCATCGTCTCTCTGCTGCTGCGCCCCCTCGTCGTGCCCGCCGTGCCCGGCTTCATCGGCGAGAAACGCATGGAGATCCGTTTCTTCGCGCCCGGCTCGCTCGTCTCCAACCTCGACTTCATCGAGAACATTTTCGGCAACGCCGGCGATCCCTACCTCGCCGAGAACGACGCCGCCCTCGATGTGGACGGCTGGACCGGCCACACCGGCTGCGTGATCCTCGCCCCGCACCTCGTCGGCGTGCGCAAGCACCTCGTGGGCCTGCCCCACTGGGACCTCGCCACGCCCCGCCAGCGCCGCGACGGCATGTGCTGGAAGACCGAGGACGAGCTCTACAACGGCGGCAGCGCCTTCAAACTCTGCGCCCGCGACTCCCGCGGCGTCATGGTCACCCTCATCGCCGACAACTACTACGGCTACTGCAAAAAAGAGGTTAAGACCCAGATCAGCTACGCCGCCAACCTCTTCGGCCTCGCCGAGGAGGAACACGCCGGCGGCGCCCTGGTGTTCCCCAGCTACGACCTCGGCGAAGATTTTGCCGGCTACATCGAAACCTCCCCCGGCTACACCGTGGAAACCGTTCTCGCCCGGGAGCCCGCCGCGTGGACGCCGCACCCCGAGGGCCACGCCGTCTCCACGGCGGATGCGGACACCGTCCTCGTGCCCGAGGCCACCCACTTCGACCTGCGCAAGCAGCGCGTCTCCTGGACCGATGCCTCCGGCGTCGCCCGCTCCATCAAGCTCCTCGCCGGCAAGACCTATGTGCGCCCCTCCGGCTACCGCGTCCACATGGAGCCCGTCCGCGGCGAACCCGGCCAGTGGCGCCTCGTCGGCACCGTCGCCGAGACCACGCTCTGCCACAAGCCCTGCACCGTATCCGGCGGCGGCAAATCCGAGATTTCCAAGGCCATCTCCGACGCCATCCTGCCCGGCCACGTCTTCGTCGCCGATCTTGAACGCGACCTCGACAACGTCGCCCTCCTCCTCGAGCGCGATTTCTCCGATCGCTTCCGCGACACCGCCCGCGCCGGCAAGGACAAGCGCCCCATCCTCAGCCCCGACCGCACGCTCGGCAGCGTCATCAAGCTGCTCACTCCCTCCCGCCGCGACTACACCGACGCCTACAACGGCTTTCTCCAGGCCATCCCCCGCCATGTTAAGGAACTCGTCTTCGTCGTGAAGCGCTACCACAAGCCCGAGTGGGGGGCCAACTGGCGCGAGCACTTCTCCGTGGACACCATCAACGGCCGCCCCGGCTACGAGCTCAAGCTCGACGGCCGCAAGCTCGTGGTGAACACCCTGCGCGTCGGTTACGAAGAGGACGGCTCCTGGCGCGTCTTCGGCCTGCGCCACGATTTTCACCCCGCCGCCAAGGTGCAGATGGAAGACGACATCACCGCCTCCGTCGTCGCCCCCGACGCCGACCCCTCAAAGCCCTCGCTCAAATACGTCCAAAACTGCGAGACGCGCCTCTTCCAGCGCCCCGACGACGCCATCCACCGCGGTTATGACAAACAGGCCGAGGCCGACATCGCCACGCCCGGCACCTTCCTTTCCAACTACGAGCCGCTCACCGCCGCCGACGCCCGCGCCCAGATCGAGGACGCCGTCGGCTTCTCGGCCTACACCGCCCCGATGCAGGACCTGGTGAAAAAAGCCGCCGCCACCGACGGTTCGCCCGCCTACTTCGCCTCCAGCGCCTACCCGCGCCTCGTGGGCGGCAAGCCCTCCAAGAACCCCCGATACCTGCAGCTGCGTCCCGACATCGCCAACCCCAAGGCCACCGCGCGCGCCCACCTCGGCCTGCGCCTCCACCGCAGGCTGCCCGCCGGCGAGGTCCCGCTCACGCCCGTCAACGTGGTCGTGCCCGGCCGCCGCAACAACCCCCCCGAGCCCGGTGTGCGCGCCCTCTGCTGCTTCAACCCGATCCACTACATGGAGCTGCCCGAGCTCTTCATGGAGTTCATCAGCTCGATGACCGGCAAGTCGCCCTCCACCACCGGCGCCGGCAGCGAAGGCGCCCTCACCAAGAGCCCGTTCAACGCCCTCCCGCCGATCATCGATCTCAACGCCGCCCTCGTCTCCTCGATCCTCACCGGCCACGACGTCTTCCTCTCCTCCGCCGGCTACGTCGGCCCCAAGGTCCGCGTCGATCACGACGTCTCCCTTCTCGTGCCCGAGATTTTCTCCCGCATGAGCGCCGCCGAGCGTTCCGCCCAGGCCCTCATCGCCGACGGCTGCTTCGAGCGGCTCCTCGACTTCGAGCACCGCGGCAAGATGATCCACGCCAGCCGCCTCGGCTACCGCATCACCACGCGCTTCGTGCGCATCTACTTTGGCCGCCTGTTCTCCCACCCGCATGTCGTCTTCACGGACGACATGCTCCGCCCCGAGCAGCAGGACATGGACGTCTTCGCCGACGGCGTGGACACCATCGTCACCACCCACCAGCGTGTCGCCGAGAGCTACTTCGCCGACGGCAGCATCGAGTGGGCCTGCCCGCCGCTGAAGGCGCTCCTGGAGATCATGGCCAAGGGCAAGACCGCCGCCGGCCACGGCCTCGACGCCACCGAAGTCCGCAGCCTGTTCACCCGCGAATCCATGCTGGTGAGCGACTGGTATCGCGCCCGCCTCGACACCAAACAGAAGAACGAGACCGTGCTCTGGACGCACCACGTGCGCAGCCTCGAAGGCGTGCTCGACCAGGACCACTACGCCGACGTGAGCACCCGCCTCGGGCTGAAGGAACGCCTCGTCAAGGCCAAGGCCGAGCTCGACCGAGTAGGGACCCCCGGCTACCGCCGTTCGCTCGACGGCACGCTGGGCGTCCACCCTCTGTAAAAGCCGGACGGTTCGCTCTTCGGCGCGGTGCCACGCCGCGCCGCAGAGTTGGCAGGCGGCTGTTGTATTGCCTTTTTCGATGCATTTTTTTCATCTGAGTAAGGTCGGCGGGTATTTGCGCCGATACGAAGGGAAGATTACCGTTCAGCGAATCCGGCGACATTCCGCCGCAGGGTCCGCTCCCCGCCATGAGCAACCGCGACTCCCGACTCAATTCTCACGCCGAGATGCTGGTCCGACTGGTTTATGTCTCTCGGTTTCCGCTTTGTCTGGCCGGCCTGGTTCAGGCCGCCTTGTGCCTTCAATACGCCTCCCTTTACGACCTGCTAAAGATGGTCGTCTCCTTCGCCGCCGCCCTGTCCGGGCATCTCTGGCTCGCGCGTGGCGGCCGGTTGACCGCTTGTAACGAGGCATTGGATTGCATGTGCAGCCGTGATCCGGCGGAAACCCGGGACGACGAATTGGAGACCCTGCTTGAAAAACGTGCGGACCTCGAAGCCCATCGCGGAGAACCCGGTTTCGACCCTTGGGCGGTGCAGTCCGTGCGCCGCGAAATCAACGACTATCTGCGCACCCACCCCCAGTCCACACGGCGGTTGGACTGACGGTAACGAGCTGACCATGAGCTTCGTAGCAGCCGGCTGACCAGCGAGACGCTGCCGAAGGGGGAAGGACTGGACGCGGTTATCGGTCGCGGTGATGGTGCCGATCTACCCTGCCGGGCGTAGTGTGGGTTGGGTTAAGGCCTGGGCACGCGATCTATCCAACGGTGTCCGGCACAATGATTTGATATGGTTTTAAGGCTCGGTTTTTAGCGCCGAATAAAAGGCCGGGAGCGAGGCTGAAGACACGATTGATGAAAACCGGGGATCGAGCCGAATGGGTCAGATCGTTACATAGATACATTCTAAAATAGAAACTTAAACAGATTAATATTGAGGGAGATGGGCTAGCGAGAGCTCGGTTTGGACGCGATCCAGGCATCGGGAGAGGAGCTGTACCGCGCTGGCGAGGAGCCATCAGAATGTATTCATGTAACGACCTGCCCCCTGTTTCTGCCCGACCGATCGTTAGCTGGATAGGGCGTCAAAAAAATCTAATCTAAATCCAGAGGTAAGCGCATAAAAAAGGAGTGCTTGAAAAATCAAGCACTCCATTGATTAAATATAAAGTCCGGTAGTTTAGGTAGGCAGGGTTTAGAAACTATAACCTGCACCGATGTTGAAGGCGTGAGCAGTGTTGGAATCTGCTGCAAACCCTGCTCCGTAGGAGGAGGTTAACACCAGTTTTTTGGTCACTTGGTAGCTGGCACGCACGCCTACAGTAAACTCGGTGCTGCCCATGCCGGGAGCCGTAACGGTAAAGGGCTGAGGTGGCTCCGGTTGGTTGGACAGGGGGAGCGTGAAAGTTAGTTATGCAGAGGGTTCGGGGATTGGGAGGATAAAAAGATTTATAGGGAGGGGTGCAGGGGAGGGAGCGAAGCTCCCTCCCCGCATTGTATGGCCGCCGTCAGGCGGCCTGCCGGGGTTCGATGCTGGGGCGATAGACTTCCGAAGGCGTTTGGCCGTCATGGGCGCTGTGGGGGCGGTGATCGTTGTAAAAGCGGAAGTAGGCGCGAAGATTGCGTTCGGCCTCGACCAAGTCGGCGTAGGCCTTGAGGTAAACCTCCTCGTATTTGACCGAACGCCAGAGCCGCTCGACGAAGACATTATCCAGGCACCGTCCTTGGCCATCCATCGAGATTTTGACTCCGCGCCCCTTCAAGACCCCGGTGAACTCCGCGCTGGTGAACTGGCAGCCTTGGTCGGTGTTGAAGATTTCCGGGGTGCCGTGCAGCGCG
>CAIRBK010000064.1 GCA_903876795.1 uncultured Verrucomicrobiota bacterium
CACCTGGATCATCCCTCAGGACATGGTTACTGAACAGTGGACTGTTGTACCCCGGATATAAGCAAAAGACCCACCTTGCGGTAAAGTCCGTCACCCTACCAGCCATCAGGTCGCGGAGCAGGTAGCGAGGGCGATCCGATTCGATACGGACGGTGCCCTGTGTGGTGACAACATCAACAGCCTCCGCCGAAACACGGAGAAACAGAACGAGCGGCCTGGCTAGCATTTCTACTGATTTCTTACGGAATTGGCCACAAAAAAACAAACCTACCTTGTGGTGGGTTTGTGATTCTCTACTTTACGGTAATGGGTTGCGTCCCGTTACAATCCTTGCACGTCGGGTCAGTGCAGTGTTTGAACGAGCCGGAGGTACTGGCGAGCCCGAACTAGCTGGTGCTTTGCCGCCTGGACTCGCGTTGCCGCCTGGCCTCGCTGGCCTCGCTGGACTCGGGAATCCGCTCCCATGTGAGCGTGATCTCGATAAACGAGGGACGTTTTTGCGGGATAACTGATGGCCACGGCGTCACGACTTCTGGGTTTGCACGATCAGTGATGGGTGATCGGGCTATTTGATGGGGGATCAGAAAAGGGTAAGTTGATCGGCCGCGTGGTCCGATGGCCTGGCGGGGCGACGTGCGAGGAGGCGGTGGGTGGAAACGAGGAGATCGAGTTGACGGGAGTGGCGTTGGACGCGTTCGGCGAAGCGGGCGGAGGCGAGGAGTTGGTCCAGGGCGTTGCGGATGTGTTTTAATTCGCCGTAGAGGTCATCGCCGTGGCGGTCGAACCAGTCCTGGAGACACTTGAGCAGATAGGCCGGGAAGTAGGCGCCGTACACGGCGGGATTGCCGTGGGCGGCGATGGCGTGGATCCGTTCCTCGATGAGGGTCTGGTAGCGCGACGGGGCGCAGGTCAAGCCGCGTGCTTCGAGCCAGGTGGCGGGCCAGGTGAGCGCGTGCAACAGGCGCGGACGATCCCGCCGATAGTCGGCCGGGCGCTGCGCGTAGAAGCGCAGGCGGAGGGCAAGCAGCAGTGCATCGGTGGCGGCGATGAGCGCATCGTCGCCGCGGGCGGTGGAGATCATGACCGTAGCGGAGCTCAGGAGCTCAGGAGCGCAGGCGGCGCGGGGCCGGCTTGGGATCGGGATTAAAAACCTGGAGGTAGAGTTTGTCGTCGAGTGTCTCCAGGTTCTGGCTACAAGCGGTGACGAGCAGATCGTTGGCCATGTTCATCAGCAGGCGCAGATTGCCCGCGGCGTGTTCGCAGAGGGTTTGCTGCAAGCCGGTGGTCAGCAGCCGGGTGTTGCCGGCCGCTTCGAGCAGATGCTGCAGGCACTTGAGCAGGTCGGGCGGCGGCAGGGTCTCCGTACGCAGTCGCGTGCGGATGCGGCTGGCGAGGGGGACCAACTCCGGGGCTTCCAACTGGGCGCAGAGGCGGTCGTCGCCGGCGAGCACGACGGTGAGGATGGAACGGGAATCCAACTCGGCGCTGGTGAGCAGCCGCAGTTCGGACAGGACCGCGGCGTGCATTTCCTGGGCCTCGTCGACGAGCAGGACGGGCCGCACCAGCGCGGTATCGATGTGCTGGAGCCAGCGTTCGCGCAGTGCCTTGGCGCTGGCCCAGCGGTTGTGCGGCCGTAGGGGCACGCCGAAGAGATCGCCGAGTTCCCGGTAAAAATCGGCCAGGGCGGCCTGCGGCCGGCTCAAGATCCCGACCGTGACCTCGCGCTGGTGCGCCAGCCGGGCCTGCAGGAGTCGCAACGTGGCACTCTTGCCCGAGCCAGAAACCCCGCTGATCAGGGCGAAGCCGCCTTCGCCCAGTTGCTGTTCCAGTCGCCAGCAAAACTGACCGATGGCGGGCGAGTTCCACAGCGCCTCCACCGGAAGCTGGGTGGAGAACGGATTGAACTTCAGCCCGTAAGGCGTGAGCAGCTTGCGATTCATGACTGCACCTCCCGTTCCACCTTGGGCAGATACGCCGGTGGCAGGCCCGTGGCGGCGTACTGCGCGATGAGTTGCTCCAGCAGCGGCGCCATCCCCGCCGGCGGGATCGGCGCGGCCTCGACCGGCGAGACCCGGGTGGCCCGGCGACCGGCGGCATTGCGGTGCTTGTCCAACGGAAACAGGCGGCACAGGAGCACTTCGGTTTTCGGGTCGACCAGATGCACCTGGCTCAGATCCCACGAAGCGACCCGCAGGTGCAGTCTTTCCAGATGCCCGTAGCGGGACGGCACCTCGAAGCGCACTCCGGCCACCGTTAGCGTGCCGTCGGAGCGGCGCTGGGTGCGGATCAGTTCCGCCGTGAAACTGAGGGCCACCGCCGCCGCGGCCGGCGCCGGACGGCCCACGTCCGGGGCCTGCTGATAGGCCGCCAGGGGGCTCTGGCCCAGTTCCGAGTGCTCCTTGCGGTTGTACTCCATCTCGACCCAGGCCTGGGTCGCGTCGTTGAGCTGCCGCAACGACAGATCGGCCACGCCCTCGAGCATCGGCAAGAGCCGGCCTTCGATCTGCCCCCAGAAGTTTTCCTGTTTCCCGTTTTGGTAAGGCGAGTACGGCAGCGTGGTCTCGTGGAGGATGCCCAGCCGCGCCAGTCCCTGGATGGTCTCGGCCGCCAGCATCGCCGATCCATTATCACTCATCAAGGCGCGGGGCAGTGCCCTTTTGAGCAGCGCCTGCGCCAAACCGTGGCAAAGTTCCTCGGCGCCCTCGCTGAGGTACCACTGCAGGTGGCAACACAAACGCGAACGGTCATCGAGCACCCCGAGGAGCAGCGGATAACCCCATTGGCCGTCGGCCAGCAGCACCCGCACCTTGCCATGATGGAAGTCCAGGTGCCACAGGGCGTTCACCTGTTCACTTTGATAGCTGCGGATCTCCCGCGCGACGAAACGCGCCTCGGCCGCCTGCGCGCCGGGACTGTTGACCGGCCCCCGCCGCGGCCGGGGAAACAAACCGTGAGCCTTCAGGAATCGTCGCACGCAGGCGTAGCCCGGACAGGGACCGAGGGCCGGCTCCTTCTTCACCACCGCGGCCAGATTGTCGGCGTGCAATTGGTAGCTCCATTGCGGATGGGCGCGATATTGGGCGACCAATTTTTCGCCCAGGGTGGCGGGCATCGCGGTGAAGGTGCCGGCGTCGCGCCGCACCTGCCGGCGCAAGACACCCACTGGATCCTGTTTCGCCTGGAGCGCCCGGTAATACCAACGCTCGATGGTCGAGACGCCAAAATGGACCCAGGCGCCGTTGGTCGGATGGCGCCAGGCTTGATCGGCGAGTGCCCGCAGGCGGGCGCGCAGTTGACCCCGGGTCGGCGGCGACGCCAACAACGGGCCCACCACGCTGAAGCGCAAATGCGCCCAGCGTGCGGGAGTGGAGATGGGGGTGGAGGCAGCAGGAGGATTCGGGTCCATGCCGGCAGGGGTTTACCCGCCGGTTTTCTGGTCGCGACCGGCATGCTCTGCGGGCGGTCAGCCGACCCTCAGTTTTCCGGCGCCGCGTGGGTCGTCCACGGCACGAGGAATCGCAGCAGATCGAGGAGCGGCTTGGGGCCGTCGTCGCCAAAGCTCCGCCACAGCGACCACGGCAGCGTCCTCTCGTCGGGCGGCGGAATGAAACGTCCCCGGGCGCTCCGCCACGGCCGCCCCTGGGCAAACTCCTGCAGCCACCATTGCCGCCACCGTTCCAGCGTGCGCCGGTCCACGCCCAGGTGCTCCTGGAGCACCGCCACGCGTGCCGCCGTCAGGCCGTGCTGAAACGCCGTGAGCAAGATCACAATGAACCCAGCGTAGATCCGGCGACCCAGAAAACGCACCGAACCGGGCGTCACCCGCCGCCGGCAGCCTTCCTCGGCACAGCAAAAACTGTCGCGCCGGGACTCGACGTTTATCCCGCGGACCTTGCGCGGATAATCCGCCCGATGCAGCGCTCCGCCGCAGGCGCAGCCTCGCGCGCAGGCTTGCACCGCGAGATCTCCATCGATTTTAGTCAGCACCGGCCACAAGGCCGCGCGCGACGGTTTGTCCGCCAATAACTTTTCCCCGTAGTTTTTGTTCACACCAACACTCGGGAAGATTGAACCCCTGCGGAGCAACCCTCCGTGGGGGTTTCAAGTTTCCGCCCTCGCCGCTCGCCCGGGCGACGTCAACGGCGTCACCGTGGATCGAGATATTTGATGGGCCGCCGACTCATTCCTTCATTTACTCAGATCCAAACCGACTTGCTTCCCATCAATTAGCGAGGTCATGCACACTGCGGCATGGGCATGGCCGGGAAGGTAGGCAACATTTTGAGGCGTTGCTTTCCCATCGTAGCGCCCAACAGCCGACACGAGCGCGAGCGGAGGTGTTGTACGCCGTTGGGTCTTTGGCATTGTGGCAGGATGGCGACGACGACGCCGCGTGGGCGCTACTGAACGAAAGCCTGTCGCTGG
>CAIRBK010000065.1 GCA_903876795.1 uncultured Verrucomicrobiota bacterium
GACTCCCACACCGACTCCACCCACCGTCACGTTGTCCTCCCCTGACGCCTCCGCCACCGTCGGCTCCACCACCGACACGGCCACCGTCACCTTCACCCGCTCCGGCGCCACCACCGACGCGCTTACGGTCAACTACACCCTCGGCGGCTCCGCCGTCCCCGTGACCGACTACCGTCGCTCCCAGGGCGACATGCCCACCTCCGTCACCATCCCGGCCGGCTCCTCCTCCGCCTCCCTCACCATCCTCGCCGTCGCCAACTCCACCAACGCCTCCCCGGAGACCGCCTCCTTCACCCTCGCCCCCAACTCCGCCTACTCCGTCGGCTCACCTTCCTCCGCCTCCCTCTCCTTCCTCGCCGCAACCACGCCGCCCCCGACCCCGCCCCCGACGCCTTCCCCCACTGTCACGCTCAACGAGATGGATTACACCGGGCTCACCATGCCCAAGGTCGGTGATCAGGCCCTGCATGTGATCGCGCCCGCCTGGCTCGAACTGCGCAAACTCAACACCAAGACCTCGTCCACCTCCGCGGTCTCCACCTGGAACTTCGTCAACTCCTCCAACCAGTTCGCCGCGCCCGCCGCCTCGCAGTTCGCCGTCACGGTCAACGGCCAGCCCGTCTCCGTCGTCTCCGTCGGCTTCAAGCGCCGCGTCTTCTTCGCCAACCTCGACGTGCGCGACCTGCGCATCGACAACGCCCTCTACCTCCAACTCGCCGCACCCGTGGCCGAGGGACAGACCGTCGTCGTCACCAACCCCGGCGGCCAGCTCTGGCCCTCGACCGAGACGTACGCCGCCGTCACCAGCCCGCTGCGCTACAGCCCGGCCATCCACGTCAACCAGGAGGGCTACGTTCCCGCCTTCCCCAAGAAGGCCATGATCGGCTACTACCTCGGCAACCTCGGCGAACTCCCCGTGGGCGGCCTCTCGTCCTTCAGTATCAAGAACGCCCTTACCGGCGCCACCGTCCACCAAGGCACCCTCACCGCCCGCCGCGACTCCGGCTTCAACTCCTCGCCCACGCCCTACCAGAACGTGCTCCAGGCCGACTTCGGCAGCCTCACCACCCCCGGCCAGTATTACCTCGTCGTGCCCGGCCTCGGGGCCTCGCTGCCTTTCCTGATCGATGACGGCATCGCCATGAACTGGCTGCGCACCTACTCGCTCGGCCTCTTCCACCAACGCTGCGGCTTCACCCTCGGCCTGCCCTTCACCCGCTTCTCCCACGACGCCTGCCACGTCGCCAAGGCCGAGGTGCCTTCGCCCCAGTCCAACTACGCCTTCACCTGGACCACCATCGCCTCCAAGAGCGCCCCCGGCTCCACCCAGACCGCTCCCCAGCTCTCCAGCGAGGCCTCGCAGCTCTACCCGTTCGTCAACAAGGGCTCCATCGACGTCTCCGGCGGACACCATGACGCCGGCGACTATAGCAAATACACCACCGACGTCGCCTCCCTCCTCCACCTCCTGATGTTCACCGCCGACGCCATGCCCTCCGGCTCGCTCGACAACCTCGGCATCCCCGAGAGCGGCGACGGCATCAGCGACATCCTCCAGGAGGCCAAGCAGGAAGCCGACTTCGTCGCCAAACTCCAGGACGCCGACGGCGGTTTCTACTTCATCGTCTACCCCAAGAACCGCGAATACGAGGCCGGCCTCTCCGGCACCGCCCCCGGCGACACCCAGGTCGTCTGGCCCAAGAACACCTCGGCCACCGCCGCCTGCGTCGCCGCCCTCGCCCAGTGCGCCTCCTCCCCGAAGTTCAAACAGGCCTACCCCGCCACCGCCGCCGCTTACCTCCAAAAGGCCCAGCTCGGCTGGAACTTCCTCAAGAACGCCATCAACCGATACGGCCTCGCCGGCTCCTACCAGAAGGTCACGTTCTACGGTGACGAGTTCGGCCACATGGACGAGCTCTCCTGGGCCGCCGCCGAGATGTATCTGGCCACCGGCGACATCCAATACCAGCAGCAACTCTTCGCCTGGTTCCCCAACCCCAACAGCAACACCACCTACCGCTGGGGCTGGATCCGCATGGCCGAATCCTACGGCAACGCCATTCGCAGCTACGCCTTCGCCGCCCGCACCGGCCGCCTCGCCGCCAGCCAGCTCGACGCCGCCTACCTCGCCAAATGCAACACCGAGATCGCCGGCGCCGCCGACAAAGCCCTGCTCAACTCCAACCAAGGCGCCTACGGCTCCAGCTTCGCCTCCGAAAACAAGGCCTACGGCGCCGCCGGCTGGTATTTCTCGATGGACCAGGCCGCCGACATCGCCGTCGCCTACCAGCTCAACCCCAAACCCGAATACCTCGACGCCATCGTCGCCAACATGAACTACGAAGCCGGCACCAACCCCCTGAACGTCTCCTACGTCACCGGCCTGGGCCTCAAACGCCAGCGCACCGTCGTCAACCAGTTCGCCCGGTTCGACAACCGCCAGCTCGCCCCCTCCGGCATCCCCATCGGCAACATCCAGGCCGGCTTCGACTACCTGCCCCTCTACGGCAGCGAGCTCGGCACCCTCACGTTCCCCTCCGATTCGGCCTCCACCGCGCCCTACCCGTTCTATGACCGCTGGACCGACACCTGGAACACCACCGCCGAGTTCATCACCGTCAACCAGGCCCGCAGCGTCCTCGCCGCCAGCGCCCTCGTCGCGCCGACCGCCGCCCAGTCCGCCCCGTGGACCTCCGGCACCGCGATCATCACCGTGCCGTCCGCCGGCGCGATCGTCGGCACGCCGATCACGCTCACCGTGCAGTCCCCCGGCCTGGACCTCGCCGGCGCCCGCATCGTCTGGGAAGGCCGCGACCAGGAACCCGCGTTTGGCGCCACCTACGCGTTCACCGCCAAATCGACCGGCTCGCAATGGGCCGAGGTCGAGCTGGCCTGGCCCGACGGCCGCCGCGTCTTCGGCACCGCGACCTTCACCGCCAGGTAAGGACCCGCCCGACACCGCAGTCAACTGACACCCCGGCGGGGGCCCGACAAGGGCCCCCGCTTTTTCGTGCCCGAGGGCGTGTTTCGGAAACAATTCGGGTCGGCGTGAGAAGAGAACCGGGCACGGCCGAGGCGGCTGAGCCGGAGGCGACCCAGCGGGAAATCTTGCCGACGTGGCGGAAGCGCGGAGTTCCTCCCTGATTGGGGGTCGAGGATCTCGGGGTTAAGCCGTCCGAAGCGCGACGTAGCGGAAGCGCGGAGCGCTTTCGTGCTTGAGGCCCAGTCCCCACGAGCCACACTCGGCAGCAAAGCAACTTTGTTTCGACACGGCGATTTTCAGCGGTTTGCGTGAACACATTAACTGCGAAAGCGGCCCGACCACCAAAAGTCCCCCGATGCAAAAGCCGGCGAACACCCCATTGGATCGATGGAAAAAATGAGATCTAGGACCGCCAATGTCCCACCCCCACCTCTAAAATCATGCGCAAATCACGCCCTTCCGCGCATGATTTACTACGCCCACACCGCCGAAGACAAAGACGGTAACCGCCTCCCTGAAAATTCCGGGAAATGGCAACCGCTAGCCGAGCACCTGCGAAACGTCGCCGAGCTCGCCGCGCAATTCGCCGCCCCGATGGGCCCCGAAGCCGCCGCCGAAGCCCGCCTCGCCGGCTTGCTGCACGACCTGGGCAAATACCGTGACGAGTTCCAAACTTACTTGCGCGGCCAGCGCGCCAGCAGCGCCGAAACTCAACACGCTATATTCGGAGCCGCTTGGGCGGCGGACGAAACCAGACAACTCTTTTGCACGGCCCTCGCAATCGCCGGCCACCACGCCGGCTTGCACAATCAATGCGACATCGAGGGCATGTGCGCCAAGCGCGGCCTTCGCATACCGGAAACCAGTCCCGCCCTTATCGCCCTGCTCGAAAGCGAACTCGGCAAACTCCCGCCACCACCCGCGCCACCTCCTTGGGTGCTGATCGCGTTGGCCGCCGATAACTCTCTCGCCGCCGAGTTCTACGCTCGGCTGATTTTCTCCTGCATCGTGGATGCCGACCGCCTTGACACCGCGCATTGGCCGGCCTTGCCGCCCATCGACACACCACTCCAAACCGACACCCTCCTCGCTGCCGTTCACGCTGAGCGCACGCGCAAAGGAACCGCCAATGCCGACAGCCCTCTCGCCACTCTTCGCAACCGCATCTTCGACACCACCCTCGACCGCGCCGCCCTGCCCACCGGTTTCTTCTCGCTCACCGTCCCCACCGGTGGCGGCAAGACCCTCGCCTCGATGGCCTTCGCCCTCGCCCACGCCCGCACGCACGGCCTGCGCCGTATTATCGTCGTCATTCCGTATCTCTCGATCATCGAGCAGAACGCTGCCGAATACCGCCGCATCTTCGGTGACGGCGTCGTCCTCGAAAATCATTCCGGCGTCACACCCGACGACGATTCCAGCGAAGAGGAAAAATCCCGCCTCGAACTTGTATCCGAAAACTGGGACGCGCCCGTCATCGTCACGACCTCCGTCCAGTTCCTCGAATCCCTCTTCGCCGCCAGCCCTTCACGCTGCCGCAAGCTCCACCGCATTCCGCGCTCCGTGGTCATTTTCGACGAGGTGCAAACCCTCCCGGCCCATTTGCTCGCGCCCACCTTCAACGTCCTGCGCGAACTCGCCGCCAACTACGGCACTAGTTTCCTTTTCAGCTCTGCCACCCAGCCTGCCTTCCGCCGCTGCTCAGCGCTCCCAGACGGTTTTTACCCAACCGAACTTCGGGAAATCGCTCCCGCCCCGGACGACCTATTCCGCGCCCTCCGCCGCGTCGCTTATCGCCTGCCCGCTCCCGACGAAGACCTCGACTGGCCCATGCTCGCCGACCGCCTCGCCGCCACCCCGCAGGTGCTATGCGTCGTCAACCTCACCCGCCACGCTCGCGAACTCTGGCAGCAGCTCACACGACACCTCCGCGACCTCCACGGCCCGGATCACCCCGACGACGAAGCGCCCATCCATCTCTCGTCCGCGATGTGCGCCCAGCATCGCCTCGACCTCATCGCCCGCATCAAAGAACGCCTCCGCCTCGGCCAAACCTGTCGCGTCGTCTCCACCCAGATGATCGAGGCCGGCGTGGACGTAGATTTTCCCGAAGTTTGGCGCGCTCTCGGCCCGCTCGATTCCATCGTGCAGGTCGCCGGCCGTTGTAATCGTGAGGGCAAGCTCAAGGAAAACGGGAAGTCCACCCACGGCACCGTCCATGTGTTTCAACCCGCCGATCACAAACTCCCGCCAGGCGTCTATCGTTCCGCATCCGACCAAGCCGCCCTTACCCTTGCCGCCCTCGGCGACCCCGCGACCGCCGCTGAGCACCTCGCCACATCGTCCACCATCTTTTCCGGTTACTTCCAGTCGCTCTACCAAGTGGTCAACACCGACCACGCCAAGCCCGGCGAACCCACCATCCAGGAAGATCGCAGCTACCTCCGCTACCGCGACGTCGCCCGCAAAGCCCGCGTCATCGAAGACTCCGGCACCCCCGTCATCATCTCCGGCGACCTGCGCGGAGGCGTGTGGGCCGAGCCGCTCATCGACGAACTCCGCCACCGCGTGCTCGCCCCCGGCCAACGCCGCTTTGATCGGGACGATCTCCGCCGCCTCCAGCGCTTCATGGTCAACGTGCGCCACCACAAATTTCAGCTCCTCCTCGCCCGCCAGCTCATCCACCCCCTCCTGCCCAACCTCGAACTCTACGTCCTCGACACCGCGTGCTACCACCCGGCTCTTGGCCTCGTCTTGGACAACCTCGCGCCCGACGATTTTCTTCTATGAACAATGCCAACCTCATTACCCTTCGCGTCTGGGGCGACTTCGCCTGCTTCACCCGCCCCGAGATGAAAGTGGAGCGCGTCAGTTACCCCGTCATGACGCCCTCCGCCGCCCGTGGCATCCTCGAAGCCGTCTTTTGGGAGCCGCAGATGTATTACCTCATCGACTCCATCCGCGTCGTGAAACGCGTCCAGTGGATTTCCATCCGCCGCAACGAGGTCACCAAGGTAATCAGCGTGGACAACGCCCAAGACTGGATGAGCGGGAAAAAGCAGGTGGTTCCCATCAACGCTGGTGCTGGAGGGGACACCGACGGCACCCAGCGCAATATGCTCGCTCTGCAGGACGTCGAATACCTCATCACGGCCGAGGTCCGCCTTACCCCGCTCGCCCAGCCCCCGCGCGACAACCTCGGCAAATACCTCCGCGAGATCGAAGGCCGCGCCCGCGCCGGAAAATGTTTCCATCGCCCCGGCCTAGGTATGCGCGAGTTTGCCGCCGACTTCGATTGGGAACCCGACGCCGACGCAGCTCTCACCCGCCGCGCCGCCGAACTCGGCCAACCCGTTCCTCAAGCCAACGAGCCCCTTGGCCTCATGCTCTACGATCTTTTCGACCACCGCGCCCGCGCCGCCGGTTTCCGTTGGCTTACGCCCGACGAAGAGGCCCGCCAAGCCGCCGACTTCGAGCAAACGCTCACCGAACTCAAAAAAGGCGAGCTGACCAAACGCCGGAAAGAGTTCGCCTCGCAGCGACTCCGCTCCACTTCCGCCGCGATCAAACCCGCGCCTTTGTTTTTCAACGCCACATTGAAAAACGCCCGCCTCGACTGCCACCCCGACCGCGTGCTTTCGACCACCCAAGGAGGCAACTAACCATGCTCCTGAAACACCTCTACGATTTCGCCGTTTCGCGCCACCTGCTGGACGACCTCGCCTTTTCACCTAAAGCCGTCCGCTGGATAATAGAACTCGATAGCAGGGGCAACCTCCTCGGCGGTGGCCCCCAGGCCACCGGCGACGACAAGCGTGGCAAGGAGTTCAGTTGCCCGCAGACCACACGTCCCAAAGTTGCTGGCGGCGTTTCCGAATTCCTGGCCGATGGACTTACTGCTGTCTTCGGCCTCGATTCCGATCCGGATGCTCCGATGCCCGCGAGCAAACGCGCCGACCGCGACGCCAACAACCTCGCCAAGCGTGACGATTTTTGGGCACAGATCGCCGCCGCCCACGTAGCTCATCCATCTTCAGAGGTGAATGCACTCCTCTCATTCGGCACTCGGATCACAAAAGAGCCCCCGCCCTTTCTGCGCTGGGGCAAAGCCACCGATGGAAAATCCGAAAAATCCGCGTGGTGGCTAACCACTGCCAGCGGAACCGAAGCCCGTCTCGGCCCTGAAAACTTCACCTTTCGCGTCAATGGATCGCTCCTGCTTGAGGACGAAACGCTTCGTCAATTCTGGCGGGATCGCCACGGCAGCGAAGTCGCCGACGCCCGCACCGGGTTTGCCTCCGGCCGCTGCCTCGTCACGGGCCAAGAGAATCAAAGATTGGCCCCAACCCATAATCCGAAAATTCAAGGCGTGCCCAACACCCAGTCTTTCGGCGCTTCCATCGTCTCTTTCGATAAACCCGCCTTCGGCTCCTACGGCTTCGATCAAAGCCTCAACGCACCGACGTCGGACGCAGCGGCAATCGCCTACAGCATCGCACTCAATCATCTAATCGGTAGCTCGGATCACTCGGTGCGCATCGGCCAAACCACCCTCTGTTTCTGGCCGGCGCAGACCGCCATCGCGAAGACACCCTTCGCTTTTCTCAATAAACCCGACCCCAAAGTTATCGGTGATTTCGTCCGTGCGCCGTTTGCCGGCGTTGAGCGCGAGATCGTTCGGCGAGATCGTTTCTACGCCGTCACCTTGGCGGGCAACTCCGGCCGCATCGTAATTCGACATTGGATCGACATCAGCTTGGAGCAGGCGGTCGAAAACCTTCATCAGTGGTTTCGCGATCTTGAAATCTCCGTGCCCGCCCGTGCTCCCAAAAAGGCAGCCAAAGCTGGGGCCAAGGAAAGGGACTACCATCCGCTATCCCTCTATTGGCTGGCCTGCACCACAGTCCGCGAAGCCAAGGAACTCTCGCCCGATACAACCGCCCAGCTCTACCGCGCCGCCCTCGATGGCACCGCGCCATCCCTTTCCCTGCTCAAGCCCATCCTCAACCAACTCCATTCCCGCCTCGTCCGCGACGACACCTACAACCTCCTCTACGACGAAAGCCGCTTCGCTCTTCTCAAACTCATCCTCAACCGCAATCGCCCCCAAGACACCATGGAAATCAAGCCCAGCCTCACCGCCGACACGGAGGACGCCGCCTACAATTGCGGTCGCCTTCTTGCCATCCTCGCCGACGCCCAATCAAAGGCACTAAACGCCGACACAAAGAAGGGGGAGGACTGGAAGACGGCGAACGCAACGATCATGGATCGCTACTTCGGCACCGCCAGCGTTTCCCCATCGAGCGTTCTGCCCCTGCTCATTCGCCTGAATCGTCACCACCTCGACAAGATCCGTAAATCCGAGCGCTACGGCGGTCACGAGCGCTTCATCCAAGAGCAAGTCGAAAGCGTGCTGGTTCTATTCAAACCTGCCCGCCCCGGTCTGCCCCCATCCTTTCCGCGCACGCTCGATCTCCAGGCACAAGGCCGCTTCGCCCTGGGTTTTTACCAGCAGCACGCCGCCGACGCGGCCGCCCGCCAAACCAACAAGAAAGCACAGACTCCTGTGCCCGCACCCGCCGTCACCGCCTGATCTCTTTCAACCCTTCACCCATTCCATCCCATAAAATCATGAACTCCTCCATCCTCACCAATCGTCACGATTTCCTCCTCCTTTTCGAAGTCACCAACGGCAACCCCAACGGCGATCCCGATGCCGGCAACATGCCCCGCATCGACCCCAACACCAACCGCGGCCTCGTCACCGACGTCTGCCTCAAGCGCAAGGTTCGCAACTTCCTCGATCTCTTCCCGCCCGCCCGCGAAAGCGACACCGCCAACGGCTACAATGTCCTCATCAAGCAGGGCGCCGTCATTGAGACCGAACAGAAAAAAGGCGAGGTCATCGCTGCCGCCCTCCCCAAAGAACAGCAAGCCGAGGCCGCTATGAAGTGGCTTTGTCGTGAATTTTTCGACCTCCGAACCTTCGGTGGCGTCATCTCCACCGGCGACGGTGTGCTCAAAGGCTCCGCCTTCGGCCAGGTGCGCGGTCCCGTGCAGTTCACCTTCGGCCAGTCTTTCCATCCGATCACTCCCCTGGAGGTCACGATCACCCGCTGCGCCGTCACGAAGGAAGAAGACGCCAAGAAGGAGCGCACGATGGGCAATAAACACATCGTCCCCTACGGCCTCTACGCCGCCAAAGGCTACATCTCGCCCGCCTTTGCCGAAAAAACGGGCTTCACCACCGCCGACCTCGAACTCCTCTTTCAAGCTCTGCTCTCCATGTTCGAGCACGACCGCTCCGCCGCCCGAGGCGAAATGATTGTCCGATGCCTCTACGATTTTGAGCATGTCGGCACCCAGCACGAAAACAACGCCGAGCAAAACAAACGCGAAGCCCGCCTTGGCTGCGCCCACGCCCATAAACTCCTTGAGGGAATCAAAGTCGACTTGTCCGACGCCGCCAAAGCTTCCGGCAAAACCTTCCCCGAGTCCTTCGCCGACTACACCGTCACCAACACATGGGCCAACACGCCCCTGCCCAAGGGAGTAAAACTCCACCTCCGGCACGAGAGATAACCGTCAGCCTCGACCGTTCCGCCATACCGGCGACGGTCGAGGCGCTGGATTTGCTCTGACGTCTGCGTCATGTCCCCCGAACCAACCCGCTCCGATCTCGCCCGCGAACTCCTGCTCTACAAGATGCGGGAGTATTCGCAGGACGGGTTTTGCGCTTCTTGGCTGTACGACCTTGAATTCGAGTTATGGCAACTCGCGATCTGTCCTCCGCAGAAAGAAACGTCCGGATTTTCTCCGGGCCATTATCGTGAAATCCACCGGCTTGCCTTGATCGCCGATGGTTGGTGGGTCTGGGAGACCGCTCCAGAGCCCGAAAAAAGCGGCCCTGTTTTCATTTCGCTGTCCGAATGGGATCATCGTCGGCAACGCCGATAGCCCGGCCAAGCACCAGGCGCTTCGCTCCGCATGAATCCCGAGGCCGTCATCCTTCCCCTCAGCGCGCTCAACCACCAGCTTTACTGCGAACGGCGCGCCTACCTCATCCACGCCGAACGCGTCTTCGTGGACAACGAGCACACCCTTCTCGGCGACCTCGCGCACGAGGCCGTCGACACCCCCGGCTACGAGCACCGCGCCGGCTGGGAACTCCTCCGCGCCCTCCCTCTCTACTCCGACACGCTCGGCCTTTCCGGCAAGGCCGACTTGGTCGAGGTCCGCCGGGCTGGCGCCGCCGGCGCATCTCAAATTTCAAATCGGAAATCTCAAATTCACGACCGCCACGCGGTCGTGGCGGCCCGCCCCGTCGAATACAAAAAAGGCCCCGCCCGCCGCTGGGCCAACGACCGCGTGCAACTCTGCGCCCAGGCCCTCTGCCTTGAGGAAATGTTCGGTCTTCGCATCGACTCCGGCCTCATCTTCCACGCCGCCTCCGCCCTGCGCACCGAGGTCGTATTCGACGCCGCCCTGCGCGCCCTCACGCTCTCCACGCTCGACGCCCTTCGCTCCACCCTCGCTCGGCCCGCTGCGCCGCCCGCCGTGCTCAAGCCGCAGTGCGACGGCTGCTCCCTCCGGCCCGTCTGCCTGCCCGAGGCCGGCGGCCGACACAAAGCAGGCCTGTTTGAGCCCCGCGATCTCTCGGCCGATTTCAAATCTCCAATCTGAGATTCCATATCCCGATCCCGCCTTCCGCTTAACGATTTCAAATCTCAAATTTCAAATCTTAAATCCACCCCCACCCATGCCCACCTATCAACGTTTTGAAGACCTGCCCGTGTGGCAGGAGGCCGTTGTCCTCGCCGAGCGCTGCGAGGATTTCATCGGCGGGGTCAATGACCGCGTCACCTGGTCGAAACGCGACCAGCTCGACCGCGCTTCGCTCTCCGTCTCCAACAATATCGCCGAGGGTTTCGAGCGCGGCACCACCAACGAGCTGCTCGCCTTCCTCTACATCGCGCGCGGCTCCGCCGGCGAGGTGCGCTCCATGCTCTGTTATTTCGAGCGCCGCCCGAAACTGCGCGATTTCAAAGCGGAAATCGTGGAGATCAAGGCCATCGCCGAAAGCTGCTCGCGGCAACTGGGCGGCTGGGCGCAGTCCTTGCAAAACTCCGACATCCAAGGTCCGCGCCACCTCAACGACCAAACCCGCGCCAACTACCAAAAGCGGAAAGTCGGCAAAGACGGTGCCACCGCCTTCGCCCAACTCGCGGCCCGGCACCTCCCGCACGACCACCCCATGCATCCCAAAAACCGCCCTGGCTCCGTCCGGGGCGATGCACCCCGAATCTGAAATTTCAAATTTCAGATTGGCGCGAACCGCTCATGCAGACCCTCCAAAACGTCCTCTACCTCCTCACGCCGGGCCTTTCGCTCCGCCGCGACGGGCTGGCCCTGCGCGTCGAACACGAGAAACAACTCAAGCTCTCCTTGCCCGTCCACAATGTGGAATCCGTCTTCGTTTTCGGGTCCGACATCTACGTCTCGCCCTCGGCCATGCGCCTGTGCTGGGAACACGGCGCCAGCGTGTGCTACTTCACCGATTGGGGCCGCCTGGAAGCCCGCGTCGAAGGCGTGCCCCAAGGCTCCATGATGCTCCGTCGCGCCCAGCACGCCGCCGCCCGCGACCCCGGGCGCGTCGCCGCCCTCGCCCGCGCGTTCGTGGCCGGCAAGCTCCACAACGTCCGCTGGCTGCTCGCCCGCAGCGCCCGCGACGCCGCCGCGCCCGAAGACGGCGACATGCTCCGCGCCGCCGCCGAAGCCCACGCCCACCTCCTGCGCGAACTCGGCCGCACGCCCGACGACCCCGACGTGATCCGCGGGGTCGAAGGCCGCGCGGCCGCGGCGCATTTCGAGGTGTTTGCCCGCCACCTGCGCCCGGCCCTGCGCGCCGCCTTCCCCTTCGACGGACGCAACCGCCGGCCGCCGCGCGACGCGATCAACGCCCTGCTCTCGTTTTTATACGCCTTGCTCCGCCATGACTGCGTATCGGCGCTCACTGCCATCGGACTCGATCCGTTTGTCGGTTACCTCCACGCCGACCGCCCCGGTCGCGAATCGCTCGCGCTCGACCTCATGGAGGAATTTCGCCCCTGGGTGGAACGCCTCGCCCTCACCCTGCTCAACCGGGCGGAGATCAAAACCACGCACTTTGTGATGCGTGACGGCGGAGCGGTCGAGTTGTCCGAAGTCGCCCGCAAAACCATCGTGGCCGCCTATCAACAGCGAAAAACCGAAGAAGCGCTGCACCCGCTCTTCCAGGAAAAAGTGCGCCACGGGCAGTTGGTTTTCATCCAGGCCAAATTGCTGGCGCGAGCCTTGCGGTCCGAGGTGCCGTATGAGCCGCATTTGTTTGGCTGAGGAAGCACCATGTTTCTGGTAATCACCTACGATGTCAGCACTGCGGACGAACGGGCCGGGGCGAGGCGGCTGCGGCGCGTGGCCAAAGCCTGCACCTCCTACGGAGTGCGCGTGCAGAAATCGGTTTTCGAGATGCAGCTCGGCCAAAAAGAATGGGTGGAGCTAAAAGCCCGTTTGCTATCCGAGATCGACCCGCTGCAAGATTCGATACGGGTCTATTTTTTGGACCAAACCGGAGTCGGGAAAATCGAACACCACGGCGTGGCGACAACGATGAACGTGGTCGATGACCCTCTTGTCATGTAGAAACCGAGGCGGAAAACCCTGGCCAGGAGACCCGCGCGAAGGTTGTGCTTCGCCTGATCCCGCACCCCTTCGCAAAAGAGATAAATCCTTGGCCCAATCGGGCCTGCAAAGCAGCCTGCTTGATGGGCGCGGCCAACGACACCGGTTCTTTGACAGTTTCGCAAAACCAACCCATAACACCTTCGTGATCAGCCTAAACGCCTGGTCGCGGTCGCCCCGCTCTTCGGAGCGGGGCGCGGATTGAAACCCTTCGTCGCCTTTCGGGCGGCGGCGGTGAGGGGTCGCCCCGCTCTTCGGAGCGGGGCGCGGATTGAAACAACCGCACCATCGGCGAAGTGCAGGCCCGCCACGCGTCGCCCCGC
>CAIRBK010000066.1 GCA_903876795.1 uncultured Verrucomicrobiota bacterium
CAGGATCGCCGCCGCCCTCGACGAGTGGAAAGCCACTTACTCAGCCTAAACCCCGAACTGAGAACAGCCGTCAAAAGTCACAAAACGCGCAAAAATACGGACTCCGTTTTTTGCGACTCCTGCGCCTCTTTGCGGCCCACTCTCTGATCTACCATGGCTTCAACACGCGATATCCGCCGGCGCATCAAGTCGGTCAAAAACACCCGCCAGATCACCAAGGCGATGGAACTCGTCGCCGCGTCGAAGATGAAGAAGGCGCAGCAGGCCGCCCTCGCCGGGCGCGCCTACACCCAGCTCATGTCCGACATGCTCGCGGCCCTCGCCCCCCGCGTAAGCGAGCTCAAGCACCCGTTCCTCTCCGAACGCGAGGTCACCACCCGCGGCGTCCTTCTGGTCACCACCGACAAGGGCCTCTGCGGCCCCCTCAACGCCAACCTCTTCAAGCTCGTCACCGAGATCAAGACCCCGGCCAAGTTCTTCGCCATCGGCCGCAAGGGTGCCCAGTTCCTCGCCCGCACTCATCGCGACCTCGTTGCCGACTTCGCCGTCCAGGACCGCGTGCCCTTCGCCGAGGTCAAGGTCGCCGTCGAGCTCATGGTTGAGAAGTATCTCGCCGGCGAGATCGACACCCTCGAGGTCATCTATCCGCGCTTCAAAAACACCCTCGTGCAGGAGCCCACGCTCCGCCCCGTGCTGCCTCTCACCAGCCTCGCCTCGTTCATCGAGCACGCCCAGTCCGAGGCTGGCGAGATCACCAAACGCGACGATCGCGACATGATCTTCGAGCCCGGCGCCGCCCAAGTCCTCGCCGCGCTGATCCCCTTCTACATCAACCGCCACATCTACCAGCTGGTGCTCTCCGCCAAGGCCTCCGAGCACTCCGCCCGCATGGTCGCGATGAAAACCGCCAAGGACAACGCCACCAAGCTCGTCGGCGAGCTCAGCCTCGAATACAACAAGGCCCGCCAGGCCGCCATCACCCAGGAGATCCTCGAGATCGCCGCCGCGCAGTTCGCGGCGTAACCAGACTTTCCATACCACTTAACCAAACCCTCCGTTCATGAGCAACACCGGCAAAATCGTCCAGGTCATCGGCCCCGTCGTTGACGTCCAGTTCGCGGATAACGCGATTCCCCCGATCTACCAGGCCCTCACCGTGGACTTCACCGTCGCGGGCAAGCAGGAGAAGCTGACCCTCGAGATCCAGCAGCATCTCGGCGAGGGCATCGCCCGCACGATCGCCATGTCCTCCTCCGAGGGCCTCGTCCGCGGCATGGCCGTGGTCGACACCGGCGCTCCCATCTCCGTGCCCGTCGGCGAAGGCATCCTCGGCCGCATCTTCAACGTCACCGGCGACCCCGTGGACGGCAAGGGCGCCGTTCCCCACACCAAGAAATACCCGATTCACCGCGCCGCCCCCGCGTTGGCCGACCAGGACACCAAGGCCCAGATCCTCGAGACCGGCATCAAGGTCATCGACCTCATCGCCCCCTTCACCAAGGGCGGCAAGGTCGGCGCCTGTGGCGGCGCCGGCGTCGGCAAGACGGTCGTCATCATGGAGCTCATCAACAACCTCGCCAAGGCCCACGGCGGTTACACCGTGTTCGCCGGCGTCGGCGAGCGCTCCCGCGAGGGCAACGACCTTTACCACGAGATGTCCGAGGCCGGCGTCATCAAGCAGGACAACCTCGCCGAGTCGAAGGTCGCCCTCGTTTACGGCCAGATGAACGAACCCCCGGGCGCCCGTATGCGCGTCGCCCTCTCGGCCCTCGCGATGACCGAATACTTCCGCGACGAAAAGAACCAGGACGTGCTCCTCTTCGTGGACAACATCTTCCGCTTCTCCCAAGCCGGCTCCGAAGTGTCCGCGCTGCTCGGCCGCTCGCCCTCCGCCGTGGGTTACCAGCCCACGCTCGCCTCCGAGATGGGCCAGCTCCAGGAGCGCATCACCTCGACCAAGAAGGGCTCCATCACGTCCTTCCAGGCCGTTTACGTGCCCGCCGACGACTTGACCGACCCGGCCCCCGCCAACACGTTTGCGCACCTCGACTCCACCATCGTGCTGGAGCGCTCCATCGCCGAGCTCGGCATCTATCCCGCCGTGGACCCGCTCGCCTCCGTGTCGAAGGCCCTCGAACCCTCGATCGTCGGCGACGAACACTATCAGGTCGCCCGTGAAGTGCAGCGAGTACTCCAGCGCTACAAGGACCTCCAGGACATCATCGCGATTCTCGGTCTCGACGAACTCTCCCCCGAGGACAAACAGACCGTTTACCGCGCCCGCAAGATCCAGCGCTTCCTCTCGCAGCCGTTCACGGTCGCCGAGGTCTTCACCGGCGCCCCCGGCAAATACGTGCCCGTCAAGGACACCATCCGCGGCTTCAAGATGATTCTCTCCGGCGAACTCGACCAGGTCGCCGAAGGTGACTTCTACATGAAGGGCGGCATCGACGAGGTGCTCGCCGCCACCAAGAAGTAATCGCCGCTGAAGCAGCGGGTGGCCGGTAGCGGGTGCCGAGCATTAAGCCGGCGCCCGTTTCCACCAGCTCGCTCCTCACCACCCGCCAACCGCTACTTCCCTTAGCCCATGTCCCTCACCCTCGAAATCGTCACCCCAGAAGCCCGGGTTTATTCCGACACGATCGACACCGTCGTCATCCCGACCGTGCAGGGCGAGATCGGCATCCTGCCGGGCCACATCCCGCTGCTCACCCAGGTGGAGAGCGGCGAGCTGCGCGTGACCAGGGGCGGCAAGGAGCAAATTCTTGCCGTGGGCAAAGGCTTCGCCCAAGTCGAAGGCGACAAGGTTTCCATCCTGTCCGAACGCGCGATCACCGAGGAAAAAATCGACGAAAAAGCCGTCGAGGAGGCCCTCAAGCGCGCCGAAGGCCAGCTCAAGGAAGCCGCCCACCTCGATCCTGCCGAGCAGGAGATCCTGCACGAACTCGTGCGCTTCGCCGGCGTCCAGCTCGAGCTCAAGCGCCGAAAGCGCTGAGTTTCCCGTTCAATCCTCATACTCCCAAGCGCGGCCCGTCACGGCCGCGCTTTTTTTGCCTATCAAGAAAAACGCGGAGCGCCCCCGCTGTGGCGTAAAAATCGCGTCGGCAAAAGTTGTCCGCCGCGGGGTCGCTTTTGAGTTCGTCGATTCGCAGCTCGCGGGTGCGCGCTGGTTTTAGTCGCGCCAGATTACCTCCGGGGCCTCGGCGCGGTTGGCCACAAGGGCCCGGCAGCCTTCGGCGCGGCACAATACTGCTGCTTCCAGCGGTAGGGCGTCGCCTCGCTGTTGTTCACGTTGCGGCAGACGGCCTCCGCCTTCCGTTGTTTGATCCGCCGCAAGATCGCGTCGACCTGCTACGGTGTGCGCTTCTTTCCTTTGGTAATTTCTGAGTTTCCTTTTCATTGCCCAAACTCTCATGCGCACCGGCCCAGTTTCCCTGTGGCAGGTCATTTCTTGGTGAGACTCTTGATCACCGCCTGGGAGTCCTTGGCCGGGGCGAACGGTCCGGCCTCTCCCAATTGCGGTAGTTTAGGCCCCGTATTCCTTCCCCGGCAGCCGTTATGGCTACAAGCTATTGGGTTTAGGTACCAGATGTTTGCGGACCAGTTTGCGCACGCGGGTTGTGCTGATGCGCAAGAGCAGTCGGCTGCGAAAGAAATTTCCGGTATTCCAAGGGTGGTAGATGAACCCCTCCACCGCCTGCTCGAAGTCGCGATAACGGCGGAGGTCGCCCACTTCATGCAGAAAATCATAGTCCGCCCGGAAAAAGTTCCGGTTGGTCAGCCAAATCAAAATTTTCAATACGCGTGCGTGAGTATATAGCGCACGCTTCAGCAGGTGATCCGCATATTCATCGGGTTTTATCCCATGATGTGCACAATATACCTGGCGGAAATCACCCTTGGTTGTCATAGCGAGGGATCAATATACCAAAATCCTGCTACGGCGTCCCATCGGATTGGTGACGATTGCGGAAATTCCACCTTTCGCGCCGCCCGCAGGCGCGACTTACGACGGCTCCAGGTAATCGAGGTCCTTGCCGTGGGTTTCCTCCAGGCCGTGCAGCGCCCAAAGCGCCACCGCGACGCACACCGCGCCCACGATCATCGCCCCGGGCAGCAGCCCGAACCGGTCTTTGCAAAACTGGAACCCGAGCGTGATCGGCACGACCGCCCCGCGCACAAAATTGGGCACGGTGGTCGCCACGGTCGATCGCAGGTTGGTGCCAAACTGCTCCGCGCCGATGGTGACAAACACCGCCCAGTACCCGATGCCCGCGCCCAGCCAGAAGATCACCGTGTAAAACCAGCGCGCCCCGGCGTCGGCCGACAGGAAATAAGCCGCCATCCCCGCCACCGTGAGCAGGATGAAGCCGAGGACGACCTTGCGCCGCGACCCCAACCACTGCGTCAGCAGTCCGCTCGCGAGGTCGCCGACGGTGAGGCCAAGGTAGAGGATGGAGACCGCGTAGGCCGCCTTGATCTCGCCCGAGATGCGCAGCGCCCGGGCGAATTCCGGCGAAAACGTCACCAGCACTCCGACCACGAACCAGCTCGGCAGGCCGATCAGGATGCACCGCGCGTATTTGGAAAATCGCGACCACCGGGTGAACAGGGAAAGGAAGTCGCCGCGTTTCACGTGGGGCGCCGCCGCCTTGAGCCGGTCGAACATCCCCGACTCGGCCACGCTCACGCGCAGGAACAGCAGGGCCAGTCCCAGCCCGCCGCCGATGAAATACGAGGTGCGCCAGTGGACCAGCTCGGCCACGAAGCCGCCGACCACCGCCCCCATCACGCCGATGGTTGCGACCAGGGCGGTGCCGTAGGCCCGGCGCTCCTTGGACAGCACCTCGGCCACGAGCGTGACGCTGCCGCCGAGCTCGCCGGCCAGGCCGAAGCCGGCGATGAACCGCAGCGCCAGGTAGGCCTCGAACGAGGTGACGAAGCCGTTGGCGATGTTGGCCAGCGAATAAAGCAGGATGGAGCCGAACAGCACGGCGAGCCGGCCGATGCGGTCGCCGATCACCCCGAAGAAAATGCCGCCGAGGAGCATGCCCGCCATCTGCCAGTTAAGCAGGCTCACGCCGCGGTTCACCAATTCGGAGGCGGGCACGCCGAGGTCGGTCAGGCTGGGCACGCGCAGGATCGAGACCAGCGTGAGATCGTAGATGTCCACGAAGTAGCCGAGCGCGCCCACGATCACGGCGGGCTGGAGGACTTCGTTCAGAACGGAGCGGGGCGGGGGAACGGCGGCGGGCATGGAGTGGAGATCAGCGTTGGCGGCGGAGGCGTGCGAACAGAGCCAGGTAGGCTTGCGCCTGGCGGCGGGGGTCGAAGGCCGCGCGGGCGAAGCGCCGCGCCTCCTGTCCGGCGTCGGCACGGAGCGCATCCGATTCGAGGTAGCCGCGCAACGCGGCGCGGAACGTCCCGGTGTCTCCCGGGGGAACCACGCGGCCGGTCACGCCGTCCTGGATACACTCGGCCACGCCGCCGGCGGCGTAGGCGACCGCCGGCAGCCCGTGGGCCTGCGCCTCGATGAGAAAGTTGGAGAGCGACTCCGCCCGCGAGGCGAGCACCGCGACGTCGGCGGCTCGATAGAGCGGAGTGGGATCGGCCTGGAAACCCAGAAAGCGGACGCGGTCGGCCACGCCCAGACGGTCGGCGAGCGCCTCGCAGCCGGCGCGCGCGGAGCCTTCGCCGGCCAGCCAGAGTTGCCAGGGCGGGGTCTCCCCGAGGCCGGCGGCGATCTCGATGAGCGCGCGCTGGTTTTTCTCGGGCCGGAGCATGCCGACGCAGAGCAGCACCCGGGTCCCGGGCCCGGCGCCCTGGCGGGAGCGGACGGCTTCGTCGCGCTTGGGGTCGCCGGCGGGCGCGGGCGGGAAAACCAGGGCGTTGTGGATCACCGAGACGCGCTCCGCCGGCACGCCGTGGGCGCGGGTGAGCAGGTCGGCTGATTCCGCGCTGTTGGCCACGACGTGGGCGACGTGGTGCAGCGAACGGCGGAAGGGGCCCGGCAGGGGTTTGCCGGTGCGAAGGGTGCCGACCACGATCGTCGAGGGGAGGGCGCGGGCGAGTCGGCCGGCGTGGCAGTTGGCCATTCGGCCCATGCAGAGCACGACGTCGGGCGAGGCGGGGCGGGCGTAGCGGACCAGGCCGGGGGCAAACCAGTTCAGACCGGTGTCGAACGGTTGCAGCGCGCGATGGGGCAGGGTGGCCAGGGTGGTTGCAAGCACGCCGCCGGGGCGGAAGGTGACGACCGTGGTCGCGTGCCCCGCGTCGGTGAAAGCTCGGGCGAGCAACACCGTCTGGCGTTCGGTGCCTCCGCTGCGCAACCGGTCTTGCACGATCCAGATCTTCATTCGGTGGCGACCAGGTCGGGTAACTCATCGCCCGGGTGGAAGAGCAATTCGGCGGCGCGGCCCCACGTGGTGCGACGTGCCCAGGCGCGGCCGTTTGCGCCCAGTCGGCGGCGCAGGGCGGGATCGGCGATCAGCTTGCGGAACGCCTCGGTGAGCGCCGGCGGGTGGTGCGGGGCGACCAGAAAACCGGTTTCCCCATCGACGACGGCCTCGGCGACTCCGCCCACGCGGTGGGCGACGACGGGCAGACCGTGGGCCGAGGCTTCGAGGTAAACCAAACCGAAGCCTTCGACGCTGTGACCGAAGTCGATGCTCGTGAGGGCAAAGATATCCGCCCGGGCATAGACGCGGTCGAGCTCTGCGTCGGAGAGGTTGCCGAGGAAACGCACGGTGAGGCCGGGTTGTGCGGCGGCTTCGCGCAGGGCGTTCTCATAGGTGGATTTGCTGGTGCTGCCGGCGATCCAGTATTCGACCCGGCCGGCCATTTCCGGCGGGAGTGACTGAAGGGCGTGGAGGGCGAGCAACTGGCCCTTGCGCGGATGGAGGCGACCGACGGTGAGGACGACGACCTTGTCGTTGCTCCCTGTCGCCGTCTCGGGCGGGTCGGCCGCGAAATCCGCCCGCAGTGCCCCCGGGGTCAGGAAGGTCTTGGCGTCGGCCTCGGGGAAACGGTCGTTCAGGAGGTTTTTGGTGAAATGGGTGAGCGTGCTTATGCGGAACGCATGGCGGATGAGCCGGCGTGTCAGCCAGCGAGTCACCGGATCGGCATGAAAACGGAGGATTTCGGAGCCGTGAAAGGTCAGCACGATCCGTTTCGGGCGGAAGGCTTTCAGGGGCAGGATCATCATCAATGCGAGCATCGGGCCGGGCTCGGGCAGATAGACCGTGGCGTAGCGCAAACGCCGGCGCTCGCGCACCAACCAAAGGATGAGCTTGAGGCGGCAGATCAGGTTGTGCGTGCCCGGCAGGGGCAGACGGCGCATCGTAAACGACCACGGTTTCTCTTCATGGGGAGCCGCCTGTTGCGCCCAGACTTCGATCTGGTGCCCGCAGGCGGCCCCGGCTTGGGCGACCTCCTCGGTGAAAGTCGCAATCCCGCCGCGTTTGGGGTAAAACTCGTGTGTAATGATAAACACGGGATGCGGACCGGAGGCGCTCATGGAGACCCAAGCTCGTCGGGCAATTACCCCATGAACGCAAGCCCGCCTTCCGCGAATGCAGGCTTGCGCTGGGTCGGCGACAGGGGCTTTTTGTTTCAGCTATATCACTCAGCCGATTTCGCGAAAATCTCATGCCTGACGCTCCTTCTTCCGACACTAACTTGCGTAAGCCCTTTGCCCCTGAGGACGAAGCCTCTTTGCGGGAAAGCCTGCGGAGGTGCTCCGAAAAGACGGTCGAGGCGGCGGTCGCCTATCGGAAGGCGGCCGATCCGAAGCACATCCCTGCCATCATCATCGGCATCATCGAGCGCTTTGTGGAACCCGAGTTGCGGCCGCGCTTGGCCGGCGAGTGCGACGATTTGCGGGTGATCGAGGACCTCGGTCTCGATTCCCTTACCATGATGGAGATCGTCATGCTGGTCGAGGAGGTCACCCAGACCAAGATCGAGAATGACGAGCTGCGCGGCTTGGTCACGATCGGCGACATCAAGATCTTCGTCGATTGCCGCGCCCGCGGGGTGCCGCCTCCCGCCCCGGCCAAGACCCTGCTCGGCGACGATCTGCGCGCCCTCATGCCCATTGGCGCCCCGTTTTTGTTCCTCGACGACGCGCGGGTGAGTCCGACGCAGGCCACCGCCAGCTATCGCATCACCGGCCAGGAGTTTTTCCTCGCCGGGCACTTCAAGGGCAACCCCGTCATGCCCGCCTCCATCATGCTGGAGTCGCTCGGCCAGCTCGGCGTGCTGCACCTGCTGGCCGGTCTTCCGGTCGAAGCCGGCAAGATCGTGGGCGCCGCCACCATTTTCTTCGCCTCGACCGACGGCGTGCGCTGCCACCGCGTCTGCAAACCCGGCGACGTCCTTACCCTTACGCTCAAGCCGAAGCGCGTCAAGGAGCCGCTGGCCGTTTACACGGGCAGTATCCGCGTGGGCCAGGAAAAGGCCATCATCGCCGAGGAGATCACCCTGACTTTCGGTTTGGTCGAAGCTCCGGTCGCCGCGCACGCCGCCACCGAGCCGTCGGTGTTATCCGCAGCCGTCGCCTGAGCGAAGGACGTTGCCCGATTTTGGGCTTTATTTGCAGGCGGCTTGGGTCCGACCATACCGGCCATCATTTCCATCCCGACCATGCCGCGCATTTTTATCACCGGATTGGGCTTCATCACCAGCATCGGCAACTCGGCGGCCGCCGTTGAGCAAAGCCTGCGCGAGCTGCGCCACGGCATGGTGAGTTATCCGCCTTTCGCGGCGAACAACATCCCGGTCAAGGTCGCCGCGCCGGTCCGCGATTTCAAGACCGACGCCGAGGACCCCGAGGACTGGACCATCCCCGCGCCCTACGCCGTCAAGCGCGAGCAGCTCCGCAGCCTCAGCCCCAACGCCCTCTACGCTTGCTGCGCGCTCCAGCAGGCCATCGCCGACGCCCGCCTCGCCCCCCAGGACGTGTCCAACGACGACACCGGCCTCTACGCCGCCTCGGCCGGCTCACCGGTCACGCTCGGCCGCCAGCTCAACCGCATGAATCAAAACGGCGTGATGCGCTGCCCGCCGCTCGGCGTGGTGGCCAGCATCGCCGGCACCGTGCAGTTCAACCTCGTGGCCCACTTCAAGATCAGGGGCGCCTCCACCGGCTTCACCTCCGCCTGCGCCGCCTCGGCCCACGCCCTCGGCTTTGCCTTCGACGAGATCGCGCTCGGCCGCCAGAAGCGCATGTTCGTCGTCGGCGCAGAGGACGGCAACACCGAGACCATCCTGCCCTTCGCCTCGATGCGCGCCGTCTCCCTCAACCCCGATCCCGCCACCGCTTCGCGTCCTTTCGACAAGCGCCGGGACGGCTTCGTCGGCACCGGCGGCGCCGCCGTGCTCGTGCTGGAGAGCGAGGACGAGGTCGCCCGCCGCGGCGCCACGCCCTACGCCGAGGTCCTGGGCTGGGGCCAGGCCTCCGATGGCCACAACGTCGCCATCTCCCACCCCGAAGGCCTCGGCCTGGCCAACGCCATGCGCCGCGCGCTCAAGGCCGCCGGCGTCTCCCCCGCCGAGGTCGATCACATCAACGCCCACGCCACCTCCACGCCCATCGGCGACGCCTCCGAGTGCAAGGCCATCCGCGCCGTCCTCGGCGAACACGCCGCCCGCGCCGCCGTCAGCAGCACCAAGGCCCTCACCGGACACGGGCTCTCCCTGGCCGGCGCCATGGAGGCCGGCTTCTGCGCCCTCGCGCTGAAGCACGGCTTCATCCCCGGCTCCGCCCACATCGGCGAACTCGATCCGGTCTGCGACGGCCTCCGCATTCCCCGCGCCACCGAATCTGTCCAGCCCCGCATCGTGCTCAACAACAGCAGCGGCTTCGGCGGCGCCAACGTCTGCGTGGTGTTCAAGCAGGTGGTCTGACCGCCCGCGATGCCCGCCGCCCCCGTCATCGCCTACCTCTTCACCACGTTCCCGAAGCCCACGGAGACGTTTCTCCAGCGCGAGGTGACGGGCCTGCAGGCCCTCGGCGTCAACCTGCGCCTCTACTCCATGTGGGGCGGCGGCGGGACGTTCAACGGCCTGCCGGTGACGCGTTTTCCCAAGTGGCGGCTCGTTTCGCTGCTCGGGTGGCTGCCCTGGATGGCGGTGCGCCACCCCCGGGTGCTCGGCGAACTCGTGCGCGGCGTCTCCGCCCGCCGCCCCCCGTCGGCGCTCAACTTGTTTGAAAACCTGCTTGGCCTCGGATTCGGCCTGGTGTTCGCCGCGCACTTCCGCCGACAACGCCCCGCCCACCTCCACGCCGTCTGGGGCGGTGCGCCCGCCGCCGCCGCCTGGCTGCTGTGGCGGCTCGACGGCCATCCCTGCAGCGCGGCCGGCCACGCCTACGACCTGTATCAAAACGGCGGAGACGGCTGGTTGCGTGAAAAACTCGCGCCCGCGCTCTTCATCCACACCTCGACCGAGATGGGCCGGCGCACCCTGCTGGAAAAAGGCCTGGCGGACTCCCGCATCCATGTCATCCGCCGCGGCCTCGCCGTCCTGCCCGCCCTGCTCCCGTTGCGCTCCCCGCGCACGCCGCCGCGCATCCTGTGCGTCGCGCGCCTGGTGCCGAAGAAAGGCCTCGACCACCAGTTGCGCATCTACGCCGCGCTCAAGTCCGCCGGCGTCGCCTTCGAGGCGCGCATCGCCGGCGACGGGCCCTTGCGCTCCGGCCTCGCCGCCCTGGCCCGCGATCTTGGCGTCGCCGGCGAAGTCGCCTTTCTCGGACACCGGTCGCAGACCGACATCGCCGCGCAACTCTCCTGGGCCGACGTGCTCGTGCACACCGGCGTGGTCGCGGCCGACGGCGACCGCGACGGGCTGCCCAACGTCATCCCCGAGGCCATGGCCGCGGGCGTGCTGGTCGTCACCTCCCCGGCGGCCGCCACGACCGAGGCGGTGGTTGACGGCGAAACCGGCCTGGTGCGCCCCGTCGAGGATGCCGCCGGGTGGATCGAGGCCCTGGTCGCCTTGCGCGACGACGACGCCCTGGCCGGGCGGCTGCGCACGGCGGCGCGCGCCTGGGTGGAGACGCACTTCGACGCCCACCGGAACGCCGCGAGCCTGGCCGCGTTGTATAGGAAGTTTACCGACAACGCCCGTCCGCCCCGTCAGGTCTGAAACCGCCGCGTCTCCGCCTTGGGCGCGGGCTCGGCGAGCGATTGCCGGAAAAACTCCTGCGCGGCCGTGATGAGCTTGGAGTATTGCGAGTAGTTGCCCGCCCAGGAATTTGGCATGCGCAGGGCCTTGATGACGCCCTTGCCCATTTTATCCGGGGCATCGCCGTCGGGGATGATTTCGAGCGAAAACTTCGGATCCACCGTGTGCACGACGTAGTGCCGCGTCCGCCCGTCCTCCTCCCGCTCGATCCGCATAAAATGCGCGAAGTTCATCTGGTTGCTCAACAGCTTAACCCGCGCCGCCCCGGCGAAAACCCTAAAAACGCCCGCCCCCGCCCGCCTCCGCCCGTTGTCCCCGCCCCCCGCCTGCCCCCCAGCCGGCCCCCCCCTCTCTCGCCTTCTCCCCCAACCCCCCTCGCGCCAACCGAACAACTACCCCATTGTGTTAGTTATTCCTGTATTTCACCGGCCGTCTCCCCGGTAACAACTAACATAATGGGTTAGTTCTTGCCTGCATTCGCGCGGGTTTGGGGGCGGCGGCTTTCGGTCTTGAGCCTGTGACCGGCTGCGCGCACAAAACTGCCGTCGCGGACGCCCACCCTATGAATCCTCCCGCCGAGGCCCCGAAATTGCCCAAGCTCCCGTTCATCGTCGGCGACTTGGTGCTCGTAGCCACCGCCGCCTTGATCGCCACCCGCAGCGCCAGCCCGATCACGCCGGGCGCCTTGTTCGCCATCACGGTCTGCGTCGGCCTCGGGGCCGTGTTGCTGGTGATTCCGTTCCTCGCAGATTACGCCCGCCAGCAGGACGCCGAGCTCACCGAACGCCAGCACCAGATCGCCGCCCTCGCCCGCACCACCGCCGAATCGGCCGAACAAATCGGCATCGCCGCCGCCGGGCTCAACACCCTCGCCGGCGCCTCGAAACAAAACCTCGACGCCATCGGCCAGCTTCCGAGCAAACTCCAAGATCGCATCGATCACCTCGCCCAACAGGTCGCCGGTTCCGCCCTGGCTACCCACGCCGCCGTAAAGGGGGACCTCGCCGAACTCGCCGCCGCCGCCGAAAAGATCACCCGCACACTCGCCAAACTCGACACCGTCGCCCAGGCAAAGACCTCCGCGCTCAACTCCGCCGAAAACGACCTCGCGGCCACCCTCGCCCGCGCCCGCGACCAGATGGAGGCGTTGATCGCCGCGTCGTCGGCCGCCGCCACCCGTCTCGCCGAGTTGCCCGCAATGCCGCCGCCCGTCCTCGTGGTTAACGCTCAACCGCCCGGGGCCGCACCGCCCGAACCGGTGCCCGAACCCGTTCCCGCGCCAGTCGCTCCGGAAAATCCCGCGCCGCCGTCGCCCCCGCCCCCGCTCGCGCCCGCCCCCGAGCCTTCGTCTGAACCCGAATCCGCTCCGGCAACCGCCCCCGTCGAAGCTCCCGCGCAACCTTCCGTCCCGCCCGCGCCGGAACCGGTCGTCGTATCGCCCGAACCCGTTTTCGCCCCCGTCGAGCCCGATCCCGCCGACGTGCCCGTAGCCGAGCCCGAAGCGCCCAAGCCTCCGCGCGCCCGCAAACCCAAGCCCCTCGACGACGGTTTCGATCTCGGCCTCACGCCCGATGCGTCCGAAGCGGTGGAGAGCGCCGTCACCTCCGACGGCTTCACCCGCCTCATCGCCACCGCCTACATCGGCATTGGCAACAAGCTCTTCCTCCGCGGCGAAGGCCCGGGCCTGTCCTGGGACAAGGGCGTGCCGCTTCAATTCGTCTCCATCGGCAAATGGCGCTGGGAAACGCCCGACGCGGTCGCACCCATCAGGGCCAGGCTCTACAAGAACGACCAGATCGAGTGCGTCGGCCTGGGCACGCTTACGCTCGAGCCCGGACGCCAGCACGAGGTCAACGCGGGCTTCTGAACGCCCTCCCGCCTTCCGTCTCGCCTTTGGTCCGCGCACGCGGCTTGGTTGCCGGTTTCCATCGCCATGTCGTCCTCCCTTGTCCCTCTCCCCAAACCCGTCGCCGGCCAGCCCTGCTCGTGCGGCAGCGGTCTTGATTTCGCCGACTGCTGCGAGCCGATCATCACCGGCAAGCGTCCCGCCGCGACCGCCGAGCAATTGATGCGCGCCCGTTTCACCGGCCATGTCGCCAACGCCAACGAGTTCCTGCACCACACCTACCTGCCCAGCTCGAAACAGCCCTACGTCGAGGAGCCGGACGCGGCTCCGCTGCCTTGGACGCGCCTCGTCATCCACTCGCACGAACCCGAGGTGAAGCCCGATGTCTCCTACGTGGATTTCACGGCCTATTTCAAGGCCGAGAACGGCGCCGAGGGCGCGCTGCACGAGAAGTCGGAGTTCAGCCGCATCGGCGGCAAGTGGATCTTCGCCCGCACGCTCCGCCAGGGCCCCGCGCCGATCAAATCGTCCGCGTCCAAGGTCGGCCGCAACGACCCTTGTCCCTGCGGCAGCGGCAAAAAGTTCAAACAGTGCTGTCTCGGCAAGGCCTGAGCGCGATTCACGCCTCCGGCCAGCGGGCGAGGAACGCCATCTGCGCCTCGCGGTCGGGCACTTGTTCGTGGCCTTCCCGCGTGAGAAAGCGGAGCGGATAACCCGTTTCCAGCGCGTTGACCGTCACCCGCTCGCCGGCCACTTCGAACGCCGCCCGCCACGCGCCGCAGCCGATCTCAAAACCGCCCGACGGGCGTTTGCGGATGCGCCGTGTGCGGTGCGGTGACGGGGTCGCGCGACAACAACTCCACCAGCCGCGGGGTGAACTCCACGCCCTGCTCCGTGCGCAACCACGCCGCCTGTTCCTCGGCCAGCGCGGAAAACGCCACCGCATACTTCGGCGGTTCGTCCGCCCAGGCGTCGGCCTCGGCGATCCAGCCCGCCCTGGCCTCGGGGAACGCGTCATAAGCCGGCACATACGGTTTCACGTCGAAGACCGGCGTGCCGTCCACCAGGTCGCACGCGCCGAGATACAAGGCGCGGCCTTCGACGCCCAGCAGCCGCACCGGAGTCATCCCGAGCGGATTCGGCCGGTGCGGTGAACGCGTCGCAAACACCCCGCGCCGCCGGGCCGGGCCGCGCGGCGGCAGCACCTGCGGACGCCAGGTCTCGTTGCGGTGGAACCACCACAACAGCCACACCCGGTCGAAGCCCGCGAGATCCTGCAACGCCTGCTCGTAGTTGGCGCCCGGCAGCAGTTCGAGCACGTTGCACTCCTCCTCGCCGTCGACGGGCTGGTGGCGCGCCTGGAACTTCACCCGCTTTCCGGTGCGGATGAAACCGATGGGCTTGAGCGTGAGGGAGTCGGACACGCCGCGAAGCTCAGCAACCGCCGGTCGGCGACGCGATGCGTTTTTGCGCCGGTTGCCAATCGGGCCGACTCGCGCACCCTTGGGTGCATGACCAACCGTTCCTGGCCCGCCCTCATCGGTTTTATCGTGCTCGTCGCCGCCGTCTCCGCGCTCGGCGGCGCGATCACCACCACCAGTGTCGGCACCTGGTATCAAACCCTGGACAAGCCTTCCTGGACTCCGCCCGGCTGGCTCTTCGGTCCGGTGTGGACGCTGCTCTACGCGATGATGTCGGTCGTCGCCTGGCGCCTCTGGCGCGTCCGCGGCGAATCGTCCGCCGCGCGCGCGACGCTCGCGCTCTGGTTCGGGCAGCTGGCGCTCAACGGCGCGTGGTCGTTCCTGTTTTTCGGGCTGCGCTCGCCCGCAGCCGGCCTCGTGGACATCGCGGCGCTGCTCGGCGTGATTTTATGGATACAGGTGCGACTGGCGCGCTTCGACCGCATGCTGGCGCTGCTCTGGTCGCCCTACGTCGTTTGGGTCGGGTTCGCCACCGCGCTCAACCTCTCGATCTGGCTGAGGCAGTCGTAAACCCGGAGCTTACTTCCGGTCCGAATCCATCGCCGCCGCCAGGGCGGCGTAGCCGTCGTCGGGAATCAGAAAAGGGTCCATGATGGCCTCGCTGCCCGCGCGCTTCACCTCGGGTCCAGGCGCGGTTGCGGCGACCGGCGCCACGGCCACCTCGACCACCGGAGCCGCCGCCGGCGACGGAGAGACCGCAGGGGCAACCACCGCAGCGGCGGCGGCCGCTTCGTTGGCCCGCTGCAATTGCACCGTCAGTGTCGTCAGCACCGTCTCGATCTCGGCCAGGCGTGCCGACAGCGCCGTCGTCGTGGCGCCGAGACGGGACTCGGCGTCCGTCACCAACCGCTCGACCTGCGCCGCCATCGTGGCGGGCGCGGCCTCTATCCGCCGGTCCCACTCCTCGCGGGCCGCACGCTCATGCCGGGCGGCGGTGGCGGCGCGGGTGAGTGCGGACTGTTCGACCTCGGCCAGTTTTTGCGCCAACGCATCGGCCTTTTCCTGAAAGACGGCGGGCAGTCGCTCGGCCGCAGCCAGGCTGCTCGTGGCCAGTCCGGCGGCGTCCGCGAGACCCGTGGCGGCGGCCGCCCACTGGGTGCCCCAGCGCGAGGCGTTGGCGGTCGAGGTGGTCACCAGCTCGGCCAGTTCGCGTTGACGCTCCGCCAGCGCCGCGTCGCGCTCCCGGGCGTCGTTGAGCACAAAGGGCAAGACCGTGAGCACCGCGCCCAGCCCGACGCAAAACACGACGCCGAAGAGCGCCCCGCCGGCGAGTTCGCCGGGTGTGCGCCAAGCGATCAGGGCGGCCGTGAGCAGCAGCCCGGCATCGGCGGCGGCAAAAGGCACATAAGGCAGGGGGCGCGTGGAAACGGAGGAGCTCATTCGGCGTTAAAGGGTTATCTTCGCGCCGCCGGCTCCGCCATTTCAAGGGCGAAGCTGCGGGGCGGGCCATGCGTGCAGACACGCGTCTAGCGGCGGCGTTGCCGTCAAATGCCGCTAAACCCGCCGCCCGGCTCAGCCTGATTTCGCGCGCGCCAGCTCAGCGGCGATGAAGGCGAGGAGCTCGTCGCGGCCGTTTTTCTTTTCGGCGGACGTGGCGAAGACCGGCGGCGGCTCGGGCAGGAAGTCGGCGAGCGCGGCCTTGAAGCCGGAGATGTTGGCCTGGGTGACCGACTGCGAGTGCTTGTCGGTCTTGGTGAACACCAGCGAGAACGCCACCTCCACGCCCGCCAGCCAGCGCAGGAACTCCAAGTCGATGCGTTGCGGGGTGAGGCGCGAATCGATCAACACGAAGAGATGGAGCAGGTTGTCGCGTTGTTCGATGTAGTCGGCCACCGCTTCGTTGAAATCGGCGCGTTCCTCCTTGTTGACCTTGGCGTAGCCATAGCCGGGCAGGTCCACGAGGCACCAGTTGGCGTTGAACCGGAAAAAATTGATGAGCTTGGTCTTGCCGGGCGTGACCGAGGCCTTCGCCAGGTCCCGGCGCTCGGCGAGCAGATTGATGAGGGAGGACTTGCCGACGTTGGAACGGCCGATGAAGGCGAATTCCGGCAGCATCCAGCGCGGGCTCTGCGCGAGCGTGGGGGCGCTTTTTTCGAACACGGCGGATTTGATCTTCATGGGCCCCAGTCCGGCCGGGCATGGCCGCCGTTTCAATCCAGATTCCGGGACCCGGCGGAAGGGCCGCGCTTCGGGTCCGGCGCGTATGGCCGCGGTCAAGCGACTAGGCCCCCGCGCCCGGTTTGGCGGGGATATGCGCGGCCCTGTGCAGAACCTCGGCCTTCGATACCTTCAGGCCGTGCGCGATTTTGTTGAGTTGCACCGCCTCGGCCGGGCTCAGCACGGTCGCGCGTTCGGAACCATCCCGATCGACCCAGTCCACGCGGTGCGGTTTTTGGCGGGAGGCTTTCACCAAGCCGCGCAGGAAGGTCAGGTCGGATTCAGGCAGGTCGTTCATGTGTCCGCCGAGTTGAGCGCGGTGCCCGACGGGGTCAACGCCCCCCTTCGCCGCGAGCCCGGTCCCGGAGAAAGAAGCGCACGTTGCGGTTTTTTGCCGCCCGCGTTTGCCAAACGCGCGTCTCACGCCTTAGTGACGCGCGTGATCTGGTTGCTCCTCATTCCCGCTGCTTTCATCGGCTACATTTTCTGGGCCGGGCGCCGGCACATCTGCATCCGTCGTAAAGACTGCTGCGGCAAGGGCTGCGGCTGCCTCTTCCCGGTCAAGCTGAAGGACAAGTAGCGGCCCCTTGGCCCGGGTGTTTTTTCCGGCGGTTTTCAAGATCGTCACGCGGTGGCCTGCAAACACGTCTCGACACCCGGCGCGCCCGGCTGCTCTGCTTCCGGTCCATGGCCGAAGCGCGCCCTTCCCCTCGTTTGACCAAGAAAATTTACGACGCCCGCGTCCCCGCCTTGCGCGAAACGCTGGTTCGACTCCAAGTCCGCCTCAAGGAGGTCCCCGCCAACGTGCTGCTCATCATCGCGGGTGAGGAGGGCGGCGGCCGGGGCGAGGTCATCAACACCCTGGGCGGCTGGCTCGATCCTCGCGGCGTGGAGACCTTTGCCTTCCGCGAACCTTCGGACGAGGAACGCGAACGCCCGCCCATGTGGCGCTTCTGGCGTTGCCTGCCCCCGCGCGGCAAGCTCGGGATTTTCGCCGGCTCATGGTATACCGAGCTGCTGCGCGCCCAGGCCGGCGATACGCCGAAACCCGCCGCCACCGCCCGTCAGATCGAGCACATCCGCAACTTTGAAAAGCTCCTCGCCGACGACGGCACGCTCATCATCAAAGTCTGGCTGCGCCTTACCAAGACCGAGCAGAAGAACCGCCTGGCCGACCTGGCCGACAATCCCGACACGGCCTGGCGCGTGACCGACGAGGCCCGCCGCCACCACCGTTTCCACGACCGCATCGCCCGCGCCACCGCGCGCCTGCGCGAGGCCACCGACCGGCCCGGCGCGCGCTGGACGATCATCGACGCGGCCGATCCCCGCGCCCGCAACCTCGCCGTCGCCAGCCTCCTGGTCCGCAAGCTCGGCACCCACCTCAAGCGGCTGGAGTCCGTCCGCCCCTCCGCTCCGCTGGCCAACGCGCCGAAATCGCTCCGGCCGGCCGGCCTGGCCCGGCTGCTCGCCCTGCCCCTTGATCAGAAACTTTCCTCCGACGACTACGAGGCGAAGCGCGAGAAATGGCTTGGCCGCCTCAACCGGGCCACCCGCACCGCCCAGGCTGCGGGCCGCTCCGTCATCTTCGTCTTCGAGGGCTGGGACGCCGCGGGCAAGGGCGGCGCCATCCGCCGCCTCACCAGCGCGATCGACGCGCAGGACTATCGCGTCATCCCCGTGGCGAAGCCCACCGACGAGGAAAAGGCCCACCACTATCTGTGGCGGTTCTGGCGCCACGTGCCCCGCGCGGGCCTGGTCACCATCTACGACCGCTCCTGGTATGGCCGCGTGCTTGTCGAGCGGCTGGAGGGCTTCTGCACCGCCCCCGAATGGCGCCGCGCCTACGCCGAGATCAACGATTTCGAGCAGCAACTCGCCGAGCACGGCACCGTTGTCGTAAAGTTCTGGATGCACGTCAGCCAGGACGAGCAGCTGCGGCGCTTCCGCGAGCGCGAACAGACCGCCTACAAGCAGCACAAGATCAACGACGAGGACTGGCGCAACCGCCGCAAGTGGCGCGCCTACGAGATCGCCGTCGGCGACATGCTCGCCCTCACCGAGACGCCCGCCTCGCCCTGGCACCTTGTGCCCTCCGACGACAAGCGCCACGCCCGCCTGCAAATCCTCAAGACCGCCGTTCACGCCATCGAGTCAGCGCTCGGCGGCTAACCCACGAGGGCGCAAAAAAACCGCCGCGAATCGCTTCGCGGCGGCAAGTTGACGGAAGTTGTTGAACGGGACCTTACTTGACGAGGTGGCCGGAGACGAGCTTGGTGAGTTCGAACATGCTGACGGACTTCTTGCCGTTGAGCACGGGCTTGAGCTTTTCGTCGGCGTTGATCTGGGTCTTCACCTTCTTGTCCTGGAGACCATTCTTCTTGATATATTCCCAGAGCTTCTTGGTGAGCTCAGTGCGGGGTAGGGGTTTCGAACCAACGATCACCGAAAGGACGGCATCGGGCTGAACAGGTTTGAGGAATGCAGCGTTGGGTTTGCGAGCGGTTTTTTTTGCCATAGCGGAATCTGGAATTACGCCGGAGAGGCCCGAAGGCAACGCCTATTTTAAGAGGTAAATCGGCTGTTTTCCTAGGCAGATTTAAAACTTGCGCAATCGCCTGCGGACGCTTCAAGCGCCGCCCATGCGCACGAACCGCTCGTGGAGCGCCGCGTAGTGATTGTTTAACGACAAAAGTTCGTCGTGCGTGCCGCGCTCGACCACGCGGCCGCGGTCGAGCACCAGCACGAGATCGGCGCTGCGTATGGTGCTCAGGCGGTGGGCCACCACGAAGCTCGTGCGGCCGGCCAGCAGCGTGACCAGCGCGCGTTGCAGGCGCTCCTCGGTGAGCGCGTCGATCGCGCTGGTCGCCTCGTCGAGGATGATCAGGCGCGGGTCGGCCAGCAGGGCGCGGGCGAAGCACACCAGCTGGCGCTGTCCGGTCGAGATGCCGCCGCCGCGCTCGCCCACCGGCGTGCGCAGGCCCTGCGGCAGCGAGTCGAGGAGGTCGGCGCAGCCGAGCCGCCGCACCGCCGAGCGCACCTCGTCCTCGGAGGCCTCGGGGCGTGCGTAGCGGATGTTGTCCAGCACCGTGCCGGCAAAAAGAAAGCCGTGCTGCGGGACCATGCCCGTCTGCCGGTGGAGCGAACGCCCGGTTATCGTGCGAATCTCGCGACCGTCCACCAGCACGTCGCCGGCGGTCGGCAGGTAGAATTTCGCCGCGAGGTTGATGATCGAGCTCTTGCCGCTGCCGGTGTGCCCCACGAGCGCGATCATCTGTCCGGGTGCGGCGGAAAAACTCACCTCATGGAGCACCGGACGTCCCGGCTCGTAGGCGAACGACACGTTGCGGAACTCCACGCGCGCCCCCCGGACGCCGTCGACCGACGCCGGGGTTCTTGGGTCAATGTTCGTATTACGAACATTGAGTGATTCCGGCGGATTAACCGGGGGGGGAGCGACCTTGGGGCGCGGATCGGGAAGATCGCTCGCGTCGGGCGCGTCCTCCCAGTCGGGTTTGGTGTCGAGCAGCTTGAAGACGCGCTCCGCGCCGGCCATCGAGACGAGCGCCTGGTTGTAGAGATTCCCCAGGACCTGCAGGGGGGCGAAAAACTGGTTGGCGAACAGGAAAAACGTGATGAGCACGCCTATGTCCACCTGGCTGGTGAGCACCTGCCAGCCGCCGAGCAGCAGCAGGATCGCCACGAAGAACTGGCTGTTGAGCTCCAGCAGCGGGAGCAGGATCGCCGAAGAGCGCGCCGTGCCCATGCTGTAGCGGGAGTGGTCGGCGAGCAGCCCGCGGAAGAGGCCGGCGTTGGTGTCCTGGCGCACGAAGCCCTGGGTCACGCGGATGCCGTTGATCGACTCGGCCAGCGTGGCGGTCACGCGGCTGAAGCTCTCCTGCTGCGCCCGGGTGTCGCGGCTCAGGCGCACCCGGAAGTGGTTGTTCAGCGCCCAGAGCACCGGGGCGAGGCCCAGGACCACGAGGAACAGCACCCAGTCGGTCCAGGCCATGACCGCCGCCGCGAACGCCATCTGCCCGACTTGCACGATGCCGACAAAGAACACCTGTTCGATGCCCAGGCGCAGGGATTCGACGTCGCTGGTCACGCGGCTGAGGATGCGGCCGAGCTTCACGCGGTGGAAGAAGCCCATAGGCATGCGGCTCACATGGTCGAAGATGTCGGTGCGCATGCGCCCCACGACCGCCTCGCCGATCTCGAGCGCGAAGCGCTGGCGGAAATGGAAGAGCCCGTCGGTGAGCACCGCCAGCGCGGCGTAGCCCGCGATCCACCAGAGAAGGGAGTCCGGGCGGTTCCCGGCGATGGGTCCGGCGATGATGAGCGCGGTGAGCCAGGCCAGCGCGGGCAGTTGCGAGGCGCGCATCACCGTGAGGGCGACGAGCCAGTTGCGCTTGCGGGCGTCGGACCGGGTGTAGCCGAACAGGCGGCGGACGATGCCCCAGTCGAGGGGTTTCATCTCCTCCTCGGGGTCGTCGTCGCGGGCGCGCCGCACCAGCGTGAGCGGGCCGGGGCCGGTCGGCGTGCTCATGGCCGGCCCTCCTTTTCGCGGAGCAGCGCTGAGGCGTCCTCGCGGTCCACCAGCTGGAGATCGGCCACGCGGAGGTAGGGGCCGGGCACGCGCATGAGTTCGGCGTGGGTGCCGCGCTGCACGATGCGGCCGGCCTCCATGACGACGATGAAGTCGGCGCGGCGCAGCGTGCTCAGGCGGTGCGCCACGATGAACGTGGTGCGGCCGGCGATGGCGTTTTCCAGCGCCTCGAAAATCTCGTGCTCGGTCTCGCTGTCGATGGCGGCGGTGGGGTCGTCGAGCAGGAGGATGGCCGGCTCGAGCAGCACCGCGCGGGCGATGGCGAGGCGCTGGCGCTGGCCGCCGGAGAGGGTGTTGCCGCTTTCGCCGAGCACGGTTTCGTAGCCCTGGGGCAGGCGCATGATGAAGTCGTGGGCGGCGGCGATGCGCGCGGCTTTCTCGATCTGGGCCGGGGTCGCCTCGGGATGGCCGAAGGCGATGTTGGCCGCGACGGTGTTGGAAAAGAGAAAACTCTCCTGGAAGACGATGCCGATGGCGCGCCGCAGTTCGTCGAGCCGCAGGTCGCGGGCGTCGATGCCGTCGATGAGCACGCGTCCGGCCGTGGGGTCGTAGAAGCGCGGGATCAGGCTCATCAGCGTGCTTTTGCCCGCGCCGGTGGCGCCGAGGATGGCGACGCACTGCCCGGGTTTCACCGCCAGATCGATGTCGGCCAGGACGGGGTCGGCGCGATCGTAGCCGAACGAAACGCGTTCGAACCGCACGTCGCCCTTGAGGCGCGGTCGGGCGGGCGCGCCGGGCGCGTCGGCCACCTCGACCGGGGCGTCGAGTATTTCGAACACGCGTCGTGCGCCCACGAGCGACTGCTGCACGCTGTTCACGAGCGTGGCCACCTGGTTGATCTGGCCGGAGAACTGGTCGAGGAGGCCGGCGAACACCACCAGGCCGGCGCCCAGCGGCAGCTCGCCGCGGATCACCAGCCAGCCGCCGTAGCCGAGCAGCACCATCATGTTGACGCGGGTCAAAAATCCCACGGCCGGGGTGAACAGACTCACGCGCCAGAAGATGCCCCGCTGCTGGTCGAAGACGGCCCGGTTCCTGGCCGCGAAGGCTTCGCGGTCCTCCTGTTCGCGGCCGAAAGCCTTGGTGACCTGCACGCCCTGGATGCTCTCGGAGAGGTATTGCACCATGGTCTCGACGCGCTCGCGGCTCTCGGCATAGCGCGGTTGGATGCGTCGTGAAAACACGGCCGACATGACCGCCAGCACCGGCGTGGTCGCCAGGCAGGCGACGGTCAGTCCCGGGTGCAGGCCGGCCATATACACCGTGTAAAGCGTGAGCGACACGACCATGATGACGCTCTGGATCAGCACCTGGTCGAGAAACATGCGCACCGCCTGCACGTCGCCGGTCACGCGGGTGATGATCGAGCCGGTCGTGTTGGCGTCGAAGAAGCGGAAGCTGAGTTTTTGCAGCTTGTCATAGACCTCGCCGCGCAGGTCCACCACCAGCCGCTGTTGCACGAGGCGGTTGATGGCGACGGTGTAGGTGTAGTTGAGCGCCGCGCGCAGGAGGGCGAAGCCGAGGATGCAGCCCGCGATCAACCCGAGCACATGCAGCGGCTCCCAGTCCTGGGGCAGCGGCGGGCCGAACCTGGCGTGGGGGAACTCCGCAGGCTTGCCCGTGCCGCTCCGGCCGAGCTCCCAGGCGAGATAGTCGATGCCCAGGCCCGTGAGGCTGAGGCCGCTCAGGCCCAGGGCGAGAAGCGCGAATTGCAGGAGCAACACCTGAACGCAGCGGGCGCGATAACGCCACGCCAGGCCGAACATCCGGCGCACGAGGCGTGCGTTGGAAACCGGCTCCCCGGGCGGCGCGCCAGCCGGGGAGCTCACGGCGTGGCTCCGCCGGGTCGGGCCGGGGCGGGGGCGTTGTTGACGGCGGATTGACGCAGGGCGCGCCGGCGCCTGACCTCCGCCGCGACCGATTCGAGACGGCGCTGCTCGTCGGGGTTCGCCGACGAGACCGTCGGGATCGCGCCGTTTGACGCGGGCGCGGGCACCGCCGAGGGTGCGGCCTGGCCCACGCGAGCGGAGGGGAGCGAGAGGGTGAGTTTCTGCCCTTGATATTCCACGGTCACCCATTCGTTGGCCGCATCGTAGGCGACCACGTTAAATTCGCCGCCGCGTTCTCCCTGCCGCACCCAGGCTCCGGTGTTGCGCGTGCGGTCGTAGATGCCGAAAAGCAGGCCTTCGCGCGTGGAGACAAACCCGCGAAATTCGAGCGCCGCGTTCTCCGCGACCACCGGCGCGGCGTTGACCGACTGGGCCGGCATGAAGGGGGAGTTGGCCGCGAGGCCGTCCAGCGGAACGGCGGCGGACGCGACCCCGGTCAGCAACGCGAGCCCGGCGGACAAAAACAACGACGAGGGGGGGAACATGGCAGGGAGACAGGGTTACTGCCGAACGAACCCCCGGTCAAGCAACGCCACGGCGGCTTGAAAGGTTGCACCGCCCGTCGGCGCAAAGTCCCGCCCTGGCTGCGGCTCAGACCGGCCGGCCTGCGCCCAGCGTGTTCGCGGCGCTGCGGCCCAGCTCGATCGTCTGCGTCGGGAAGGCGAACGACAGGCCGCGGGCCTGCACGGCGCGCATCAACGCGAGATTGATGCGCTGGCGCAGCTGCATGAACTTCGCGAAGTCGGCGTCTTTCGCCACGTAAACGATCCAGATGTCGAGGGACGAGGCGGAGTAGTCGCGGAAAAAAACGTTCATCGAGGAGGGATCGATTTCCGGCTCGGCGAGGATGATTCCGCGGAAGTCGTCCACGATCGCCTCCATTTGCTCCGGCGAGGTGTCGTAGGTGAGCCCCACGACCTGCTCGACGCGGCGCTCGGTGAAACGGGCCAGGTTCGTCACCACCTCGGACGCCACCATTTTGTTGGGCAGGACGATCAGGGATTTGTCCACGGCGCGCAGCTTGGTGGAGCGCAGGCCGATGTCCTCGACCAGCCCCTGGTGCGAGCCGATCTTCACCATTTCGCCGATCTTGAAAGGCTGGTCGATGGCCACGACCACGGAACCGAAGAGGTTGGCGAGGGTGTCCTGGGCCGCCAAGGCGAAGGCCAGACCGCCGATGCCGAGACCCTGGAGGATGGTGCTGACGTTGTAGCCCAGGCTCTGGACGATCATCAGGCCGCCGATGATGACAAAGAGCGCTACGAGCGTCTTCTTGATCCACGGCATGAAGGCGGCGACGCCCGAGCTCCGTTGAACCGCGATTTCGTGCAGGTGATCGAGCACGGCGTTGAAGGCGCGCAGCAAAAGCCAGAACACGCACAACGAAAACGCCACGGTGGACGCATAGCCTATGGCCCGGTCGGTCGCGGTGGCGAGCTTGAGGACCTTGAGCGCCGCAAACGCGCCCAGCAGCGCGATAAAGGTCGCCACGGGGGCTTCGAGCGCGGGGAAGAGCTTGTCGTCCAGCGTGGTCTGGGTCTTGGCGGCCAGCTTGCGGAGGAACCCGAAAATGAACGTCGTCACCACCCGGCGCAGCAGGTAGAAACCGACCAGCAACAGCGAGGCGATCACATAGTGGGAGAGCGTGTTGCCGCTGGTGCGCACGTCGAACATCCCCAGAATCACATCGACGAGATGCTCCAGGAAATCGGGGGTGCGCACCGAGGCTTGGCCGCTGGCGATCGCCGCGGCCGCTTGGGTGCCCGAATGGGCGGCGGCGTCCGCCGGGGAATCGCCGGCGGTCTGCGACCACAGGGGCGAAAGGCCCGTTACGAAAACCAAAAGCGCGAGGCTGACACGTTTCATAGCGTGCCACTTCTCCATTCACCGCCAACCCCTGTCAACCCCGAGGCCCGGCGCGCCGGCCGCCAACCAGATGCGCCTTTACGCGGAGCGCCAAACACCCATTTTCAGCCGACCGATGCCCATTTTGTCCTCATTTCCATGCGCTGGCTGATCCTCACCTCGTCCACCGGCACCGGGCACAACATGCGCGCCGAGTCGCTCAGCCGCTGGGCCTCGGAAATACTCGGCTCCTCGATCGAGGTGCGCATCCATTCCGTGCTGGAGAACACCCACGGTCTGTACCGCTTCGGGGTCGGCCTCTATAATTTCATCCAGCGCCACGCCCCGCGCCTGCACCATCTTTATTTCAACTACCTCGAAATCGCCGGAATGCACCGCCGCGGCTCGAAGATTCTCGGGGCGGACAACTTTACCCGGCTGATCCGCGAGTGGCGGCCCGACCGCGTCATCAGTGTCCACGCGCACACCAACCACGGTTTTTTTGAACTCGCCCGCGCCGCCCTGCCCGACCATCCGCCACGCTGCCTCACCTACTGCGGCGAACTCTTCGGCGGCTACGGCTTCAGCCGCCACTGGGCCAATCCCCGCTCCGACGGCTTCATCGGCGCCACCCCCGAGATCTGCGCCGCCGCGCGGGCGGTCGGCACGCCCGACGACCGGGTGTTTTTCGGAGGTTTCCTGCTGAGGCCGCCTTTCTACGCCCCCGAGGACGAGCTTGAGCGGGAGGCCGAGGCCAAGGCCCGCAAATACAACCTCGACCGCATGGCCTTCACGGTGGTCTTGAGCAGCGGACTGGCCGGCGCCAACAACCACCTTGCCATCCTGCGCGAACTCGCCGCCGCCGGCCGGAAACTCCAGGTCGTCGTCCTCTGTTCCCGCAACACCGCCGTGCGCCGCGAGGTCGAGGCCTTCGCGACCGCGCACCCCGTCCTCGCCATCCGCGCGCTGGAGCACACCGACAAGATTCCGGCGCTCCTGCGCCTGGCCTCCGTCATCGTGGCCCGCCCCGGCACCGGCGCGACCAGCGAGGCCATCCAGCTCGGCACGCCGCTCGTCCACAACGGCATCGGCGGCGTCATGCCCCAGGAGTTGATCACCGTGCAATACTGCCGCGAGCACGCCTGCGCCCGCTTCGGCGATTCCCCCCGCGCCATCGCCCGCGAAATCCTTGATCTTCACGCGCACCCCGAGGCCCTTGAGGGGATGCGAGCCCGCCTGCGCGCCGCCCGCCCGCCCGGCCACCCCGAACAGATCGTCCGCTGGATCGCCGCCGAACACCCATGAGCGATTCCGTGCTGAAGGCCGCCCTCTATCTCGAAGCCGTCCTGCCGGCTTTTGAGTTGATCGCCCCGCACGACGCCCCGCTGGCCGCCGCCCTCGCCGGACCCGATTTTGCGGTTTCCTTTCTCGGCCCCGACCGCCTGCGCGGACGCCTCGCCGTCACCCGCGGCGTCGCCACCGTCGGCACCGAGCCTTGCCCGGGCGATGTGCGCCTCCGGTTTCCCACCGCCCTCCAGATCGTGCGCGCGCTCGACGGCGCCGGCCGGCCCGCCTTCGCCCTGCCCGTTGGCGGTTTTCTCCATCTTCCGCGTGTCGGCCGCCTGGCCGCCGCCGGCAAACGCCTCGAAACCCTCCTCAACACCCGGGCCGACGTCCACCTGGCCCTCCACGCGTGGGGCAACCTCGCCGTCGGTATCCGCGCGGCCATGACCTGGCTGCGCCGCCACCCCGACGGTCCCGCCGCCCGCCGCCGCCTCGGCGCCGGCACGGCGGTGTTCGCCTGCCCGGCGTTTCCCGCACCGCTGTGGATCGACCTTGCCGGCCTCGCCGCCGGCGCCGGCGAACCGGCCCCGGCCGTCGCCGTGCGCGTGGAGTTTGCGGACCTGGCCACGCTGCTGCGGGAACTCGACAACCGCCTCGACGCCCCGGCCGCCCTCGGCCTCGGCACCCTGCGCATCACCGGTTATCTGCCGCTGGCGGAAAAACTCGGCCAGGTCATGCTCGAGGCCGGACGTCTGCTTAAACCCGCGTCCGCATGAACTTCACCGCATCCCAGGCCCTCTTCCGCCGCGCCGCCGCCGTGATCCCCGGCGGCATCTACGGCCACACGACCCCGGCGGCCACCGTGCCGGGCGCGGTGCCGTATTTCGCCGCCGAGGGCTTCGGGTGCCGTTACCGCGACGTGGACGGCAACACCTTCATCGACTTCATGGGCGGCTACGGCCCGATGGTGCTGGGGTACCGGCATCCCGAGGTCGAGGCCGCCGCCGACGCCGCCCGCGCGCGGGGCGCCGCCTTTAACCAACCCACGCCGTTGCTCGTCGAACTCGCCGAAAAACTCGTCGGCCGCGTCGATTTTGCGGACTGGGCCGTGTTTGCCAAAAACGGCGCCGACCTCACCACCTGGGCCGTGATGGTCGCCCGCGAAGTCACCCGGCGGCCCAAGATCCTCAAAATCGCCGGGGCCTATCACGGCACCCACGCCTGGTGCACGCCCGGCCACGGCGGGCTCATCCCCGAGGACCGCGCCCACCTGCACGAGTTTCCCTTCAACGACGTCGCCGCGCTCGAGGCTCTCTTTGCCCGCCATCGCGGCCAGGTCGCGGGCCTGATCCTGACGCCGTTCCATCATCCGGCGTTCGCCGATTCCGTGCTGCCGTCGCCCGGGTTTGTCGCCGCCTGCAACCGCCTGTGCCGCGAACACGGGGCGCTGCAAATCCTCGACGACGTGCGCTGCGGTTTCCGCCTGACGACCAACGGTTCCCACACGCTCTACGGATACGCGCCCGACCTGGCGGTTTACTGCAAGGCCCTCGCCAACGGCCACCCGATTTCCGCCGCCGCGGGCCGCGCGGCGCACCAGGTCGCCGCCAGCCGCGTGTTCCTGACCGGCAGCTACTGGAACGATCCCGCGCCGATGGCGGCCGCGCTGGCCACGCTCGACATCGTGGAGCGCGACCGCGTGCCCGAGCGACTGGAGCGCACCGGGAGCCGCTTTGTCGAAGGCTTCCTCGCGCTCGGCGAACGACGCGGCCTGCCGTTGGTCGCCAGCGGTCCCGCCGCCATGCCGTATCTGCGCGTCAAGGACGACCCCTCGTTCCTGCGCACCCAGCGCCTCTGCGCCGCCGCCGTGGCCGAAGGCGTTTTCCTGCACCCGCACCACAACTGGTTTATCAGCGCGGCGATGACGGATGCCGACATCGACGACGCCCTGCACCGGCTGGACCGCGCCCTGGTGGCTGCGGGTGGCCGGGCGTGATCCCGACCGCTGCGGCCACCCGAGCGCGCGGTGTCATGCCCCGGCGGGGAACTTGGAGCCGCTGCGGCCGTTCTTTCGTGGGCGCGGGCATGTGGCATCCGAGCCGAAGGACGACCGCTTTTTAGGTCGCAAGATCGAGTGGGAGATCCGCGATGTCCCGCAAGCGGCGCCCTTCGATCAATACGCGCAGTTCTTCATCGTCTTCTTCCGCTTTGCAGGCGGCGAAGAATTCGGGGAGCGCGATATGATAAATGCAGTCCAAGTCACCTGTGCCGTAGGCGATGGAGCCGATGCGGCTTGGTAACGGTTCTGCGGTGACCGCGACAGCCTTGGGCACGGAACCCTTGCGGTTGCGCATCAAGTTGAGCGTCTCGGTGCGAGTGTTCTGGCTGCGATCACTGCGTATTGTCCATTTGCAGGAAATACTCGCGTGAAGTAGGCAGAGTTCGTTGTTGGATCTCCGCAGCGGCGAATGCGCCGGCAATCCATCCGAAACCACGGTGGTCAGGGCAGTGTTGATCGCTGTGTCCGGCTCAGGTTCACGCACGATGACGAGATCGGGACGAATAAGGTAATCTCCGCCTAAAGATGCTCGGGTCTCCGGGTGATTTTTAACGAGCTCCAGTAACGCATCCAGATGCTGGTATTGCTCGAACTGGCCGATGCGCCCGGGATTGGTGATCACGCTCCATTTACCGGGGCGCAGGTGACCGAGTTTGAGAAAGGTTTCTTCAATAAATTTACCAACGTTGGCTTCGAAATTGACCGACGTGAGTGTCGTTTGGCAGCACGGGCGTCAACGTCTCGAAAATCCACAAATCTCGACCTGATCCCATTTATGTACCGTATATTAATGGCCAGTAAATAGTTGGAATTGAATCAATCCACATTTTTTGGCCGGACCCCTGCATTGCACAGTATGTCAATCAATGCGGCGGAGACAGTTTTCTTAATGCTGTTTGAGGCGAAATTCTGACCGTCCCGATACAGCGCTTCCACACTGGCCTTGTGGTTATTTCGTGCGCGTTCACCGCACAAGATAGCCTTGGAAAATTGAGCACGAAAGGCGGTGATGCGCTCTCGGGCCAAAAACATTTTCCGAACACGGGTTTCTCGTTCAGACCATATTCCTTCCCAGTAGAGGCAGGTCTTGCAGCCCGGTTCGCATCTCGAGCCGTCATGCGCCAGGTAAGATTCCCATCCGCTGCGCTCAAGAGGAAGGTGAACTCTGGAATCGTCGCCCCGCTTCTGATTGTTGCAGCGTTTGCACGACATCACGACATTGCCGACGATATGTAATCCTACACGAAATCTGTTCATGCCGTCGAGATGTTCGACTGCGGCGCGATCCGCCTCAAGATTGCGTTCACAATAGGCGCAGTTGCTGCCAAACGTACCTACGACCGCCTGCGTGTAGCTAGCGTCGCTGACGCGCATGCCGATCTCCGAAGAAAGCTTCCGGCTCAATTCATGGAGGAACATTCCCACCAGCTTGTTCGCGACATCGGATTTCGCCCGCGAAGTTGCCTTCGTGAGAAGTCTGGCAGAATCAAATGTCATTTCCGCCGGGTCCTGTTTGGCTGGACAAGCGAGCTGATCTCAACATCCAGCGCACATGCAAACGCCCCCAGCTCGTAGTCATAGACGCAACGCTGCCCCAGCTCGATCTTGGCTATCGCCGTCCTGTCCAAAACGAGGCCAAGCACGGCCAGTTTGCCAGCGAGCTGATCCTGTGTGATCGCAGGCACATGCTCCTCCCTCGCATTGCGGATCTTTGATCCGCAGAGGTTTTTGCTATTTTTGGGCGTATAGTTATCCGGCACGTCAAAATCATAACCGATAATGTGTGCTAAATTCGCACATAGCCTCCATTGCACGGGTTGAGATTCAGGAAAAACCGGCTCCATCCCCGGCATCGCCGCCCCCTTCTCCCGTCCGCCCTCTTTAATCTTATCATTTTTTAGCCGGCATCGCGCCTTAACCGCGCACGCTTGCCGCCATGCCTGCATCTACCAAGCCTTGCGTCCGACAGACATCACCTGCCTCTAACACAAACCGCTCGAGCACGACGCCACGTCCACCCCTCGCGCCCAGTCGTTGTGCTGCACGCCCGAGGCCATCGCCGAGGTCCGTGCCATCCTCGCCCGCCTGCCCGGGGATTTTCCCCCGCCCCACCGCCGCCCATCCGACGCATTGCCATGCCTAGAATCATCTACGACTGGCGCTGGGAGGAGGCCTTCGACCGCTTCGGCTTCGACGACGGCGACGGTTATTGCCTCACGCAGGCCGTCGCCAACGTGCTCGAAAACGCGGGTTGCCGCTGCCGCACCGCCCGGTTCGGCGCGCATAACACCATCATCCACCGCATCACCCTCCCTGATGGCTCCGCGCTCGACACCCCGCACGCCAAATCCTCGGCCCGCCTCTGGTTGCCTGCCCGTCTGGTCGCCATGCTAGACAATGCCTTCCCGCTAAGAGCCCTCCGCGACCACCGCCGCGCTCCGCCTGCCTACCCTTCAACCCCCAAACAGCCGACCCAAACCCCTGGTGCGTCCGTCTAACCGGCGGGCTTTAAAACCGAACCCAAGACGTCATATCTTGACTCCTGACAAAACAGCATAAACCGCCTCTTCCGTTGGACGAGCCGTAAGAGGACTGGCCGTGTTTTGTGAGTTTTGGATGACGAGCCGAAGGGGGCAGCCTGGTTACGTCGGTTGCCACGCGACGAACTGCGGATGGCTCTCGATGCGGGCGGCGAAGGCGGCTTGGTCGGATTCGGGCAGGCCGGCGGGGAACTTGGAGCCGCTGCGGCGCCAGCGAGCCAGCCATTCCTCGCCAAGCGCGCGCGGGGCCAGCGGGTGCGCGGCGATGGACTCCAGACGCGTGAAGCCGATCGTGGTCGTGGATTTCGGGCCGGTGCCGGCTCCCTCGGCCACGAAGAATCCACCCGTGAGCAACGCGACGCGCACGGCGGTGGAGTTGGAATAGGTGTAGAGCTCCGCCGGCTTCGCGGCGCAGCGGCGGGCGATGCGGGCGAAGACCTCCGAGGTCCACAGGCCGGTGTCGGTCTTCGACGAAAACGGATCGTAGAAGATCACGTCGGGCGGGACGGATTGTTCGAGGAACGTGAGGAAATCGCCGTGGTGGAGTTCCCAGTGGAGCAGGCCGGAGGCGTGGGACCAGGCGCCGTTTTGGAGCAGCCGGTGGGGCGCGCCGTGGCGCAGGTGGGGGAAGGCGTGGGGGTGTTTCCCGGCGAGCGTGAGCGGGTCGAGGTCGCACTCGAAACTCTCGATGCGCAGCGGTCGCAGGGCGGCGGGCCCGTGCGCGGCGAGTTGCGCCTCGAAACAGCGGAGCGCGGCCATGGCGTTGTGCGCGGCGCCCAGGCCGACGTCCCAGACGACGAGGTGGGCAGTCGGGTCGCTCACGCTCCCCGCTGCCTCGGAGCTGCGGAGCAGGCGGGCGGCGAGGCAGGACTGGTCGACGTAGAGTTTTTGCGCCTCGTCCTCGGGGCGGTTGACCGAGTGCATGATCTCGCCGGAGCTGAGCTGGCGGATGCTGGAGAAGCCCTTGGGGGAGGTGACGATCTCGTAGTCGCCGAGGCGCGGGTTGCGGGCGACCCTGGGTTTTTTGTCGGGGACGGTCGGGTTGTCCTCGTCGGAGCGGACGAGTTCGAGGCGTTTGCGTTCGTAGAAGGCGCGGAAGGTGCCGTCGAAGATGGCCTCGCGGATCTCGCGCATAAGCTGGTGGTAAAACCAGATGTTGTGCTGGGCGAGGAGGTGCCAGCCGAGGTTCTCGCCGGTTTTGACGAGGTGGTGGAGGTAACCGCGTTCGTAGCGCCGGCAGGTGGGGCAGCCGCAGCGGACGTCGAGGGGGCCCTCCTGGAATTTGTAGACGGTGCGGGCGACGTGCATCTTGCCATGCGAGCTGAAGGCGGTGCCGCGCTGGGCGAGCTGGGTGGGGATGATGCAGTCGAACATGTCCACGCCGCTGTTGACTGCCTCGAGGATGTCGATGGGCGTGCCCACGCCCATGAGGTAGCGGGGGAGGTTTTCCGGGAGGTGGCCGGTGACCAGATCGGTGAACTCGTAGCGCTGGGCGTGGGTTTCGCCGACGGCGAGTCCGCCGATGGCGAGTCCGTCGAAGGGCAGCTCGCGAAGGAAGGCGGCGCTCTGCCTGCGCAAGTCGTGGTGGCAGGCGCCTTGCACGATGCCGAACATGGCTTGGGGCGAGTCGCCGCGGGCGTGGAGCGAGCGCACGGCCCAGCGGTGGGTGAGGTGCATGGCGGCCTCGGCCTGCTCGCGGGCGGCGGTGGAGGGGATGCACTGGTCGAGCACCATCATGATGTCGCTGCCGATGGCGCGCTGCATGGAGATGCTCAGCTCGGGCGTGAGGTTGTAGATGGCGCCGTCGACGTAGCTTTTGAACTTGGCGCCGTCCTCGTCCATGGCGCGCGAGTGCGGGAGGGAGAAAATCTGGAAGCCGCCAGAGTCGGTGAGCACGGGGCCGTCCCAGCTCATGAAGCGGTGGATGCCGCCGAATTTTTTAAACACCTCGGGGCCGGGGCGCAGGAGCAGGTGGTAGGTGTTGGCGAGGAGCACGCTGGAGCCGGCGCCCTTGAGCGTGTCGATCGTCTGCGACTTCACGGTGGCCTGGGTGCCGACGGGCATGAAGACGGGGGTGCGCACCTCGCCGTGGAGCGTGGTGAACCGGGCGGCGCGGGCCTTGGAGCCGGGCACGGTTTTTTCCAGAGTGAAGTTGAGGCGCGACATGAAGGACGTGGAACCGGGGAGTAAGGGGGAGATTCCCCCGGGTGCGAAGTCCTTTGTGAGGGGCGCGCGGTCCGCCGTGTCCGCAGGGGCGTGCGATCAGCGGCCGGGGATCGACACGCTGGCGCGGAGGCCGGGCTTCAGGAGGGCGTCGTTGTTGTCGAGCAGGACTTTGACGCGCATGAGGCCGCTGGCGGCGTCCACGCGGGGATCGACGAAGTCGACTTTTCCGGGGAAGACGCGGGTGGCGTCGGCCACGGGGCAACGCACTTGGAGGGTGTCGCCCAGGCGGATGGCGCCGGCGTCTTCGGCGCGGATGTAGAACTGCACGTAGAGCCGGGAGATGTCGACGAGGCGGAAGAGGGGTTGGGAGGAGGCCACGGTTTCGCCCGCTTCCTGGTGTTTCTCGACCACGATGCCGTCGAGCGGGGCCTTGATGGTGCGCTGGGCGAGGACCTCGGCGGCCTGCTCGTGCTGGAGGCGGGCGAGGTCGAGCTCGATCTTGGCCTTAAGCGCCTCGTCCTGGGAGATGATGCTGTCGGCGGAGAGGTTCTTGGAGCCCTTGTAGTCGAACTCGCGTTTTTCGAGCGCGGCCTTGGTGCGCAGGGTGTCGAGTTCCTCGATGCGGGAGTAGAGCTGGGCGAGGGTGTCGCCGGCTTTGACGCGGTCGCCCTCCTTCACGTTGATGTGTTCGATGCGGGCCTGGACGGGCGCGGAGACGACGACCTCCTTGAGCGGGAGCACGAGGCCGGGGTATTCGGCGGCGGAGACCAGGGACGAGGCACCGGCGGTGAAAAGCAGGGCGAGGAGGGAAGGGCGCATGCGGGAGGTTTATTGTGACCAATGGCCACTGGGGAAGGACGGGCGACCGGGAGGGGCGGGCGGGTTAGTCGGCGGTGGTGACGTCCACGCGGAGGTGTTCGGGCAGGGTGCCGACGACGAAGTGGTATTGGATGATGGCCTTGTTGAGATCCACCAGGGCGGCGAGTTCGCGGGAGCGGGCGGAGCTGAAGTCGCGCTGGGCTTGGGCGACGTTGTAGCTGGTGGTGAGGCCGGAGGCGAGGCGCTTGGTCTCGACATCGACGGCGTTGCGGGCGAGGCGGACGGTGTCGGCGACGAGGAGGTTGCGCTGCTGGGCGTTGGTGATCTCGCGCAGGGCGTTGTCGAAGGCGCTCAGCAAGGTGATTTCGGTGCGTTTGAGGCTGTAGAGGGCCTGGGTTTTGCGGCTGCGGGCCTCGGCGAGGCGGGCCTTGCCGGTGCGGTCGCCGATGGGGACGTTGACGACGACGCCGATGCTGGCGTTGGGCTGGCTGCGGTTGGAGTAGTCGCGGTAGGAGTCGAGGTAGCCGTTGTCCATGCCGATGTAGCCGACGGAGGCCTTGAGGTCCACGCGGGGGTAGCGCTGGTTTTTGGCGTAGGCGACGCGGATGTCCTCGCTTTTGGCGGTGGCGACGGCGGCGAGGTAGGCGGGGTTGCGTTCGAAAAGGGAGGCGAGGCCGCGGTCGCGGTCGGCGGCGTAGGGACGGGTGGCGACGATCGAGGGATCGACGAGGAAGGCGGCGGAGGACTCGTCGAAGTTGTCGCGGGTGATTTCGCGCAGGGTGTTGCGGCGGCCGGCCAGGAAGTTTTGGGAGAGCAGCAGCTCCTCGCGGGCCTCGGAGAGACGGGCCTGGGACTGGGTGATGTCGATGGGGGCCATGCGCCCTTCGTCGAAGCGGCGCTGGTTGTCGCGCACAAGGGCTTCGGCGACGGACACGGCCTCTTGTTTGACGCGGATGTTTTCCTGGCCGAAGGCCATCTCGAGGGCGGCCACGGTGACGTCGCGCAGCACGCGTTGCACGGTGGTTTCGAGTTCGTGGCGCGCGATCTGGGTGGCGGCCTTTTGGAGGCGGACCTCGGCGAGGTTGGCCTTGAAGCCGAAGTCTTTGAGCAGGGGCTGGGTGATCGTGAGGGTGGTGGTGCTGGTGTATTCCGGGGTGTAGCGCGGGTCCGGCGTCATTTGGATGCCGAAGACGTTGGTGCCGGGCCGGCGGATGGAGGTGTTGATCGTCTGGTCGGTGCCGGTGAGCAGCTCATACTGGGTGCCGGTGGGGAGCTTGCCGACCAGGCCGGTCTGCGTGCGGCGGATGTCTTCCTCGTAGATGCTGGCGTAGCGGCCGCCGGCGACGGCCTCGGTCATGGAGCCGTTGGAGTAGTTCTGGGGGCGCTCGTTGGAGATGTAACTGTAGCCGGCCACCCAGGAAGGATCGAAGGCGCCCCAGGCGCCGCTCACGCGGAATTCGCCGATCTGGGGGTCGATGCGCTTGGCCCTGATCTCCAGGTTGGTGTTGAGCGCCGCGACCAGCAGGGCGTGAAGATCCAGGGTGGGATCGGCCTCGGTGGTGTTGGCCGGGGTCGCCGCGGGAGGCGTCGCCGGAGCGGAGTCTGGGGCGGTCTGGGCCGCGAGTGGCAGGCCGGCGCAGGCGACCACGGATAAGAGCACGAGACGGTGCAGGGACATGTGAGCGGCGGTACGAGATGTGGGCGGCAAAAGAGGGAGGACTAGCTGACGCAGCCGGGGCGAGCACTGGCAAATACAAAAAACGCGCGGAGCACGGGCTGAATCGCCTCGCCGGGATACCAGGATAAGTGTTGAGCAGAGGGGTGGTGAACGTCAGTTAAAGTTGCCCCACGTTTTCCCTCCTCCATCTGAACCGTATGCAAGACATGCTCCCGCCCGGCGTTTCTCTCGCCGAAGTCCTTGCCCGACTCGAGGCCTGCCGATTGTTCGCCGGCCCGCCCCGGGAGTTTTGGCCGTTGTTTGCCCGCACCTGCGGGCAGTTGGCCGAGGGAGCCGGCGCGCGGGTGCTGCTGCGGCCGGCCGGTTCGGCGGAGTGGCGGCTGGTGGCGGCATGGCCCGATGCGCGGACGTTTCCGGCCTCGACCGGCGGACCCGCTTTCGAGGCGCTGGCCGAGCAGGCGCGCAGGGAAGGCATCGCGGCCGCGCCGGGCGTGGCCGGACACGAGTTTAACGCCGGACTGGTCCTGCTGGCCCTCTCCAGCGGGGCGCGCGACGGCGAGGTGTGCCTGCTGGCGATGGCGATCCAGCCGGGCACGCGCGAGCGGCTGGCGTCGGCCGGGGCGGTGCTGCGGCTGACCGCCGACACGCCCCTGCTCTACCAACGCCAGCGGCAACTGGAGCGCGCCAAGCGCGAGGTGGCCGACTATGCGGCGGCGCTTGAGGTGTTGGCGGCGACCAACGTCCACACGCGTTTCCTGAGCGTGGGCATGGCCTTGGTCAACGAACTGGCGGCGCGCCATCGGTGCGCGCGCGTGAGCCTGGGCTGGCGCGAAGGCGCAGTCATCCGGGTCAAGGCCGTCAGCGGCACGGACAAGTTTGAGCGCAGGATGGAGGCGGTGCAGCGGCTGGAGTCGGCGATGGAGGAGGCGGCCGAGCAGGACGAGGAGCTGGCCTGGCCGGCCTGGCCGGAGACGGACGCGGTGTTGCGCGACCACGAAGTGTATGCGGCGCGCGAGCTCGTGCCGGCGTTGCTCTCGGTGCCGGTGCGGGTGGCCGGCGGGGTGCGCGGCGTCCTGACGCTGGAGCGCGGAGCCGAGGCCGGATCCTTTGGCGAGGCGGACGCGCTGGCGCTGCGGGTGGTGGCCGATCAGGTGGCGAGGCGGCTGGACGACCTTTACCGCAACGACCGCTGGTTTGGCGCGCGCTGGGCGGCCGACACGCGCGAGTGGCTGGCGGATTTTCTCGGGCCCAGGCAAACCTGGCTCAAGGCGGCCGCGCTGGCCGGAGTGTTTGTGGCGGGGTTCAGCCTGCTGGTGCCGCTGCCCTACCGGGTGAACGCGAACTTCATCGTGCGGGCCGACGAGCTGCTGCACCTGCCAGCGCCCTACGAAGGCTACCTCGGCGCGGTGGCGGTGCGGCCGGGCGACCTGGTGCGCAAAGGCGACCTGTTGCTCAAGCTGGACACCAGCGACCTGCTGGTGGAGCGGGCGGCGGCGGCGGCCGAGCGGCAGCGTTTTGCCAGCGAGGCCGAGAAGGCCGAGGCGGACAAAAAGCTGGCCGACCTGCGGGCCGCGCGCGCGGCCCTGGCGCAGGCGCAGGCGAGGCTCGATCTGGTGGACTACCGTCTCGGCCGGGCCGAGATGCGCGCGCCCTACGACGGCGTGGTGGTCGAGGGCGACCTGCGCGAGCGCATCGGCGCGCCGGTGAAAATCGGCGACGTGCTCATGAAGGTGTCCAAGCTGGAAGGACTCTATGTGGAGATGCGCGTGCCGGAGCGCGACGTGGACCTGATCGCGGGCAGCCGCGAGGCGGAGGTGGCCTTCACCACCCGGCCCGAAGACACGTTTGGCGTCACCCTGGAGCGCATCGAACCGGCGGCCCAGGTGGAGCGCGAAGGCAGCGTTTTCGTGGTCACCGGAAAACTGGCCGGCGGGGCGGATTGGCTGCGGCCGGGCATGAGCGGCGTGGCCAAGGTGGAGAGCCGCAGCCGCACGCTGGCCTGGATCGCGACCCACCGCCTGGTCGATTTCCTGCGGCTGAAGCTCTGGTGGTGAGGGCGCGCCCGGCCTGTTTCCCGCCCCGACCCAACTCCGACCATCGGCTTTCCCCTTCATGAGTGACGCCCAACGCGCGATTTTTTCCGAATCCTGGCACCGAGTCGCCGGGCAGCGTCTGAAGCTGCGGCCCTCCGTGGCCATCCGCCGGCAGACCTACCGCGGGGAACGCTGGCACGTGGCGCAGGACGGGTTTACCAACGAGTTTTTCCGCTTCCGTTCCGAGGCCTACGACTTCATCGCCCGGCTGGACGGGACGCGCACGGTGGAGGAGATCTGGCTGGGCTGCGTGCAACGCACCCCGGAGACCGCGCCCGGCCAGGGCGAGGTGGTGGCGTTGCTGGCGCAGCTTTACAAGGCGAACCTGCTCATGAGCGACACGCCGGCGGACACCGCGCGGCTGTTTGCCCGGCACGAAAAACGCCGCAGGCAGGAGCTGGCCGCGCAGCTTTTCGGGATTTTCTTCCTGCGTATCCGTTTGCTGGATCCGGATCGCTGGCTGAGCCGGACCTGGCCCTCGCTGGGCTGGCTGGCGACCAGGTCGGCGGTCGCCGCCTGGGGCGTGCTGCTGCTGGCGGGACTGGCCACGGTGGCCGGCCAGTGGGACCGGGCGATGGATCAGTCCCAGGCGGTGCTCGCGCCGGGCAATCTGCTGCTGCTCTACGCGGCCTTCGCCATGGCCAAGCTCATCCACGAGTTCGGCCACGCCTTCGCGGTGAAGGCCTTCGGCGGCGAAGTTCACGCGATGGGCGTGACCTTGCTCGTGTTCACCCCGGTGCCCTATGTGGACGCGACGGCGGCGTGGGCGTTTCCCGAGCGCTGGAAACGCGTCGTGGTGGGCGCCGCCGGCATGATCCCGGAGCTGGCCTACGCCTCGCTGGCGGCCTTCGTGTGGGCGTGGACCGCGCCCGGCACGCTGAACAGCCTGGCCTACAACACCATGGTGGTCGCCTCGGTCTCGACCCTGGTGTTCAACCTGAATCCGCTGCTGCGTTTCGACGGCTATTACATTCTGTCGGACTTGACGGGCACGCCGAACCTGCAGGCGCGCTCCTCCCGCCAGTGGCTGCACCTGTGGGAGCGGCACGCGCTGAAGGTCAACACGCTGGAGAGCCCGGCGCGCACGCCGGCGGAGGCGGCCGGGCTCACGGTGTTCGGCGTTTCAAGCTACGTGTATCGGATGGTGGTGACGGTCTCGATCATCCTCTTTGTGGCGGACCGTTATTTCGGTCTCGGCCTGCTGGCGGCCGTTTTGACCATCGCGGGGGCGTTTGTCTTGCCGGCGGTGAAGGCCTTCAAATACCTGGGCAACGAGCCGCGCATCGAGCGCAGCCGCAAGCGGGCCTGGGCCCTGGCCGGCGGCGGCATGGCGGCGGTGCTGGCGTTTCTGGCCCTGGTGCCGATGCCGTATCATTTCCGGGCCCCCGGCGTGGTGCGCGCGGCCGGATCGGCGGATGTTTACGCGCCGGTGGCGGGCTGGGTGCGCGAGTTGAAGACCCCGAGCGACACCACCGTGGCCGGCGCGCGGGAGCTGGTGCGGCTGGAGAGTCCCGAACTCGGGCTGCAACTGGCGGCGGCGCGGGCCGAGCTGGCCCAGGTCGAGGCGCGCGAGCGGCAGATGCTGGCCTCGCTGGCGGCGGGCATCGAGCCGATGCGCCTGCGCCGGCAGGCGGCGGAGGCGGCGGTGGCCCGGCTGGAGGCTGACGAGGCGGCGCTGGCGGTGGGCGCGCCGGTGGCGGGCCGCTGGGTGGCGCTGCGCACCGAGGACTGGGCGGGCATGCATGTGGCGCGCGGCACGCGCCTGGGCGAGATCGTGGGGTCCGAGACCGAGTGGGAATTTTTCGCCGTGGTCGGGCAGGAGGATGCGAGCGCCTTGTTCGGCGCGGCCAAGGAGGGCGCGGAGGTGCGTTTCCCGGGTTCGTCGGGCCGCGATGCCGCGGTGACCGAGTGGCGCGTGGTGCCCGGTCGCCAGGAGCAGTTGCCCAGCCCGGCGCTCGGCTGGCAGGCGCAGGGGCCGGTGCGCACCCGCGAGGACGACTCGCGCGGGCTGCGTGCGGACCAGCCGTTTTTCCTCGTGGTCGGGCGCATCCCGGCGGCCGGCGTGGACGCGGGCGAGGGGCCCTTGCTCTGGCAGGGGCGCGTCGGCACGATGCGGTTCGCCCGCCCGTGGACGCCGCTTCTGTTGCAGTGGGCGCGGGATTTCCGCCAGCTCTTGCAGACGCGTTATCAAATCTAAGCCCTCGGCGCGTCCCCGCGAATCCCATCTCCTCACCACCATGGCCGCACCCTTGATTGAAGTCCGCCGCACGGAGCTCCCGGCGCGGGACAAGTTGCCGGAGGGGCTCGACGCATGGGTGCATCGCGCCCACGGGTGGTGGCACGGACGCCGCAGCCGCGCAGGGGATCTGCTCTTGGAGGCGCGCCGGCTTCATGCGGAGGCGGATCTGTTGCGCGAGATCACCGACGCGGAGTTACGGGAGCGGGTGCTGGCGGCGCGGAGGGCGTTGCGGCGGGCCGGGGAGTCGGAGTTGGCCCCTGTGTTTGGCGAGGCGCTGCCCCTGGTGGCCGAGCTGGCCCACCGCAAACTGAAGTTGCGGCCCTACCCGGTGCAGCTCATGGGCGCGCTCGGGCTGGCCCAGGCGCGATTGGTGGAGATGGCGACGGGGGAGGGCAAGACGCTCACCATCGGTCTGGCGGCGGCGTTGATGGCGTGGCGTGGCCGGCCCCTGCACGTGGTCACGGCCAACGACTATCTGGCGGGCCGCGACGCCGAGACCATGAAACCGCTCTACGCCGCCTGCGGGGTGACGGTGGCGGCGGTGACCTCCACCCTCGGCCCGGCCGAGCGGCGGGCGGCCTACGCGGCCGGCGTGGTTTACACGACGAGCAAGGAGTTGGTGGCGGATTTCCTGCGCGACCGCATCGTGCTCGGGACGCTGGCCGATCCGGGCCGGCGCACGGTGGCGCGCCTGATCCGCGGCGCGGGCGTGCCGGCGGCGGAGGCCAACGTGGTCCAGCGCGGGCTGCACACGGCGATCGTGGACGAGGCCGACAACCAATTGATCGACGAGGCGGTGACGCCCCTGATCATCAGCCGCCGGCAGGAGGACCCGGCCATGGTGGCGGTGTGCCGTTCGGCCGATGCGATCGCGTCCGGCCTGCTGCCCGGGGAGCATTACGAACTGGATACGCTGCACAAGGAGACGCGTCTGACCGACGCCGGGCGGGAGCGCATCGCCGCCTGGTGCGCGCAGGCCGGGCCGGGGCGCTTCCACCAGCCGGCGTGGATCGCGGTCCTGGTGGTGCAGGCCCTGCAGGCGCGGCATTTTTTCCTGCGCGACAAGCAGTATGTCGTGGTCGCAGGCAAGGTCGTCATCGTGGACGAATCGACGGGACGCCTCATGCCCGGCCGTTCGTGGCGCCTCGGTTTGCACCAGGCGGTGGAGGCGAAGGAAGGCGTCGAAATCACTCCGCCGAACGAGTCGCTGGCGCGGTTGAGTTTCCAGCGGTTTTTCCGGTTGTTCCGCCATCTGTCGGGCATCACCGGCACGGCGGCGGAGGCGGCCCCCGAGTTTTGGCGGGTTTATGAGCGCCCGATCGTGGCGGTGCCGCCGAACCGGCCGAATCGCCGCAAGGCCTGGCCGGCGCGCTACTTCGCCACGGCGGACGAGAAGTGGGCGGCGGTGGTCTCCGAGATCGAGCGGCTGCACGCCGAGGGCCGCGCCGTGCTGGTCGGCACCCGCAGCGTGGCCGCGAGCGAGCACCTGGGAGGGCTGTTGGGCAAGAAACTGCTGAGCTTCGCCCTGCTCAACGCGCACCGCCACGCGGAGGAGGCGGCCATCATCAATCTCGCGGGCGACCCGCGGTCGATCACGGTGGCGACCAACATGGCCGGGCGCGGGACCGACATCCGGCTGGGAACGGGCGTGGCGGCGGCGGGTGGCCTGCATGTGATTTTGACCGAGATGCACGACTCGGCGCGGATCGACCGTCAGCTGCAGGGGCGCGCCGGGCGTCAGGGCGATCCGGGCAGCACGCGATTGTTCGCGAGCCTGGAGGACGATCTGGCGCAGCGTTTTCTGTCCCGGCCGGTGCGGGCGGGTTTGCTGCGCTGGCTGCGGGCGCGGGCCGAGCCCGACGGCGGGGTGGGGGAGGGGGTGGTCGGCTGGTGGCTGCGCCGGGCGCAGCGCGCGGCCCAGGCGCATTCCTACCGGCAGCGCCGCCTCGTGATGACCCAGGACCAACAAATGGCCGAGGCGCTCATACCCGGGCAGGGCATCGACCAAATCTGAACCCGGGCCGGCGCGCCCGAGGCGAGGTTTGCCCAAACGGTTTTTTTTCCCATGTGTGTCCCCGTGAGTTTACGTTCTCCAGTCATCCGGGGGCTGGCCGCGTGCGCGGCGGGCCTGTGGCCGGCGGTAGAGGTGCGCGCGGCGAGCGTGTATTCGCCGCACTATGTGGTTTCAACCTACGCCGGCTATGCCGGGCAGGGCGCGGCCGACGGGGCCGGGCTCACGCAGGCTCAGTTTGCCTATGCGCAGGGCGTGGCGGTGGACGCCGCCGGCAACCGCTACGTGGCCGACACCGGCAACCACACGATCCGCAAAATCACCCCCGCCGGCGTGGTGAGCACGCTCGCCGGCCTGGCGGGCGCGCAGGGTTTTCGCGACGGATCGGGCAACGAGGCCTGGTTCAACAGCCCGGTGGGCATCGCGGTGTCGGCCGATGGGGCGACCGTTTACGTGGCGGACACAGGCAACCAGGTCTTGCGTCGAGTCGCCACCGCGACCGGCGCGGTCACGCTGGTCGCCGGCGCGGTGGGCGAGTCCGGCGTGGCGGTCGGCACCGGCACGGCCGCGCGTTTCAACTCTCCCGCCGGTCTGGTCTTGGCGGCGGACGGCGCGCTCTACGTGGTCGATGCGGGCAACCACCGCGTGCTCAAGGTGGTCTTTTCCAACGGCGGGACGGTGGGCGCCACCACCTTGCTGGCCGGCAACACGACGACTCCGGCGGCGTCCATCGACGGCACCGGGGGAGCCGCGAAGTTTAACCAGCCCGTGGCGCTGGCGCTGAGCCCGGCAGGCGCGGATCTTTATGTCGCCGAAGCGGCGGGTCACGTCGTGCGGCGAATCACCCTGGCCAACGCCTCGGTGCTCACGGTGGCCGGGGCGGCGGCGACACCGGGCGCGGCCGACGGCACCGGCGGTGCGGGGGGCACGGCGCGGTTCAACAAACCCTCCGGCCTGGCCATGAACCCGGCCGGCACCGACCTCTATGTGGCCGACCGCGAAACCGCCATCCTGCGCAAAATCGTGCTCTCCAGCGGGGCGGTTTCGACCGTGGCGGGCGCGGTCGGCGCCCTCGGCAGCACCTCCGGCGCGGCACTGGCCGAAGCGCGTTTTCGGCTGCCTTTCGGGCTCGCCTTCGATGCGATCGCGGGCGGCGTGGTGGTGGCGGATTCGTTCAACTCGCAGCTCCGCCTCTACACCCCGAACACGGCCGCGGTTTCGACGCTGGCGGGCGCGCCCGAGGGTAAAAACGCCACCGACGGTCCGGCGGCGAGCGCGCGGTTCAACACCCCGGCGGCGGTGGCGTTGCACGCCGACGGCACGCTCTACGTCGCCGACCGGGGCAATCACGTCATCCGCAAAATCACCGTCGGCGGCATCGTGAGCACGCTCGCCGGCGCGGCCGGGGTGGCGGGATCGGTCGACGGGGCGGGGGCGTCGGCGCGTTTTAACCAGCCTTCGGCGGCGGTGCTCAACGCGGCGGGCACCGAATTGTTCGTCGCCGACGCCGGCACGGATGGCGTGCCGGACAGTGGCCGCGTACGGCGGATCATTCTGGGCGGCTCCGACGTGACGGTGAGCACCTTGGCGGGTGTTTTTAACGAGCCCCGCGGCCTGGCCCTTGATCCTGCGGGCGTGCTCTACGTCGCCGAGACTGGAGCGGGTGCCTTGCGGTCCTACGCCACCGTCAACGCCTCCCCGGGAACTTTGGCCGGCGGGTTAAATCGTCCCTGGGGCGTCGTGTGTGATGACGCCGGGAGCGTCTACGTCGCCGAAAGCTACGGTCATGCGATCAAAAAACTGACCCCCGGCACGCCAGTGCAAATCGCGGTGTTCGCCGGCTCCGTGACCGCAGAAACCGGGTCCAACGACGCGACCGGCACCGCCGCGACGTTTTTTTACCCCTACGGCTTGGCGCGTGATACCGGGGGAAACCTCTATGTGGCGGAGCAGGTAAACCAACTTGTTCGCCGCATCACGCCCGCCGGCGTGGTCACCACGCTGGCGGGAAGTCCGCAGCAGGCGGGTTTCGCCGACAGTGCGGCGGGTTCGGCGAGGTTGCGCGACCCGCTGGGGCTGGCGGTTTCTCCTGACGGAGGCTCGCTTTACGTGGCCGACGGGGACAACCAAGCCGTGCGCAAGCTCGCCCTCCTTCCCGTGCCGAACTTGAGCAGCGCCGCCACGGCCGCCGGCACCTACGGACAGGCCTTCACCTACAACATCCAAGCCGCGCCCGCCATCACCGGCTACGGCCTCACCGGCTCCCTGCCGGCGGGTTTGCAGTTTGATGCATTCCGCGGACAGATCACCGGCACACCGTCGGCGTCGGGGTCTTGCAACGTCACGGTGAGCGCGACCAACGCCTCCGGCACCACGAGCCTTAACCTGGCGATCACCATCGCCAAACAGCCCGTGACCATCACGTTGAGCGATTTAAGTCCGCGCTGGGACGGCACCGCGCGGGTGCCTGCGGCGGAGACCTCGAACGGCACCCATGCCGTCACCTTTGCCTACAACGGCAGCGCGACCCCGCCGACGAAGGTCGGCACATACACGGTGGTTGCCACGGTAAACGAAGCGAATTTCACGGGCACGGCCACGGCCACGTTTACGGTTTTGCCCCCGGAGGCCTACACGGTGGGGACTTTGCCTGGTGGTGCCGGAGTCACGGCCGATGCGCTGGCGGTGGATGGTGCGGGCAATGTTTACATCGCCGATGCGGTGGCGGGGCTGGTGCGCCAACTCACCCCCGCAGGCGTGCTCAGTGATGTCGCGGCCATCGATGCCCCGGCGGGTATTGTGGCGACGACGAACGGCACCCTTTACGTCGCGGAGAGCGGAACCGGGAAGATCCTACGGATAACCGCAGGCGGGCAGATCCAGGACGTGGCCGGCGGTTTCCCTAATCCCGGTGCCCTGGCGCTGAGCCGCGACGGCACGAAGGTGTTTTTTATCAACAGCGATGACCTGGGGGCCTATGTGCGCCAGATCCCCCTTTCGGGAGGAGCGGTCACGCTCTTGGCATCATGGGCGCAGGGTCTGGATGACCCGCGTGGTCTGGCGGAAGGCCCGGATGCCAGCCTCTATGTGACGGATTCCGCCAAAAACCAGATAGTTAAAATAGCAGCGGGATCGGCAGACCTTTCGGTTTATGCCGGTTCGGAAACGGCCCTGTCGGGAAGCGCCGACGCCACCGGGACAGCAGCCCGCTTCGATACTCCGCACAGCCTTGTCTTCGCTGCCGACGGCGCGTTGCTGGTGAGTGATACGGCCAACAACACCTTGCGCCGGATTGACTTGGCTACGGCAGCTGTGACCACGGTGGCGGGTCTGGCGGGGGCGGCTGGTGACAACGTGGATGGCCTTGGGTCTATTGCCCGCCTGGCGGGTCCCCGATCTCTTGTGCTCCGCCCGGACGGCGCGCTGGTGTTCGCCGATACGACCAACAACGCCCTCCGCCTGGCCACCCCCCCGCCTATCGTCCCTGCGATCACCAGTGCTTCGACCGCTCAAGCCACCCAAGGATCAGCTTTTACCTACGCGACCACGGCTACCGGCACTCCGACGACTTTCTCGGCTGTTGGCCTGCCGCCCGGCTTGAGCATGGGGTCTGGCAGCGGGCAGATCACCGGTACGCCGACGCAATCAGGTGTCTACAATGTCACCTTGACGGCGGGAAATGCGGTTGGCGACGGGGTGGCGACGCTCGTTTTAACCGTCGCACCTCCCGCCTACGCGAGTTGGCAGACCCTGTATTTTACGCCGACCGAGTTGGCGCAGACGACCCTGAGCGCAACCACAGCCGATCCCGACGGGGACGGTTACGCCAATTTTTTGGAATACGCCTTGGGTTCGGATCCGAGAAGTGGAACGTCCCGTCCCACCATCGAGCAGGCTGTTTCCACAGGCTGTTTACAGATGAGCTACATTCGTCTCCGGGCTCATTCCGGCCTTAGGTTTTCACCAGAAGTTTCAGTTGATTTAAAGACATGGCAGTCGGGGCCGTCCTATACCCAAGACGTGAGCGTGAGTGCCATGGATGCCACTTGGGAATGGGTCGTCGTTAAAAGCTTAAATCCTATCCAAACTACCGGCCGTAGTTTCATCAGGCTCCGGGTCGAGGTCCTCGTCCCGTGATCCCAGGATGTGTTTCTGAAATAAATCGGGACGGCGTGAGCCGAGAAGCGGTCTCGGCCAAGGCGACCGAGACGGAGGCGACCCGCCGGGTCGTGCCGTCGAGGGCAACGCCGGCCCAGCCCGCTTTTCCCCTCACTCGCAGAGTTCGACGGCCTGAGTTATCTCAGCAACACACCCTAGGCCAGTTACGGTTTAAAGAATCCGTAAAAATGGACTTCCCAATCATGGGTGCATTGGGCATGCATTTCCCTTCACCCGGCATTAGCTCCGAAACCCTGCACTTTTGAACCAAGACGCATTCCAACGTCCCGTTAGCGGTTCAGCCTTCACTTTGGAGGCATTGGAGTCGCGTCTGCTGCTATCGGTCAGCCCCTTGGACGACACCCTGGCCGCCCCCGGGACGGTGGCGCCCGGGACAACGGTGGTGGTTGAATTGGCCGACGCGGGACACGCCTCCGGCGTAACCACTCCCGCAGCACAGGATTCGGATAGTCTCTTTGCCGACATGCCCGAGCAGGCTCCGACTGCGGATGCGGTGGGTGCTTCGGCAGTTGAGGTCGCCGTCGCCGATTTGGCGGTCCCGACTGTCCCGACACCGACTGTCAACCCGGCACCATCCGAGAACGCGGCCTCCCTTTCGGCTTTGCCCGCAGGCTCCGTGCCTCCGCGCCTGATCATCACCGCCAACCCGCCCCAGGGACCGCCGGTGAAACAGATCATCACCCCGGAAACACAGAATTCGGATCTTCTCACCGTTGAGGCACAACAGCGCCTAAACGGTGTTGGCGTTTACGACCTGGCTCTTGTCAACCGCGGCACTTTCGCCCCCGGTAATTCTCCCGGCACTACCTCGGTCACCACGTTCACCAACGCCGCCGACGCCACTTTGGAGATCGAAATCGGCGGCATCAACGCCGGCACCCAATACGACAGGGTCGAAGCCTCCGGCTCCGCCACCCTCGGCGGCACCCTCAAGGTTTTCCTTTACGGCGACTTCACCCCGACCCTTGGCCAGACCTTCACCATCATCACCGCCGGCAGCGCGATCACTACCGACTTTGCCGAGTTCTCCGGCTTGAGCCTTGGGAATGACCTCTACCTCCGCCCCTCTATCTCTGGCGGCAACTATGTGCTCACCGTCGTTGCCGGTCCGGCCCGCCCCCTGGTTTTTGTTCCGGGCTTCGGCGGCTCCTTCCCGACCGCTGACGCCTTCTCCGAATGGTTGACGACTCGCGGCATCTCGCCCGACAAGCTTACCCTCGAGCCCATAGAGAACACTTACGCCAGCCTCATCAAAACGCTTGAAAACGTCGGCTACGTCGTCGGCCAAAACCTCTTCATCGCCAACTGGGATTGGCGCATGGCTGTCGCGCCAAAAGATGGCACTAATGACGGTGCTGTGACGCTGACCGGTACCAACGGCGGTGCGGTTGCATTAACCGACAGCACCTTCACCACCGGCATCGACTACCTCGGGTACGCCATGAAGCAGGCCGTCGAGACGTGGGCGACCAATCACGGCGGCACAGCCCCCATCGAAGTGGACATGATCACACACAGCACGGGTGGACTTGTGGCCAGAGCTTATATCCAGAGCACTGCGTATAATCAGACCTACACCACCTCCGGCACCAGCTTCGATCTTCCCGAGGTTAAAAACCTCTTTCAAATTGGCGTTCCCTCTCAGGGGGTTGTTCAGGCCTACAACTTCCTCGCCGACAACTTCGGCCTCTCCTCCGCTTCCCGTTTGGCCGGTCTCGTCGCCAACCTCGCCTTCGACGCCGTCAAGTCCGGCTCCACCATCACCGGCCCCGATGGCAACATCACCCTCGCCTCCATTCAAACCTCCGGCCAGCCCGATGCCGCCAAGTTCCTGCGCGCCTACCTCCCCTCCCTCGTCGATCTGACCGGAACCTTCGACTTCCTCGACACGAATTCTTCCAACGCGGTCAACTACATCGACGTTAACTCGTCCCCCACCACTTCCCTCCTGCTCGACCTCAACGATGGCCTCGGCCTCGATAGCGCCACCGGCATCGACGCCAACGCCTTCATCGACCGCATCACCGGCGAGCTCTCTATTATATATAGCAGCGATTTGTCCTCCCCTTCCGCCTTGCAGGCTTATACCGGCGGCGCTGGTCCCATCGTCGGGATGGCCTCCTCCGCCGGCCGCCTCCCCGGCTCGACGGAAACTTGGTATCAGCAGCAATTCGCATCAACCGGCGATGGCACCGTTCTCGCCGCTTCCGCCTGGGGCCAGTTCTCCGCAGAAGCCGATTTGGAGCGTTTGGCTAAGTTGAATCAAGTTCAGATCACTGGCGGAACCGTCGCCAGTGCCGGGCACAGCGCGCTCACTTATAATAACACCGCGCTGACCCACATCCTCACCCAGCTCGGCTTCTCCAGCTTCACGTCCGTCCTCGACACCAACGAGGCCAACGGCACCGCCGACCAAGCGGGTGCCCTCTTAAACTATGTTGTTGGCTTCTTTTTGGCCGATGTTCGCACCCTCGACGACGCATATGCTCTCTTCACCACCACGCTCGACGCCGTCGATGGGTTTATCAACGCCCTCTCCACCACCGACTACTCCGCCGGGTTCGATCTGCCGACCGCTGCCTTCGCACTACCCAACTTCACCTTGGATAAGGTGCTCTTCCTCGGTTCCCCGGTAATCGCGCTGTCCTCCGGCAGCCTTGCCAATCCCCGCTACCAGTCCGGCACTCTCAATGCCAAAGTCAGCTTCGCCGCATCCGCCGCCTCCCTCTTCCCTGGTGAGACCGTAACTTATTCACTCAGCAATAACGCCACGGGTCGTTTTGCGATCAACTCCACCACAGGCATCGTCAGTGTAGCCAATGGAGCGGCTATCCTGTTGGGCGATGCCAGCTACACCTTGACCGTGCTCGCCACCTACTCCGGCGGCTCCACTCAGTCTAAAAATCTGAGCATCACCGTCAGCACCAACGTTTCCAATCTCGGCACCCGCACCGTTCAGCAAAATGCCGCTAACGGAACCGCCGTCGCAGACGCAGCCGCCCTGTTCCCCAAAAACACCTTCAGCTCCGTCAGCGACGGCTCTGATGGCGACGCCAACGCCTTGATCGGCACCTACGACTTCGCGACCGGCGAGTTCGAGTTCACGCTCGACCGGCTTCTGCTTACCGCCGGCAGCGCCTTCAGTCTCTCCGCCTCATCCGTCACTGCCGCTCTCAACCCCGGTAGCCTCTCTGAAAATGCTTTCTCCTTCAATGTCACCGGCGGGCGCTTCACTCTAGGTGCCGGCATCATTGCCCAAGGCGACTTCAGCTTTTATCAGGGCAACGACTTACTCGTCCACGCCACCGCCGCCAACTTCAGCGCCTTCGTCGGCACGGGTTTCGGCAGCGTTTCCCCGGTCGGCCTCTCCATCGATTCCGGTCTCTTTGGTCTCCAGCTCAACCCCTCCACATCCCAATACGCACTCGACGTCCTTGGCACGGTCTCCACCTCCGGCCTCGATTCCCTCGGTTTGAGCCTCAACGGCACGTTTAACCTCCTCGTCTCCAATTACGACACCGCACAGACCTTCACCGCCGGCGTCGGCGTCTCCGCTACCTCCGTCACTGTCGCCGCGAACTCCCTCTCCCTGCGCGGCTCCGCCATCCTCAACCTCGGCTCAGGCTCCGCCTACGTCTCTGGCCTTTTCGACTTCTCCCAGGACACGTCGCTAATCACCGCCTCCGCCGACTCCGTCACCGCGTTCTTTGGCAACGCCTACGGCACCTCCGCCGCCACCGGCCTCAGCCTCTCCACCGGCAAACTCGCCTACCGCCTCAACCCTGCCACCCTCGACTACGCGCTCGGCGTCGAGGGCACCGCCGCCATCGTCGGTTTCGCGGGCATCACCGCCTCCGGCACCCTGCGCCTGCTGTCGTCCACTTTTGATTCTTCCCAGCTCCTCAGTTCCACCCTCGATAGCATCACCTACACTTTCAGCGCCCCCGCCGACACCCTCTTCGTGACCGGCACCGTTGATCTCAATCTGTCCGGCTTCGCCATCCTTCGCGGTGCATTCACCTTTGGCCGCACCGCCACCACCATTACCGCCGCCGGAACCGGCCTCACCGTCTTCATGGGCACCGGCTTCGGCACAGGCTCGGCCACCGGCCTTCAAATCACCGGCGGTCTCTTCGCCCTCCGACTCGATTTGGGCACGGGCAAATTCGTCGCCGGTGCCAGCGGCTCCGCCTCCCTCGTCGGCGTGCCCAACGTCACCTTCTCCGCCACCGGCTTCACGTTTGTCGCCAACCAATTCGACTCCGACCAGTCCCTCGTCGTCGGTGTCCCCGGCAACACCGTCAGCCTCACTGCCACCGCGCTCTCTTATTATATGAGCGGTACCGCCTCGCTTGCGCTCGACGGCTCGGTCTTCGTCTCCGCCGACTTCACTTTCGCCAGCGCCCCGGCCGTGGTGGACTGGGTTCAGGGTCTCATCGCCTCCGACACCTCCGTCGTCGAACTGGTCCCCGCATCCGTCGGCCAGTCCGAGGAGCAGCTCCTCACCCTCACCGCCGCCGACCAGGCTTACGGCTCGTTTACCCTGACCTACGCCGGTCAGACCACCGTTGCCCTTGCCCTCGCGCTCAACGACCCCGCCGCCATGGCAGTCGCCATCCAGGCCGCCCTCCGCAACCTTGCCAACCTCGGCGACACCGACGTCACCGTCACCTACGCCGGCTCACCCGCCGACAACGACCATGCTTTCCGCATCCGCTTCGACGGCACCCTCGCCGGCCAAAACGTCTCCCAAATCACGGTCTCCGTCGTCACCTCCGGCATCCTCCAGTCCCAAGTCTGGGACGTAGCCCTCGGCGCCGCCACCGGTTCCTTCGCCTTCACCCTCGGCGCCGCCTCCACCTCCCTGACCCTCACCGGTTCCGAAAACTCCACCGACGTCGAAGCCGCGCTCAAGACCGCCCTGGGCACTCTTTCGCCGCTCACCCCCGCCGCCCTTACGGTTACCTCCCAAGGTGGCGGCACCTACCGCGTCACCGTTGACGGCACGCTCGCCGGCCAGGCCATCGGCACCCTCGCCGTCACCACCACCTTGCCCGCCGCCACCACCTCGGTCGTTCGCTCTGCTCCGGGCTCGCTTGCGCAAAACGAGGTCGTTGCCCTCTACCTTAACGATCCCTCCGGCACCGCTGCCGGCACCTACACGCTTTCTTACAACGGCCAGACCAGCGGCACCCTTCGTTTCGCCGACAACCAGGTCGATAAGAACCGCCAGCGCATCGAGGACGCCCTCATCGCCTTTGCCGGCATCGGCTCGAATGATGTCACCGTTATCTACGATCAGTCCTCCACCATCCGCCGCCAGCGTTACGTCATCACCTTTAAGGGCGCGCTCGCCGGTCAAAACGTCTCCGCTCTCACGGCCAACGACACCTTGTTCCGCGGCGGCTCCGTCGAAATCGTCAACGTCACGCAAGGCGCCGCCGCCGCCAGCGAGACCCAGACCGTTTCGCTGACCTCCGCCGTGCCCGCCACCTTCACCCTCAGCCTCACCCGCAGCGGCACCACCTACACCACCTCGGCACTCTCCACGTCCGCCGACGCGCTCGCCGTTCAAACGGCGCTTAACACCGCACTCGGCAGCGCCGGCACCACGACCGTTACCTCCGGCGGTTCCGGCATCTGGATCGTCGCCTTCGGCGGCGCGCTCTCCGGCACTTCTCCTCCGCTGCTCGTCATCACTCCGACCTTCACCGCGTCCAACGCCTCCGTATCCATCATTGCCGCGGGTGGCTCCCAGTCCGCATCCGCTTCGGGGTTTATCGCCAGCACTTCGACTCCTCTTTCCGGCAACACAGCCGGCGGCTCAATTCAAGAGGTCACCGTCACCGCCGATGTCGCGGGCGGCACCATGACCCTGAGCCTTGCCCACGGCGGCTCCACCTATGTCACCGCCGCGATTTCGACCGCCGCCACCGCCGCCGACGTCCAAGCCGCGCTCACCACCGCGCTCGCCGGTCTCGCCGGCTCCACCGCGACCGTCACTTCAGCCAGCACCGGCGTCTATCGCGTTGCCTTCGGCGGCACCCTCGCCGGCGTCTCGGTTGCCCTGCTCGAAGTCACCGCCACCCTGCCCGCTCCCCCGGCCGCGCAAACCGAGATACTCGTCGCCGCCACCAACGTCACCGCCTTGGTCGGCAACGGCTACCAAACCGTCACGGTCGTCGCCTCCGCCGCCGACACTTTTACCCTTTCCTTTGTTTATGGCGCCACCGCCTACACCACCGCCGCCATCGCCACCGGCGCGTCCGCCGCCACGGTTCAGACGGCCCTCACCACCGCGGTTGCCTCGCTCTCTGGCGCAACCGTAGCCGTCACCTCCTCCTCCGCAGGCGTTTATCGCGTCTATCTCGGCGGTGTGCTCGCCGCCACGACTTCCCCCCTGATCACCGCCACCCCCGCGCTCGGCACCACCGCGATCACCGTCACCGCCGCCACCACCGGCGTCAGCCTCACCGGCGGGACCCTTGCCCTCGTTCTTTATCCCCTCACCGACAAATACGCGTTCGCCGCTCGCGGCACCGCCACCGTCACCGGTCTGGCGGGCGTCAGCTTGTCCGGCACCGTGACCGTCATCACCGGCAATCTCGCCGCCGACACCACCCTCGAAATCTCCACCCCCGGCGGCACCGTCGCCGCCGAGATTCCCGCCGGCCTCACCCAGGTTTACGGCGATCTCACCTTTGACATCGGCGGCTTTGCGGCGGGTTCGGGTAACTTCACGATCACCCATGCCTCGGACACCTTGGCCGTCTCCGCCGATAACGTCACCGCCTTCGTCGGCACTGCGTTCGGCACCCCCGGCGAGACCGGCTTCAAGGTCGCCGACGGTGCCATCGGTATGGAACTCGACCTCGAGTCCGGGCTTTACGCGTTCGCCGCCCGCGGCACCGGAACCTTGGTCGGCATCAGCGCTTTTAGCCTCACCGGCACCCTCGCGGTCCAGTCCTCCACCTTCACCACCTCCAAGTCCCTGACCGTCGATGGTGCAGTCCTTTCTCTCGCCGCCACCACCAGCCGGGTCACCGGCACGGGCCTCGCCTTCGACTTCGGCGGGTTCGTCGCCGGCTCGGGCAACTTCTCCGCCACCAAGACCGGCTCGCAGCTCGACCTCACTGCCACCGGCGTCACCGCTTTTGTGGGCAACGGCTACGGTACCCCCTCCCCAACCGGTCTCCGTATCACGTCCGCAGATTTGGGCCTGCGTGTTTTCCTCACCACCTCCCGGTACGCCCTCGCCGCTCGCGGCACCGGCGAACTCCTCGGCATCGATGGACTCACCCTCGCCGGTTCGCTCAACGTGCTAACCGGCACGTCCTTGACGGATCAGATCCTAACGGTCGCCGCTTCGCCCATCACCGTTGCCGCGGGCACAAGTTCCGTAACCGGCACCGGGGTCGCCCTCTCCGCGGGCACTTCGCTCCTCCTCGCGGGCAACTTCTCGTTCACCAAGTCCGCCACCGAGCTTACCCTCGCCGCCACCGGCGTCACCGCGTTTGCCGGACAGTATTACAACAACGACGGCGGCACCGAGACCGGCGTCAAAGTCACCTCGGCTTCCCTCGGCCTCCGCGTCGATCTCACCACCGGTCGCTACGCGCTCGGCGCGCGCGGCACCGCCGCCTTCGCCGGCATCACCGATTTCGCCCTCGGGGGCAGCCTCACCGTCATCGCCTCCACCTACACCGAGGATGTCGGCTTCACCGTCAATGTCGGCGGCTCGGACGTCACCCTCAACGCCGTCGCCAACTCCCTGGCCTTCACCGGCAACGTCACTCTCACCATCGCCGACTTTGTCGCCCTCTCCGGCAACCTCACCTTCTACAAGGACGACACCCAGCTCATTCTCGCCGCCACCTCCGTCACCGCCTTCGTCGGCGCGGGCTCCACCGGCCTCACCGTGAGCAACGGCCTCATCGCCCTTCTCTACGACTTCACCTCCGGCAAATACGCCCTTGGCGCATCCGGCACCGCCGCCCTGACCGGGGTAACCGGTCTCACCCTCACCGGCACGCTGGAGGTTGTGGTCAGCACTTTCGCGACCGATGTGGAACTCGAAGTTGGCGTCGGCGACGATGTTGTTGCCCTCACCGCCACCGCCGGCGTCACCACCGTGCGCGGCTCCGCCACCGTCAATCTGTCTGGGTTCGTCGCGATCAAGGGCACGTTTGCCATCACCAAGACCGCCTCCACCCTCGCCGTCACCGCCACCTCGGTCACTTCGTTCCTCGGAACCGGCTTTGGCACCTCCGCCGCCGTCGGAGCCTCCCTCACCGGTGGTAATCTCGGCCTGCTCCTCTCCACCGCCGGGCCCACCGCCGGTCGCTACGCCCTCGCGGCCTCCGGCACCGCCGCCCTCGTCGGCGTCTCCGGCCTCACCCTCACCGGCAATCTCGACGTCCGCCGCAGCACCTTTGCCACCTCGCAAAACGTCACGCTCAACACAGTTTCCACCGCCGTGGCCGCCGGCGCCCGCACCTTCTCCGGCACCGGGCTCGCACTCGCCGTAGCCGACCAAGTCTCTCTCTCCGGCAATCTCGCCTTCGACCTCTCCGCCTCCGAGGTCGTCGTCATCGGCTCTTCGCTCACCGCCAGTCTTGCCCTTGGCACCTTCTCTGCAGGCTTCACCGGCGGAACGCTCGCCCTTCTTGTCCGGGGCAACGGCACCTTCGCCGTCTCCGCCTCCGCCACCACCCTGAGTCTCAGCGGCGCGGGTTTCGCTTCCGCTGCCGCCACCAACGCCACCTTTGCCTACAACAACACCGGGCTCGACCTCGTCGCCGCCCCGCGCGTGCTCACCGTCGGTTCGGACAGTGCATCGCTCGCCCCTGCTCTCGGCACCACCGCCGCGCCTTACGTCGCACTCTCTGCCACCGGCGTCTCCGTGCAATTGGCCGGACTCGTCACCGCCACCGGCAATTTCACCTTTAGCCGCGCCACCACCTCCGACGGCGATGCCGTAGTCCGTGTCGCCGTTGCCAACTTTGGCGCCTCCCTGGGCGCCGGCTCCACCACTTTCCTCACCCTGAGCAACGGCACCGGCGCCCTTCTCGTTTCCACCTCGGGCGGCGTCACCTCCACCGCCGCCTCCCTCACCGTCAGCGCCGCCCTTGCCAACGTCCCCGGCGTCACCCTCGGCGTCTCCACCTTCACCCTGGAGTTCAACACCGGCACCGCCGCCGTCGGCGAATCGTTCACCGTCGGCGGCTCCACCGTCGCGCTCGACCTTCCCGGCGGCGTTTTCTTCCGCGTCATCGCCGACCCCATCGATCTCACCATCGCCGGCACCACCCTCAACGGCCGCATCGCCTTCGAGCAGACCACCGACACCCACGGCGACAGAACCACCGTCCTCTCCCTCGCCGACGTCAGCATCGCCGCCTTCAGCAACGGCCAGACCGCCGCCCCCATTTCGATCGTCAACGCCCGCGGCATCGCCGTCCTCACCTCCGCCGGTATCGGTGCCAGCCTCAGCTTCACCGCTTCCGCCGGCATCGCCGGCATCTCCGCCAGCAGTGAAGTTGTCCTCGAAATCAACAACACCAGCGCCGCCGTCAACGTGGAAGGCCCCTTCGGTGCGCTCGCCCTCATCGCCGGCACCTACCAGACGATCGTCCTCAATAACCTCTCCGTTGTCCTCCCCGGCGTCGAAATCTCCGGCGACTTCAGCTTCCGCACCGTCACCATCGGAGGTTCCTCCACCGAGATTATCGTCGGCAACAACGTCGCCGTCTTCATCGGCAACACCACCGGCGGCGCACGCATCGGTCTCGAACTTACCGACGGCCAGGCCGTCCTCATCCGGGTCGGCGGCGGCACCACCGAGGTCGGCTCCGTCACCGGTCGTGTCCGCCTTGTCGGTGTCCCGGGCTTCGATCTCGACGCCACCATGACCGTCCGCCTCAACGAGACCACCTCCACTTATTCGGAGTCCTTCACCCTCGACGGCCAGACCGTGACGATGAACTTCGCCGCCGGTGAGGTCGCCTCCGACGGCGTCGCCTTCGCTCAGGCCACCGCCACCGCCTTGGACCTTAACCTAAACGGCTTCGTTGTCCTGCGCGGCGACTTCACCTTCACCCGCACCGCCTCCGCCTTCACCGCCGCCGGCGCCAACATCACCGCCTTCGCCGGTTCCGGCTTCGGTGGCACCTCCGAGACCGGCATCAAGATCACCGCCGCCCGCTTCGCCCTCCTCATCCAGCTCAACGGTGCTGACGCCGGCAAATTCGTGGTCGGCGCCCAAGGCACCGCCGCCCTCGTCGGCGTGCCCAACTCCACCCTCGTCGCCACCCTCACGGTCATCGTCAACCAGTTCTCCACCACCCAAAACCTGACCGCCGGTCTCGGCGGCAGCACCGTCGCCCTTGTCGCCGCCGCCGCCACCACCGCCATCACCGGCAACGGCACCCTCAATCTCGCCGGCTCCGTAGTCGTCGCCGCCGACTTCATGTTCCGGAGCTCTCCCGCCATCGCCGACTGGATCGACGGCCTCGCCCAGGGCATCACCACCTCCGTCACCGAGGTCGTTCCCCCCGCCGCCGGCATCGACGAGGAACAACTCCTCACCTTCACCTCTGTCGCCCAAGCCTACGGCACCTTCACCCTTTCCTACGCCGGCCAGACCACCGCCTCGATCGCCCTCGCGCTCAACGACACCACCGCGATGGCCGCCGCCATCCAGACCGCCCTGCGCAACCTCAGCACCATCGGCGCGGGCAACGTCACCGTCGCCTACGCCGGTTCCCCCGCCGCCGGCCAAAACAGTTTCCGCGTCCGCTTCACCGGCGCTCTCGCCGCCGCCAACGTCGACCCGCTCACCGTCGCTGTCGCCACCTCCGGCACCGTCGAATCCCAGGTCTGGCGCGTCTCCCTCGGAGCCTCGATCGGCACCTTCACCTTTCAGCTCGGCGGCTCAGGCCCCACCGCCGCCCTCACCCTCGCCGGTTCAGAAGCCGCCAGCACCGTCGCCGCCTCCCTTCTCACCGCCCTCGCCACGCTTTCGCCTCTCACCTCCGCCGCCCTCACCGTCACCTCGCTCGGCGGCGGCGACTTCCGGGTCGCCGTTGGCGGCGCGCTCGCCGGCACCGTCCTTGGCGCGCTCTCCGTCGCCACCTCGCTGCCTGCCCCGACTTCCTCCGTCACCGTCTCCACCTCCGGCAACAGCGGCGTAAACGAGATCGTTGTCATCACCCTCAACAATCCATCCCTTGCCGCTACCGGCACCTACACCCTCTCTCTCGGCGGCCAAACCAGTGCCCCGATCCGCTTCGCCAACAATCAGGTCGAGACGAACCGCGACCGCATCCAAGCCGCCCTCGCCGCCTTCACGGGGATTGGCACCGGCAACGTCTCGGTGGTTTTCGACAGCAACCCCAATCCGATTACCGCCCAGCGTTACGTCGTCACTTTCCAAGGTGACCTCGCTGGCCAAAACGTTGGCGACATTACCGCCGACTTCTCGAATTTCCGCAGCGGTTCCGTCACCGTCTCCACCTCCACCCAGGGCTCCGGCGCCACCAACACCACCCAGACCGTCACCTTCGCCTCCGCCGTCGCCGCCACCTTCACCCTCGGCCTGACCCTCGGCGGGAACACCTTCACGACCAGCGCTCTCTCGGCCACCTCCACAGCCGCCCAAGTCCAAACCGCGCTGAACGTCGCCCTCGGTTCCGCCGGCACCACCACCGTCAACTCCTCCGGCTCCGGCATCTGGACCCTCGCCTTTGGCGGCGCTCTCGCCGGCACCTCACCCCCGCTTGTCGTCGTCAACTCGACCGTCACCGCCCCCTCCGCTTCCGTCACCGTGCTCAACACCGGCGGCGCCCAGACCCCTTCCGCCTCCGCCCTCACCGCCACCCTCACCACCGAACGCCAAGGCGGTTCCGCCGGTGGTTCCGTTCAAGAGGTTTCCTTTGCCTCCGACGCCGACGCCCCCGGCACCTTCACCCTTTCGCTGGTTTACAACAACCGCACCTACACCACCGCCTCGCTCGCCCTCAACGCCTCCGCGAGCGATGTCGCCGCCGCCCTCACCGCAGCCTTTGGCACCCTCCCCGGAGCAACGGTGAGCGTAACTTCGGTTGAGGCGGGGCAATACCGGATGGCGTTTGGAGGCAGTTTCGCCGGGGAGGCGCTGAACCTTGTCAAAGTCAGAGCGGAGCTGACGCCGCCGCCGGTCACGCTGGAGCAG
>CAIRBK010000067.1 GCA_903876795.1 uncultured Verrucomicrobiota bacterium
GACGTCACCGTGCCCCGCAGCGAGCTCGCCGGCATGATCCGCGCCGTCGAAGCCATTGCCCAAAAACACAACCTCAACATCGCCACCTTCGGTCACTTCGGCGACGGCAATCTCCACCCCACCATCCTCACCGACGAACGCCGACGGCGCTTCCGCAGCATCCTGTGAAGCCTCGTTAGCGCGCTTCATTTCCAGAACCGAGGTCGCAAACGTCAGCCGGAGGATATGCACCCGCTCCTCGCCGGGGCGCAGCGGCGTGTAAACCAAAGTGCAGGCCCCCGGGACCACCAGCGCGTCGCCATGCTTGATCGGTCCCAGAGCCACGCCGTCGGCCGTGAGTTCGGCCGCACCGTCGAGCATGAGCACGATTTTAAACTCGCGACTTTGCACCCGCAGACACTCGCCGCGCGGCACAAAAATCACCCGCTCCTCGACGAAGTTAAACGGCGATTCCAAAGACTGCACGAGATTGAAAGATTCTCCCATAAATCTTACGCGAGGCGGGGGTTTGGGCCGGCGTTTGGTCGCCAGCCAGCTCTGAACCAACGGACAAACCCGCCGGAAACACAAATCAGGAATGACGATCATTTACCTTGATTGATGTTATCTGGCTCGACCGTCGATCAAAGGTCTCACCAATGAGTTTCCTTGCATTGACCCGCGTAATCACTGGCCCACCGTCGATTTTTACGCAAAAGACACTCCGCCGCCCCCTTTCCCCATGTCCACCCCGTCCGCTCCCCTTCCCTTCGCCGCCGTCGGTCTGCGCTTCGGGCGCAACGCTCTCCTCTGGCTCAAGAGCCGCTACCAGACCCGCGCGGTCGAGCTCGCCCTCGTCTGCGACCGCGACGCCGAACTCGCCCGGAAAATCGGCGAGGAATTTGGTGTGCCCTGGACCACCGATCTCGACGCCGTCCTGGCCGCGCCTATCCCCGTCGTGGCTTTGTTTACCCCTCCCGCCGGCCGCGCCGCCCTGGTCAGCCGCTGTCTCCGCGCCGGCAAGGACGTGATGACCACCAAACCCTTTGAAACCGACTCCGCCGCGACCGCCGCCGTGCTCGCCGAGGCCCGCCAGCTCGGGCGCATCATCGCCTCCAACTCCCCCCAGCCCGGCCTGGCCCCCGATCTGCGCCAGTTCAAAGACTGGCAAACCGCTTTCGGTCTGGGCCGTCCCGTCGCCCTGCGCGCCGACGCCACCGGTCCTTACTTCGAGCAAGCCGACGGCTCCTGGTATGATGATCCCAAGCGTTGCCCCGCCGCGCCGCTCTTCCGCATCGCCATCTACCTCATCCACGACGCCATTTCGCTCCTCGGCCCGGTCGAGCAGGTCTTCGTCACCACTTCCCGCATCCGCACCGGTCGCCCCACGCCGGACCAAGGCGTGCTCACCCTGCGCCACCGCGACGGCGCCCTGAGCGCCATCACCGCCAGCCTCTGCGTCAAAGACGGCCAGTCCTGGCGCAACGCCCTCGTCATCAATTACGAAAACGGCACCGCCACCCGCAACCTCGGCGGCGACCCCGCGCCCGACGGCGCGAATCTGCGGCTCATCACCGCCGCCCCCGGCGGCGCACCCCAAATCGCCGCCACCGCCCGCCTCCACCCGGTCTGGAGTGGCGAATACGACTGGGAATCCTTCGCCGCCGCCATCCACGAACGTCGACCATTGGACGAAACCTTTGCCACCACCGCCCTGGAAGGAGTGCGCGTGATCGAGGCCATGGCCCTTTCGGAGCAAACCGGCCAGCCCGTTTCCCTGTAAAATCACCCTGCCCCCCGGAGAAACCGCAACGATCCGTAACCTTGCGACAAAGATAACGCACCTCCTCGCATCGAACTCCAAAACTCATCCGGCCAACATCCACGTCCGCCTAGTCGCGTTAACATCCAGTCGCCTATCCTTCCCCCTCGTTCCGTTGATGCACCTTCGCCGTTCCCCGCTTCGCCCATGATCGCCGCCCTTCGCCAGCAATCGCCCCGGATCCTCCTCCTCACCGAGCGCGAAGACATCCTGCCCTACGGCTTCGACGGCACCGCCGCTCTTAAACAATTGCCGCTCTGCGTGGTCTTCCCGACCACCACCGCCGAGGTCGCCGCCGTTCTCCGCCTCGCCCGTGCGCACCGCGTGCCTGTGGTCACCCGGGGCAGCGGCACCGGACTCTCCGGCGGCAGCGTGCCCGTCGCCGGCGCCCTCGTCCTCTGTCTCGTCAAGATGGACCGCATCCTCGAAGTCGATACGGACAACCTCACCCTCCGCGCCGAGGCCGGTGCGATCACCCAAAAAATCTACGAAGCCGCCGATAAAGTCGGGCTGTTTTACCCGCCCGATCCCGGCTCGATGAAAATCAGCACCATCGGCGGCAACGTCGCCGAAAACTCAGGCGGCCTGCGCGGCCTCAAATACGGCGTCACCCGCGACTACGTCATGGGCCTCGAAGTCGTGCTCGCCGACGGCTCCGTCTGCTGGCTCGGTTCCAAGTGCGTGAAGGACGTCGCCGGCTACAACCTGCGC
>CAIRBK010000068.1 GCA_903876795.1 uncultured Verrucomicrobiota bacterium
TCTCCCCGGACAACGTCCTGCCGACCAGCGACTCCAACTCGTGGACATTGGGCTTGATGAAATCGGGCCGGGCCTTGATCACCTCGGCCAAGGCCGCCCCGCTCGTGTCGACGCCCGTGCGCACCCCGCGCTCGCGCAACATCCCGACCCACTCCCGATAGATGCCCGCCTGCACGCCGGGCGGCAGGCTGCCCGCCAGTACACACCAGCCGCCGGAGAGCGCCGCCAGACGCGCCCGCAGGGCGTCGAGATCGGTCGCGCCTGGCCTCAACCCGGGGAAGTTGATGTCGGTCGTTTCCCGGCGCAGCGGATCGAAAACCTTGATGCCCACGCGCGTCGCACCCGGCAGCCGCACGCAATCATCCCTGATGCCCCGCGCCGTGAAAAACGCCTCGAACACATCCGCATTGTCGTGCCCGAGAAACCCCAGCGCCGCCACGGCGCGGCCTTCGCCGGCGAGCGCGGCGGCCACATTGATGCCCTTGCCTCCGGGAAGATCGACGGAAGCCGCAACGCGGTTGACCGCGGCAAGGGTGAACCCCGGTATGGTCACCGTGCGGTCGATCGCCGGGTTGAGCGTGACCGTGGTCAGGACCGGACGGGAACTAATCTCGGGCGACATGCGCCCAGCCTTCACCCAACCCCCGCGCCCGCCAACCCGAAATACTCCCCCATGCAGCAGCCTGCCTGCAGGCGATGATCCGGCACCCCCCTGCGGGCCATCGCCCCGGGCCTGATACCCTCTGCACTCCCCGGCCGCCTAGCCACGCACCCGCTCGGCCCGCCAGCGCAGGAACTCCGCGATGCGGGCCTGCACGTCGAGACGTCCCGACAAAAACAGATACCGGTCCGAGCCCAGCCCTTCGGCCAGGTCGGCCAACAGGTCCTGCGGCGGTTTGCGCATCCCCAACAGGCGGTCGATCAACGCCGGCGAATCCTGCAACTGCCCGTCCTGCAACTGCAGCCGCAACAACTCCACCAGCGCCGGCTGATACAGCGTGTTCAGCATCACCGCATGGGCGAGCACCCGGCGCGCCGCCTCCGACTGGCCCGCAGCCGCCAATTCCCCGGCCAACGACGTGAGCACCGGCGGCGGCAACAGCGTGCTGTCGGTCAACCGCCGCGCAAGCGTCTCGGCCTCCATCTCCTGCCGCAGGCCATAGAGCGCGGCTGCTCGCAGGCCGCCCATCACCAGGCGATGCCGCTCAGTCCAGCGGGTCGCCTCGCGCCCGAGGTCGATGCAGCGTTCCACCACGTCGCCGTAGGCGCGCCGGTTCAGGCGGGCGCTCAGCTCCAGCAGGGACGCGATGGCCTCGTCGCGCCCGAGTTCACGGCAACGCCCCGCCACCCGCACCGCTTCCTCCACCCGGCCTTCGCTCGCCGCAAACTCGGCCAGCTTAAAAAGCGCCTGGGTATCGTCGGCAAACCGCGCAAAAAACCCCTCCGTCGCCTCCGCCCTCGCCGCGTCGTCTCCTGCTCGTATGCAGGCATTGATGTAGTCCACATACGCCTCGGGCCGCTCCGGCCGGGCCAGTTGCCGCAACCACGCCGCCCGCCGCATCTCGTCCCAGCGGCCTTCCTGCTCCAGATAATCCGACAGCGTGGCGTAGGCCTCGTCCTCCTGCGGTGCCTGCACGGCCAGCTCGCGCAACCTCGCGATCGACTCGTCCCGGCGCCCGCGCTCCCAGGCGATCCGCGCCAGCACAAACCGCCCTTCCGGCGTACCCAGCAGATTGCCCGCCATCAGCGCCGCCTCGGCCTCCTCATACCGCGAGCGGTTAAAATGCGCATACGCCAGCGCCGTCCTCGCCATGCGCGCCGCCGGTGTCCCCGCCTCAAGCCGCTCCCTGAGTTGTTCTGAAACCGCGATCACCGTCTCGTCGGCCTGCAACTCGAAGAAATACCCGAGCACTTGCCGCAGGTAGGAGATGTCGCCCCCGTGCACTTCCAGGCCGTCGAGCAGCGTCGTGCGCGTCACATCGGGGCGCCCGGCCATCAGGTAGAGCCGCGCCACCATCAACCGGCCTTCCTGGTGCTCCGGCACCGCCAGCAATCCGGGCCTCAACAAAGAAAACGCCGCCCGCCACTCCTGCCGCTCCGCCTTGGCCAGCCCTTCCTTGATGAGAAACTCGCCCTTCGACCGCCGGTAATCGGCGAGTTTCCACGGCAGCAACACCACATGCTCATACATCACGTCGGTAAACCCGCGCTGGTATTTGATGAAAAAAAACAATCCGGTCGCGCCCGCCACCCATGCCGCCACCGCCAGCGCCGCCACCCACAGCGCGATGCGCCCCCAAAACAACCGGATGCCCGTCGAGTGCGGCAGCCGCTCCCAATTAAACGGCGCCCACCGCCCCAGCCCAAGGGCCGGCTCGATCACAATCGCATCGGCCGAAATTTTGCCGGCTTCGGGACGCGGGGAAGAGAGTTCATTTTCCATGACTAGGGTAGGGATAAGAAAGTCGGCGGACGCACCGCCAGCGTCAGCGGTTGGGGAAGCCGCGGTTTATGGGCGATTCGTCATTCAACGGCGATGGGATTTTTGCAGGGTCATGGGTCGACAAATCAACGCGGTGGTGGTGTCGCCAGGTAACGTGTGGCAAAGCCGGAGGTGCGTGTGGCAAAGCCCGTTCCCGGGCGTTTGGTTTCAGCCCGCTTTTTTCCAAGTCCGGCGGACACAAAAAAACCCGTCCCGGGCAGCGGGACGGGCTTTGGAGAGCATGGGGAGCTTAAGCCGCGCGACGACGGCGACGGCACACACCCAACCCGAGCA
>CAIRBK010000069.1 GCA_903876795.1 uncultured Verrucomicrobiota bacterium
CCTACCTGGGCTTTGAACTCGGCACTGAACTTACGTCGGTTTTTCTTGGTCATGTTTCGGATCGTTTTTCGGGTTTGGATTTAACGATCCCTCCTGTCCAGTTTTCCGGCAACACCTCACCTCGCCAATATCCGCAGCCCTTTATCCCGAGGGGTGGCTCGTGTCGGTCGCGCATCGTTTTCTGATCGACCAAGCACGGCAACGCCGCCTCCGCACGAAGATCGAGCCTGAGATTGCGGACACCCTTTTTTCTTCCGACGAATCCATGGGTTTCCCGGATCATCGCCTTCCATTGCTCTTTGTCTGCGCGCATCCGGCCATCGCGATGGAGTCGCATGCACCGCTGATGCTGCAGGTCGTGCTTGGATTGGACGCCGCGACCATCGCACCCGCCTTTCTCATCACTCCGGCGGCGATGAGCCAGCGGTTGGTGCGGGCAAAGAATAAAATCAGGGACGCGGGCATCGCCTTCGTCTTGCCGGCGAGGGATGAATTTGCGGAGCGCCTGGAACCGGTGCTTGCGGCGATTTACGCGGCTTATGGAACCGGTTGGGAGGATGCGACGGGGGCTGATCCGCGAACGTGCGGGTTGTCCGCAGAAGCCATCAAAATAGGTCGGGCGATGGTGGAACTTCTGCCTCAATCCGCCGAGCCCCGCGGTCTTCTCGCCCTCATGCTGCATTGCGAGGCCCGCAGGTTCTCGCGCAGAGATGATGAGGGACGCTACGTGCCGCTTTCGGAGCAAGATCCGCAGGACTGGGATACCGCTTTGATCGACGAAGCCGAGAGCGAACTCGCCGCCGCCGCAAAGATCGGGGCCAGGCTGCCGGCGCGGTTTCAGATAGAGGCGGCGATCCAGTCGGTGCACGCCGCGCGTCGTTTCACCGGCAGGGTGGATTGGAGGGCCTTGGAGCGTCTTTATGGGAAGTTAAACCAGCTCACTTCGTCCTTGGGAGCGCGAGTGGGTCATGCCGCCGTTTTGGCTGAATCGGAGGGTGCGGTCGCCGGCCTTGCGTCATTGGATGAACTGGCCGCGCAGGAAGCCGAATGGGTGAATGATTACCAACCCTACTGGGCGGTCCTCGCGCACATTTTGCATGTCCTTGGTCGTTTTGAGGAGAGTGCTGAGGCACGAAGAATCGCCCTTTTTCTCTCGAAGGACCCGGCGGTGAGGGCGTTTCTACAGCAGTCCGCAGTGTCGCGCCAAGGGGGTCTGGGCGGGTAGTGTTGTATCTCGTGCTTGAACGCGCGGTTGAGCAAGGGTGAGGGCTTCCGTTTTATCTTTTGAGCGATTCGAACTGCGCTCAAGTCCATCTCGCTCCGGCTTCAATTCAGGCTGCCGGGGCTTAATTCCGGGTAAGATGAGGCAAAGCAAACCTTCCTCTGACTTGAACCATGCTTGGGCAGACTTAAGTCCCCATTAAAATCATTCAAAGGTTTGCTCTTCCCCCTCAAGTCCCGGCGACTTTTCCTTAAGCAAATGCTCCCCGGACTTAAGCCACTGCTTCATTTCCTTGAATGTTTTTAATACCGACTGAAGTCCCCATTAAAGTCATTCAAGGGTTTGCTCTCCCCACTCAAGTCCCGGCGACTTCTCCTTAAGCAAATGCTCCCCGGACTTAAACCACTGCTTCATTTCCTTGAATGTTTTTAATACCGACTGAAGCCCCCATTAAAAGCATTCAAGGGTTTCTTCTCCTGATTCGCTCCCATCATGGGAGCACTGTGGGAGCGGGGCTTTGCGGCGATGGCGAGACGCCATCAGAATGTATTCATGTAACAACCCTCCCTCTTTTTCTGATACTCTCCGTGCTGCCGCGCTCCGTCCACGCACCGGCTCGGGTGCATGTCGGAGTTCGGCAATCACCCTTCGCTTCACCATTTTGCGCGCTCCTTTCCCTCCCGATTGCGGTTTCCAGCTTCAAAGACCCGGCCCGCGCACCGTCGGTCCGTTCACCCATCTTGCCGCAAGATAAGAGGACTCAGGCACCGCCGGCAGCCCGTAGTGGTTCAGGAACAATTCCCGCGCCACGAGGCCCACGGTAAGCCGCCCCACCCCCGCAGGATCGTTGTCAATCCCCGCCACGTCTTTCAACTCTCGCACCGGTACCAGCGCAAATCCCACGTCCTCCGGTATCCGCAAGCCCTCGTGCCGCAACCACTCCGCCTGCTCCGCCTCCGCCCCGAGCACGCAATCCGGCCGCCAGCGCCGCACCCACCGCACAAACTCCGCCCGCCGTCCGCCCTCCTCCACTTCTTCCAGCAGAGGTATCCGCGCCCCTTTCGCCTGCTGTTCCCGCCAAGCCAGAAAACGACCGCAAAAACCATACCGTGTCCGCATGTCCAAGGTGCTAGAAAACGCCAGGCCCAGACGGCGATAACCCCGGCGGTGCAATTCCCCCAGACATTCCTCCATCCCGGCCGCGTTGTCGGCCGCCGTGCGGTGCACGGGGAGCTGCGGATCATTGAACGCCGCCGCCACCGTCGCGAATTTCCCCCAGTCGAGTTCCGGATAATGTCGCGCCAGCCCGCCGCCGGGAAAAAGAATCACGCCGTGGATGCCCCGGTTGCGAAAGATTTCGGAGAGGCGTTTTCCATTCGGCGCGCCGGCCCCAAAAGCCGGAAACTCCTCCAGACGAAAGCCCAGCTCCGTCGCTCGCTCCAACATGCCGTCAAACAGAGGCGAGAAAAACGACTGGGGCGCCCGCCAGTTTGCCAACGGTTCGTCAAACTTCGTGATCACCGCGATCACCTCCAGGTGCCGCTTGCGCGTGTGCCGCGACGCGACCAGCGCCGACACGAGCGGATTGGGCCGGTACCCCATTGCCTTCGCCGTCCGCATGATCTCCGCCCGCCGCGCCTCGCCCACCCGCGAGCTGCCCCGCAACGCCAGCGACACCGCCGCCACGCTGCACCCGACCCGGGCCGCGATCGCGGCCATGTTCACGGCTTTCCCCATAGGCCCTTCATATCCCCGGGCGGCGCTTCCACCTGCAAGGTTAATAATTAAACCACGGTTGGCATTGAGCCCGCCCCGCCCGTTTCCGATCCTACGCAAGATGACAACTCCATACCCCCCGCGCATTCTCATCCGTTCCTCCTGGCAGACGGTCAACATCGGCGATATCGGACACACTCCCGGATTGCTCTCCCTCCTGGAGAAACATGTGCCGGAGGCTGAGTTGTGGTTCTGGCCGTGCGACGTGCGCAACGGCGTGCGCGCCATGCTGGCCGAAAGGTTCCCCCGCCTGCGGTGGGTTGAAACTCCCGCCGACGTCGAAGATGCCTTCGACCAATGCGATTTTTTCCTGCACGGATCCGGCCCCTACCTGGTAAGGGGAGACGAACTTGCCCTCTGGCGCGCGCGGACGGGAAAACCGGCGGGCGTCTATGGCATCACCTTGCCGCCGGAGCACGCCACCCCGGAAACGGTGGCTCGCTTGAGCGATTGCCGTTTTGTGTGTTTCCGCGATTCGCTTTCGCTGCAACTCGCGAAAGAGCGCGGGGTATGCAGCCCGGTGATGGAGTTTGGACCCGACGCGGCCTTTGCCGTCGATCTCCGCAACGATGCGCCCGCCGAGACCTTCCTGGCCGCCAACGGCCTGGAGGAAGGCAAATTTCTCTGCTGCATCGGGCGCTTTCGCATCACGCCCTACTGGCGCATACCGGCCAAAAACGTCCCGCTCGATCCGGTCAAACACGCCAGGAACGAGTCGCTCAAAGAGCAGGACCACGCCCCGCTGCGGGCCGCCATTACCCGGATAGCGCGCGAGACCGATCTGAAAATCCTGCTCTGTCCCGAAGACGAGACCCAGGTAAGCGTTAACAAGGAGATGCTCTACGACAGACTGCCCGACGATGTGCGCGAACGCGTCGTCTGGCGTGACCGTTACTGGCTTACGGATGAAGCCGTCTCGACGTACGTGCGCTCGGCCGGGCTCTTCGGCCATGAGATGCACAGCCCCATCATGTGCGTGGGCAACGGCATCCCGGCCATCGTCGCGCGCTGGACCGAGCAGACGAGCAAAGGATTCATGTGGCGGGATATTGGCCTGGCGGAGTGGCTTTTCGATTTTGACCAAGCAGCGGACCGCGAACGATTCCCCGCAGCGGTCGTGGCCTGGGCGCGTGATAAAACCGGTGCCCTCATGCGGACAGCCGCAGCCCGAGAGGTCGTCCACCGTCGCCAGGAGGCCACGATGGCTTGCCTGCAAGCCGAGCTGAAACTCGCCGTGGCCGCTCCGAAAGTTTGAGCCTCCCGCACGGCGGCTCTCTGCCTGATCGGGCATTTCCCATCAACGGTGGCCCTTGCCACCACAAGGCCTATCGCGGGCGGATCGCGCCGAGATTCAGTCCCAGTGACCTGGCTTCCGCCATTTCCCCTCTACTCCCAATGCCCCTACCACATTCGTTCTTTTTCACGATCGCACTCTGCTGCACGGTGGTGACAACCCCCTCTCTGTGCGTCGCCTCCCCTGCAGTCACGGCAGCGCTCGGATCGCAGACTAAACCACCCACTGAGGTGGCTGAAAAAGAATTCCTGCTCAAGGCGCAATTCGTGGGGAATGGAACCTTGGGGCTGAGCAACCCGGCAGGCACCGCAACCTTGATTGCCGCCACGATATCCGGAGACATTTTGACGACACATGTGGCGGCCGGTCGCGAAAATCCTCCGGCGAATTGGCGCCTAAAGCTCCCAGAGGACAATGGCCCAAACACCTGGTTGCGCATCCTCAGACTTGGCGACGTCGTGACCACCGCCTACTCGGGCGACGGCGTTAAGTGGACGATACACATCTGCGAGCCGCTTCCCGAACTGCCGACCAAACTAAACATCTCCACCGAAGGGAAAATCAATCATCTCACGCTCCGGGAAAAGGCGGATGCGGTGGACAATTTTATTCCGATTGCCGCGGACGACTTTGACTATTGGTCCACCCTCTACGGAGCGGGTGTGTACGAAAACACCCGCATAAAAAACGCGGTACAGACAGGTCGCTTCGCCCCTTTGACCCCGGACAACCCGCTTGGCTACCACCCGGGAGTGCCCCCCTGGAAGCCGGTCTACAAGTCTCCCGCCCCATTGATCCCGGATCTGGATATTCCGGGACCCGACGGGCTTGTTTACCCGAATTTTTCCTATGCAGGCGTGCAAGGGGGCATTCCTAAAAACCTGCCGATCAGAGTCACCCTGTCACCCGACTCCCCTGATTTTGCGGCAGACCTGGAAGCGGCGGTTCAGAAAACATCCGAAGCGGGCGGCGGCGTCGTGCAACTGGAAGAGGGTACATTCAAGCTGACCCGCCCCGTTACGATCGCGCGCGACAAAATCGTTCTGCGAGGCCGCGGTCCTGCGCTCACCAAGATTCAATTTGCCTACGGTCTAAAACCAAAAACCCTCCGCTGGTTCTCGCCAGCCACCGATGACAGCCGGCTGGGCCCGCAGGACCGCATTGAGGTTCATGCCGACCTGGACAGCCCCGCCGGCAGCGGAAAGGTCGCCGGGGAACTAAGATTGCTGGTGGACGACCGTGTCATGACCACCACCCGATGGACAAAGGACGTGCCCTACATTTTTCGCGCCTCCGTCAATGTGCGGAATCTTCTCGAACAAAACTTTTCCACCGGGCCGCACACTGTCACCGCGGAAGTCGTCTGGCGTGACGGCACCACCACTAAGGAGAGCCGCCGCATCATTCTCGACCCCGCGACCACAAGACCCGATGACGTCATGGGCGCAGAAGCCGCCCTGCTGTTCACCGCCGCCAGCCGCCCGGACTCGGCCCCTCTGGTGCAATCACTCGAACGCGGTGACCGCCAAATCCGCATCCCGGCCAGGCTGCCGTTGCAGGTGGGCGACTACATCTCACTGCGCATCGGAGCAGACCCCGACTGGATGCGCCTGGTCAAAGCCGTCACCAAGCCCAACGGTTCCAGCTGGCTCCACCGCATGACAGTCGTGCAAGTGTCTGCGATCAAAGACGGCCAGGCCGTCTTCAACCAACCCTTGCGCATCCCCTTCGAGGCCGCTCCGGGGGCGACCATCACCCGCCTCGATATGCTCCAATACTGCGGCGTCGAGGATCTCGCCATCGAAATGACCGAGCCGATCTGGATTAATGCGGTGTCCCTCAGATACGTCGCAAACTCCTGGATACGAAACGTCCATTTCTTGAAAGCCGGCCGCAATCCCTTCGGAACGGATACGGTCAAATGGATCGAAATCCGCGATATCGAAGCCGACGATGCATGGTTCAAGCTTGGCGGCGGAACCGCTTACATCTCCTTTGACCGGGCCTTCGACAGCCTGATGGACGGCATCAAGGGGAGCCGGCTCCGGCACGCGCCCAATTTTCAATGGAGCACATCTGGCTGCGTTATCCGCAATGGTGATTTCAACGACAGTGACGGCCAATTGCACGCCGGCTGGCCCAGCGAGAATCTACTCGAAAACTGCACCATCACCAGCCGCCGAGGCAATGGCAGCTACGGCTACGGCTTTTTCGTGCAAGCGCCGGAATCCGACAGTCACGGCCCGCAAGGCCCCAGAAACGTTCTCTACAACAACGACATCAGATCCCCCCTTGCCGGCCTCTGGCTGGGCGGCAGCAACGAGGCCTACCAGATCCTCTACAATCGTTTCACCGTCGAGCAAGGTCCCGCCGTCATCATCAAACAGGGCTCTTTTGACCACACGCTTCTGGGAAATGTTTTCATCACCAAAAACCCGGGACGCGCCTCAATACTGGTGGCCACGCCCGACTGCGTCGGCATCGACGTGATAAACAATACGTTCGTCGGTCTAAAAAGCACTTTGGAGCGTCCGGCCGCGTTCGTAGGCGGTGCCGTACCCCCTGCCTCGATGGTGGATAATCGCGCCTACGCTTACTCTGAAAAACACCCGCGCCCCGCTCCCTCTGTGCCGTCCCTCTATCTCTGGCAAAAAAAACACCTCTCCGGCTCCACCCAAAATCCCAGATAAATCCAATCCACCGAAAAACACATGAAAACGTCCATCCATTCGCTTCTGGTCGCCATGGCGCTCATCACATCTTCAGCGACCGCCTCTGTCGCGGCCGCGATCATCATACCGGCCGATCAATTGACGGCGTTTGCTTCGCCCAAATCACGCGTTCCGGCGGTCGGTTTGCTAAAGAACGACATGGTTCAGGTGCCAGGTTTCAACGTCACCGACGGCCCCGCTCAAACATTCACCTCCACGATTCCCGAGCATCTCAATGACTGGACGGGCATGACGGCGCTTCTGCTACGCATGTATAGCCCCTCCGCCAGCGGCGCGCGAGTCGCGGTCCTGATACGCTCTTCCGAAGACGCCACCTCCTCCAAGGCTTTTCCCACCAACTACTGGTGGACGACCGTAAAAGCCGACTGGGTTGGCTGGAAAGACGTCGAAATCCCCGTCGATTCCCTGTCCGCCCGAAGAACAACCGGCGCCCCCAAAAAAGTCAGCCAGTTCATCTTCCGAAGCACGATGGGGCCCGATGATGACAAGAACACCTTGGGTATAAGAAAATCAATGCCTCACACCTGGGGTTTCGAGCGCATTACCGTTCTGAAATAAGTCGGCCGCACGTGATACGTTGCCCGTATTTTTCCAGGGGCTTTAGCGAGTCGACATGTTTTCGAGTGAGCCCCGCTTCAACCGATGCATGGCCCGATAGGCCGCGGGTGGATACCCCAAACGAGCCTTGAACATCTTGGCGAAATGAAACCGGTCCGAAAATCCAACTCGGTCGGCTATATACTCGATATTGTCATCCGTCACCGTCAGCAGTCGCGCGGCTTCCTGTAACCTGCGGCCCAAGCCATACTGCGCCGGGCTCATCCCTGTGCCCGCACGAAACTGGCGGGCGAAATGTGTTGGGCTAAAACCACACAACCTTGCGAGCTCGTCATTCGTCGCCGGTCCGCCCTCATGCCTGTCCATTCTCGCCAATGCCGGTGCCAGTCGGGATGACTCACTCCGCCAAACCTCCCCCGCCCGCCTATCTTCCTCGGGTAATTCCCCCAAGAACGTCGCGACCACCGCATTCAAAAGCGCCAGCGCCCAACCGTGTGCCGCCAACGATGGCTCTCCCGCTTCGTCCAATCCCTCCGACCATCGCTCCGTCAAAACCGCCAGACTACCCGCTATTGGCAAACTGATGGGACGAGTAAATCTAAGGCGCACCAGCCTTGACGGCAGACCCTGAAACTCAAAGTGTTGGTAGTTCTGCCGTAACGGATTCTGTGCATCGGTTCGAAACGTAAGCCCCGCCGGCACCAAATGCACCTCACCTGAGCCCAAGTGCCACCAATTACCCTCGCACTCAATGCGTGCCCCCGGCCGGTCATGCATATAGAGCCGCCAGAAGGGACTGCACATATGGTAGTTCCAATCACCCCCGGCGAGAAACAAGCAACGACTTACCAACAGCCGGGGCTGCGCAAAACCCAACCACCCTTCCTTCGCTGAAACGGGAGTCGCACCATGAAACATGGTCGGATTACACATGACTTTGACATGCTGTGCCATACCAAAGTCACCGCCAAGCAGCTACTCTAACGGCCCATGCACTACCTCGGCATCAATGCCGGCACCGGCATCGCCCGTCGCCCCATCCCATTGTGGACGCCCAACCCCGAGCGCGCACCCAGCAGGTTGCGCTCACTGCCGACTTCCGTGTATATCCAGATTTTTATGGCAACGGATACCCGCGCACCGGTCCCAACCTGCGCGATCCCATCGTCGGCCAGCCGCTCTCGGGGACACTCGACGACTTCGCGTGCCTCTACTCGATCACGACCCGGACCTTCGCCCTCGGCCCCCGCCAAATAATCGAAGCGATGAACGCCCGGAACTACACCTTCGACAACCTATTCGCTTGCGGCGGCAGCTCCACACGCCCCGTCCTGCGGAGAATTCCCCCGACTTAACGGCCCACCCCGAACCGACGCTTTCAGCCTAAGAGACGTCCTTACCATCTCCAGACATGTATCGAATCGGCCAACCCGAACTCGACGCCCTCCGCGCCGTCATCGACAGCAAAAAACTCTTCCGCTCCGGCGACCCCGCCGCCGGACACCAGCAGGCCGTCATCGCCTTCGAACGCGAGTGGGCCGCGACCATCGGCACCGACTATTCCCTCTGCCTCTCCGGCGGCGGCACCGCCGCCCTCGTCTGCGCCCTCGCCGCCCTCGGCATCGGCCCCGGCGACGAGGTCATCGTGCCTGCCTACACCTGGATGGCCACCGCCTGCGCCGTACTCAACGTCGGGGCCATTCCCGTTATTGCCGAGATCGACGAGACCCTCGCCCTCGACCCCGCCGACGTGGAGCGCAAACTCTCCCGCCACACCCGCGCCATCATCCCCGTTTACATGGTCGGCCGCCCCGCCAATCTCGCCGCCCTCCAGGCCATCGCCGCCCGCGAAAAACTCTTCCTCGTCGAAGACGCCGCCCAGGGCTGCGGCGGCAGTTATCGCGGTCAGCGCCTCGGCAGCTTCGGCGACATCGGTTGTTTCAGTTTCAACGATTTCAAAATCCTCTCCTGCGGCGAAGGCGGCGCCCTCGTCACCCGCGACCGCACCCTCTACGACCGTGCCCGCATCTACCACGACAGCCTCGTCGGCTTCAAAACCTTCGCCAACGACCTCTCCGTCCCGCCCTTCGTCGGCCTCCAGTTCCGCGCCAGCGAGATCATGGGCGCCATCCTCCGCGTGCAGCTCACCCGGCTCGACGGCCTGCTCGCCGATCTGCGCCGCGTAGGTCGGCGCTTCGACGAAGCCCTCGGCGACGTGCTTACGCTGGCCCCCTCCAACGACCCCGAAGGCGACTGCCGTGTCGTTGTCGCCTACCGCTTCCCCTCCGAGGCCTCCGCCCGCGACTTCGCCACCGCCCCCGGCGTCGGCGGCGTGCTCCCGATCGACACCGGCCGCCACGTTTACGCCAACTGGGACGCCCTCCTCCAGCGCCGCGCCAGCCACCACCCCGACTGGGACCCGCTCACCCATCCGAAAAACCTCGGCCTCAACTCCCGCTACACTCCCGACCTCTGCCCGCGGACCCTGGATCTGCTCGCCCGCACGGTTTACGTCTTCATCAACCCCGACTGGACCGAGGCTGAAATTGCCATCCGCATCACCGCGCTTCGCGACGCCGCCGTTAGACTCTAACCTAACCAACCATGTCCATCGTCGCCGCCCTTTCACCCGCCGAACGCTCCGCCTTTTTCCCCGGCGCGCTTGATGCCGAACTCACCGCTCTCACCGGCCCGGATAACACCTTTAACCGCACCGCTCCCGGTGCCGACTGGGTCGCCTTCCTCGCCGTCCGCCGCCCGCAGGTCGTCGTCAGCCACTGGTCCACGCCGCCGCTCCCGGCCGATGCGCCCGACTACCTGCGCTACGTCGCCCACGTGACCGGCTCGGTGCGCAACCTCCTCCCGCGCGCCTTCCTCGAACGCGGGGTGCGTGTTACCAACTGGGGCGACGGCGCGGCCGAGACCGTTGCCGAAAGCGCCCTGCTGCTCACCCTCGCCACCCTCCGCGAAACCCAGCACTGGGGCCGCGAACTCCACGAGCGCGGCGGCTGGCGCAAGGGCTTAGGCGATGGCCGCACGCTCTTCGACCGCCGCGTCGCTGTCCACGGTTTCGGCCGCATCGCCCGCGCCCTGCTCGCCTTGCTCAAACCGTTCCGCGTATCCGTGCTGGTTTACTCCGAAGGCGTCCCGCCCGACTTCATCCGCCGGCACGGCGCGGAACCGGTGGAGAGTCTCGCCGCGCTCTTCGGCTCTAGAGCAGATGTTCTGGTCGAGCTGGAAGCCCTCACTCCGCGCACCACCGGCTCCGTGCGCGAGGAACACCTGCGCGCCCTGCCAGCCGGAGCCGTATTCGTAAACTGCGGACGCGGTGCCGTCGTGGACGAAGCCGCCCTCGGCCGCGTGGCCCGCGACGGCCACCTGCGCCTCGGCCTCGATGTCTTCACGGCGGAACCGTTGCCCGTTGATTCTCCGCTGCGCGGCCCGGCCCACGTCACCCTCACCCCGCACGTCAGCGGCCCCACCCCCGACCGTTTCCCGCACTGCGGCCGCCAAGTGATTGAAAATCTCCGCCGCTGGGAGGCGGGCGAACCGCTGGTCTCCGAACTCAACCTTCACGCCTATGACCTCAGCACTTGAAATCACCTCCGCCACCCCCGCGCCGTATTACCGCCGGGGGTTTTCCTCCCTCGGCTGCGGTGAACTCAACCTCGCCGAAATCTCCGCTCTGGCCACCCGCTTCGACATACGCGATCTGGAATTACGCGTGATCTCGGGCCGCCTCGACCTGCCCGCCTGGTTCGCCGAAACCGGCCTCGACGCCGCATCGGAATTTCTGGCGTCCGCCGGGCAACGCGTGATTGTGCTGGGCACTTCGGTGCGCTTGTTCGAAGGCACCAAGGGGCTCGACGAGCTTCGCGCCTTTGCCCGCCTCGCCCGGCGGCTGGGTTGTCCGTGGTTGCGCATTTTTGACGGCGGCCTGCGCAACCAGCCCCCGCGCGACGCGGCCGGCTGGCAACCCGCCCTCGACCTGCTCGCCGCCTGGCGCGACGAACGCGCCGCCTCCGGCTGGACTTGCGACGTGTTGATCGAGACGCACGACGCGCTCGTCACCAACGCCTCCGTAGTGGAATTGGCCGCACGCGCCCAAGACGGTCTGAACATTCTCTGGGACAGCCACCACACGTGGGCGGTCGGCGGCGAACCCATCGCCGACACCTGGCGGACACTCCGCCCTTGGATCCGCCATATCCATGTCAAAGACAGCGCCCCCGCCGCAGACGGCAAACGCGCCTACATGCTCCCGGGGCACGGTGACTTTCCCTTCGCCGAACTCGACGCCCTGCTCCGTTCCGACGCCTACGACGGCGTCTTGTCGTTGGAATGGGAGCGCCACTGGCACCCGCATTTACCCGCCTTGCCCGCAGCCCTCGCCGTCTGGCAAAACCTGTCCGCTTTCCGCTCCTGAAAAGCCCCCTTCCCCGCACCGCCCACTCCATGAAACACTCCGCACCCCAAGTCGCCCCTTCCGACAAAGTCCCCCTCAAGGAAAAACTCGCCTACTCCATCGGCCAGATCGGCGGCCTCGCCGACGCGATGGAAAACGGCCTGCTCCGCCCCGTGTTCGTCGTCACCATGGGTATCTCGCCCGCCTTGCTCAGCACGCTCGACGCGGTTTACAGGCTCTGGAACGCCGTGACGGATTTGTTCATGGGCTGGCTCAGCGACAACACCCGCACCCGCTGGGGGCGTCGCCGTCCCTACATGTTTATCGGCGCCATCCTCGCCGCCCTCTGGATGCCCACCATCTGGCTCTTTGATCGCTCCTGGGAACTGCATTGGATCATCGTCTGGCTGGTCGTTTTCCAACTCGGCATCACGCTCTTCGTGGCCATCTGGAACGTGCCCTACCAATGCCTACTGCTGGAGATAAGCCCCAGCACGGCCGAGCGCACCAATGTCTCCGCCTGGCGGGCCTACTTCGGCAAGGTCGTCGGCTTCATCGCCGGCTGGGTTTGGTATCTCTCCCAGCTCCCGGTCTTCCACGACGCCTCCGGCAAGCCCGACATCATCAAAGGAGCGCTCTGGGTTACCTTGGGCGGAGCGGTGATCGCGGTTTCCTGCGCGCTGCTCCCGGCGATTTTCTGCCGCGAGCGCTATTACCATCAGGCCCAAAAACAGGTCAAACTGCCCATCCGCACCAGCATCAAACTCACGTTCAAAAACCCCGTTTTTGTCCGCCTGATCACCTTTACCGCCCTCTTCGCCATCGGCACCGGAGCGACCGAGAGCCTCTCGTTTTTTGTCCGCCTCTACTACGTCTGCGGCGGCGACATGAAGCTGGCCGCCGCCATCTCGGGCATTGGCTCCACCATCACGCTCTTCACCGGTATCGCCGCCATCCCCCTCTGCCAGTGGAGCGTCCACCGTTTCGGCACCCGCACCACCATGCTCGCGATCATGGCCACGCTTTTCTTCACGGGCGTAAGCACGCTGGTCACTTTGACTCCCGCCTATCCCTATCTCTCGTTGGTCAACGGAATTTTCAGCTCGATCGCCGTCACCGCCATCTGGGTGCTCATCCCGACCATGAACGGAGACATCGCCGACCATGACGAGCTTCGCACCAACGAGCGCCGCGAGGGAGCCTTCGCCTCGACTTTCTCGTGGACCCTAAAGTTTTCCCTGTCCGTGGCCCTGGCCATCTCCGGCGTCCTGGTGGAGCTGGCGGGCTTCAACGCCAAACTCGCCACCGCCCAGCCCCCCGAGGTTCTGCTTTCGATGCGCCTTCTGCTCGCCTTCGTGCCCGCCGTGCTTCTCGGAGCGGCCTTCTGGGTCACCTGGCGCTACCCGCTGACCACCCCGCGCATGACCGAAATCCGCGCCGAACTCGAAGCCCGCCGCGGCAAACTCTGAGTTCCGCCCAGCCAGGTTTTTCTGAAGATGAAAATTTCCCTCCAATCGGATCCCTCCGCTTCTCCCCTTCGCAAGCCCTGGAAAAACGCCATCGCCGTCGGCCGCGCCTACGAACTCCTCCGCCGCGATGTGGTCGAACATCTCGCCTACGTCCAACGCACCATCGGCTACCGCTATTGCCGCTTCCACGGCCTTTTCCACGACGAGATGGCCGTGGTCTCCCGCCGGCCCGACGGCACGCTGGCCTACCGCTGGCATCAACTCGACAAGGTTTACGACACCTTGCTCTCCCTCGGCCTCAAACCGTTCGTCGAGCTCAACCCCATGCCCAGCGTGCTGGCCTCGGGCACCGACACCATCTTCGACTGGAAGATGAACGTTACCCCGCCGACCGACTTCGGCGAATGGGGCCAGCTCGTCGGCGCCTTCGCCCGTCATGTCATTGATCGCTACGGCCTGGCGGAGGTCCGCCAGTGGTATTTCGAGGTTTGGAACGAGCCGAACCTCGCCGGCTTCTGGACCGGCACCCAGGAGGAGTACTGGAAACTCTACGACGCCTCGGCCCTCGCTCTGAAGTCCGTCGATGCCGCCCTGCGCGTCGGCGGCCCGGCCAGCTCGAAGGCCCGCTGGATCGCCGACATCATCGAGCACTGCACCCGCACCGGCATCCCCCTGGATTTCGTCAGCACGCACCTTTATCCGCAGGACGAATACGTCGATTACCCCGAACGCGCCGGCAGTCCCCATCCCGTCGGGCAATTCTTCGCCGACACCGTGCGCTCCGTGCAGGCGACCGTGCGGGCCTCCGCCCGGCCCGACCTGGAAATCCACTGGACCGAGTGGAACACCCTCTCCAAACCCCGCTCGTCCGGCGTTTCGTGGACTGCCAATCCCACCGTGGACTCGCTCTACGGCGCCGGACTGGTCTGCGATCTCTGCACCGCGCTCGACGATGCCGCCGACACCCTGTGCTGGTGGGTCGCCAGTCCGCCTGCGCGGCCCGCGCCTCGCGTTGGTCACCGACGCGGCCTGGCCGACCGGCGCCGGTGCCGTCGCCACCCAGGAAGACGGCGTCGTGCAACTGCTCGTCTGGAACCGCGAGGTGCTCGAACTCACCGACCAATCGCCTTTGTCCCTCACCTTCGACTGGGCTAGCGATCTGGCCAATGCGCAGATCATCGAAACCCGCATCTCCGCCCGCGCCGGCAGCGCCTGGGAAACCTGGCGCGACCTCTGCTCGCCCCAGACGCTCTCACCCGGCGAGTTCGCCCTGCTCCAAGCCCACGCCGAACCGCGCCGAACCCTCCACCCCGCGTCCGCGTTGCCCGACCTCACCCTCACCCTCGCTCCCGGTGAAGTTGTCCACCTCGAACTCCGCGCCCCAGGTCAGCCGTCGCTCCCCAAGACCAACCTCCGCAAACAATTCGTCGACTGGAAAAAACGCATGAGCGGCATCTCCCGCTGAACCCCCCCGACGAGAAAACCCTCCCTCGTACATCCATAAAATGTCCGCTCCCCTCAAATCCCCCTCCGAGCTGCGCGCCCGTTACAACCCGGCCTTCGGCCTCATCACCGGCCCCGTTTACGGTGTCGGTTATCACACGCGTCTCCCCGGCGGCTCCGAAGCCCATCCCCACCGCGAAAACGCCGTCCACGCCTTCGCGCTGCTCGCCTCCGGCGCCCCTGCCGACCAGGCTTTCGGACGCGAGTTGTTGGCGCGCGTGCTGGCTGCGCAGGACACCGATCCCGTCAGTCCGTGGTATGGCCTCTGGAGCTGGTTCGCCGAGGAACCCCTCCCGAGTATGAACCCGGCCGACTGGAACTGGGCTGACTTCATCGGCTGTTCGTTGATCGAGATCCTTAACCACGCCGCCGACCGGCTCACTCCAGAACTGGCCGTCGCCACCCGCACCGCCCTAGGCCACGCGGCGTGGTCAATTTTCCGGCGCAACGTTACCCTCGACTACACCAACATCGCCATTCTCGGCTCGGCCGTCGTGCTCGGCGCCGGCCAGCTTCTCGCCGAACCCCGCCTCACGGCCTACGGCGGCCAACGCCTGCACGCCCTGCGCGCACGCATCGAAAAACACGGCATCGCCGAGTATAACAGCCCCAACTACTACATGGGCGACATCGGCGACCTCGAACGTATCCTCCACCTGCCCCTGGACCCGTCCATCCACGCCGACGCCTCCGCCTTGCTCAGACTATTCTGGCAAAACATCGCCCACCATTTTCACGCACCCACCGGACAGTGGGGCGGACCCCATTCCCGCGCTTACACGGACTGGCTGTCTCCGGTATCCGCCGGGTTTCTTGAAACGCGTCTCGGTTTCCCGCTCCCCGGTCGCCGTCATCCCCCGTCGGCAAGCGGCGGGCAGGACGATCCCTACGTCATCCCGGCGTCCGCCGTTCCCTGCCCCGCCGATCTCCTCACCCGCTTCCAAACCCCGCCCGCGACCGCCTACGAGCATCGCGAGGTCTGGACCCGCGACGACGCCGGCCGACCCAAGGCCGCCGGCTCCACCTGGTTCACGCCGCGCCTCGCCTTTGGTTCCATCAACCAGGAACTGGCCTGGAAACAATGCCAGCCGATCACCGCCTACTGGCGCGGCGACGATGGCGCTTTCGGTCGCCTGCGCGTGCGCGTGCTGCTCAACGGCACTGACTTTTGCTCCGCGCGCATCCACGCCGCGCAACGCGGCCCGCTCCTGCTGGGCGCGATCGATTTCGTTCCCAACGGCGGCACGACCCACATCCACTTCGACAAACCGCCCGGCGGCGTTTTCACCGTCCGCGACCTCCGCGTCCGCATCGAAGTCGAAGGTGCCGCCGCGCAAGCCACCCAGGTTTCCCCGACCGAATGGACCTTGGCCGCTGCGGGCGATGTTTTCACCGTGGGCTTCGGGCCCGCCTGGTTCGACGGCGTCCCCGTGACGGCTCACGAACCCGGCCGCGCCGATGAATCGGCCTGGATCGACGCGATTTTACACACGGGAGCGGAACGCGATTTCCACCCTGTTCGCGCCGGCCTCAGCGCGCTCACCTTCGGCATCGTCCACCCCGGTTCCGGCCGTGGGAAGCTCGATTCCCTCGACCTGCGCGAAGAAACCTCCGGCTACTGCGCTCACGCCGTCGTGACCGACGCCGATCCGCTCACCCTCCGCTGGACCAAACTCTCGGCCTGATCCCCAAAAACTGAACACTCTCCATGACCAAAACCGCTTCCCACTTCCTCGGCATCGACGTCGGCACCGGCAGCGCGCGCGCCGGGGTTTTCACCGCCACCGGCAAGCTGCTCGCCAGCGCCAGCCGCCCCATCCAGATGTGGAAACCCGCACCCGACCACGTCGAGCAATCCTCTGACGACATCTGGGACGCCATCGGACACACCGCCCGCCAGGCCCTCGCCGAATCCGGCGTCGCGCCCGCCTCCGTGGCTGGTATCGGTTTTGACGCCACCTGCTCGCTCGTCCTGCTCGACGCCGACGACCGCCCCGTCTCCGCCAGCACCACCGGCCGCTCCGAGCAAAACGTCATCGTTTGGATGGACCACCGCGCCATCCCCCAGTCCGAAAAAATCAACGCCACCCGCCACCCCGTCCTCCGTTACGTCGGCGGTGTCATCTCGCCCGAGATGCAGACGCCCAAGCTCCTCTGGCTGAAACAACACCTTCCCACCGCCTGGAAAACCACCGCCCGTTTCCTCGACCTGCCCGACTACCTCACCTACCGCGCCACCGGCGACGACACCCGTTCCCTCTGCACCACCGTCTGCAAGTGGACCTACCTCGGCCACAAGGGCCTCGACGGCAAAGGCTGGGACTCCTCCTACTTTAAAAAAATCGGTCTCGGCGACCTCGCCGCTGAAGGCTTCGCCCGCATCGGCACCCGCATCCGCCCGATGGGCCAACCTATCGGCCAGGGCCTTACCGCCGCCGCCGCCGCCCACCTCGGGCTAACGCCCGGCACCGCAGTCGGTGTTTCCATCATCGACGCCCACGCCGGCGGCCTCGGCCTGCTCGGTGCGCCCCTTGGCGACAAAAAACCCACCCCCGCCGCCCTCGAAAAACGCCTCGCCCTCATCGGTGGCACCTCCTCGTGCCACATGGCCGTCTCCCGCGATCCGCGCTTCATTCGCGGCATCTGGGGCCCCTACCACTCCGCGATGATCCCCGGCTTCTGGCTCACCGAAGGCGGCCAGACCGCCACCGGCGCGCTCATCGACCACGTCATCCAGACCCACGCCGCCTACCCCGCCCTCCAGGCCGAGGCCGCCGCCGCCAAGGTCACCGTTTATCAAGCCCTCAACACCCGCCTCGAAACGCTCGCCGCCGCCGAACGCGTGAAACACCCCGCCGCGCTCACCGCCGACCTCCATGTGTATCCGGATTTCCACGGCAACCGCTCGCCCCGCGCCAACCCCACGCTGCGCGGCGCCATCGTCGGCCTGCCGCTCTCGGCCACCCTCGACGACCTCGCCCGCCTCTACCTCGCCACCATTCAGGCCGTGGCCCACGGCACCCGCCACATCATCGACGCGATGAATGCCAAGGGCTACGCCATCGACACGCTCTTCGCCTGCGGCGGCGGCACCAAAAACCCCGTCTTCCTGCGCGAACACGCCGACATCACCGGTTGCAAACTCGTGCTCGCCCGCGAGCCCGAGGCCGTGTTGCTCGGCTCCGCCGTCCTGGGCGCGGTCGCCGCCCGCGCGTTCCCCGATGTGTTCGCCGCCATGTCCGCGATGAACCACGCCGACCGCGTCATCGCGCCCGGCACCGCCGTCGTGCGCCGCTACCACGCCGCCAAACACACCGTCTTCCAACGCCTCCACCGCGACTTCCTCGCCTACCGCGCCCTCATCGCTGCCAACTCGGCCCAATGAATATAAACGCCACCGATTGCGGTTTCTCCCCGGACGCCACCGGCCTAGCCAACACCCGCGCCCTCCAGTCCGCCGTTGACCACGGCGGCACCATCGAGGTCACCCGTCCCGGCACCTACCGCATCGCCGGCACGGTCTATCTCGGCAGCCACACCGCGCTGCGTTTCAGCCCCGGCGTGATCCTCCAAAAAGTGGACGAGGCCGGCCGCTTCTCCCACGTCCTGCTCAACAAGGGTGCTCTCACCAAGACCTACGACGAAAACATCTCCGTCGAGGGTCTCACCCTGCATGTCAACGGCCTCGATCACAACGACTGGCAGGTCTTCGGTCTGCGCGGGCAGATCGCCTTTTTCTACGTGCGCGACCTGCACATCCGCCGCTTCCGCTGCCCCGACCTCGGCAAGATGCAATACTGCATCCACGTCTGCACCTTCGAGGACATCCTCATCGAAGACCTCATCATCAAGGGCGACAAAGACGGCGTCCACCTTGGCCGCGGCCGCCGTTTCACCATCCGCGATGCCGTGTTCGAAACCTTCGACGACGCCGTCGCCCTCAACGCCCACGACTACGACTCCGGCAACCCCGAACTCGGCTGGATCGAGTCCGGCGTCGTGCAAAACTGCCACGATCTCAACGCCGAGAAAACCACCGGCTTCTTCGCCCGCATCCTCGGCGGCGCCTGGACCGACTGGCATTCCGGCATGGAGGTCCGCAAATCCGACACCGTCGTGTCCGCCGGACGCCTCTACCGTGTCAAAGCCCAGCCCGACGAAGTGGTCTATCGCTCCCTCACCCCGCCCACCCACGAACACGGTGCGCAGGTTCTCGACGGCATCACCTGGGTCATGGTGCAGACCGATGTGACCTACACCGCCGGCGTGCGCGACGTCGTTTTCCGCGACATCTTCCTCGCCAAGCCCCGCATCGGCTTCTCCGTCCACTTCGACAACGACAAATACAGCCGCTCCTACTATCCCGGCGCGCCCGTGCCCCGCCAGGAACGCCTGCTCTTCGACAACATCCGTGTCCTCCACGGCGGGCGTCACGACTTCCTCTGCATCGGCACGCCGATGGACGCCCTCACCCTCTCTCACTGCGTCTTTGGCAACACCCCCATCCGCTTCCACGGCAACCGCGCCCTGCCCGACTACGGCCCCACCCGCCTCAACCTCATCGGCTGCACTTATCCTCGCCCCGGCAGTTTCGATCTCCTCATCAACGAAGTCCCTGGCAAACGCCTCCACCTGCAAACCACCGCCTACCTCCCCTTGCACGACGACTTCACCGCTCGCGTCCATCCCGGCCCCGGCGAAATCACCCTCCGCTCCGCCCTGCCCGGCCTGGCCTGAAAAATCCCGCCACCACCCCGACCCCATGAGCACGCTGATCGAAAACCAAAGCTTCCGCGAAGGCCTCCGCATTGAAAACCAGGACGACCTCGTTATCCGCCACTGCGAGTTCAGCCACCGCCACGGCGACCACGGCCTGCGTCTGATAAACTGCCGCCGCGTGCGCATCGAGCACTGCCGCGTCCTCGGCGTGGGCAACGAGTCCAGCTTGGCCCTCCCTGGCGACCCCGGTTACGCGCCCTTTGCTCTGCACGAGGCGACGCAGGGACCGGTCGAGCCGTGGCGCGACGGCACGCTCTCCATCCCGCCCGCCAACTACGCGGGCTACGTCTTCACCCCGCTGAAGGGTTACGGTATCCATCTGGTCAACTGCCACCACGTCACCGTGATCGACAACGAGGTTTTGGACATCTTCGGCCAGGGCATCGTGGCCTTCGGCGAGAGCCGAGCGCACACCAGCGACATCACCATCGAGGCCAACCGCATCGCCTACATCTACGACGACGCAGTGAAATTTCAGGTTAAGGACGACCAGAACCCGGCCGTGCTCGCCCGGCCTTTTCGCGGCGGCGTCGTGCGCGGCAACCTCATCCATGACATCGGCCTCGGTGCCACCCGCCTGCAAGCCCCGCGCCACGGCATGTATCTGAAAGCCGCCGACATCCTCGTCGAAAACAACACCATTTATAACTGTTTCTACGGCTCCGCCATTTCACAGCGCAACGCTGGTATCATTCGCAACAATCGTATTTGGAACTGTGCCTACGCCTGCATCGCCTACCACACGCAAACCGATACCACCGGCACAAGCGGCACGCTGCTAATCGAGAACAATGATTGTCGCCAAGATTACGCCCTCGACATGCCACAACGCTCTATCGGAGATCCTGCAGGCCCCATTAACCCTTGTGTGCAGGGCATTTTTCTCATCAGTCTCGATAACTGTTATCCGGGCATGAAACCCCTGCTCGACCGACAGTCTAACCTCTTCGTGGAAAACGTCATCGTGCGCGGGAACCGCAGTTTCCTCTACCGCGATTACCCCGAGCGCATCGGCGAGCGGCGCGTCCCGCACCTGCGCATCAACGGCCTCGGCCCCGACCACCGCAGCGATGTCTCCGGCAACACCTTCACCGACGAACGCCGCACGCCCCACTACACCGAGCCACCGTTCCCGGAAAACCAAAACCAGTTCAACGCCATCAACCCCGCAAACTCCTAGCTATTTCAGTTAATTTACTATAAACAATTTAAACTCATAACTTTTAGTGCAAACCCATCGGCCTTTCAGACCGAAAAACTGTGAAAAAAAACACCACGGGGTTTTGTTACATTAAACTTATACATTAAGAATAAATCTAATGTGGCCATTTTTCTACATATGATACAATATAGATTCTTTAGATTATCCCACCCCAGCTTCTCTTATCCCATGACCCTCCGTAGTTTTTTTACTTATCTGCCTGCATTACTGCTCTTTGCCTGGACAAGCCCGACTGCATTCAGCGGCGGTGGCCCGGCCGGCGTCGCGGTCGTTTACGACCCATCCGACCCGAGCGCCGTGACCGTCGCCAACTATTACCAGCAGGTGCGCGGCATCCCGGAGCGGAACATGATTCCTTACACATTTCCGGCCAACACCACCACCCAGTTTGCGTCGCGCACCCAGGCCTGGGATTTCCTCTACTCGCTGCGCACGGAAATCACGAATCGTGGCCTCAACCCCCAGCTCCAGGCCATCGCACTCATGGGTGTGGTGCCCAAGCTGGCGAACCAGTCGGTCGCCAGTTTCAACAACGGCAACGCCTTCGCCATCACCTCCTTCCTCTATCTTTCCCCCAATTACGGCCAGTCCACCTTCCCGGTCAGCAATTGGACGCAAAGCAATCAGGCGTATGTCGATGTATCCGCCTTTAACAACCCACCGCCGGCCGGGACCAATGCCCTCAACGCGACGACGAATTACAACGGCCAGACTTACTGGCCGACCATGCTGCTAGGCTACACCGGTCGTAACGGTCTGCGCATCAGCGAATGGTTCTCCGTCATTGATCGCGCCAAACAGCGCGACGGCACCAAACCGGAAGGCACCATCTATTGGCCGCTCAACTCCGACGTGCGTTCAATCACCCGCGAGGTCCAGATCCCGGTGGTGGCGCCCGTCTGGCAAGCCCGCGGCATCCGCTACATGGTCACCGGAAGTGCCGCTTCCGACAACGAACGCTGGGTGCAGAACCGCAACGACATCGTCGGCGGCATCGTGGGTGATCAAAATGCCAGCACTCCGGCGGGCATCCGCGGCGGCAATACCTACCTCGGCGGCTGGATCGACCAGCTCACCAGCAACGGCGGCAATATCGAGTGGTTCGTCTCCCAGGACAACCAGATGATCGCCACCAAGTGGCTGCGCGCCGGTGCCGACGGCGCCTCGGGCTCCGCCTTCGAGCCCTACGCCTACACCCAAAAGTTCGCCCACGCCCACATCCACACCCACCTGCGCGCCGGCGCCTCGCAAGTCGAGGCCTTCTGGCAGGCGATCAAGAACCCCTCCGAGATCACCCCGATCGGCGATCCCTTGCTTCAGCCCTGGGCCAGCCTGCCCGTCGTGACGATCAGCAGCCCGCTCAACAATGCCAGTATCTCGGGCACGGTCGCCCTCTCTGCCACGGCGACACCCACCGGCGGGAAAACCTTGGCCGCCGATCTCGATCTCTTCGTGGATGGTCGCCGGGTCAACATCGGTGGCCTCGGGGAAACCATCCTCGCCGCGCGCACGGCCGGGGGTTTCACCCTCGACACCACCACGCTCACCGATGGCTGGCACGACCTGCGCGTCGTCGCCTACAATAACGACTCCGTCCGCACCCAATCCGAGGCCAGGATAGGAGTTAACGTGAACAACGCCGGCCGCTCCATCGCCCTCTCCGGCCCCGACACCTACAATCCCGACAGCACGTCCACCAGCTTCACCGCCACCCTCACCGGCCTCACCGGTCTCACCTCGCTGCGACTGCAGGCCAACGGCCGCACCGTCGCAACGTTCCCAGCCGCCGGCGGCACGGTAAATGTTAACCTCACCGCCACCTCCTCGTTTGCTCCACTCGGTGGCAATTGGGTGCTCTACGCCGTCGGCACCCGCTCTGACGGCTCTCAAATCAGCAGCCCGCCCTTCACCACCATCCCGAACTGGCCCGCCACCCCGGCCACCGCCAACCCCGCCCTAGGGCCGAAGTCTGCAAGCGTGAGATACTTCTCCAACACGGTGGTCAGCGGTTTTAACTGGGACACTGCCACTCCCGATGCCACCACCACAATCGACGGCGACACCTCCAACGGCATCTCGCTAAGCATCGACGCCATCGCCAACGACGCCGACGCCGCCACCGACCCCATCACCCTCGGCGGCAACACCTACACCCTCACCTACACCAACAAGCCCGGCTTCCAGGTGGACTTCTGGTTTTATGCCCCGAAGGACGATTGGTATGAATTCGGTCACAACTTTTCCGAACGTGTTTATTATCACACCCTCGGCCAAAGCGAAAAACGCGAATTCTATCTCAATGGCCAGCTCCTCACCGATCGTGAAGGCGTGTTACCACCACGCCGCCTCGCGGCCGGCTGGCATTCGGTGCGGGCGCGTTTCGCCGTCAACGCCGGCTCCCGATTTGGCGCCTCCGTCTCCAGCGGCCCCTCGCCCCAGGGCTGGATGTCCTGGAAAGCCCGCGTTCGCGGTGGCCCGAATGTGGATTTCCAAATCATCCCTCCGGCCCTGTGCGCCAGCACCGTCTCCGGCTCCGTCGTCGCGGCGGATGTGCCGGCCATCAGTTCCGTCACCCCGACCACCACCGTCACCGGGACCACCCGCGCCCTCACCGCTTCCGCGAGCATCGCCAGCGGCCCCCTGACCTACCACTGGACCCGCCTCTCCGGCGGCACCCACGCCGGCTTTCATACCGGACTCTGGTTCACGCCCAGCATGGAGCCGCAGACGATCAACTTCTCCGCCAACGGCACCACCGCCGCCAGCGCCACCACCGTCACCTTCTATGAGCCGGGCGACTACGTGCTCGGCCTTCGCGTGGCCGGTCCCAACGCCAGCGCCTACACCACCGTGCCGCTCACCGTCGCCGCCACCGGCCAGTCCACCCTCTACCTCTCCTTCGGCAGCCCGCCTACCGCCGCTGTAGGCATTGTCGCCGTCACCAGCGGCAGCCCCGTAGTTAGCATCACCTACACCGAGAATCTCGCCGTCGGCCAGCGCGTCACCGGCACCGGCATCCCGGCCGATACCTACATCCAGTCGATCGTCGCCAACACCAGCATCACGCTGAACAAAAACGCCACCGCCAACGGCACGACTCTCACTTACTTCCCGCTTGGCCACGCCCTCCCCGGCCTGCCCTTCACCCTCGTCGCCACCTCGGTCGATCAGTTTGGCAACCGCATCCCCATCACCCCCACGACCCCCGGCCAGCCCACCGTGCAGTGGACCAGCACCGATCCCACCGCCACTTTCAGCCTGACCACCCCGGACGGTGAAAACGCCCGGTTCATCTCCGCCTCCACCGCCACCACCGACCAGAACATCACCGTTACCGCCACCGGTGTGAACGGCCGCACCGGCACCAACTCCACCATCATCACCCTCAAGCCCAACTTCACGCCGACCAAGTCCGGCACTTATCTCGTCGGCATCACCCAGAACTACACGACCAAGGTCATCGGCCTCGGCGGCAACGTGACCAGTCCCGGCGTCTCCTCGTTCTTAAAAAATTCCCTGCTCACCTATGCCTGGTCGGTCATAAGCACACCGTCGGGTCAGTCGCTCACCCTGAGCGGCACCCGCGGAGCCAACATCAACGCAGTCGCCTCCGGTCCCGGCACCTATTCCGTGCGGCTGGTCGTCACCAATCCCAGCGGATCGAGCATCTCCGAGACGCGCACCTTCACCGTTGACGCCAGCGGCGACGCCGAGTGGGTGGGCGTGCTCGACCTCTTGCCCAACCAAACCCGTTTTGTCGGCGAGATCGCCGTCTTCCAGTATAACAAAACCGGCCCCCTTCCCAACTACCAGTGGCAGACCAGCACCGATGGCGGTGTGAACTGGACCAACCTCGCCGGCAGCATCGTCACCTACCCCACCTTCTCCGTTTACACCCTGAATTACGGGCCGGTCACCGCCGCCGACAACAGCCGCCGTTTCCGTCTCCAGCTCATCAATTCCGTCGGTACCTCCACCACCAATTCCGCCACCCTCACCGTTTCCAACCCCTCCGGCGGCGTTTTCCAAATCGGTGAAGGTCTCAACACCACTTTTCAGCGCAGCGTCAACGAGGACGTCGGCTCGGTCACCTTCACCATCCGCCGCATGGGTCAGAGCAACGGCGCCGTTTCGGTCAGGTGGCAAGCCCCCGCTCTCTCGGGCGCGACCGCCGGGACCGATTACCAGGGCTTGGGCGGCACCACCACCTACAGCGGCACCCTCAACTGGGCGGCCGGCGACAGCTCCGACCGCGTGCTTACCTTCCCCATCCTAAACGATTCCACCGCTGAATCGACCGAAGGCATCAACGTTTACCTTTGGAGCGCGATCGGCGCCAGCATCGGCACCTACAGCGCCCTGCAAACCTACATCCTCGACGACGACGGCCCCGGAGCCGCGTCCTTCGTCAACGCCACCGCCGCCGTCAAGGAGAGCGATGGGCAGGTCCTGCTCACCGTGCGCCGCGCCTGGCCCACTGCCACCGCGCTCACCGTCAACTACACCACCGCGCCCGCCACCGCCACCCCGCCGCAAGACTACGCCACCACCAGCGGCACGCTCACCTGGCCTGCCGGAGACACCGCCGATAAACAAATCGCCATCCCCCTCACCAGCGACTCCAGCGTCGAGGGCGACGAGACCTTCACCGTTACCCTCAGCGCCAGCGATGCGGCGCTCCTTGGCTCGACCAAGACCGCCACCGTCACCATCCAAGACGCGCCCTATCAGCAATGGCTTAAAACCTACTGGCCCGGCTCCATCCCCCCCACCACGCTCTACAGCGACCACCCCACCGCCCTCCGCGCCCTCTCGCCGGTCTTCTACCTGCGCCTCGGCGAGACCGCCGGCAGCACCGCCACCGCCGCCGAAGACGCCGGCGGAACGTCCCTCTTCACCGCGCCCTTCGCCGTCACCGGCACCGGCAACTACGCCCTCGGCGCCACCGGCCCGCGCCCCTCCCTCTGGTCCGGCCTGGAATCCGGCAACACCGCCGCCTCCTTCACCGCCACGGCCACCACCGGAGCGAACGCCAACCTCGGCACCGCCGCCGGCATCAGCGGCAAACTCCACGAGAAATTCACCTTCAGCGCCTTTGTCCGCACCACCGACAGCTCCCGCATCATGGCCCTGCTCGGCGGCCAGACCAACACCACCGCCCCCGCCATCACCGGCGGCGCGACGACCAACGGCTCTTTTGTCGTCACCTGCACCAGCACCAGCGGCCTCGTGGACGGCATGGGCATCACCGGCACCGGCATCCCCGGCGGCACCGTGATCGATACGGTGCTCAACCCCACCAGCCTCCTCCTTTCCGCCGCCGCCACCGCCACCAACACCGGCCTCACCTTCACCGCCACCGACCGATCCCAAATCCAGATCCTGCTCAACAACAGCGCCACCAACACCGGCGCAGCCACCGCCGATCACCTCCGCCTCCTCCTGATCAGCCGGGCCAACAAAACCCTCAGCTACTCCGTCCGCCTCGCCGACCTGCCCACCGGCAAACTCACCGACGGCCAGTGGCACCACATCGCCATCACCGTGCCGCTCTTCACCGCGCCCACCCCCGGCTTCGGCGGCTCCCCGCAAACGCCCAACGACAACACCGACTTCCCCCGCTTCTTCTTCGACGGCGTCGAGGCCCGCCCCCTCGATGTGCGCGGCACCGAAACCATCGGCCCGAGCGACACCTTTGGCGACTTCCCCACCGGCCTGCGCCTCGGTGCCGCCGGCCAGACCAGCGGCACTCCCACGCTCTTCTTCAACGGCTCGCTCGACGAGGTCGCCTTCTTCCCTCGCATCCTAACGGATGCCGAGATCGCATCCCTCACCGCCGCGCGCCCCGCCCCCGCGCCGCCCGCCGTCTTTGCCGACACCGCCACCCCGGCCAACGACGGCATGCCCAACCTCCTCAAATACGCCCTCGGCCTCAACCCGCTGTCCTTCACCTCCGCCACCCCTGTCTCGTTTGGCATGAACGCCGGCAATGCCGAGTTCAGCTTCACCCGTCGCCGCGACGCCACCGACATCATCTACCGCGTCGAACGCAGCACCGACCTGGTCAACTGGGCCGAAGTCTGGACCAGCCAGGGCGACCCCTACCCCGACGCCAACGTCCCCCAGCTCACCGAGATGCTTTACCAAAACGAAGCCGGCATCCCCCGCGTCTTCTACCGCCTGAAAATCTCCCGCCCCTGAGCCCATTCAAACCAACCCATCCTGCCTCCAATCTTTCCAATTAGCCGATGAAACGCCGCAAAAACCTCGCCCTCGGAATCACATCCCTCGCCGCGCTTGGCCTACTCTTCTTTTTGCTCCGCGAACCGGACCAGCGTGAAAACCAAACGCCCGCCACAGCAGGCGAGTCCCCCCAATCCTCCGCGGCGGCCGTGCCCGCCCCGTCCGCGCCCCGGTCGCTTTCGTCCGCGACATCCCTGCCTATCGCCAACACCGTGGCGGCAAATCAGCCCACGGCCCCCGCCCTTCCCCCGCGCTCGTCC
>CAIRBK010000070.1 GCA_903876795.1 uncultured Verrucomicrobiota bacterium
AGCTTGAGCCAGCGGCCTTCTGCGGCCGTGGGCTTGAGGTTGCGGGAGGCGCTCTCCGTCGCGGCGGCCGACAGGCCCCAGTACGCCGCCGTCTCGGCGTCGGTGGAGATCCAGGCCTCCTCACGGTTGGCGTCGTAGGGAAGAAGCTGTATCCAGGAATCGACCACGGCACCGGCGACGCCGACGGTGGACACCGTCTCGGCCAAAATCGGCGCGACATAGCTGGCGGCCGAGCCGTTGCGGGCTTCGGAGATGGTCAGCCGGCCGTCGCCGATGCTCACGCGGTTGCCCACGAGGAACACGAATTCGCCCGCCGACGGTCCGGGGTGGCGAATCTTGAACCGCTGGAATCGCGCATCGGACCCGGCATCGGCCTTGGCCTCCATGCCCACGTCGAAGGGCAACCAATCCCCATCGTCGAACGAGATTTCAAACGGCCAGTCGGCTTCTTTGCACCGCAGGTAGTTTCCAGTCATATCGACCATGCCCAGTTCGTTGAGCGAACCGGCCGGACCGACCGTGATGTTGGCTTTCTTGAACATATGCTAGCGCAGGAAATTCACGGCTACTTCGTTTGCCGCGATGGCAGTATTGTCGTTCAAGGCTATTCCACCCGTGACCGCCCAAAAAAAGCCGGTGGCAAACCTAGCGTGGATTGGTACCGGGATGACTGTTTCGCGGCCCGGAGGAATGCCGAAGTTTAAGGATGCCGAAGTGGTCCCGAGTGTAACTGATGACGCGTTGAAGAGCTTTAAATACCGCCAGTTCGCCGAGCTGTTCGACGCGTAGATGCACGACCACGTTACGTTGGTGGTGCCGATCAGCGCGGCGGCTGGGGTTGCGGGGGCAATGGCGCTGGTCGGCGTCGATAGGCCGCCCGTGGTGTTGGTCGCGAGAACAACCGAACCGATGTTATTGGTTCCGGCGTTGAGGTTGGCGGAGACTGTGCCCGAGACCGGGACGGGCGTGGCTCTCAACTGAGTGTCCGTCAGCGGTTGGATCAGGCCGGTGCTCACCGTGCCAGAGACCGGGACGGGCGTCGCTCTCAACTGAGTGTCCGTCAGCGGTTGGATCAGGCCGGTGCTCACCGTGCCCGAGACCGGGACGGGCGTGGCTCTCAACTGAGTGTCCGTCAGGGGGCCGTTAACCGGCACAGAACCCGCGTTGCGGGCGCGGGACCCAGTGAACCGGTTGTCCCCCAGGCTCACCCCGTCACCCACCAGAAAAGCGAAATCTACCGGCGTCGGCGCGTTGTGACGAATCTTGAAGCGCTGGAACCGCGAGAGAGACCCGGCGTCAACCTTTACCTCCATGCCCACGTCGAAGGGCAACCAATCCCCGTCGTCGAAGGAGATTTCAAACGGCCAGTCGGCTTCTTTGCACCGCAGGTAGTTTCCAGGCATGTCCACCATGCCCAGTTCGTTGAGCGAACCGGCCGGACCCACGGTGATGTTGGCTTTCTTGAACATGGTTTTAACGGGAGGGGTTGCGGCGGGACATGAACATGGCGACGACGATCACGCCGGTGATGATCGCGGCGTATTTGCCGAGGGTCTGGACGAGCGTGACGTCGGCGGGCTGGGTGTTCTTCTCCAGCTTGTCGGCGAGGGTGGCGGACATGTCCCGGGCGAGGTTGGCGTTGCCTACGCGGGTGGCCTCCGTCACGTCGGCGTTGCGGTCGAGAATGCGGATGGTCGCATCCTGGTTGGACTCGGCAAAGGCGTAGCCCCGACGGTTGGCCGTGTCGGCGAAGTCAAACGCGCCTTCCTGTGCGCGGCGGGCGAAGTCGAGTGAACCCTGGGCGACTTCTCCGGCGCGGCGGTTGGCCGTGTCGGCAAAGTCAAACGCCCCGGAGATCGTATCGCCGGAGAGCGCCAGGGAGCGCTTGCCGAGCTCGCTGGCGGCGTCGAGGGCACCCATCGCGACGTTGGCGTCCATGTAGTTGATGGTGCTCCCGCCGGTGGCGGTGATTGCGCCCGAACCGGCCACTACGGAGTTGTCGGTCTGGTTGGTCTGGGTGGTCGACGTGGAAGACGAGGACGAGCCGCCGCCGCCGAAGAGTTTGGAAAAAAGTCCCATGTGGTTTATTTCTTTCGTTTCCGGCGGAGGAGAGCGGCCAGGAGTATCGCGGCCGCGACGAGCCCGCCGATGATCCAGGCGGTCTTGGTCGTCGCGCCGCCGGTCACGGTGTCGCCGAACGTGATGATGCGGTCGCCGCTGACTTTGGAGTCACCCATCGTCGAGGCCGCGCGAGCGCCCGAGGTGTTCGTGAGCGAATCACCCGACATGCCGCCCCCGGCGACTTTGGAGAAGAGCCCGAGTGCCATGACGGGTTTACTTGCGGCGGAACACGAGGCCGAAGATCAGCACGACGGCGAGGACGCCGCCGACGATCCACGCGACCGGCGTTTTCTTCATGGTGTCCATCACGCCCGTAGAGGTGGCGGGCGTGCCGATCACCGGCGTGGGGGCTTTGGGCGGCTCGCCCGCGCCCTGGGGCTCGGCCGCTTTGGGGGCCTTGGCGGCCTGGACGGTCGCGTACACGCCCACGCCGGTGTTGACCACCTTGAGCAGGCTGTCGAGGAACCGGTTGTCGGACTGTTCGACGTAGGCGTTTTGACCCGGCGTCGCGATGGTTGAGCCGCTCGACATGTAGGGGCTCGGGTCGAAATCGAGGAAATTGGAAGGGGTCATATGCGAGTGGTTTTTGCCGAAAAAAAGCCCAGCCCGGCGGGCGGACTGGGCTTTGGTTGTCGGCCTATTTTTGGCGGCGGTTAGAGGATGACCGCCCGCTCAATGACGGCCGGGAGCGTGCCAGCGCCGGTCGTAGTGAGCTTGAGGTTAAAGGTGCTGACCTTAACCTTGCCGCCGGCGCCATTGTCGCGGGTCATCTCGAGGATGTCCTGCGATTGATCGGTGTAGCCGAAGTCCACCGGGAAGTGGTTCGTCTGCGCTACATTGCCGTAGCGGCGGTTCATTTGGTTGACCTGCGCGAGGGTGGCGTCGCGGACTTCTACAGAATCACGGTAAACGCGGGCGCGGGTGACGAGGTTGCTGAAAATATGCACGGCCTTGTAGGCACCTTCCCGTTCAAGGGTGTCGAAGTCGATTTCGCCAGCGCCGGAGTTGGCGATGGACCGAGGAAGGACCTCAAGGAAGGCGCGGTTTCCGTCGTTTACGTAGTCGTATTCTACGAACCCGGTGAGCGTGGGCGTGAAGCCGGTCGTGACGCTCGCGAGGGCGTTGAATTCGGCATTGGTGCGGAATTCCACCTCGATCGTGATGTCGTCGAGGCCAACCGTATTGAAGGCCGTGAACTCTTCGCCCGTCGGGGTGCGCGATTGGGCTCGGGAGAAATGGAACTCCAGCGCGCCGGCGCCAATCGGAATTCCGTAGTAGGCAAAGAGCGCCAGCATTTGCGGAACGGTGAGCTGGTAGAGCGTGCGGGAACCGAGCTTGAGGCGGATTTCGCGCACGAAGCGGTCAAGCTGCGTGGCGTCGGTCGCGTTGGTCTGCAAGAACAGGCCGTGGATACGGCGCTGACCGGCGAGCTTCACGGTCGCGGTCTGACCGGCGGCGACACCGTTAAAGCTGTTGAGCGGGGAGATGAGGCGCATGGTTGCGGTGTGGTTGGGTTGCGGCGCGGGGAGCGGCGGGTCGGTTTACTTCGACTTGGAACCGGGGAGCACGTCGGCGACCGGCTTGGCGGCGCGGGCGAGCGCGGGAATGGCGACCGCGAGGACGGCGCCGATGAAAAGAAGCACGTAAGTAGAGGGCTTCTTGAGGAGGTCTTTGATTTTGGACATCATGGGAGGTGTGGGAGGTGGATTGCGTTAAGCTGACTCCAGCCGTGAGCCCCGACCGCCTCGGCATCCACATACGAAAACGGAAAAAACCGGAAAAAAGCGGAAGAAACCGGAAAAAACCGGAAAAAAACGGACACGGCCTCCGCGCCGATCCACGAAAAAGCCCCGACCGGGCGAGGGTCGGGGCTTTTCCTGAGCTTGGTAAGCGGGGCGGGCGGCTAGGCGGCGGGGGTTTTCCACTCTTCGCCTTCGTTGTCGTCGTCGGCGTCGTTTCGGTGGCGGGCGTTCCACGTCAGCGCGAGGACGAGCGCTTGGTTCGGGCTACTAAAGCCCCAGCCCTTGGCGAGGCGCGTGAAATCGGACCATACGCCCACCGGCGCACTCACACGGTAGCTGCCAAATTCGTAAAAATCGCCGCTCCCTTCCTTGGCAGCTGTGACGCGCTTAATGTCCCGCCGACTGTCGGACCAGTGAGGCGTCAGCAAGCCGGTCTGCACGCAGCCCACCACCGTTTGGAGGACCGCTTCGTTGAGGTTGTCGTAATCCTGATTCAGGCACTGGGTGACCCATTGCTGTGCTTTGATGTGCAGATTGACATCAAGGCCGGCCGCGCACGCCTTGGCCGATTTCGCGGCCTTCGTTTTCTTCGATTTCATTTTTCTACAAGTTTGATTTTTAACGTTAGCATCAAAACCGATGCCGGGGTTCTCTCGGGCTTGTAGTCCCGTGGTGGTGTTCCCAGCTCGCGCCGGTCTTTTATTTCCACCTACCACCCCGACACCGGAAAAAGGTGTCGTGTCGCAGTGTCTGGACACAAAAAAAGGCGCTAACCGAGGCCGTTCCGGCTACAAGACTGAGAGAGGCCAGCAGCGTGTGCGCGGGGCGGGCGGGGGTCAAGCGCGGAGTGGCGTGGTGAGGTTTACCGGCGGTTCTTCAGAAAGGCCTTCACCTGG
>CAIRBK010000071.1 GCA_903876795.1 uncultured Verrucomicrobiota bacterium
CGTGCTCCAGGAGGCCAGATCGGCGGACCATTCGACGGTGTAGGTAATGTCGGCGAGCGTGGTGGGGCGCGTGTAGGTGAGGTTGAGGTGATCCGAGGCGATGCTCACCGAGGGTAAATGTTTGGAGGCATCGGGGGAGCGCGGGTCGGCACCGAGGGAGTATTCGAGGAGGTTGGGCAGGCCGTCCGCATCGGGATCTGCGGAAGGACCGCTCACGGTGTCGTCAGCGAGTTCTTCGGTCGTGAAATGCTCGAAGCGCCAGGCGTCGTAAGGTTTGTCCTGGAGGGTGACAGTGGCCGAGTACGTGGCGCCTGCGGTGAGCGAGTAGTCGCTGGCGACGCCGAGGGTGATGGTGCGGTCGCCTTGGGCGAGCGAGTCGGCGGCGGGAGTGATCGTGACGGTGGCCGAGTTGCTCCCGGCGGGGATGAGCACAGTGGCGGGCGGCGTGGTGTAATGCGTGTCGGCGACGGCGGTCCCCCCCCAGGTGAGCGGCACGAGCAGGGGCGAGGTGTTCGGGCCGGTGCGGGTGACGGTAAACCGGCCGGTGGCACCGTCCAGTTCGCGGGCGGTCGGGATGCTGGCGGCAACCGTGACGGCGGGCGAGGTTCGCCAGGCGAGGGCGTAGGAGATCGTGGTCGAGCTGGCCGATGACACCTGGAGGGCGTAGCGGCCCGGAGTGAGTGAGGCGCGGTAGATGTGCTCGACGTTGTCCACAGTACTGACGCTGGAGTCGATCACGCTGCCCAAGGTGAAGGTGCCGGCGCCGACCGCGTAGAGGGTGAGATTGAGGTTGGCTAGGGTGTAGCCGAGCGGGTTGGAGAGCTGAGTGCCAGTGGTGTTTATGTTGCGATGCCAGGTAAGCGCGGCCGAGAACGGCACGGGTGTGGCCGACGAGACGTCGAAGAAAAAAGTTCGGCTGGCTGCGGTGGTGCTGCTGCGGACGCTGGCGGATGCCCAGCCGGTATCGGCGGCGAGTGCCGAGCTGGAAGCGGTCTGGCGACCGGCTGAAAGAATTCGGTAGGAAAGTAGAATGTTGAGCGCGCCGGCCCCGTAAACCGCGTCGTAGGGATTTGCGGTGCTGGCGCGGCTCCAGGAGGAGAGCGGCTCTTTGGCGGCGCCGGCGAGGAGGAGGGCCTTGGTGAGGCGCGGGTAGTCGGCGGTGACGAGAGCGGGCGAGTAAGGGGTGTTGCGAAGTTTTTCGGCCAGGAGGCCGGCGGCGCTGGCGACTTGCGGGGTGGAGAAGCTGGTGAGCGACTCGAAAGCCACGATGTCGGGTTTCATGCGGCCGGCGCCATCTTGAGTGGTTAGGCCGGCGCTGTGCGCGCCGTTGGCGAGTCCGACCGACACGGTGTGGTAGGACTGGCACAGAAGATCGGGGAGGGTGGTGCTGGCGCCGTTATTGACACCCACGACACTGGTAAAACCGTCGCGGTTGATCGCAAAGTCCAGGTGTAGATTGACGCTGGAGATGGCGGTCGCGCTGTTCCCGCTCTGAGAAATCCAGCTGTGGTTTTGGATGTGGCGAGACTCAGAAAGAGGGAAATTGTATGAGTTGGCGCGAAGGTAGCCGTCTGTCAGCCAGCTGTTGGCGTTGTAGGCGTCGACTTGTGAAGTGGCTGGAATGAGGCTGCCGCCGCCATAGAAGTAGCTGCCTACGGTGGTGGCGTGGCCGGATGCACCGGTGCCTGAGCTCTTGTTGGTGATCGTCTGACCGGTGAATGAAGTCGCGTCGGGCAGGTAGGAGTTGCCATTGGCATCGCCGGCTTCGGCCTGGGTCACGCCGCCCGAGACTGAAGTGGGCACGCCTGTGGTGAACGTTTGGTTGAGCCGGGTGTAGCCGATGTCGTCGCGCCAGTCCGCGCGCGCCGGAAGCGCCAGGAGAAGCACGAGCAGCAGGCCAATGGGGAATTGTGTGTTGCGGTGGTCCATGACTTGCGAACGAGAATGGGAAACAGGTTTCAGCCTGGCGGCCAGGTGAGTTGCCGCTTGGCCAGGAGGTGAACATGAAGGTGAGGCACGCTTTCGCAAGCATCGGGGCCGTGGTTGATGACGAGGCGGAAGCCCCGGGGGAGCTGCAATTTTTTGGCGACCACGCCGGCGGTGACGAGCAGGTGGCCGAGCACGGCCTCTTGGTCCGGGGTGGCGTCGCCGACGCGGGGGATGAGGGTTTTGGGGATGATCAGCAGGTGCACGGGCGCCTCGGGGGCGATGTCGTGGATGACGATGCAGCGGTCATCCTCGTGCTCGATCTTGGCGGGAATCTCGCGGTCGATGATGCGTTGGAAAAGAGTCTTGGACATGGGCTTTATTTTGAAGAGTGGGCTGAATGAACGGCGGCGGAGGTTGGACTCCTACAGGATGAGACGGGAGACGCCGGCGATGAGGGTGGTTCGTTGAAATTGATGGGCAGGCCGATGGGGAAGTGGAGCAATTTCATACGACTGCGGAGTTGCGCCTTGTGGAGAGTGGAAGGAGCCGGTTTCAACAGGCACAAGACTTTTCAACGGCGGATCCAATCGCAGCGGTTCCTCGCTAGCCAGGCCCTTGCACGACCTGGCTCTGTTCTCTCCGTTTGCTCCGCGAAAACTAAACCCGACGGATGTTTTAAAGGAGAAAACCGAGGGGGGCGGAGATCAGAGAAACAACAGCCGCAGATCTGCGCTCGGGGCGGTGCGGGCGGCGGTGAGGTCGCGGATGTAGGCGAGGGCCTCCTCGTAGTCGCGTTGGCGGCGGGCGGTGACGCGTTTCTCGGGCGGGAGCAGGGCGGGGCGGAGGTTGGTGACGAGCAACGTGCTCTCGCGGTGTGACGCGAGACGCTTGAGACCGGTCATCAACTCGGCGCGGGCGAAGAGCGGCGTGGCCGACGTGAGCGTGCTGAGCGCGTCCCAGTGGAAAAATCCCTGGCTTGGCCGGCCGGCGAAAAACGTTTCGAGCAGGCGCGCGGCGGAGGCGTTGAAGGCGGCGTCGTATTTGGCGGCGAACTCGGGGTGTGCGCGGGTCTGCTCTTCCAGCTCGGCCAGACTGAAGGCGATGGCTTCTTTGATTTGCCCGGCCAGGTAGAGATCGTGGCCGGTGACTTGGGCGAAAAGCGCGTTGACGAAGTGCAGCCTGCGCAGGTCGTCGCGGTCGGGTGCGGACATGGGAGGCGGAGCTCCTACTTTTTGTCGAGCGCCTTGATCTCGTGCATGAACTCGGAGACGTCGCGAAATTCCTTATACACGCTGGCGAAGCGCACGTAGGCGACCTCGTCGATCTTGCGCAGGCGCTGCATGACGGCGTCGCCGATGGCGCGTGACGGGATGTCGGAGTCGTATTGGGCTTCGAGGGCGTCGATCACGTCCTCGACCAACATGCCGATCTGCTCGGCGTCCACGGGGCGTTTCTGGCAGGCGGCGCGGGCGGCGCGGACGAGTTTTTCGCGGTCAAAATCCTCGCGGCGGCCGTCGCGTTTGATGACGACCAGGCCCTCGCGGACGATGAATTCGGTGGTGCTGTAGCGGTGGCCGCACTCCAGGCACTCGCGACGGCGGCGGATCGAGCTGCCCTCTTTGCTGATGCGGGAGTCGATGACCTTGTCCTCGATGGACGTACACTTGGGGCAACGCATGGGCGGGTGTCAGTTGAGCGCCAGAAAGTTTTCCAGAATCCTCATGCCGCCCTCGGTGGCGATGGATTCGGGGTGGAATTGCACGCCCCAGATCGGGAGGGTCTTGTGGCGCAGGCCCATGATCTCGCCCTCCTTGGTCTCGGCGGTGATCTCCAGGCACTCGGGCAGGGTTGCGCGCTCGACCAGCAGCGAGTGGTAGCGGGTGGCGGCGAAGCCCTGCGGCAGGCCTTGGAAGAGGTCGGTGTTCTTGTGCAGAATCGGCGAGGTTTTGCCGTGCATGAGACGGTCGGCGCGGATGACGCGTCCGCCGAAATAGTGGCCGATCGACTGGTGGCCGAGGCACACGCCGAAGATGGGCTTTTTGCCGGCGAAGGCGCCGATCATGTCGAGGGACACGCCGGCCTCGGCGGGCGAGCAGGGGCCCGGGGAGATGAGCACCCGGTCGGGGTTGAGCGCGAGGGCTTCGGCGGGCGTGATCTCGTTGTTGCGAAACACGCGCTGCGCCACGCCCAACTGGCCGAAGTATTGGACGAGGTTGAAGGTGAAGGAGTCGTAGTTGTCGATGACGAGCAGCACGGTAGGAGTCGGACACTATCCTCGCGGGTTGACACCCGGGTCAAGCGCGGCGGTAGGTTGGGCGATGCCCGAACATTTCGACTTGCTCAAGACCGACACCCTCACGGCGGCCCGCCGCGGCCGGCTGCGCACGCGCCACGGGGTGATTGAGACGCCCGTCTTCATGCCCGTCGGCACCCAGGGCACGGTCAAATCCCTCACGCCGGCCCACCTGCGCGAGATCGGTTCGCAGATTATTCTGGGCAACACCTACCACCTCAACCTTCGCCCGACGAGCGAGCTGATTGCCGGGCTTGGCGGGCTGCATCAATTCATGGGCTGGGACGGCCCCATCCTCACCGACAGCGGGGGCTTCCAGGTGTTTTCCCTGGCGAAGCTGCGCAAGATGCACGACGACGGCGTGGAGTTTCAATCCCACCTCGACGGCAAAAAACTCTTCCTTGGCCCCCGCGAGGTCATGGCCATCCAGCAAAACCTCGGCAGCGACATCGCCATGGTCATCGACGAGTGTCCGCCCTGGCCGTGCGAACGCGACGCCACCGCCGAGGCCTGCGCACGCTCGCTGCGCTGGGCCAAGGCCTGCAAACAGATCGCCGCCGACAGCGGGTTCCTCGCTTCCGGCCACCACGTCTTCGCCATCGTGCAGGGTTCCACTTACGACGACCTGCGCCGCGAGGCGGCCGAGGCGCTGGCCGCGCTGGATTTCCCCGGCTATGCGGTCGGCGGGGTGAGCGTGGGCGAGCCCGAGCCGGAGATGTTGAAACAGGTGGGCGCGACCACGCCGTTCATGCCGGCCGAAAAGCCCCGCTACACCATGGGTCTGGGCACGCCGCCGCAGTTGTTGAAAATGATCGCGCTGGGCGTGGACATGTTTGACTGCGTGCTGCCGTCGCGCGTGGCCCGCAACGGCCTCGTCTTCACGCCCGACGGCCCGCTCAACCTGCGCAACGAGAAATACCGCACCGATCCGCGTCCCATCAGCGGCGAGGTGGTCAACTACGCCACGCGGTTCTCCCGCGCCTACCTGCGCCACCTCACCATGGCCGGCGAGATTCTCGCCTGCACGCTGTGCACGCTGCACAACCTCCATTTCTACCTCGACCTGATGGCGCAGGCCCGCGCCCACATCGAGGCGGGCGATTACGCGACGTGGCACCGCGCCTGGGTGGAGCGCTACGAGGCCGGCGCGGCTGCGCGGGTCGCCCAGGCTATCGCAAACACTTGATTAACGGCGTTTGCCCTCCCTGAATCGCTGCAGCGCATGCCCATCGATCCCGTCGAACTTTTCCTCGCCCGCTGGCACGGCACCGAACGCGCCGAACGTGCCAACAAGGATCTCTTTCTGAGCGAACTCTGCGACCTGCTCGGCGTGCCCCGCCCCGATCCCGCCGGCCCCGACAGCGCGGGCAACGCCTATGTTTTCGAGCGCGCCGTCCCGCTGCGCCACGCCGACGGGCGTGTGACCACCGGCCACATCGACCTCTACAAACGCGCCAGTTTCGCCCTCGAAGCCAAGCAGGAGGCCGCCGTCTCCCGCCCCGGCTCCGCCGCCCCCTCGCCCGATGCCCAGCCGGAGCTTTTGCTCGCGCCCGCCGACGCTCTGGCCTCCCGCCGCGCCGATCCCTACGGACGCGCCATGCTCTCCGCCAAGGCCCAGGCCGAGCGCTCCATCCGCCACCTGCCCAACACCGAGCCCACGCCGCTTTTTCTGATCGTCTGCGACATCGGCCACTCCTTCGAGATCTTTGCCGACTTCACCCAGAAGGGCCGCGCCTACCTCCCGTTTCCCGACGCCCGCTCGCACCGCGTCCTCCTCTCCGATCTGCGCGAGGATAAAATCCGCGCCCGCCTCCGCTCCATCTGGCTCGATCCCGTCTCGCTCGACCCCGCGAGGGCGTCCGCCGAGGTCACTCGCCAGGCCGCCCGCCACCTCGCCGAACTCGCCAAATCCTTCGAGGCCCACCGCCACGAGCCGCGCCTCGTCGCCGCCTTCCTCACGCGCTGCCTCTTCTGCATGTTTGCCGAAGACGTGGGCCTGCTCCCCAAGGACGGCTTTCGCTCCCTCCTCGAAAGCCTCCGCCCGACCCCGCACGGCGTCGCCTACAAACTCGAAACGCTTTTCCGCGAGCTCAACACCGGCACGCCCTTCTCGACGGTCCTCAACGTCAAACTCCTCCACTTCAACGGCGGCCTCTTCTCCGATTCCTCCGCCCTCGCGGTCAACGCCGCCCAGCTCGACCTCCTCATCAAGGCCTCCGCCCTCCAGTGGCGCGACGTCGAGCCCGCCATCTTCGGCACGCTCCTCGAACGCGCCCTCGACCCCGCCGAGCGCCACAAGCTCGGCGCCCACTACACGCCCCGCGCCTACGTCGAGCGCCTCGTCCTGCCCGCCGTGATCGAGCCGCTGCGCGCCGAGTGGGGCAACGTCCTCGCCTCCGCCATCTCCCAGGCCGAGGCCGGCCGCACCGCCCGCGCCCAGGAAGACATCTTCAAATTCCACCGCCGCCTCTGCTCCGTGCGCGTGCTCGATCCCGCCTGCGGCTCGGGCAATTTCCTCTACGTCACCCTCGCGCACTTTAAAATTCTCGAAGGCGAAGTCCTCGACGCCTACGAACGCTTCGGCGGCGGCCGCCGCACCGAACGCGGCCCGCGCGGCATCGGCACCGAGACGGTCGATCCCCACCAGTTCCTCGGCCTGGAGATCAACCCCCGCGCCGCCCACCTCGCCGAACTCGTCCTCTGGATCGGCTACCTCCAGTGGCATTACCACACCTTCGGCCAGATCGCCCCCGCCGAACCCGTGCTCCGCGCGTTTAACAACATCCAGCACCGCGACGCCGTCCTCGCCTGCGACGGCCCGCCCGAGGTCGTCACCTGGCAACTCGCCGCCGCCGATCCCGCCGCCATCCCCGGCCTCCCGCCCGAGCTTGCCCGCGACACCGCCAAGCTCGCCATCGAGGCGCGGAAAAACCCGCTCGCCCCCGTCTCCCTCTGGGACCGCCGCTCCCTGAAAACCGACGTCCGTTCCGGCCGCGAGGTGCCCGACGAGTCAAAAACCCGCCCGCTCTACCGTTACCGCAATCCCCGCCCCGCCGCCTGGCCCGCCTGCGATTACATCGTGGGCAACCCGCCTTTCCTCGGCACCTCCCGTATGCGCGAAGACCTCGGCGACTGCTACACCGAGACGCTCCGCGCCACCTACCCCGAGGTGCCCGAGAGCGCCGACTTCGTCATGTTCTGGTGGCACAAGGCCGCCCAGCTCGTCCGCTCCGGCTCGGTGAAACGCTTCGGCTTCATCACCACCAACAGCATCCGCCAGACCTTCAACCGCCGCATCGTCGCCGCCCACCTGCGCCCCGAAAAAGGCGATCCGCTTCCCCCGCTCGCCCTCCGCTTCGCCATCCCGGATCACCCGTGGGTGGACACCGCCGACGGTGCCGCCGTGCGCATCGCCATGACCGTCGGCGAACTCGCCGGCGACGACCCCACCGGCGTGCTTTTCACCGTCACTTCGGAACGCCCCAACAGCGAACGCCTCCGCGAACTCCGTGCCAACCGCGCCCCGCGCAACGACACGCTCGAAGAGGAACCCGCCGACTACGGTGTGGACGACCGCAAAGACGACGGCTCGCTCGATGTCGATCTCGACAAAGACGCCGGCCACGTCTCGCCCGATTTCACCGTCGGTGCGGATGTCACCACGACGCGCCCGCTCAAATCCAACGACAGGCTGACTTCACGGGGTATGATGCTTGGCGGTTCTGGTTTTATCGTTTCCCCATTAGAGGCGAAAGCTCTCGGCCTAGGCAAATTGGCGTCGCTAGAAAATTATATCCGCCCTTACCGCAACGGACGCGATCTCACCGACAAGTTACGCGGCGTTCTTGCCATCGATCTTTTTGGTCTGGACGTGGATCAGGTTCAGTCGCGCTTCCCTTTGGTTTACGAACACCTCGTTCGCACGGTTAAACCAGAACGAGACCAAAACAACGATCCCGCCCTGCGGCAAAACTGGTTTCGCTTCCGCAGGACAAATGAAGAGCTTCGTGCCGCGCTCTCTCGCCTCCCGCGCTACATCGCCACCGTCGAGACCGCCAAGCACCGCATCTTCCAGTTCATCGAAGCCGAGATTTTGCCCGACAACAAACTCGTTGTCATCGCCCTGTCCGACGCCTTCCACCTCGGCGTTCTCAGCAGTCGATTACACACCACCTACGCCCTGCGCGCAGGCAGTTGGCTCGGGGTCGGCAACGATCCGGTTTACGCAAAATCCCGCTGCTTCGACCCCTTCCCATTCCCGACCGGAACGGAAGCCCAGCGCCAAAAAATCGCCAAGCTCGCCGAATCCCTCGACGCCCACCGCAAACGGGCGCAGGCCGAGCACGGCCTCGGGTTGACGACGATCTACAACGTCCTCGAAAAACTCCGCGCCAACCAGCCGCTCACGGCCAAGGAAAAACTCGTCCACGACCAAGCCCTCGTTTCCACGCTGCAACTCCTGCACGACGACCTCGACGCCGCCGTGGCCGCCGCCTACGGCTGGCCCGCCGATCTCGCCGAGCCTGAAATCCTAGAAAACCTCGTCGCCCTCAACGCCGCCCGCGCCAAGGAGGAAAAGCTCGGCAAAGTCCGCTGGCTCCGCCCCGAGTTCCAAGCCCCCGCGCAAGATTCCCTGTCGCTCACCGCCGCCAAAAAACCCGCGAAACCCCAACCCGCCGAAACCGCCGCCAAACGTGCGCGCATCAAGACCCCGTGGCCCAAGGAACGCCCCGCGCAAGTCGAAGCCGTCGCGGCGGCGCTCAACACGTTTGGCCGCGAAGCGACCGCCGCCGACCTCGCGACGGGTTTTGCCCGCGCGAAGAAGGAAACCATCTCCGAAATCCTCGCCGCCCTCGTCATCATCGGCCGCGCCCACCGGGGCGAAAAACGCGGCACGTTCACCGCCTGACTTTTGTCCGAAACTCCCCGCTCCATAATTCACCCCCGGCATCGTGCACTGCGCTGGACCGCTGAACTCGCGGCTCTGCCTGCGCTCTCTATTCGCCAACCTATGCTTGGCTGGTGGCCCAGCGTATCAAGGATGTGGAAAATCGGTTCCGGCGTCTGGTTACCCTGCCCAAGCGGGTGCCTATACATGCATCGGCCAGCAGGGAGGATTTAACCCGGAATCCGCAATTGGAGACAATAATCCGACATGACCTGCTGGGCATATAATCGTTCGTTCATCTGCTCGATGCACTCCCAGTGCACCTCGGGATCCTCTCGCGATTATCTGCTCCAGCATCTCACACCATCTTATCGCCTCCAATCGCGGAATCCGGATTTAACCGAAGAAACTGCCGACTATATCACCCATAAAACCGGCTACAACTTCGACCCCGAACAATCATTTGAAATCGGTGGAGCAATCGGGGTCGTCACCATCGTTGCCTGTGCGCGCCGTCATGCATCGCCGTGGAATGAACCTGACTGCTGGGCCTGGGTGCTCGCCGACGCCGCGCCTCTGCCTTGTCGCACCTGCAGGGGTGCCGTCGGTTTTTTTATCCCGAATTCATCAAGCGTGCTTGAGGGTCAACGGCTCGCGAATCGTGCGAGCCAGTTGAGCGGATCCGACCGCGTAGCAATGATGGAGCCGAAAATCACGGTGTCGCCTGCCACGCCATACAGAACGAAGAAGGGAAACCCCGGCAGGTTCCGGCGGCGATAATCCGGCACAAGATTGGAGCCTGTGCTGAGAAAATGCCCCGCCCCAAGAGGAGAGGCTTTGACCGCCTCAATGGCATCGTCGATTTCGCTGCGGAAGCGTTTGGCCAGGCCTGCTGAAATGGCCGCATAATCCGCTTCAAACTTACGTTGATCAGCCGGAAACTCCGGATGAAAAACGACCCTCATGGCAACGCCGAGCGATACTGCTCTTCAGTCAGGCCGACCACCTTGCCCTCGGCAATGAGCTCGATGCGACGTATGCCCTCGGTGACCGCGCATGTGAGCGGCGCGGGCTCGACCACACTTTCCACCAACTGGCGGGCAAGTTCGAGTCGGTCGCTCACCGGTAGCTCCAAAGCGCAGCGTGAAAGTTCAGCACTGATCATGGGCCAAGCATGGAGCGTGTCGGCCGCGTTGGCAAGAACGCGTCCCCGGGATGGAGGTGTTCGGCCATCATGAGCTTCGCACAGAGCAAGCCGGGGATTCTCCATCGCCGCTATTTCGACCTTTCCTGCGGGCGGGTTTTGGCCTTTTTAGACTCCCATGCGTATCCTCGTCACCGGCGGCGCCGGCTTTCTCGGTTCTCACCTTTGCGACCGTCTGCTTAAGGACGGCAACGAGGTCATCTGCCTGGACAACTTTTTCACGGGCCGGAAGAGCAACATCGCCCACCTCCACGGCCGCCCCGACTTCGAGCTCGTGCGGCATGACGTGATCGACCCCTTCAAGTTCGAGGTGGACCAGATTTACAACCTCGCCTGCCCGGCTTCCCCGCCGCACTACCAATACAACCCCATCAAGACCACCAAGACCTCGGTGATGGGCGCGATCAACGTGCTCGGCCTGGCCAAGCGCGTCCACGCCCGCGTCTTCCAGGCGAGCACCAGCGAGGTTTACGGCGACCCGACCGTCCACCCGCAGCCCGAGAGCTACTGGGGCAACGTCAATCCCATCGGCCGCCGCTCCTGCTACGACGAGGGCAAGCGCGTGGCCGAGACGCTGTTCTTCGACTACCACCGCGAGAACAAGGTCGATATCCGCATCGTCCGCATCTTCAACACCTACGGCCCGCGCATGCACCCCAACGACGGCCGCGTCGTCTCCAACTTCATCGTGCAGGCGCTCAAGGGCGAAGACATCACCATCTACGGCGACGGCCTGCAGACGCGGTCGTTTTGTTATGTGGACGACCTGATCGAGGGCTTCGTGCGCCTGATGAACCAGACCGCGACGACCGGGCCGATCAACATCGGCAATCCCGGCGAGTTCACCATGCTGCAACTGGCCGAGCTCACGTTGAAGCTCGTCGGCGGCAAATCGAAGATCGTGCACCGCCCGCTCCCGGCCGACGACCCCAAGCAACGCCGTCCCGACATCACCCTCGCGCGGCAATACCTCAACAACTGGGCGCCGACGGTGCAGTTGGAGGAAGGCCTGCAGCGCACCATCGCCTACTTCAAGACGCAGGTGTGAGGCCGGGCGGCGGCACGGGCCGGGTGCGGCCGGATTGTCACGTTTCGGGCGTTGCGAGGCGCGCGGGGCAACGGCACGCTGCGGGGCGCATGGGGAATCATCCTACGTTTCGCGAGGCGTTCCGGTTTTGGCTCAAACTCGGCTTCATCAGTTTCGGCGGCCCCGCCGGGCAGATCGCGATCATGCAGCAGGAGCTGGTGGAGCGAAAAAAATGGATCGGCCAGGACCGCTTTCTCCACGCGCTGAATTTCTGCATGCTCCTGCCCGGACCCGAGGCGCAGCAGCTCGCGATTTATTGCGGCTGGCTGCTGCACCGCACCCGGGGGGGCATCGTGGCGGGCGCGTTGTTCGTGCTGCCCTCGGCCCTGATCCTGTGGGGGCTGGGCGTGCTGTATGTCTCCTACGGACACGTCCCGGCGATCGCGGCGGTGTTTTACGGTTTGAAGCCGGCGGTGGTGGCCATCGTGTTCGCGGCCGTGCTGCGCATCGGGAAAAAAGCGCTCAAGACGGCGGCGATGTGGGGCGTGGCGGCGGCGGCGTTTGGGTTGATTTTTGTGCTTAACGCGCCGTTTCCGCTGATCGTGGCGGGCGCGCTGGCGGCGGGATGGATCGGCGGGCGTTACGCGCCGGCGTGGTTCCCCGGCGGGGGCGGGCACGGCGAGCCGGCGACACCCGGGGAGCGTGCGGTGATCGACGACGCGGCGGAGAGCGCCGTCGTCGCGCCCTCGTGGGGGCGGGCGGTGCGCGTCACCGCGACGGGCGTGGCGCTCTGGGCCGCGCCCGTCGTGGCGGCGGGCGCGTGGCAGGGCTGGCACTCGATCTGGGTACACCAAGGGGTGTTTTTCAGCAAGGCGGCGATGGTGACCTTTGGCGGGGCCTACGCGGTGCTGCCGTATGTGGCGCAGCAGGCGGTGGAGACGCACGCGTGGCTGACGGCACCGCAGATGCTCGACGGGCTGGCGTTTGCCGAGACGACGCCGGGGCCGCTCATCATGGTGCTCCAGTTTGTGGGCTTCATGGGCGGGTGGAACCAGCCGGGCGCGTTGAGTCCGCTGGCGGCGGCGACGCTGGGCGCGGCCATCACGACATGGGTCACGTTTGTGCCGTGTTTTCTATGGATTTTCCTGGGGGCCCCGCACGTCGAGCGGTTGCGCGGCAACCGCCTGCTCGGCGCGGCGTTGGGGGCGGTGACGGCGGCGGTCGTGGGCGTGATCCTCAATCTAGGGGCCTGGCTCGGCCTGCACGTCATGGCGCCGGACGGGACCTGGGCCGGAGTGGACTGGGTCGCGGTGGCGCTGGGCGCGGCGGCGTTTGCGGCGATGCACCGGTTCAAGGTGAACATCATCGCGGTGATCGTCGCGAGCGGCGCGGCGGGCGTGGTGATCGCGGCGCTTTAGCCGGATAGCCCGCCGGAGCATCCGGCCGGATCGGGCTCACTTAGGGGTTGGTTTGCGGACGTGGGTGTGCACCTTGGGCGGCGTGTCTAAAATTTTCTTCATCGGAGACATTGTCGGGAAGCCGGGCCGGGAGATTCTGGCGGAGCGCTTGCAGCGGTTGCGGGCGGAGTTGAAGATCGACGTGGTGTTGGCCAACGGCGAAAACGTCGCCGCCGGCTCCGGCATCACCGCCGCGCTGGCCAAGACCCTCCTGGGCACGGGCATCGACGCCCTGACGCTGGGCGATCATGTGTGGGATCAACGCGGCTGGGACGATGAGATCGACGATTTCCCGACCGTGTGCCGACCGGCCAATCTGCCGGCGGGCTGCCCGGGCGCGGATCATGTGATCCTCGACGTGAAAGGCTGCAAACTGGCGGTGTTCACGGTGCTGGGGCGCACGTTCATGGGCCTCCGCGCGGAGTGCCCGTTCCTGGCGGCCGATGCCATGCTCAAGAAACTGGAGGGCCGGGCCGACGCCGTGCTGGTGGAGATCCACGCCGAGGCGACCAGTGAGAAAATCGCCCTGGGCTGGCATCTCGACGGGCGCGTGGCGGCCGTGCTGGGCACCCATACGCACGTGCCCACCGCCGACGCGTGCGTGTTGCCCAAGGGCACGGGATTTATGTGCGACGTGGGCATGACCGGGCCGTATGCCTCGGTGCTCGGCCGCGAAGTCGGGCCGGTGGTGGCGCGGTTTCTGGACGGGATGCCGCGGCGTTTTGAAGTCGCCGAGGAGGATGTGCGCATCTCGGGCGCGCTGGTGGACTACGACGAGGCCGCCAGGCGCGCGAGCGAGGTGCGGTTGATCACGGTGCGCCGCTCGGGCGGGCGTTGAGGGACTGCCAGGGGCGGGCGCGCACGGTGCGCCCGCCGAGCCGGTTATTTGGCCTGGAGGGCGGCTTTTTCGGCCTCGGCCTTCGCGATGGCGGCGGTGTTCAGCAAGTCCACCTGGAGGTAGTAGTGTTCGCGGCGTTTGTAGTCGCTCGGGAGGATGGAGCGGCCGATGAGGGCGGGCTTGATGCGGGCGAGGGCGGCTTCCTTTTCGCGTTGGGCCTTTTCGGCGGCGAGGCGGGCGGCTTCACGGTCGGCGGCCTCTTGTTCAAGGCGGGCTTTTTCGGCGGCGGCCAGTTTGGCCAGGGCGGCAAGACGGGCGGCCTCGGTCTCGGCGGCTTCCTTGGCGCGGAGTTCGGCGGCGAGACGGGCGTTGGCCTCGCGCTCGGCGGCATCCTTGGCGGCCCGGGCGCGTTCGGCTTCCTCGGCGGCGCGCGCGGCTTCGGCGGCAAGGCGGGCCGCTTCGGCCTCGGCGGCGAGACGGGCGCGCTCGGCTTCGGCGGCTTGGGCGGCATCGGCGGCGAGGCGGGCTTGCTCGGCGGCGAGACGGGCGGCTTCGGCGGCGGCCGCCTCGGCCTCGGTTTTCCGGCGGGCGGCCTCGGCCTGCTCGGCGGCGGCCGTGCGTTCGGCGGCGGCCTGCCGGGTCTGGCTTTGATACTGGCGGAAGAAGAGGAACGCGCCGATGCCAAGCAGGAGAAGCAGCAGGAGAACGATGAGGACGTGGCGTTTTTTCATGATTAAAGGGAAAGTGGGTGATCTTGCGGGCCAATCCGACTGACTACAGCGGGCGGCAATTGATCCCTGACGCCGGCGTGTTTCAAGTCCGGCCTCCGTCGCGTTTGCGCCGGAAGAGGCGCAGGGGGGATTTCTCCGGTCGCACAAAAATATAGTCCACCAGAATGCTGAAGCCGATGACGCCGCCCAGGGTGCGGATGTTGCGCATCGCGCCGACGACGCTGGACAACGGGCTGGCCGCGGTCTCGCGCACGCGCACGAGGAGCAGGCACGCGAGCAACGCCATCACCGGGGTGAAAAGGAACACGCGATGATAGGTCACCAGATGGGGGGTATCCCCGGCGAGGAGAAGGCCCAGCACCTTGCCGCCGACGACGGGACCGATGGCCGTGACCAGGGAGGAGACCGCGAGGTTGATGCTCAGCGCCAGGGTCTTGGCCTGGGGCGGGATGATTTTGAGCTGAAGATTAAACAGCGCGAGCGTGAAGCCCGTGCTGACGATGCCGCCGAAGACCCACATGCCGTGGAGCATCCAGCGATTTTCCGGGGTGAGGATGCACCAGAGCAGGTTTTGAATCTGCCAGGCGATCATGCAGAACAGGGTGACCGGCTTGTTGCCGAAGCGGTCGGCCAGCGCGCCCCAGGCCGGGGCGGAAATCGCGCCGCCCGCGCTGGCCAGCATCACCAGCAAGCCCACGCCGCCCACGCTCATCCCGAGTTCCTTGTACATGAACACGGTGTAGAACGGGCCGAACGTGCTGGCGGCGAAGCCCCAGGCCGAGCCGTAGGCCATCAGCCATAGAAACGGTTTGCTCTCCAGGAGCACGGCCGATTGCTCCCGCCAGGAGAGCTTGGATTCGGCGCTTGAGGCGAGTTCGCGCCCGGCCCGGATGCGCCTCTGGAAAAGCACGGACAGGATGCGCAGCACCGAGGCGCCGCCGAGCACCACCTGAAAAGCCAGGACGGAGCCGCCGAGACGCCCGATGACCCAGCCGGAGAGGATCAGAAAACTGATCTGGGCGACCTGGAGCAGGCGGTTGCGCCGGCCGAAGTATTTCCCGCGCAGGCGCAGAGGCACCCACTCCTGCACCCACGACATCCAGCTCACGCCGGTGAGCGCCGTGATCGCCGCCGAGAGAGCGAAGAGAGCCACGAACCAGCGGCCGCTCATCTCGGGATTCTCGACCGGGAGGAAGGACAGCATCGCGGTCATCGTGAGCCAGCAGACGACCTGCAGCGAAGCGGACGCGAGGGAGACCGCCTTGGGCGAGTAGGCGCGGTTCACCAGCGGCATAAAAAACGCCTGGGCAAAGTTGCCCCAAAACGGCAGCGAGGCGATCAGCCCGTAGACGGCGGGCGGCAGGCGGAAAAGCTCCACCAGCAGGGCCGCGATGATGAAGTTGCCCGGCTGCAGCAGGTAGACGATCGGGGTGGATGCCAGTCCGTCGTAGGTGCAGTTGCGCAGGTTGCGGCGAAGGAGCGAGGTGGCCATGTACGTGCGGGGTGGGGGATAAGACCGTCGGACATTCAATCCCCATTCGGTCCGCAATAGAAGCCAAAGTATTCAGGCCGGCCCGCCGGGGGGGCGGCGACGGTAAGTGACCAGGTAACGCCCGCTGTTGACGGCGGTTTTGAACGCGTCGGGCGCGGTCCCGTCCAGCCCGTAGCAGACGCGCAGCCGGTCGCCGGCGAGTTGGTAAATCGCCGCGATCACCCTGCCGTCGTGCCGCCCCTGGCGGGCGGTCATGCTCAGGGAAGTTTCCGTGTGCGTGAAAGTCCCGCGATCATAGACCTCGCCGGCGAAACGCACTTCGTAGCCCTCGGGCGAGAGCGTGAACTCCATCCGTTCGAGGGCCAGGGCGGGGGCCTCCTGGCCGTCGAGTTCGGCGCGGACGGGGAGCCAGTGGCCGTGCAGGGCGCTCATGCTTCGTCGTCCGCCGGGAGGGCGGGGGCGGGCAGGGTTTTCTTGGCCTTGGCGCCGAGTTTTTTAAGGTCCTCGACCTGGGCGAGGAGGTTGCCCTTGCCGGTTTTGAGTTTGTTCATGGCGGCGTCATAGCTGTCGCGGGCGCGGCCAAACTGGAGGCCGATCTCTTCCAAGTCGGCGATCAGGCCGGCGAACTTGTCGTAGAGGGCGCCGCCGCGCTCGGCGATGGCCTGCACGTTCTTGGTCTGGCGGTCCTGTTTCCAGAGGCTGGCGACGGTTTTAAGGGTCACGAGCAAGGTCGGGGCCGTACACAGGATAATGCGGCGGTCGAAGGCCCATTCGTAGAGCGCGGAGTCGCCCTCGAGCGCGAGGGTGAAGGCCGGTTCCAAGGGCACGAACATGAGCACGTAATCGGGGGTGACGAGTTTGCCGGTGTCCTCGTATTTCTTGGCGGAGAGCTGTTCGACGTGGGTGCGGACGGCGCGGACGTGTTCGGCGAGCGCGGCGGAGCGGGCGGTGTCGTTGGCGGCGTTGGCGGCGCGTTCGTAGGCGACCAGGGAGACCTTGGAGTCGATCACGAGATGGCGGGCGTCGGGCAGCCGCAGGAGGATGTCGGGGCGCAGGCGGCGGCCTTCGTCGGTGGTGATGGATTCCTGGGCGAGGTAGTCCCGGCCTTTGACGAGACCGGCGGAGTCGAGGAGGCGTTCGAGGATGAGTTCGCCCCAGGCGCCGCGGGCCTGAGCTTGGCCCTTGAGCGCGGTGGTGAGGGCGTGGGCCTCGGCGGTGATGGTACCGTTGAGCAGGCGGAGTTGCTCGATCTGGGCCTTGAGCGCGGCGCGGTCGTCGCTCTCGGTCTTGTAAACGGTGTCCACGCGCTGGCGGAAGTCGGTGAGTTGCTGGCGCAGCGGGTGGAGGAGGGCCTCGACCTGGGTTTTGTTGTGATCGGTGAACTTGGCGGATTTCTCGTCGAGGATTTTGGCGGCGACGGCCTGGAACTCGGTCTGGAGGGTGGCGCGGAGTTTCTCGGCGTCGGCGAGGTAGCGGGCCGCGAGGGCCTCGCGCTCGGCCAGGCGCTGCTCGCCGGCGGCCAGTTTCTCGGAGTGGGCGGCGCGCTCGGCGGCGAGGCCGGACTTGAGTTCGGCGGCGAGCGCCTGGAAGCGGGCGGTTTCGGCCTGGGTCCGGGAGAGGTCGGCGGAGAGGCGGGCGAGGTCGGCGTCGCGCGCGCGGAGCCGTTCGCCGAGCTGCGCCTGGCGGAAAAACCAGGCGGCGGTCGCGCCGAGCAGGGCGGAGGCGAGGGCGATGAGAACGGTGTCCACGGAAGGAGCGGGCTCAGTGCGCGTTGAACAGTTCGGTGATCACGTCCTCGAGCGGCACGTCCTCGATGGTGATGTCGGCGACCGGACCGGTGGTGAGGATTTCCTGGGAGACGGCGACGACGTTTTCCCCGGGGATGCGCACGGTGAATTTGCCGCTGGCGGGGTCGCGCGTGGTTTCGCCGTGGCGGGATTGCCAGGCTTCGGGGAAGCAGGCGCCGGCCTCGGGGACGAAGGTGATGATTTTTTTGCGCGAGCCGGAGGAGGATTCGAGACCCTTGAGGGGGCCGTCGTAGATTTTGGATCCCTTGTGGATGACGATGACGCGCTCGCAGAGCTCCTTAATGTCGGCCATGTAGTGGCTGGTGAGCAGGATGGTGACCTTGTGACGGCGGTTGTAGTCGCGCAGGAAGGCGCGCACGGCCTTTTGGGAGACCACGTCGAGGCCGATGGTGGGCTCGTCGAGAAACAGCACGCGCGGGCGGTGCAGCAATGCGGCGATGAGTTCCATCTTCATGCGCTCGCCCAGCGAGAGCTCGCGCACCATGACGTCGAGTTTGCCGCGCACGCCGAGCAGATCGACGAGTTCGTCGAGGGTCTCGCGGAACTGTTTCGCGGGTATGCCGTAGATGTGGCGCAGGAGCTGAAACGACTCCTGGGCGGGCAGGTCCCACCAGAGCTGGTTTTTCTGGCCGAGCACGAGCGCGAAGAGGCGCCGGTAGGCGTTCTCGCGCTTGGTGGGATCAAAGCCGGCCACGCGGGCGGTGCCGCTGCTGGGATAGATGAGGCCGGACAGCATTTTCAACGTGGTGGTCTTGCCGGCGCCGTTGGGCCCGAGGAAGCCCACAAACTCTCCCTCGGCGATGTCGAAACTGATGTCGCGGGCGGCGGCCGTCTCCTCGAACTGGCGCTTGAAGAGCCCCTTGATGCCTCCCCAAAAACCGGGCTGTTTTTTGTAGGTGCGGAAGACGCGGGTGAGGTTGCGAACGGTAATCATGGGAGGCTGGGAAATCACCCAAAGGACAAAGCTTCCCGGAGGCAAAGGCGATTATGACGCCCCGGACCTTCCGATCGCGCCGTAGTCCAGCACGGTGTGGCTGATGAAGCCGTTCTCGATGGCGGCGCGGTCGGTGAGTTCGCCGGCCGGCGAGACGTCGTCGCCGAGCTTGAAGATGAACCGGTGGGTGCCGTCGTCGGCCGCCGGACCGAAAAGGCCGGGCACGATCACCTGCGCGGGCACGGTGCGGCGCAGCGGGGTGCCGGGCCCGCAGGGCGAGGGGAAGTTGACGTTGTGCACGGTGAAACTGCGCGGCGGCGTCGAGCCGGCGAGGGCGGGCACGAGCCGGGCGGCGTGGGCGGCCGACGCGGCGAGAGTGGGCTGCATCGCGGGATCGACCCGGTGGCCGGAGGCGCGGAACGCCTCGAACTGCGCAGGGGTGAGGTCCTGGGAAAACGCGATCGCGGGCAGGCCGTGCACGGCGCCCTCCCAGGCACCGGCGATCGTGCCGCTGGCCAGAATGAAGCCGAGGGAGGCGTTGCGGCCGATGTTGATGCCCGACACCACCGCGTCGATGCGCACGTCCCGCGGCAGCAGATGCGCCAGGGCGATGCTCACGCAATCGCTGGGCGTGCCGTCTATCGACCAGGCGTGGCAGCCGAGGTCCCGCTCCGCGACCGCGGCGGCCACGGGACGCAGGCGGGACTTGGCGCAACCGATCCAGCTCTGCTCCCGCAGGGGCGCGGCGACATACAGCGAGTGGCCCCCGGCCAACAGCGCGGCGGCAAGGGCGTGCAAAAACGGGCTGTCGATGCCGTCGTCGTTGGTCACCAGCAGATTCATGGGCGACCAAGGCAGGGCGGCGACCACCACGAGGCAACCCCATTTGCGTCCCTCTGGTCGCGGTCCGGGCAACCAAGCCATGCGCAGGTCTCGGCAAAATGCGGTGAGCGCAGCCTCTGAAAACCCCCTAAACTGAGTTCCCGCAGTCAGGCATATCCACACGCCGACAGCTCAACCGCTCCCATTTACCCACATGAAGCCGATTATCTTCAACAACACCGTTCTGCGTGACGGTCACCAATCCCTTGCGGCCACGCGCATGACCACCGCGCAGATGCTGCCGGTCGCCCCGACGCTCGATGGCCTCGGCTTCGGCGCGCTCGAGACCTGGGGCGGAGCCACCATCGACTCCTGCCTGCGCTATCTCAACGAGAACCCCTTCGACCGCCTCGACGCCCTCAAGGCCGCCTCGCCGCGCACGCCCCACATGATGCTCCTGCGCGGTCAAAACATCGTGCAATACACCAGCTTCCCCGACGACGTCGTCGAGGCCTTCGTGCGCTGCTCGGCCAGGCACGGCATGGATGTTTTCCGCATCTTTGACGCCCTCAACGACGCCCGCAACCTGCGCACCGCCGTGCGCACCGTGAAGGCCTCCGGCAAGCACGCCCAGGGCGCCATCTGCTACACCACCAGCCCCGTGCATACGCCCGAGAAGCTGTCGGCGCTGGCCGACGAACTGGTGGAGATGGGGTGTGATTCCATCTGCATCAAGGACATGGCCGGCCTGCTCGCACCGCGCATCACCCACGACCTCGTCAAGGCCATCAAGTCCCGCCACACGCTGCCCGTGATCGTCCACAGCCACGAGACCGCCGGTCTCGCGCTCGCCTCCTACATGGCCGCGATCGACGCCGGGGCCGACGCCGTGGACACCTCGATCACCCCCTTTGCCAACGGCACCGGCCAGCCCGACACCGTGCGCATGCAGGCCGCCCTCGCCGGCCACCCGCGCGCCACCGTCCACGATCCCCGCGTCCTCTTCGGGCTGCGCAAGTACTTCGAGGGCGTCGCCGAGCAGCTGGCCAAGTTCATGAGCCCCGCCAACGACCGCGTGGACAGCGACGCGCTTTGCTACCAGGTGCCCGGCGGCATGCTCAGCAACTTCCGCACGCAACTCGTCGAGATGAAGATGGCCGACCGCTTCAACGAGGTCATGGCCGAGGTGCCCGTCGTGCGCGAGGCGCTCGGCTGGATACCCCTCGTCACGCCCACCTCCCAGATCGTCGGCACGCAGGCCATGCTCAACGTGAAGTTCGGCCGCTGGAAAAACCTCGCCCAGGCCAGCATCGACATCGCCCTTGGCAAATACGGCCGCCCGCCCGGCCCCATCAACCCCGAGGTGCTCGCGCTCGCCCGCAAGCAGTCCGGCCAGGAACCGGTCGCCGGCCGCCCCGCCGATCTGCTCGCGCCCCGCATGCCCAAGCTCCGCGAGGAACTCGCCGCCAAGGGCCTGCCCGTCACCGATGAAAACGCCGTGCTGTTCGCCATGTTCCCCCGCGAGACCGAGGCGTTCTACAAGCCCAAGCCCGCCGCCGCAGGCTCCTCCGCCGCTCCCGCCGCGAAACCGGCGCCCGCCGCCGGCGCCCCAGCGGCCGCTGCGGCCCCCGGGAAAGGGGCCCGCTTCGCCCTCACCGTCAACGATCGCCGCTACGAGGCGACCGTCGAAGTCATCAATTAACCTTCTTCCGACCGACCTCACATGAGCACCGTTGCCAGCCCCCGTTTGTTCGCCGAGTTCCCCGAGTCCACGCCCGCCGATTGGCGGCAGGCCGCCGAGGAGTCCCTCGATGGCGCGCCTTTTGAAAAAAAACTGATCACCCGCACCCCCGAGGGCATCGACCTCCAGCCCATCTACAACCGCGAGGACACGGCCCGCCTCGCCGAGGCCTGGCCCGGTCTGCCGCCCTACGGTCGCGGCGACGCGCCCCTCGGCCGGCGCACAAGCGGCTGGCACATCTGCCAGGAGCCTAACACCGCCGATTTGTCGGCCTTCAACGCCGCGCTGCTCAAGGACCTGAAGTGCGGTCAAAACGCCGTCAGCCTGCCGCTGTTCGGCTCCGGTCTCGCCGGTGACGCCGGCCTGAGTCTGGAGTCCGCCGAGGACGTGGACCGCGCCCTGCGGGGCGTCGATGTTTCCGCCGTGCCGCTGTTTGTCCACGCCGGTGTCTGGGCCCTGCCCACCGCCAACCGGATCATCCAGTGGCTTGACCGCCAGGGACGCGCCGCCGCCGATCTGCACGGCGGCATCCTGGCCGATCCCATCGGCGAATTGCTGCACACCGGCTCGCTGCCCGTGACCTTCGAGTTTGCCTGCGACGACATGGCCCGTTTGCAGCGGCTCGCCCGCCGCGAAGACCTCGCGGTGCGCACGGTCGGCGTCAATGCCGCCGTCTGGGCCGAGGCCGGCGCCAGCGCGGTGCAGGAGCTCGCCTTCGGGCTCGCCGCCGGCGTCGAGTATCTGCGCGCGTTTAATCAACGCGGTGTCTCCGCCGATGAAGCCGCCCCGGGCTTCCTCTTCACCTATGCCCTCGGCTCCAACCTCTTCATGGAAATCTCCAAACTCCGCGCCGCGCGCCTGCTCTGGTCGCGCGCCGTGCAGGCCGCCGGCGGTGGTCTCGAGGCGCAGAGGCTCGTCTGCCACGGACGCACCACCCGCTGGAACAAGACGGTCCTCGATCCGCACGTAAACCTGCTGCGCGCCACCACCGAGGCCTTCGCCGGCATCGTGGGAGGCTGCGACGGTCTCACCGTCGGGGCGTTCGACGAGTGTGTGCGCCCGGCCGACGATTTCTCCCGCCGTCTGGCGCGCAACATCCAGATCATCCTCGACGAGGAGTGCCAGCTCGGCCGCGTGGTGGACCCCGCCGGCGGTTCCTATTATGTGGAGACGCTCACCGCGCAGCTCGCCGCCAAGGCCTGGAGTCTTTTCCAGGACATCGAGCGCAAGGGCGGCCTCGTGACCGCGCTGCGTGCCGGCCACCCGCAGGCCCTCGTGGCCAAGACCGCCGCCGAACGCCTCGCCGCCACCGAGTCACGTCGCGACGGCATCATCGGCACCAATCTTCATCCGAATCTCCGGGAAAAACTGCCGGCCGTGTCCTTCACGCCGCGTCCCGCCGTGACCGCCGGCGAGGTGACCATCACCCCGCTGGTCGCCCGCCGCCGCGCCGAGCCGTTCGAGGCGCTCCGCCGCCGCACCGAGGCCTTTCTGGCCGCCAACGGCACGCGCCCCAAGGTATTCCTGGCCGCGTTTGGCCCCCGCAAGCAGCACGCGGCCCGCGCCGAGTTCTCGGCCGGTTTCTTCGCCGCCGGCGGCTTCGAGGCCGTCTCCGGCAAGAGCTCCGACACCGCCGAGGCCGCCGCGCAGGCCGCCCTCGCCAGCGGTGCCCCCGTCGTGGTGCTCTGCTCGACCGACGACACCTATCCGGCCCTCGTGCCCGCCGCCGCTCAGGCGCTCAAGGCCTCCGCCAAGCCGCCCATCGTCGTGCTCGCCGGCTTGCCCGCCACGCCCGAACTCCAGCAGCAGTTCAAGAGCGCCGGCGTGGACGAGTTCATCCACATCCGCGCCAACTGCGCCCGCGTCCTCTCCGGTTTCCTCGACACCCTCGGCCTCTAACCCATCACGAGACATGAAATTTCCCGACTACACCGCCGTCGATTTCGACAATCCCGCCCAAGCTCCCCGGACGGCCGCCGACTGGGCCGAGGCCGCCCGCACCGCCGCCCCTGATCCTTCCGCGCTGGCCGACTGGCGCACCCTTGAGCAGATCCCCGTGAAGCCCGTTTACGGCCCCACCGACCTGCGGGACGTCGAGCACCTCGGCTACACCGCCGGCATCGCCCCGTTCCTGCGCGGCCCCTACGCCTCGATGTATGTGCTCAAGCCCTGGACCATCCGCCAATACGCCGGCTTCTCCACCGCCACCGAGTCCAACGCCTTCTACAAGCGCAACCTCGCCGCCTGCCAGATGGGCCTCTCCGTGGCCTTCGACCTCGCCACCCACCGGGGCTACGACAGCGACCACCCCCGCGTCGTCGGCGACGTCGGCAAGGCCGGCGTGGCCATCGACTCGGTCCTCGACATGCAGGCCCTCTTCGCCGGCATCCCTCTCGACCGTATCAGCGTTTCCATGACCATGAACGGCGCGGTCCTCCCCGTGCTCGCGTTCTACATCGTCGCCGCCCTCGAGCAGGGCGTGAAACTGGAGCAGCTCTCCGGCACGATCCAGAACGACATCCTCAAGGAATACATGGTGCGCAACACCTACATCTACCCGCCCGCGCCCTCGATGAAGATCATCGCCGACATCTTCGAGTTCACCTCCGCGAAGATGCCGAAGTTCAACTCCATTTCCATCTCCGGCTACCACATGCAGGAGGCCGGGGCCACCGCCGACCTGGAGCTCGCCTACACCCTGGCCGACGGCCTCGAATACCTGCGCACCGGCATCAAGGCCGGCATCGGCATCGACGCCTTCGCGCCCCGCCTCTCGTTCTTCTGGGCCCAGGGCAAGAACCTCTTCATGGAGGTCGCCAAGATGCGCGCCGGACGCCTCCTCTGGGCCAAGCTCGTCAAGCAGTTCAACCCCGCCAACCCGAAGTCCATGGCGTTGCGCACACATTCGCAGACTTCCGGCTGGTCGCTCACCGAGCAGGATCCGTTCAACAACGTCGCCCGCACCTGCGTCGAGGCCCTCGCCGCCACGCTCGGCCACACCCAGAGCCTCCACACCAACTCGCTCGACGAGGCCATCGCCCTGCCCACCGACTTCTCCGCCCGCATCGCCCGCAACACCCAGCTCTTCCTCCAGGCCGAGTCGGGCATCTGCAGCGTGGTCGATCCCTGGGGCGGCAGCTACTACGTCGAGAAACTCACCCACGAACTCGTCCAGAAGGCCTGGGCGCACATCGAGGAGGTCGAGAAACTCGGCGGCATGGCCAAGGCCATCGAGACCGGCCTGCCCAAGCTCCGCATCGAGGAGGCCGCCGCCCGCCGCCAGGCCATGATCGACTCCGGCCAGGAGACCATCGTGGGCGTCAACAAGCACCGTCTCGAACAGGAAGCCCCGATGGAGATCCTCGAGGTGGACAACACCGCCGTGCGCGAGGCCCAGATCAGGCAGCTCAAGGAACTGCGCGCCACCCGCGACAACGCCGCCGTCGACCGCGCCCTCGCCGCGATCACCGCCGCCGCCAAGTCCGGCCAGGGCAACCTCCTCGCCCTCAGCGTCGAGGCCGCCCAAGCCCGCGCCACCCTCGGCGAGATCTCCGACGCGCTGGAGGCCGTCTACGGCCGCTACCAGGCCCAGATCCGCACCTGCGCCGGCGTTTACAACAGCGCCTACGCCTCCGGCAAATCCGAGGTCTCCCAGATCCGCGAACTGGCCGACGCCTTCGCCGCCCGCGAGGGCCGCCGTCCGCGCATCCTGGTCGCCAAGCTCGGCCAGGACGGCCACGACCGCGGCGCCAAGGTTGTCGCCACCGCCATGGCCGACATGGGCTTCGACGTGGACATCGGACCGCTCTTCCAGACGCCCGAGGAGGCCGCGCGCGACGCCGTGGAAAACGACGTTCATATCGTCGCCATGAGCTCCCTCGCGGCCGGCCACAAGACGCTCCTGCCCCAGCTCGTCGCCGAGCTCCGGCGCCACGGCCGCGACGACATCCTGGTCGTGGTCGGCGGCGTCATTCCCGCCCAGGACTACGCTTATCTCTACGAGCACGGCGCGGCCGCCGTCTTCGGCCCCGGCACGCCCGTGCCCGCCTCGGCCCGCGTCGTTTTGGAGAAACTCGGCGCGTTGGCCGCGATCTAAGGAATCGGTCGTGCGGTCTCATCACCAACGCCCCGCCGCCGCCCGATTGACGGGCGGCCGGCGAGGCCCCCTCACGCGCGCATGAACACACCCTCCCGACCCGACTGGGTGCCCGACGACGCCGGCCGCGAGTTTGCCACCCGCGTGGTCCCGGGGCGTCCGGTGCCGCCCGGTCCGCGGGGCGGCCCGGCCTTGCGACGCCTTGACGGCTCGCCCGCCGTGCTGGCCGCCGCGATCCGCGCCGGCGACCGAGGCGCGCTCGCCCGGGGCATCACGCTCATCGAGAGCCTCGCCCCGGCGCACCGCGTCGCCGCCGACGAATTGTTGCGCCTGATCGTCCCTTCGGCCGGCGGCGCGCTGCGCGTGGGCATCACCGGTGTCCCCGGGGCGGGCAAGAGCACGTTCATCGACGCCCTCGGCGTGCGGCTCTGCGACGCCGGCCGGCGCGTGGCCGTCCTCTCCGTCGATCCCAGCAGTCCCGTGACCCGCGGGAGCATCCTGGGCGACAAGACCCGCATGGAAAACCTCTCCCGCCGGCCCCAGGCCTTCATCCGCCCCTCGCCCAGCGCGTGCGAACTCGGCGGCGTGGCCCGCCGCACGCGCGAGTCCATCTCCCTTTGCGAAGCCGGCGGTTTCGACGTCGTGCTGGTCGAGACCGTCGGGGTGGGCCAGAGCGAAGTCCTCGTGCGCGGCATGGTTGACTGTTTCCTCGTGCTCCTGCTCGCCGGCGCGGGCGACGAACTTCAGGGCATCAAGAAAGGCATCCTCGAACTCGCCGACCTGCTCGCCGTCAACAAGGCCGACGGCGACAACCGCGTGCGCGCCGAGACCGCCCGCCGCGAGGTCGGCCGGGCGCTGCACTACCTTTCTCCGCCCGAGGGCGCGTGGCAGCCGCCCGTCCTCGCCTGCTCCGCCGCCACCGGCGAAGGCATCGCCGATTTGTGGTCCGCGGTGGAGCGGTTCTTCGGCCACGCCCGCGACACCGGAGCTTTCGACGAGCGCCGCCGCACCCAGGCGCAGGCCTGGCTCGACGCGCTCATCGGCGAGGGCCTGCGCGAGGCCTACGCCGGCCGGATGGGCGCCTCCGATCTCACCGCCGAAATATCCGCCCAGGTGCGCGCCGGTCTGCTGCCCGCCCCGGAGGGCGCGCGCCGCCTGCTCGCCGCCGCCGGCTTCACGACGTGAATTTTCACCGCCGATGCGCATTGCCGGGCAATATCCGCGCAGCGGGCCGACCCCTTTTCTCCTAAACTGATCCCGTAACTCAGCTCTTTTTCCCATGATCCAATCCATCGACCACCTGGGCATCGCGGTCCGCTCGCTCGACGAAGCGATCCCGCTCTACGAAAAGTCCCTCGGCCTGACCTGCCTCGGCCGCGAAGAAGTCGCCTCGCAGCGCGTGCGCACCGCGTTTTTTGACGCCGGCGGCGTTCACATCGAGCTGCTCGAAGCGACCTCGCCCGAGAGCCCCGTCGCCAAGTTCATCGCCGAGCGCGGCGAGGGCATCCACCACATCGCCTTCCGCACGGACGACATCGCCGCCCAGCTCAAGCAGGCCGCCGACACCGGCGTGCGCCTCATCCACGCCGAGCCCTTCGAGGGCGCGGCGGGCAAGCTCGTCGCCTTCCTCCATCCCAAGTCCACCCGCGGCGTCCTCACCGAACTCTGCGCCCTCAAGCCCGGAGCCGTCGCCGCCCACTAACCGCCCAACCCTTTTCCGTCATGGCCATCGCCCCTGAATTCCTCACGCAACTCGCCGAAAAGCGCCGCATCGCCCTGGCCGCCGGTGGCGAGGACAAGCTCGAGGCCCGCCGCGCCAAGGGTCTCATGAACGCCCGCGAGCGTCTCGTCACGCTCTTCGACCCCAACACTTTTATGGAGTGGGGCATGCACACCGATCACGAGTGCCACGATTTCGGGCTCGCGGACAAGAGCTTCCCCGGCGACGGCGTCGTCACCGGCGTCGGCTACGTGGCCGGCCGCCCGGTCGCCGCCTTCAGCCAGGACTTCACCGTGTGCGGCGGCTCCCTCGGCCGCATTCACTCCAAGAAGATCTGCGACCTCATGGACTACGCCATGAAGGTCGGCATGCCCATCCTCGGCATCAACGACTCCGGCGGCGCCCGCATCCAGGAGGGTGACGACTCGCTCTCCGGCTACGGCCAGGTCTTTTTCCGCAACGTCCAGGCATCCGGTCTCGTGCCGCAGATCTCGATCATCGCCGGCCCCTGCGCGGGCGGCGCCGCCTACAGCCCGGCGCTCACCGACTTCATCATCATGACCAAGACGAACGCCAACATGTTCATCTGCGGTCCCGATGTCATCAAGGCCGCCACCGGCCAGACCGTCACCATGGACGAGGTCGGCAGCGCCACCGTGCACGCCACCGTCAACGGCAACATCCACTTCGTGGCCGAGAACGACGCCCACGCCCTCCAGCTCACCCGCAAGCTCCTCTCGTTCCTCCCCAACAACAACGCCGGCGACCCGCTACACAAGGTCACCCCCGAGCTCGATCTCTCGCCCGACCCCGTCATCAACGAACTGGTTCCCGCCGACTCCAAGTCCCCGCTCGACGTCCTCAAGATCATCGTGCGCCTGGTGGACGACGGCGACTTCCTCGAAGTGCAGCGCGACTGGGCCAAGAACATCGTGGTCGGCTTCGGCCGCATCCACGGCATCGTCTGCGGCATCGTCGCCAACCAGCCTGCGGTCAAGGCCGGCACGCTCGACATCGACTCCTCCGACAAGGCCGCCCGCTTCATCCGCACCTGCAACGTCTACAGCATCCCGCTGGTCACCCTGGTGGACATCCCCGGCTTCATGCCCGGCCTCGCCCAGGAGCGCGGCGGCATCATCCGCCACGGGGCCAAGATGCTTTTCGCCTATGCCGCCGCCACCGTGCCCAAGATCACCCTCATCCTTCGCAAGGCCTACGGCGGCGCCTACCTCGCCATGTGCAGCGCCGACATGGGCGCCGACGCCGTCTACGCCTGGCCCACCGCCGAGATCGCCGTGATGGGCGCCGAGGGCGCGGTCAAGGTGCTGTTCAAGCGGGAGATCACCGCCGCCGCCGATCCCAAGGCCAAGGAGGCCGAGCTCGCCGCCGAGTATCGCGCCAAGTTCTCCTCGCCCTTCGAGGCCGCCCGCAAGGGCATGATCACCGACGTGATCGAGCCCGCCCAGTCCCGAGCCACGATCGGCATGGCCCTGCGCAACACCCTCTCCAAGCGCGAGACCCGCCCGCCGAAGAAGCACGGCAACATCCCGCTCTAACCTTCACTCCCCGTCCGGTCGCGGGAGCCGCCCTCCGCCGCTCCCGCGACCACCCAATCCTTGCCCACTCCCATGAAAAAACTCCGCGTAACCGTGGATGGAAAAGTCTTCGAGGTCAGCGTCGAGATGCTCGACGCGCCCGCGCCCGCCGCCGTCGTCGCCCCGTC
>CAIRBK010000072.1 GCA_903876795.1 uncultured Verrucomicrobiota bacterium
CCGCGTAACGCAGAACCAGCCTGGCTCGAAAGGCCAGCGCTTGCGGCGTGTTGTCAGCCCTCTCCAACTCTCGCAGGGCCGCAAGTTGCTCATCATCCAAGACCAAGGGAATAGCTCTTCTCGACATGACAAGAGCCTGTACGAAAACTGTAATATGTAAAGACATTAAGAGGTCAGAACACTAGCGGCACCTTTCAGTGGTTCACTTCCAGCGAAATACCCTCCGGGTATTCCTTGGTCGTTAACCACTGAAATTTGCTCGCCATCTTACCCCGCTACTCCGCCTTCGACTGAATTTCTACGGCTAAGCTTCGCGCTAACCGCCAGGATTGCCCAGTGGGCGCGCTAAACGCGTGCCCGCTTTTTCGTATAACGATGCCTACCTTGGTTAATGCAGGCAGATTTCTTTTTAACCTAAAGGTTTTACCCCAGCCTTCGCATGCCCGCTCTCGCCTCCGCTTGGTTTCGCCCGGCCTCACTTCCCCGTGGCTACACGCCCCCTCCTGCAGCGCGACTCTCCATCAAGCGTTGGAACGTTTGGCGCTTGGGTGCCCTGATTATTTATCTTTTTGTCGGCGTGGCGTTTGGGCAGGTGGCGCAAGTCACTCCTTGGCGGGAGCTCCCGCTCGGAGGAGGGGGTTACTTCACCGGCATTCATTTTCACCCGACCCAAGCGGGTCTCGCCTACCTTATGTCCGATGTGGCGGGGCCTTGGAAGCGATCCGCCAACACTGAACGCTGGAGAAACCTCGCCTATTCCAGCTACGCGCCCACCATGATCACGGGTGGCTACACGGCTTCCGGCACCAGTGCCCTCGCCTTTGACCCTCGTTCCACTCAAGTAATTTATGGCGAGTTCCTTGGCCGAGGATCGGGGAGTGCGCTCGGCGGTCTCTACAAGTCCACGGATGGAGGCGATACCTGGACGGTTACTTGTCCCGTATGGGCCGACCCGAACTACGTTTCGGGCACCAACGCGCGCAAATGGGGACCCGCACTCATGATCGATCCCAGAAACGCGGACGTGGTTTACTTCGGGAGCATGAAAGACGGCGTAAAGCGCACACTCAATGCCGGTGGGCAGTGGACTACGGTTCGCGCCTACGATGGCGACGGTGCCGACTCCCTACTCAGGATGGTCCGTCAAGTCGTAGTCGATGGTGCCTCGCCGGAAATCAGCGGACGCTCTTCCGTGGTTTATGCCGGCGTTTATGACTTGGGGATAACGCGGAGCCTGGATGGCGGCACGACTTGGTCACCGATGTCGGATGCGTTTAATCAAGGTCTGCTCGCCCTGCGTCCTACCTCAAGCACAAGCACGTTCTTTGTCAGCAGTATGGCGATCGGTCCGGATCGCAGTCTCTATGTCACCCACGTAAACGGACTCGCACGCTTTAATCCTAATACGCAGACATGGAGCCAGATCTCCATTCCCGGCACCGTAGCCGACTCCACGATGGATTATGTAGTGGCAACGACCGGACCCGGTGGAGATAACTCCACGACGCGCTTGGTGGTTTTGGGAAGTCGCGATACGAGCGACTTTTTCCGCTGGACGGTTTTTCGTTCGGTTAACGGAGGCGGTAGTTGGCTGCCGGCTTTATATCCCGGAGCAGGGGGCAGCACCAGTGTTACCAATGCATCCTGGCAAACGAACAACTGGCTTTTTGCGGCCTCTGCCAGCGTAACGCTCAATCCCGGCACCGAAGGAGAAGTATATGTGACGGACGCGTTCAGTTTGTGGAAATCCACCAACTTCTGGTCCACCGGCACTGTCGCTTGGACCAATGACACCAAGGGGGCGGAAAATGTGGTGGCCATCACCCTTCACTCCGCCCCGGCTTCTTCTGCCGGGACTGCCGCCCCGATTTATACGGGGTGCTCCGATGTGGAGGGGTTTCGTTATCCGAATTTGGTTACCGCGCCCACAACCAGAATCCGGGCACCCGGAGAATCAACCAATTACGTCACCTCGATAGCCTCCTTGGAATCAAACCCGGACGTCGTCTGGGCGGCGAAAACGAGGAACTATCGCAATATCAGATCCACCACGACCGCCGATGGAGCCTTGCTCAAGTCCTCCAATGGCGGGGTGACATGGTCTGTAACTCAAGCCAATCCCCTTGCCAGCGGACAGAGTTTTGCCGGTGCCAAGATCGCTGTTTCAGCGGGTAACGGCAATAATGTGGTCTTTATGCCCGGTGATTATCGCGGTGTCGCGAGCAGTGCCGATGAAAATGTCAAGGACGCACCGCGGAACAACTTGCCGAATCGCTACACCACGGATGGCGGCCAGACGTGGAATACATGCTTGATATCGGGAACTTCGAATCCATTGCCGAATTTCGTGACGGACTCGGCCCTTCGCAACACGGCATACGTAGCCAGCAGGTTTCTCGCCGCCGATAAGGTCAACAACGGCTGGTTCTATGCAATGTCCGGTGGACAGAGTGGCTCCGCCGGCAAGGTATGGAGGAGCTTCGATGGAGGGGCTACGTGGTCACTGGGCAGCGGAGTGCTGACCACGTGGGGCCTGTTCGATAGCATTTCGCCCCCGCATCTCGCCGCCGCGCCGGGCCGGGCGGGAGAAGTGTGGGCGGGGGCTTCGGGAAATGGTATTTTTAGGTCTACCGATGCGGGCAATACCTGGAGCCGGATCACCTTCTTCAAGGCTCCGGGCGGTGTCGATAACCGCTCTTCTTTGGTTTCCTTTGGCAAAGAATTCCCGGGCACGGATCCGGATAATCCCACGGTCTATGTGTTCACCTTCCCCGCCGGCGGCTCGAAGCCGAATCTGTATCGCTGCACTAACCTCAAGGCCGCCGGCACCAATAATGCCGCGCTCGTCTGGAATCTGGTGGAGGACTGGGACCACGGCTGGCAACCTTATCTAATCGAAGGAGATCGGCAGGTTTATGGGCGCGTGCACCTGGCTGGTGCCTACTTCGCCTACGCCCAGACCGACGGTTTGACCGGCTGGTGGCGCTTCCGGGAAACCTCCGGCTCCACCGCCGCCGAGAGCTTGGGTTCCGGTTTGACGGCCAGCTTCACCGCCGCTCCGACGTGGACGGTCGCGCCCCCGTCGCCGGTGGTCGGGTTGATCGGCACGAACGCCGCGCGCATAACCGACTCGCCGCTGCTGGATGGCACGGACCGCCTCTCCCTCGCGTTCTGGGTCTATCCCGCCAATCTGGATGGCACGACCCCGCGTTTCGTCCTCGGCAAACGCACCTCCGCCGCCGCCAACGACGCGGCCTACACCGCCTTTTTCCATACCGGCAACCGGCTCTTTATCGATCTTGCCACGGATAACAACCGGTTCTCGACCAACACCGCCTTCCTCAACAACCGGTGGTATCACGTCGCCATCGTCTATGACGGTACGAAACCCGCCGTCGAGCGCGCGCGCGTCTATATCAACGGCATTCTCGACAAGACCGCGGCCGAAACCAGCGCCACGCTGCCGGATAGCACACAGGATTTATGGATCGGCCGGGGCGACGCGACCTCCACCGATTTCCTCAACGCCCGGCTTGGCGATCTCCGCCTGTATCGTTCCTCCTTGGACGACGCGGACGTGGCCGGGATCGTTGCCTTGGGCGGCTTTATTAAAACCTCGACTTGGAATGCCGCCGTCGGCGCCGGTTGGAATACAGCCGGGAATTGGCTCGGCGGCAGCGTCCCCACTGCGAAAGAAAACCTCGTTTTCGACGGCGACATCTGGACCTCCGGAACGATCACCAACACGTTCCCCAGTGATTCTCTGACCATCAACGATCTCACGATCCAGGATTTCTCCCGCAATTGGGCCTTCGGCAGTGCTGGCAACAGGTTTAATCTGGCGGGAAACTTCTACGCCCTGGGCAACTCAGGAGCCACCCGGGTCCATGACTTCAGTAGTCCCTTCAGCTTAAATGCCGGCATCCATGAGTTTAACATCGTCAATGGCGTGGTTAATTCGACCACGGTGCAGTTCCAGGGGGCCAGTGTTATCTCCGGAGCCGGTGGCATCCTGAAGACTGGCCAGGGCACGATGGCGTTCAACGGTGCCAATGCGAATACCTACGGCGGCCTGACCACCCTGAGTGAGGGCATCCTCCGCCTGAACAAAACCGCCGGTCAAAATGCCATTGCCGGGGACCTCACGCTCGCAGGAGGCACCTTGCAATGGTCGGCCAATCACCAGATCGCCGATACCGCGACCCTCACCGTCACCGGACCTGCCACGGCTACGCTCAGCACCTCCTCCGTAAGTGCCCTGGAAACCATCGCCGCAATAACTTACAATGGAAGCGGTGCGCTTGCCTTGGGGGGCCTCGCCCTGACCGCCGGCAGCGTCGATCTCAGCGGCTTCACCGGACTGAGCTCCGATCCGGCGCTCCTGCTCGAAGGCTCAAATGTTAACTTCGTCGCTGAACTGACCGTGGGTGGAGCGGGACTCAAACTCACCGGCCAAAAAATCCAGCTCAACTCCAGCAACACGGTTAACGCCAAAGGAAACCGTCTTTTGCTGGGCGGCGACGTCACCGCTTCCGGCATCAACACGATCACCACCAACGGGACCACACCCGCCGCAGGACTGATAAACGAACTCGCGCTCGGCGCCGCCGTGCGCGAGTTCAGCATCTCCGGCGGCACCACGACGATCGCTAACACGGGCTCGACCAATCTCCGTCTCAGCGGCACGGGCGGCATCCGCAAAACCGGTCCCGGTCTGCTCTCCGTGGGAACCCAGAATACCTACTCCGGGGAGACAAAAATCATCGCCGGCCCCTTCACCCTGGCCAGCGGTGGCAACATCAATGCCAGCAGCCAAGTCTCCGTGTCCGGTGGGGCGACCTTCACTAACAACAGCGGCACGGCCATTACTCCGGCTCTGACCCTGGAGGAAGGTGCTATTCTGGCTGGCACGAATGCCTTCACGCCCCCGTCTCTTGCCATCACCGCCGATCTCACCGGCGGCACCTTCTCCAGCATCACGGCGGGCGCAGCGAATCTCACCAAGGCCGGAACCCTCGCGCTTACCCTCGCGAACATCACTCCCGGCACTTACAGCCTCTTCACCGGCACACCGGCCGGTACGTTCAGCGGGGTGGTCGTGAACGGAACGTCGCTCACGACCACGAACTCCGGCTCAACCTATGCCGGCACGATCGCAACCATGGGTTACACCTTTAACCATGCGGCCAACACCCTGGAGCTTGCGGTGGTCATTCCAGGGACTCCCACGCTGACATTAGGCACGTCAAACGCCGGCGTCGCGCTGTCTTGGACCGACCCCGATAACTTGGAAACCGCCTTCACGCTGGAGCGCGAGTCGGCCGGTGTATGGGCGGCGCTCAAGACGCTGGGGCAGAATGTTCTTTCCGATATTGATACAAACATCACAACCGCCGGCCTCTACCGCTACCGGGTGCGCGGCACAAACCCCAATGGCTCAGGCGCGTGGTCGAATATCGTGGAATCCAACTGGACTGAACTGGAGGCTTGGCGCGTCGGCAAGGGTTTCGCGCGCGATGGCAGTGGTCCCGGGGCCAACACCGGTGATCCCGATGGCGATGGGGTCAACAACTTGCTCGAATACGCCCTGGGCCGGGAACCGCAGTCACCCGATTCCGCTCCACCCACCTCCGGCTCGCTCGACGGCTCGGGCAGACTCACGCTCACCTTTTTCCGCGCAAGATCCCCTGCCAATGTGACTTACACAGTGCAAGCCAGCGGAGACCTCGCCACATGGACGGATCTGGCAGTGAATCCCGGCAGCGTGGGACAAAATGTGTCCGTGCCCGACAATGCGCCCGCCGTTACCCCGCGTCGTTTCCTCCGCCTGAAAGTCAGCACTCCCTGAGACGAGCCGTTGCGACCTAACTTATTCTCAAGCGAATCCCCGCAAGTGCCTGTAAACCTTGGTTTTCGCAGCGAAGCATTACGCTTATATATAACCCGAGTGCTCCAATCTGCTGAACAATGTCAGCACTAGCCTCGTTGTTTCAAATATCGAATCGTTCAATTTGGATCCTATGAGTTACACCTTACCCATTTCTGAAACCCCTTATAATAAATTAGTTGTGGATGGCAAAGTTTATCACCCTCCCGCCGCCACGCGAGGCTCGGCGGATAGACCCATCCTCACGCCGGCCGTGCCCCGTTACCCGCGGATCAATGGCGCGAAGATTGCCGGAGTGCGTCCCGGCAGCCCGTTCCTCTACCGCGTCAGTGTGAGCGGCCAGCGTCCGCTGGCACTGAGCGTCGTCGGGTTGCCACCGGGCCTGAGCTTTGATGCCGACAACTCGGTGCTCTCGGGGACCTTGCTCTCGACCGGGCGGCATACCGTGAAAATCGAAGCCTCGAACGCCCACGGCCGCGCGACCCGCGAACTGCGCATCGTGGTCGGCCCCGAGTTCTCCCTCACGCCTCCAATGGGCTTCAACACCTACGGCGGCTGGGGCCCTTTCATCAGCGAAGCCCAGGTGCGCGCCGGAGCCGCCGCCTTGATCGCCAGCGGCCTCGCCGATCACGGCTACCATTACGTCAACATCGACGACGGCTGGCAGGGCGTGCGCGGCGGCCCGCTCAACGCCATCCAGCCCAACGAAAAATTCGGCGACTTGAAGGTGTTTTGTGACGACATGCACCGGCTCGGCCTCAAGACCGGGACCTATTCCACGCCTTGGACCAGTTCTTACGAGGGCTTTTGCGGCGGCAGCAGCCGCACGTCCGACGGTGCTTGGGAGCGACCCAATCCTCCCCGCAGCGGGATTGGCCTCTTCGGGCAGTATCGCTTTGAAAAAGCCGATGCGCAGCAGTGGGCGGAATGGGGTTTTGATTACGCCAAATACGATTGGATCATCAACTCACCCGAACTCGCCCGCGCCATGTCCGAGGCGCTGCGTGACCAGTCGCGCGACATCGTTCTGGAGCTTTCCAACGACGCTCCGTTACGCGACGCCGATGCCTACACCGGTCTCGCCCAGATGTGCCGCACCACCGGCGACATCGTTGACGTGTGGGACCGCACCCAGCTCGAGCCCGAGAAACGCTCCTGGGCGCACGGCGTGCGCGACATCTGGAAACAGCACCGCGACTGGGCGCGTTTTAACCGCCCCGGCCATTGGAACATGCCCTGTCCCCTGCGCGTCGGCGTGCTCGGCGGCTGGGACCTCAAGCCGCTCCAGCCCACCCGCCTGACCGTGGACGAACAGTATGCCCACATCAGCCTCTGGGCCTTGTGGTCCGCCCCGCTCATCATCGGCTGCCCCGTCGAGCGTCTCGATGAGTTCACCCTCGCTCTACTCAACAACGACGAAGTCATCGCCGTCGATCAGGACCCGCTCGGACAACAGGCCCGCGACTTCGCCGTCGAATGCGGCGAGGTGCTGGTCAAAGACCTCGAAGACGGCACCAAAGCCGTCGGTCTTTTCAACCCCGGCAACGCCACCGCAGTGGTCACCGTCACCTGGGAGCAACTCGGCCTCGCCGGCCCGCAACACGTCCGCGACCTCTGGCGCCAGCAGGATGTCGGCGTCTCCGACGGCGGTTTCTCCGCCCAGGTAAACAGCCACGGCGTCGTGCTGGTCTCGTTTCGTTCCGCCTAACTTTTTTCCCGTCTCTTTATCCACCCTGATGAATAAAAACTCTGTCTCCATCCGCCGCGCACCCATCGTCATCCCGACCTACCAGCCGCAGTCGCCCGACAAAAACCCGATGTTCCTCGAACGCCGCGTCTATCAAGGCAGCAGCGGTCGGGTTTACCCCTTGCCGTGCGTGGATCGCTTCGACGAAACCAAGACCGACCGCGCCTACGACTCCCTCCTGATCGAAAACGAATTCATTGAGGTGCTGATTCTGCCCGAGCTGGGCGGACGCATCCACGCGGCCAAGGACAAAACCAACGGCTACGACTTCCTCTACCGCAACGAGGTCATCAAGCCCGCTCTGATCGGCCTCGCCGGCTCCTGGGCTTCCGGCGGCATCGAGTTCAACTGGCCGCAGCATCACCGCCCCTCGACCTTCATGCCGACGGATGTCGAGATTGAGGAACACGCCGACGGCTCCAAAACCATCTGGCTCAGCGAACACGATCCGCTCTGCCGCATGAAGGGTATGCACGGCATCTGCCTCCACCCCGGACGCTCCGTCATCGAACTCAAAGTCCGCGCCTACAACCGCACGCCCTTCGTCCAGACTTTCCTCTGGTGGGCCAACGTCGCCACCCGCGTCCACGAGGGCTACCAATCCTTCCTCCCGCCCGACGTCACCCACGTCGCCGACCACGCCAAGGGCTCCACCAGCACGTTCCCGCACTGCACGGGCACCTACTACGGCGTCAACTACGCCGAACGTGCGAAATCCGGCGTGCCGAAGCACGAACGCCCGCCCGCCTTCGTCCCGCCCCACTGCCGCGACGGCGAACTCCCGCCCGAGATCGCCAGACTCGCCGAGCAGGGCTACGCCCCCAACGACCTCACCTGGTATGCCAACATCCCGGTGCCCACCTCCTAAATGTGCATCGGCTCCAAGGAGGACTCCTTCGGCGGCTACGACCACTTCAAGCAGGCCGGCCTCATCCACGTTGCCAACCATCACATCTCCCCCGGCAAGAAACAATGGACCTGGGGCAACCACGCCTTCGGCTACGCGTGGGATCGCAACCTCACCGACCCCGAAACCGGCACCGGCGAACACCCGCCCTACATCGAGCTCATGGCCGGCGTTTACACCGACAACCAGCCCGACTTCTCCTTCCTCCAACCCGGCGAAACCAAGACGTGGAGCCAATTCTGGTATCCAATCCAAGGCATCGGCCCGTCGCAAAAAGCCAGCGTGGATGCTGCCCTCAGCCTCACCGTGAACAACGGCGTCGCTCGCCTCGGTGCCCAAACAACTCGCATTGAGAACGCCACCGTCACGCTCACCCGTCACGGCCAGACCCTCTTTACCCAAACCGCCGAACTCGCCCCCGACCGTCCCCTCGTCACCACCGTCCAACTCTCGCCCGCGACCGTGTTGACCGACCTGCGTCTGACCCTCGTGACCGCCGACGGACGCGAACTCCTCGTCTATCAACCCAAAACCCCCGCCACCAACGAACCCGCGCCCGCGACCGAGCCGCCGCCGCCCGCCGAAGTGAAGACCATTGAGGAACTCTACCTCAACGGCCTCCACCTCTCCCAGTATCGCCACCCGACCCGCATGGCCGAGCCCTACTTCGAGGAAGCCCTGCGCCGCGATCCCTCCGACGCCCGCACCAACAACGCCCTCGGCACCCTGCGTCTCATCAACGCCGATTTCGCCAAGGCCGAAACCCACCTCCGCACCGCCATCGCCCGGCTCACCCATCGCAACCCCAACCCCTACGATGGCGAAGCCTACTACCAACTCGGCCTCACCCTCCGCTACCGCGCCGACGCCGTCCAAGCCGATGGCGAAACCGCCCAGGCCGATGAACTCCTGGCCGACGCCTACGCCGCGCTCTACAAAGCCACTTGGAACCAAGCCTGGCAGGCCGCCGGTTACCACGCCCTCGCCGAGATCGACGCCCGCCGCCACGACTGGCTCGCCGCTCTCGACCACCTCGACCGCGCCCTGAGCGTCAACACCGACAACCTCAAAGCCCGCGACCTCCGCGCCCTCGTTCTGCGCAAACTGAACCGCGCCGACGAAGCTACCGCCGCCCTCCGCGCCACCCGCGCCCTAGACCCGCTCGACTGGTGGGCTCGCCTCCTGCTTGGCGAAGAAATCCGCTGCGATTCGCAGACCCGCCTCGACCTTGCCCACGACTTCGCCCGCGCCGGATTCTACGCCGAAGCGCTCGCCGTCCTCGCGCCCGCCACCCCCGAACCCACCGCCGGCACCGGCCCCACGCTCGCCTACACCCGCGCTTGGCTGCACCGTTTGCTCGGCAACACCAAGGCCACCGCATCCGAACTCGAAACCGCTGCCAAAACCGACCGCGATTATTGTTTTCCCCATCGCGTCGAGGAGGCCGTCATCCTCGCCTGGGCCATCGCGCAAAACCCCGCCGACGCCCGCGCCCGCTACTACCTCGGCAACCTTTACTACGACCGCAAACGCCACCAAGAAGCCATCGCCCTCTGGGAACAATCCGCCGCACTCGACCCCGACTTCTCCATCGTCTGGCGCAACCTCGGCATCGGTTACTTCAACATCCTCGAACAACGCGAAAAAGCGCAGCAGGCTTACGAGCGCGCCTACGAACTCGCCCCGACCGACGCCCGCCTGCTCTTCGAGCGCGACCTGCTCTGGAAACGTCTCGGCACCACCGCTGCCACGCGCTTGGCCGCCCTCGAAAAACACCTCCCGCAAGTCCGTCGCCGCGACGATCTCTCGGTCGAATACGCCGACCTCCTCAACCAAGTCGGCCGTCACACCGACGCGCTCGCCTATCTCGGTTCGCGCCGCTTCCAGCCTTGGGAAGGCGGCGAAGGGCTCGCCCGCACCCAACACGAACGCACCCACCTCGCCCTCGGCCGCCAGGCCCTCGCCGTCGGCGATGCCGCCCGCGCCCTCCAGCACTTCGAGACCGCGCTGATCGCTCCGCCCAACCTCGGCGAGACCAAGCACCTCCTCGCCAACCGCAGTGACATCGACTACTGGCTCGGCTGCGCCGCCGCCGCCCTCGGCGACACCGCCCGCGCCCAACAAGTCTGGACGGCCGCCGCCGGTTTCCGCGGCGATTTCCAGGAACGCGCCGTGCGCCAGTATTCGGAGATGACCTACTTCTCCGCGCGCTCCCTGCAAAAACTCGGACGCGCCGCCGAGGCGCAGGAACTTTTCACGGGCCTCAAGGCCTACGCGAAGCAACTCTTTCACGAAGAGGCCAAGGTTTACTACTTCGCTACCTCGCTGCCCGCCCGCCTGCTCTTCGACAATCTGCAACGCCGCCAAGAGACGACCGCGTTACTGATCGAAGCCCAAGCCGAGCTGGGTCTGGGCCAACCAGCCGCCGCGAAGCAACTCCTCGAAACCGTCCTCCAACGCGACCCCGCCCGCGCCCTCGCCGCCGACCTTCTCTCTACCCTAAGCTAAACCCCATTCCGACATCCCACCCCATGAAAAATAGCCTACTCCCCGTTCTCGCTTTTATTGCGTCCCTTTCTTCCCTCTCGGCGCAATCCCCAGAACCGGTTGATCGCGCCAGCCTCTTAACCAAACCAACCGCCGATGCTTCCATCGTCACGGGTGCTTCCGGTGTAAACGAGAAAGCAATCACACAGGTAATTCGAGTAACTCCCGGGCCCCAAGCCCTTGCTAAAGCTCTTGAAGAAGCTAAAGAGAAACTTCGCAACGGCACCCCGGTCAAGGTGCTGATCGCCCCCGGCATCTATCGAGAGGGAGAGTTGGTCATCGATGGAACCAAGATTGGCGGTGCTGCCGCCTCCACACCCCTGATTATCGCCGCTGAAAGAACCGGCACCGTGACCATTTCCGGGGCGGATGAGTTCCCCGCAAAGAATTGGAAGGCAGTGAAGGACGCTTCGGGCAAGGTCTTCGCCTACGAACACCCTTGGCCGCACGACTTCGGTTTCTGGCCTACCGGCAACAAGAATTATAATCCAAAGTCGCCCTACGAACACCGCCGCGAAGTGGCTAAAATCAACGGCGTCCCCCTTCGCCAAGTTGTGTTGGAGCAATACTCTTACACCGCTCCGCCGACGGATCCCAAAAATCACGAGCTTTCCCTCCCTTTTCCTGAAGGCACCGTGCAGGATTCTTTCTTGGCCGGGCTAAACTGGCCGACGTTTAGAACGCCCAACATCCTCTCAAAATTCGATGATTACGGGGTTTACGTTTACAAGCAAATGGTGGAGCCCGCCACGCTTGCACCAGGCACCTTTGGCGTCGCCGAGCGCCCGGAAAACGGTGACCGCATCTTCATCGCGCCCCCGGATAACGTAAAGTGGGCAGAAATCACCGTGGAGGTCAGCGTCCGCCCTTACCTGCTCTGGATCGTGAACAAATCCAATGTGGTGGTCCGGGGATTGAATTTCGAGATGGCCGCCGCCATGGCCGGGCCACGCTCCGCTGTTCGCTTGGGCACTTGGTTTCCGCCAACCCAAGGGGCTGGGATTCAGGATCAAAACTTGCTTATGGAAGATTGCCACTTCGATTTTGGCAACGGCACGCACCTCGAAGTCAGCTACAGCAAAGATGTCACTTTGAGGCGCATTAAGGCCACCCGCGCCGCCGCATCCGGCATCACCACCACTCACGTTCAAAACTTCCTATGGGACACTGTGGAAACCTCCTACAACCACTGGCGCTATGTGGGCGGATGGGGTGGCGGTGGCAGTAAAAACCACAATATCCAAGACGGCGTCTTTCGCAATGTCACCGCTGTGGGTAACGATGCCATCGCCCTTTGGTTTGATATCGATTGCGCCAACATCACCGTCGATGGTTTGGTCGCTTACGGCAACCGTGTGGGTCTGGATTTCGAGATCGGTAAAGGGCTGCTGGTGCGCAATTCGGTCATCGCGGCCAATGCGAAAGCAGCCGTGGCCTTGAAGGCGGCCAATCAAATGAGCATCGAAAACTCAATCATCGCTGGCCCGACGGGTGTGGCTAATTTCATCTTCCAAGCCGCATCACGCGGAGCATCGGGCGAAAGATCCATCCAAACTCTGCTAGGGTTGCCACGGAACGACCCCTATGTGCTTGATCGCCTTACCATCAAAAACAGCGTCATCCTCGGTCTTCCCCAAGAGGCTTGCCCACCGGGAGCCGAGCGCTATGACCACGACCGCGGGGTGCGGGCATCGGGTTTTGTGGCTCCCCTCTTTGTTGAGCACCACGGCTGGCCGCGCGAAATTTACCAGAAGTTTATCCGCAATGGTTACGCTGGAAGTGGAAACCTCTGGTTCAGTCCGGAAGCAAAGCCCTTCGGTATCGGCAAGATTATGGATAGCCCAGAGTGGCGTTCAAAACCCAATGTGAACGAGTGGATAGGCTTTGATTCGTGGGCGTCCCTGGTTGCCGAGCAGAACTCCCAATGGATCGACCCCGGCTTTGTGAACGCAGCGGCCTTGGACTTTACCGCCAAGACTAACAGCCCTGCATCAAAGATGAAGCTTCCGGTGTTTAGAATTTCTGCCGAGCGTCGCGCTGAATGGGAATCCTTCAATAAAGCCGATTTTTACAAATCCACCGAACGCAGTGAAGTCATCGACGTCATCGTGAAATGAAGCCGACCATCACACCTGCTCTTCGACAACCTCCACCGCTGCACAACTCACCCCAATAAGTCTGTCAGACAAATAACCCCCTTTTCGTTATGCGCACCCTCTTCCTGTTACTTCTTTTCGTAGCACATTCTGCTCTTCAGGCTCGGGAACTTGATCGTTTCGCGGGTGAGCTAACGGTGATCCCGCAGCGTATCGCTGAAGACAACACTTGGGTCGAGGTAAAGATCACGACGGCTCCCAGCTCGCTCGCGGGAGCCAGTGGCCAAGTGGTGCGCATTTCCACCAGCTACGGTGCCAATGAGCAACCTGATCCAGCTATCCAGATTACTCTTTCCCGACTGGAGTCAGGCAAACCAGCAACCGTTCAAGTGCGCCCCGCGAAGAATGGGGGCTTGGAGTTTGCCGCCTCTCCGGGGCCGCTCGATTTCAAGGGGTTCGCGCTGCCGCTCAAGCCGCAAGTGCAGCCCCCCTTACGAGAACCCGATCTCAGCAAGATCGACGGAGCTAACATCGATGAATCCTTGGTCACCGTGACCCTTGCCGTTGACCCCGGTTCTTTTGGGTCGGACGACAACCCGGGCAGTGCCGAGAAGCCGCTCAAGACCTTTGCCGCCGCCCTGGCGAAAGCCAAGACTCTGCTCGGCGAAGGAACCGGCGTGCGTATCAGCCTGGCCCCCGGCATTTACCGCGAAGGCGAGTTCGATCTTCGTCAGGGTTTTGGCGTGCCTGACGGCAAAACGGCTCCCCTGCTGATCGAAGGACGCACCGGGTCGAAAGGTGAGCAAGTCGTCTTTTCCGGAGCCGATCCCATCACCACATGGCAAGAGGCCGGCAAAGGAGTCTTCACCGCCCCTTGGACAGCCAAGCTTGGTTACTGGGCTGGGATGATGGGCAATTATAACGTGCAACAACCTATCCGGCAACGGCGAGAAGTCGCGGTGGCTGGGGGCAAGCTTCTCGTGCCCGTGCTGCTCGACCGTGTGAAATACGCGCTCAGGGATGGCCTGAAAGACGCCGCCCCCGGCCAGCACGGAGCTACTGGCGGCAAAGTAGCTGCGGACAGTGTCGGCTTCTGGACCGAACTCGGGTCTCGCGATCCACAGGAGGTTCTGGAGCCCGGCACGTTTGGCGTTTCGGAAAGTCGTGGATTCATTGCCATTCGTTTGGCCGAGGGTCGGACACCAAGGACAGATTCGGTGGAAGTCAGCACCCGCCGCTATTGGCTGGCACTCGGTCGAACAGATCAAGCAGCCATTCGCGGTCTTACGCTCCAGCATTACGCCACCGGCATTGCCGCTGAGGATGGCTGGAAATTGCAGGGTGCCCTCTGCATCGCGATGCATGGCGGCTTCGAACAAGGAAAGCACCGCACTCGCAATATCGTGGTGGAGGATGTCACGATCCGCGAAAACTCAGGAATTGGCGCCCAGTTTGGAGACGTTGGCGGCCTTACTCTGCGTCGGCTGAAGCTGCTTGATAATGGCGGCGGGGGCGCGGGCGGCGGAGCATGGCGTGACGCCGTGATCGAAGACTTGGAGATCGCCGGCAACAACTGGCGCGGCGATACGCAGACCGGCTGGTTCGCCGCCGGCTTCAAGATGCACGATTGCGGAGATACCATCATCCGCCGCTTCACCGCCTACGGGAATCTGCCACCGGCTTATGGTTCGATGTTAACTGCGAGCGCGTGAGCATCGAAGACCTGACCTCGGTTCATAACCGCCGCGGACTTTTTGTGGAAATCAGCAAAGGCCCGTTCCTCATCAACCGAGCCTTACTCGCCGACAACCAAGTCTCCGCACTGCGCATTCTGGACGTCGAACACGTCACCGTGCGTAACTCTCTGCTCGTGGTCGGACCGCAGTCCGACGCCAAACCCTCGGCGGCCAAGGCAATTTATGACGAAGCAACGGGCAGGTCCAAGCGCGATGATCGCATGCTCATCGACATACCCTATTACCTCCGATCCTCCATGAACAACGATGCCAACTGGAACCGGGTGGAGAACGCCTTGGGTGCGAGCAAGAGACACGAGGAATTTGCCTTGCCCGGGCCGTGGTCGATCACCGGTTCAGTCGTGGCCTCTTACACCCCCGGGCAGTTCCTAACTTGGGTCAGTTTATGGCTGCCTCAACCCCAGCGGCTCCCGGCAGTTTATGAGCGGGCTTTATCAATCTCGGACACGACTTTTTACGCCGCTGAAGACGATGCGTTTCTATGGTTTGACTTTAATCGAGCACCTGCCGAGCAGGCTCATGTCATGAACCTGGAACGTTTCCAAAGCTACTTGCCCAAAGTAGCAGGCAATTGGGGCGACCCCGGTTTTGTCGATCCGACCCAGGGCGATTACCGTCTAAGTCCAACTTCGCCTCTCATCGGCAAAAATAAAGAGCTGCCTGCCCGCGCCCTTCCTGCCGCATGGAGGGACAAGCGGCTGGCAACCCGCGCTTTTGCGGATAAACTGCAGCGACTCAGTCCTGTGGAGCCGTAACCGCAATTCGCCCTCGGAAAGCCAATTAAAGCGCAACAATGAATTCGCAGCCAACCGCCGCCCTTCGTGAAACTTGTGATGGATTCGAGGTGATTCGCCTGCGTTCCATGGAGGCCGAGGTGGCCATCGTGCCTGCGCTCGGCGCCAAGCTCGTGTCCCTCCGCACCCTGCCGGACGGGCGCGAGTGGCTCTGGCACCCCGAGGGAGCACTGTGCCTGTTCGCGAATTCGGTGGGTGACAGCTTCACCGACGGCACCCTTGCCGGAGCCGACGAGTGCATACCCACCGTGGGGGCTTGCCGTGCCGGCGGGCGCGATCTGCCCGACCATGGCGAAGCCTGGAGTCAGGCGTGGACCTTGGACGAAACCGCGTTGAGCAAGGGGCTCGTTCGTACCACGCTGCGTCTGCCCATTTCGCCCTTTACCATCACCCGCACCGTGCGAATGGAGGGAGAGATCGTGGTGCTGGACTACGAACTAACCAATCACGCGGCTAAGCCCGAGCCGTATCTCTGGGCTTTGCACCCGCTGCTGACCTTTCACGAAGGCGACCGCTTAATCGTGCCCGAGGAGGTGCACGACATTCGTATCGAGGGTGCGACACGGCCGGGCGCAAAGCCGGGAGATCACTGGTCTTGGCCGGGGCCGGCGCCTGAAATCAATCTTAACGAACTACGACTCGAAAATGATCGAGCCTCCGTCAAATTCTTCGCTGGCCCGTTGCGCGCAGGCCATTCCTCAATCGTGAACGAGCGCACGGGAGATAGCCTTGAGTTCAACTGGGGAACCGAGGCCAATCCCTACCTCGGCGTCTGGCTCACGCGCGGCGGCTGGCGCGGGGTGCATCATCCGGCGATTGAGCCGACGAATGCTCCCTGTGACACGCTGGCTGAGGCCCAATCTCAGTTTCCATCCTCATCACGCATCCTGGCTTCTGGGGCGACGAAAGAGTGGAGCGTTTGGATCAAACCCTCCGCACGATAGGGCTAAATCAGCCAACCCCCTTGATCGCGGCACTGTTCCCCAGTCCACCCGCCACGTTACTCAGAAGCTATCTTCAAGATAAACCGATGCTTCGTGAGAGGGAAACCATGCTCGGCCAAGGCGACCGAGGCGGAGGTGGCCCAGCGGGCCACGACGCCGAGGGCAACGCCGGCCCAGCTTGGTTTTCCTTTCACCCGCAGGGCGTAAGCAAAGCGTCGGGGTATTTTGAAGACAGTTCCTAGTCTATGATGATGCGCCCGAAGCCGAAGGTGACGGCGTTGGGGAGGGGGATGCCCCAGGTGTTGGTCTCCAGGTTTTCGGGTCCGAACTGGTTGCGCAGAATGAGCTGTTGGATTTGGGCGGGCGGGCCTTCCACGCGGGTCGCGACGAAAGATTTTAAGGGGATCTCGACGTCCTTCCAGCCCTGCCAATTGGCGGTAATGATCGTGTGCCAGTAATTCATCGGGAAGTCCTTGGGCCCGGTTCTCTCGTCGTTGGCGGCGCGCAGGATCAGGAGTGCTTTGGCGCCGGAGGCGGCGGGGCTGTAGAGGCGCAGGGTGATGGTTTTGGCGTTCGACCAATCCCGGAGCTCGGGCGGAAGGTTGAGGTGGATTTGTTTGGTGGTGGCGGGCAAATCGACGCCGGGCACGGGTTTGCCATCGACGGTAATCGAGCCGATGCCGCCGAGTTTGGCGGGGTCGATCAACACGGCGGCGTTTGCGCTGGCGAGGGCGAGGAGAGCGGCGCCAAGGGCGCCGAGGAGGGTGCGGGTGTTCATGAGGTGGTTGAGGTTGAGATTCGTTGATTAGGGGAGGCGGTCGAGGGGAGCGCGTGCGGGTGCGAATGGCGGCGTCACTCGCTCACTTGAGCGGCTCGCTTTTGCGCGAGTTGCCAAAGGTAAAGGGAGGGGACTTGCGGGACGGGGCGGGGGAGGTCGGTGGCGGCTACGGCGGTGTTGCCCTCGTTGCGATGCGGGGCGGCGGCGCCGGCGAAGAGGGTGCGGGGCGTGTCTAGGGTGCTGGCGAGGCCGCCGAAGGTGTTGCCGATGTAGTCGTTGCCCACGCAGTCGGGCGTGGCCTGGAGGACGGCGGCGAGGCCCGGTTTGAGCGTGATGAAGACGTTGCCCAGGAAGGTGTGGTCGAAGGAGCCTTGCTTGAGGAAGATGGCTGGACCGTTTTTGGCGATGAAGCGGTTGTAAACGAAGAGGTAGCCCTCGTTGCTGCCGCCCAGCCAGAGGCCGGCTTCGTCGGAGGTGACGTCATTGTTGTAGAGCACGTTGCGCGGGCCTTGGGGGCCGTGGATGTCCGCTTCGGAGCTTTGGGCGAAGAACCCGAAGCCATAGCTGCCGTTGCCGCGGCGGCTGATGATGGTGTTATTTTCGAAGAGGTTTTCGTTGGGCCAGCCGCAATGGAGCTGGGCGTCGCTGTCCTCGTAGTGGCCGTTGCGAAAAACGCAGCCGGAGGACGACCAGCTCAGGTTCGGGCCGTGGCGGAGTTTGGAACTGCGCAGGCCGTCGATGAGGCAGTCGAAGGAGCGGCTGAAGCTGATGTAGGCGGTGCCGCCGCCGGCCTTGAACCAGGCGTCGTGGGCCTCGACGTCGCGGATTTCGACCCACTTGGAGGAATCGGTCTCGAAGGAGTTGCGGCCGAGTTTGAGGAAGTGGACGTTGCGTATCCAACTGTTGACGACCTGGCGGAACATCACGCCGTGCAGCCAGTTTTTCTCGGTCGAGGTGAGGGTGAGGTCTTCGACTCCGCAACCGGTGAGCACGCGGGTGTTGGCCACGGTGGCGGAGGGGACGGACTCGAAGGGAATGCGCAGGGGCTGGTTAAACTCGAGTTCGCCGTTCTCGACTTTCGTCACTTGGACCATGGCCTGGCGGTGCAGCCAGCTGGTGCCGTCGGCCATGGGGATGGCTTTGACGAGGCGCATCCAGTCGGGGTCGGCGCCGATGCGCAGGGTGAGGAAATCGCCGGGGCGGAAAACGAGGCCCTGGGGTGCCTTCATGCGGCGGGCTCCGCGCGGGAGGTATTCGGTGAGGGGGGCGCGCGGGCTGGCCAGGGAAGGGGTGAAGGTGAACGCGGCCTCGGCACCGATCGCATCGACCTTGCGGCGTAGGGCGGGATTAAAGGTCACCTGGCGGGATTCGGTGGTGGTGGTGCCGTCTTTCCAGCGAACTTGGGCGGTGAGGGTGTGTTTGCCGGGAGCGAGGCCTTTTTCCAACTGGGTGCGCACCCGGGTGCTGACGCGGAACTGGCTGGGCTCGTCGGGCTTCCACTTGGTGGTCATGATCAACTTGCCGTCGATCATGAGAGTGAGTTCGCCTTTCTTGTCGGTGCCGTCGGCGGGCGAGTCGAGGTCGGCATGGACTTCGATGAGATCCTCCGGGGCGAGGTCCGCGTCGTCCTGCCGGGGAGAGAACCAGCCGATGGTTTTGGGCTTGTGGGTGAACGTAAACTCGATGCGGGTGCGGTCCGGGCCGCGGCCGCGCAGGACGATGTTGTTGTCGGTGATGCCGACCGGGCGCTTGAGTTGGTAGGTGCCGGCTTCGAGCTGGATGACGCCGCCGCCCTGAGCGGCGGCGGTGGCGATGGCGGCCTCCAGGGCGGCGGCGAAATCGGGTGCGTCGGGCGTGAGGGTGGCGCGCACGGGAAGGTTTTGGGGGATGCCGCCCTGCACGCCGGCGTAGGTGAAGTTCGGGTAGATCAGGCCGCCGGGGCCGGGGATGTCGAGGTCGGGAATGAGGGGCGACGGGTTTTTGTAGGCGGTTAGCCAGAGGGGCACGCCGTCCTTGTAGCCCAAGGGGTTGGCGGCGGATTCGGGCTCGAAGCGTTTTTGGGCGATGGCGGTCTTCAAGCGGCCGGCGATGAAGGCCATTTCCGGGATCGGCGTGGTCCAGAAGGAGTCTTGTGGAGATATGGCCAGGAAGTCGCCCACGCGGCCGTCGTCGGAGGCGGTGACGAGTTGCCCGGTGGCGCCGAGCAGGCGGGCCTCGGCCGGGCCGATGAGGGCGGGCAGACGCTCTTTGAGGTGAGTTTCCCAGCGTTGTCCGTCGAGGGAGTAGGCACTGGTCCAGCGGTCGCCCTGGCGTACCAGGCGGACCTTGAGGGGGGACGCTTTGGGCAGGGTGGGTAGAACGAGATTCCAGCGGGACGCGGCCTCGCTGCCGGAGGCGGGCCAGGCGGTGGTCAGGACGCCGTCTTTGAGCGCTACGCCGACCTGGCTGCCCTGTAGGTCGATGACCAGGGCACCATTGGCGGGCAGGCTGCCCGTAGCCGAGAAATCGCCGCGCAGGGGCTCGGCGTGCAAGGCGAGGCCGAAGAGGAGCTGGCCGACCAAGCACCAGGCTGGCGCTAGGGCGCGATTAAAGGGCAAACCAAGCAAGGAACGCGGGGGCATAAACATGGGGACGGGAGGGGGAGGGTAAAACGGGTGGGGTGGGGGGCGGACGGCTGCGTCCGCGGAGGGGTGACTAATTTCGTAATCGGATACGGATAAAAGGGTGAATTCGGTTTAAAATCGTTGTTTGCCAAGATATTAAGCCGACCAAGGGAATGGGCGGAGGCTTTTGGAAGGGTAGATGAATGATTTGGGCGTGGTCCGGCCTGCCAGCAATATCACGTTAGTGCGAAACGTTGAACAAAGAGGTGTTTTTGTTTCTGAAAACAGCGGCGTATTGTTGTGATCTGCGGCTATGATCTGCGGCAACCCCGTCCTACATTTTCGGCTATGACATTATCGAAAATGCTTTAGCGAAAGGGGGCAGCCTGCGCTCGCCGGGGACGCGGCAGGCCCGTGAAAACGTCGGCACCGGGGCACCGACGTCTGGGGTGGTTCAGGGCAGGTTGGCGGTGGCGACGGGATGGCTGCGGTGATCGCGGAAAGTGTTGTCGGCGAGATCAAGCGTGAAGCGGCAGTCGGCCGGATTGCCCTGACCGGTAATCAACGGGGCGGAGCCGTCGTAATCGGCGTGAACTTCGATCTGGTTGCGCCGGATGCTCAATCGGTCGAGGCGCAGGTAGTCGGCGGCGTTATACTGGAAAACGATGCCGGGGAACTCGGGGCGACCGGTGCGGTTTTTGGCCGGATAAGCGATGTGGCGCATGGGGAGATCGAGGGCGAAGTCCTGGCGGATGACGTTGTCTTCGATGACGACCGCACGGGAGCTGCCGGCGGTGTTGGTCTGGGCCCAGTAGGCGATGCCGCCATGGCAGTTGCGGATGCGGTTGCGGCGGAGGATGCCGGCGTTGCGCAGGGAGATGCCTTGGCCGTATAAACAGTTGTAGATCGTGTTGTCTTCGACCAACACGTCTTGGACTTTTAGATACATGCCATGACGGGCGAAGGGCAGGCGGGTGAGACCCAGGCCGATGTCGTGGATGAGATTTCCGCTGATGCGGCCGCCGTGCAGGGGGGTGCTGACGGCGGGGTTGTTTTGGTCGCCCTCGGCTACGAAGAGGATGGCGTCGTCCAGGATATAGGCGATGCGGTTGCGCTCGATGACGTGGCCGAGGTCGTCGCCTCCGCAGGAAGCGGAAACCTTTATGCCGCGGCCGAAGACGTCGGTGATGTCATTATCCGCCAAGGTGACGTCGCGGCAGTCGTGGAGGGCGACGCCGCTGATGTGATCGGCGTCGATGATGAACTCGTAACCGTCGTAAAGCGCGGTGCGGTCGAGTTCGCGTTCGTCGCCGATGCGGCGGATGGTGTTCTTTTCAACGCGCACGTCGGTGCAGCCGGTGAGGGCGAGACCGTAACGTCCGTTCGGGTTGGTGATGGTGCAGTTGCGGATGATGACGCCGTGCTCGTTTTCGAGACGGAGGCCTTCGGGGAAGGTTTGGTTTTCGATGAGGCGGGGCATGGGAATTATGTGCGGGGAGGGGTCAGGTTCGGGGAAGGGCGGTGGCGGAGCAGTTCGGTGCGGCCAGCGGTGAAGACATGGTCGGAGGAGAAGGGGTTATCGCTTTCGAGCCAAGTCCAGGTTTCTCCGGGGGGAATGCGCATGGGGAGTGAACCGTTGGCGCGCGTTTGCAGGGCGGTGAATTGCCCGCCGCGCATGACATGGAGAGGAGCCGGGCCGTAGAGGTGGACTCCGGCGTCGCGGGCGATGCGGGCGAGGTCTTCGGGGGTGAGCCCGGCGGCGGCTCCGTAGAGCGAGCGCCAAGCCGGTCCGACCTCGGCGGCGCGCAGGGTGGTATCATGCGGGTCTTGGTGGCCGGTAAGCTCGGTGAAGGCGGCGGGGGCGGTGCCGTGGTCGGTGAGCAGACCGGAGAGCGGTCCCCACCAAACGGTGCGGGCATCGCGGCAGAGGGTTTGCGCGAGACGGACGCGGAGGTTTTCGGCGGGCGCGGGGGCGAAGACGTAGGCGAGCTTCACGGTCCGCATGGTGTCCGGGGTAACGTCTTCGGCCAGCCAGACGTCGAAGGGGGCGCCGCACCAGGCCCAGGCGGCGAGTTGCTCGTAGATTTCGCGCAGGAACAGTTTGCTGGAAAGGCCGAGGGCGGCGATGGAGTGCTCGTCGATAATCAGGGCGATCTCGGCGGACATCGGGGCGTAGTTCGGGGCGTGGAGTTGAAAGGAAGCGATGTGTTGACGGAGTTCGGCCAGGATCGCCGGGTGGTCGTAGTAAGGTTTGTAAGGGCCGATCCAGTCGCTTAATTCAGTCCACCAAGAACTGGAGGCGTGGCAGAGGGATTGGGCGATGGCCCAGCGTTGGTGGTCGAGGGTGTCGTCGAGGGTGCGGGTCTGGCCGATGGAGATGGCGCGGTCGTCGGCGAGCCCGGCGACGAGGAAGGTGCGCAGGTCGTTTTCGTCGTAAACATGCACGCCGTGGCGCTGGGTGCTGGCGCGGGGAAAGTGCTGGATGAGCGCACCGTGGCCGAGATCGCGGTTGGCGTAGGCGTAGGGCGAGACGTTGAAATCGAAGAGGCCGGAGCGCAGAAAACGTCCGAGCGCGTGGTGTCCGCCGGCCAGCCCGCCCGCGCCGTAGAGGCCGGTGAAGGCGGTTTGCTCGCGGGCGGTGAGGGTGTAGCCATACCAGGCACCGAGTTTGTAACGGGAGCCGGAGACTTCGCGCACGGTGCGGCCAAGAGCGAGAAGCAGGTCGCAGTTGGTGTCGGAAAGGCATTGCTGAAAATCCGACGCCGCGCGGTCGCGGGGGAAGCGGCGCAGGTCGCCCTCGCACGCCAAGCGTTGCTCCAGCGCGGGGATCGCGGCGGTGGCGAAATCGACGGCGGGATCGCCCCAGCAACCGTGCAGGTGGTCAACGTCGCGGTAACGGGTTCGCAGCCATTCGCGGAAACGCGTTTGCATGGGCGCGGAGTAATCGGGATGGCGGTCGGTGCCGAGGATGCCCCATTCCCAGGTGATGCCGTAGGAAAGGAGGAAGCCCCAGATGCGCGGGGCCCAACCGGAGCTTTCCAGCCAGCGGAGAAACCGGGCGAGGGCGGCGCAGGCGTCAGCCCGCCAGGCGGCGGAGGCCAGGCTGGGCAGGGTATGGCGTCCGTTGATACGTTGGAAGTTCGCCTCCACCGAGCCGTCGGCGTAGCGCTGGAGCTCGGCGGGGTGTTGTTCATCCCACCAAGGGGGCGAGCCCGCGTAGAGCCGCAGGCAGAGGCGGGCCTCGGGGCAGGCGGCGAGGAGCGTGTGCCAATGGGCTTCCTGAACGGAATACTCGTAGGTGTCCGGGGCTTTCCAGGCGCGGAGTTCGGGATGGAAGTAATCCTCGGCAAACGTGGCGTCGACATGGAGGACGCGCACGCCTTGGGCGTAAAGTTCGCGATAGGGGCTGAGCTGACGGCGCTGGATGGGCCGACAGGCCATCAAGGGAAAATCGCGGATGGAGGGCGCGACCGGGGAGGCGGAGGGGGGCATGACGGAGACCGTACTCAGGTCATGCGTTGATACTGCTCCGGGGTGATGCGGAAGCGCAGGGGTTCGCCGCGCGCGAAGCGACCGAGGTTGTCGAGCGCGACCTCGTGAAAGGCCTGGAGCGGACAGGCGGGGTCGCTCATGCGGTAGGGCCAGTGGTTGGTGGCGATGGCGTGGGCGGTAAGGATGAGGTTGGGCCACTGGCGGGCCGGGTGGTCGGCGGGCAGGGCGTCACCTGTCTCCGGGTGGTCGAGGACGTCCAACCCGGCGCGGAGGCGGCCGGAGGCGAGTTCGGCGAAGAGGGCTTCTTGGTCCACGATCTGGCCTCGCGCGGTGTTGATGACGATGCCCCCGTCGGGCAAGAGCCGGAGCAGCGCGGCGTTGACGCTGCCGATGGTGGAGGGGTTGACCCCGGCGTGCAGGGAGACGGCGTCGGATTGGGAGAAGAGTTCTTCGAGCGTGGCCACGCGGCGCACGCCTTCGGGCAGCTCGGGAGCGAAGGGGTCGAAGGCGTGAACTTTGGCGCCGAGGGCGAGCAGCATGGTGGCGAAGCGGCGGCCGATCATGCCGACGCCGTAGAGGCCGACGCGGAGGTTGCGCAGGGTGCCGCCGCGACCGGCGGGGCCGGTGAGGGTAAAATTCGTAGACCAGCGTCCGTCGCGTTTTTCGTCGATGTGGGCGCGGAGGTTTTTGAGGCAGGCCAAGAGGAGCGTGAGGGTGCCTTCGGCGACCTCAAAGGCGGGGGCATCGCCCCAGTTGGTTACGGGCAGATGAGACTCCACGAGGGCGAGCGGGATGTGGGTGCGCATGCCGCCGGTAAGGTGGCAGATGTAACGCACGCGACCGGAGTTGGCGGCGAGTTCCTCGGGTAGTTGGGCACCGCCCCAACCACTAATGACCACATCGTGCTCGCGGACGAGGGCGGCGCGGGCGGCGGGAGTGAGCGCGCCGGCATTGGGCACGAGGGCGAGCGCGCCCAACGGGGCGAGGGCGGTGCGGAAGGTGTCGGTCCAGAGCGCGGGATGCGGCTCTTTTTCGGCGAGATGGATAAGGGAGAGGCTCATGGTTCAGGCTTTAGGCGAGGTGTTGGCGAAGGAAGGCGAGGTCGGCGGTGGCAGCGGCGAAGAGGGCTTCGGGGTTTTCTTCGCGGGCGGGGTTGGGGCGGCCCCAGGCGACGCCGTCGCTGAACTCGGTGGTGAGCGTGCCGGTGAAACCCAGCTCGCGGAGCAGGCGGGCGCGGGCGGCGTTGCGGGCGGGATCGGCGTCGAGCCGCCGCCAGAGGCCGTCGGGGTGACGGTGCTGGACGTGGACGTGGCGGACGGCGGGGCCGAAGGTATCGAACCAGGCGCGCAGCTCGGCCTCGTCGGTGCTGAAGGCGTGGACGATGACGGCGAGGTTGGGCAGGGCGAGTTCGTCGTGGAGGGCGCGGGCGGCGGCTGGTTTATCGGCGATGTCGCCGCCGTGGCATTCGTTGAGCAGGGTGATGTCGGGCGGTAGGGTGGCGGCCCAGGCGGCGAAGGTGCGCAGGTAATCGGCGCGGAGCGCAGGCTTGGTGCCGAGGTTGAACTTCACGGCGCGGGCGCGGGTGGTCCGGATGGCGGCGGCGATGCGTTCGCGGGTGGCGGCGGCTTCGGGGGTGTCTTCGAAGGAGGGGTAGGCGTTGAAAATCTCCAGCGGCTCGGGTTGCGCGGCGAGAACGGCTTGTTCGGCGGGATCGGCCTCGGTGAAGTGGCGTTGCCATAGTTCGAGTCCGTCGAAGCCGGCCTGGCGGGCGCGCCCGGCCCAAGCGGAGGCGCGGATGAGCGGGGGCAGGTCGGCGCGCCAGCGATGGGGTTCTATGGCAACGGTGCCGAGGAGGATACGGTGAGGCATAGTAGAATGGTGGTTACCTTTTAACCGCGCTCTGGGTGCGGCGGGCGAGTTGGTCGCGGTAGAGAGATTGCGGTTCAAGGGTCGCGCCTTGGCCGACGCCTTCCACCCATTCGGGCGTGGCGTCATCGCCGTAGAGTCCCCAACGGGCATAGGCGTCCACCCGGATGTCGCTGGCCGGGCCGCGCGTGCCGATCACGTAGCCGCGTCCATATTGGTTGGAATCGACGATGAAGTATCGGCCGGGAGCATACCAGATGTCGGTCTTGTATTTTTCGCCACGGGTATTCCAGATGACGGTCTCGCTGGTGGTGTGGCCGTGTTCGGTGGGGCCGCCGCCGCGATAGCTCCAGGCTTCGATCAAATCTTCGCTGGCCGTGACATTGTCGGCGAGGTTGGCGGGGGAGAGCTGCATGTGCCAGTCGGCTCCGGTGCCGCGCTCGATGCGGACTTCGGTGATGACGTTGCCCGAGGTCTGGCCGCCCCGGTGGGAAAAGGCGTGACGCGCGCGGGTGAGGGTGGATTTTTCGAGGAGGTTTTCGTTGCCGCCGAAGCTGACGAGGTAGCCGTTGCCGCCGCCGCCGACAAAAATCGGGTTGGCCAAGTGGCAGTCGGTCATGGTGACGAAGCGGCAGTCGTTCAGGATAAAACCGTTGGAGAGAATGTGGGCGTCGCGGGTGTTGCCGGGTGGACGGTAGGTGTTGACCCGGCGAATCCAGGAATCGCGCGTCCGGTTGAGGGCGATCAGGTAAGTCGAGTGCAGGTCGTAAGTGAAGGACTGCGGCGAATCGAAGGAGGAGCCTTTGCCCTTCCAGTTGCGGTCTTCCAGGAGCCAATCTTGAGGGTAGGCCGTGTCTTGCGTGGGCTCGTTTCTTGGGCTGAGGCCCTGGGTGTAGGCCAGTGGATGCTCGATGTTGCCGATGGAAAAATCCTCGAAGCCGATGCCGGTGAGCTGAGACCCGATGGTGAAAAGCCGGGCCTTGTCGCGCAGGCGCACGGGCAGGCGAGTGGGGGCGTCGAGGGTGACGGTGTTGGCGGCGAGATCGACGGCGACGACGTCGCGGCAGAGCTGGGGGTTGGATTTGCCCCAGGTCTTCCAGTAGTCGGTCATGTCGAGTTCCGCGATGCGCTCGGGGGTCATGTCCTCACGCAGGATGACGGTGTCACCGGGTTTGAATACCGACGCGTTGGCGACGGGGATGAGGTGGGTGGGGCTCGGAAGATCGGCGGTGAGTGGGACCTCGGCCGAGGTCGGGATGGTCCAGGAGCCTTTGCGGTCGGGAGCCAGCGCCTCGAAGATGGCGGTGTTGTGCATCTGGTAGGAGGCGTTGAAAACGCGGGTCCGGTTCACGCCGGCGCCGCGCACGACGATGTTGCTGGCGCGCAGGGAGAGCACGGCCCGTTTGGTCGAGGGTTTGGCGTCGGCGGGGAAAGGCGCGGGGGCGACGCGGAAGGTTCCGGCGGGAAGGTAAACGATGCCGCCGCCTTGAGCCGCCGCGTCGTCTAGGGCCTTTTGAATGGCGGCGGTGCTGTCGGTTTTGCCGGTGGCATCGGCGTGGTAGGGCGGGCGGGTCACGTCGAAGATTTTGCCGGAGACGTCGGGGATGGGTTGCTCGCCGCGCTTGTAGCCCGCGTAGGAAAAATCGTGGAGGAAGGCCCCCGAGGCGTCGGCAAAGCCGGGTTGCCAATCCGCCGGATACAGAGTGGAGCGCCAGCGGGTGTGGGTTTGGACACTCTTCATGGGCAGGGAGCGGACGGCGGAGTTGGATTTAAGGTAAAGAACTTCGTCGGTGCGGTCGAAGATTTCGCCGGTCAGTTTCTCGCCGGTGCCGAGCACGAGATGATCGACGATGCCGGGCGCGCGGGTGCGGATTTGGCGGTTGAAGGCGCCTGTGGGATCGTCCCAGCCGGCGACGGCGGTGAGGGTGACGCGTTGCCCGGCGGTGACGTTGAACCTGCGTTTGGCCGAAGCATCGTGCCAGACGCTGAGCACCTGCACGGCTGGAGACAGCCAACCGGGCGCAGGCACCAAGCCGTTTGGGGAGGCCCACGCTTCGAGGGAGTCCGGGGGTAGACCGTCGGTCGGGGTCGCCCCGCTCACGACAACGCTGTGCCAAAGTATATCCACGCGTTCCAAGCCTTTGCGCTCACGGGTGGCGCGATAAGGACCGCGCAGACTGAGTTCGATTTCGCCGCTGGTGGCGGGGGTGAAGCTCAAGCGGACGTCTTGTGGAGATTTGGGATCGAGAGGTATCTCGGCTACGTGGGGATAATGGGCGTCGGGCTTGCCCCACCGGTCTCTGGCAAAGCGGACTTGGGTGGAGAGCGTGGTGTTTTCCGCCAGGGTTTCATGAGGAGCGCTCATGCCGGTATCGCCTGTCAGATCGATACGGGCTTCGGAGGCAAAGGCACTCAGGGCAGAGACTACGCCGAGCATGAAAACCAGCCGGAACGGGATGGACGTCATTTTGACCTGTGACGGGAGCGAGGGCAGCGATGGGGCAGGAGGAATCATGGAGGGGATAAGCAAGGTTGGGTAAGGCCGGTGTGATCTGCTACGGAGCCGGATATATCGGCGCAGGGATGGGGCGGATTGAATTCGGGGTTGAGGCACCGGTTTGGACTGACGGTTTTTCGATCACGGACGTCTGGGATTCACGCTTGGCGAGGCCCTGCGGCATGGCGGACGTGGCATGGTGCGGGACGCACTTCGTAGCAAAACGGGGATTGGAATTAGGGTTGGTGAAAGATACCTGGAAGGCAACCTGTTCGTCGTTCAAAAGGTTGAAAAGAGTCGCATCGCGACGGTTCGATCTTTTTGGTGGAATCATGGGCAAAATCAGGCATCGCACGTCGCTTCAGGATATCGCTGACCACCTCGGGCTGCACGTCTCCAGCGTCTCGCTGGCTCTGCGCCAGGATCCCCGGATGCGGTCCGAGACGATTGCGCAGGTGCAGGCGGCGGCGGTGGAGTTGGGGTACCGCGCCAACCCCTATGTCAGTGCCTGGATGCGCCACGTGCGCGACCCGGAGCGCGCGCAAGACGGTGCCGGCCTGGCCTTGATTTTGGGTAGCCCGACCAATCAACGGGCGATAGAGGCAAAGTATTACCAGAGCCTACTGCTGGGAGCACGCAAGGAAGCCCTTCGACTCGGCTTCAACTTGGTGGATTACGGGTTCGACGACACCTTTTCCAATCTCGACAAAGCCCTGCGCAGCATGACCTATCGCGGCATCCGCGGGGTGCTCATCTACGATCCGACGGTCTCGATACCCGGAGAGGTGCTGGCGCGTTTCGAGGAACACTTCGCCACCGTGGTCATGCTGCGCACAGGGACCAACCGTTTCCACTCCGTCGCCTCCGACGCGGTTGGCAACATGGAGATGGCGCTGGCCCGCCTGGGCGCGCTGGGGTGTCGGCGTATCGGTCTGCCCTCATCGGGGCGGCTGGACGCCCTTTCGTCCTTTAATCGCAGGAACGCATCCACCTACCTTCTGGCCCAAGCCATGCTACCCGCCGAGGATCGATTGCCTCTGGTGGATGACGTTCATCCACCGTCCAAGGACAGCATTTGTGTCTGGCTTAAGAAATATCGGCCCGACGGGATCATTTCCCTGAATCCGTGGCTGCACTCTTGGCTTGTGGATTTTGGCGTGCGCATTCCGGAGGACCTGCGATACGCTCTTATCGGCACCGAAGGCCATATGGGCGTGGCGGGCGTGACGGGAGTGGACACGCGCGGCGAAGACATGGGACGAGCCTCCGTCTTCAAGCTGGCCAGCCTTTTGAGCGGAAATTTTTTCGGCGTTCCCGATTGTCCACAGCTCACCCTCATCTCGGGGCGCTGGGTGGACGGCGAGACCGCCTAGGGCTTGTTTCTGAAGAACTCGGGTCTTCGAACTCTCCTCTCACGCAAACCCGATTTAGTTCAGCCCCCCCCGAAGGGGACGTGCCGGAAACGCTCAAAATAAGTCGTGGCCGCGCGCGCGAGCGAGTGGTCGAACCCCCGCTCGCTCACGCTCGCGGCCAGGAAAAGTTCACGGCGCTAATCCCGTTTGATCTGCGCCAAGCCGGTGCAGGTGGCTTCGCGCTCGGGCGATGGGCCGCAGGCGGGGGCCGAACCATCGCCTGCAAGCAGGCTCCTATCTGGAGCAGTGGCGACGATCTCGGGTTTTTTCACACATACATCCTGAAATAACGACAAGGTCCGTTCGCTCTCGGTGTCGCGTCAACTTTCAACTTATTGAATAAATAATGTTTTGACCTCAAGGAGGGTGGTGAGTTGGGTCGGCGCGATAAAAATACATCCATTTCTTTCCATCGCCCTTGCTGCCGGGTTTTGCGCAGCTCACTAGGCCCACGCTGCCACGATCATCGACTACAACGGCGACTCCCTGACCTTGGTCAGCGCATCCACCACGTTACAATCCCCTGCGGCCGCCGTGGCCTCCGGCACCATCAACACCCGCGCCTTCGACGCCGGACAGCCCACGACTGGCTACACCGGCGTGCCTTTTTCGGTCGGCTATGTAGCCACGGCCTCCGCAGCCTCTGTACTCAGCTTCAGCCGCCAGCAAATTCGCGACAACGCGGACGGTGGCTCGGCATACGATCGCATAGCCATCCAGAACTTCTCAACGATCGCCAACACCACCACGCTCTCCTTCGCTGCAGTCGTGGTTTTCCCCACCTCAACGTTTTCGTTGGAGAAACTGACCGCAGTCGGCGACGTGAATGCGGGCAATGCCAGTTTCAATTCATCGTCTCGCGCCATCCGTTGGGTTGTTCAAACCGGCGGTGCCTACTACGTCAACACCGTCAATCTGAGTAACATCGCACTCGGCAGCGCGAGCGGAATCACTCAGACGCGCGGCACGACGCTGACCGACTCTTGGGTGGCCTACTCTCCCAGCACGTTGATCAACGCCGATCTCTCCGTCGGAGCCACCGCCCTCGGAAGCGCCCTCAACAGCGTTACCGCAGTCGGTTTTTACGTCGAAAATGATTCCTTTATCGGCTCCAATACCGCAACTACCCAACTGAATTTTGGTTTGAATGATTTTGTCGCCACCGGCGCCACTGCGATTCCTGAGCCCGGTTCGGCGGCTTTTCTGACCGGTGTGATGGCGATCGGTTTGGCCGCCGTGCGTCGGCGCTCCCGGCGCTGAGCGATTCCCCGCGCCTTCGTTTCTTCCGCGAGAGGCTCGTCAGCGTATCGTCACTTTCATCCTCAGCCGCTCCTTGACCAGCTTGGCAACCCCAGGCTGGACGAGGAACCAAGGTTTATCCCGAACGATGGTGACTGGGACGGGCTTAAATACGAAGCCTCGCCGGGAAGGTCTGACCGGGGTGCAACGACGCGGATGCCCCCGTGCGCACAAGTGGGTTAGTTCTGCTTTTTTAATTCAGATCACTCACGCCGGGATTGGCCGCAAAAAGTCACAAAAAGCGCAAAACCGAGCCCTTTTTTTGCGCCTTCTTCGCCTTTTTGCGGCCAATTTCTGATTTTAACAAAGTGGAGTGCAGGTGTGTTTCTGAAATAATTCAGGCCGTCGAACTCTGCTGTTGATAGGATAAGCAGGCTGGGCCGAGGTTGCCCTCGACGGCACAACCCGCCGGGTCGTTTCCGTCTCGGTCGCCTTGGCCGAGCCCGCTTCTGCTCTCACACCGACCTCATTTATTTCCGAAACATGCCCTGAGATTGAGGCGATCTTGTAGATTTTGCGTTCAGGAGCGTATTGGCGGAATATACCGGAAGCTACTGGCCCACGGCCGAGCGCCTGCGGACGTTTCCGCGCATCGGCTAAAGGCGGTCCAGGGTTGTCGATTGCTTCCCGACGAGGATTCAAATGGCCGGTGGCTCGCTCTGATCCCTTTGCAACGTTGGTTAAGCAGACCGTTGGAGCTGATGATAGCGCCAGAGGAAGAAGATCGAGCCGAGGAAGCCGACCAAGGGGAAGGCCATGTAGATGACGCGCAGGCCGTGGACCACGCCCTCGGCTTGCTGGGCACCGGCGGCGACGTCGAAGCCGGTGGCGTTGAGTAGCAGGTTGGACGCGAGGATGGCCACGGCGGTAACTCCTTCGCTGCCGATTACACAACATCTCCCCCCTCTCCTCCCATACCTATCATCATCTAACGCATCACTCATTCCCCGCGTCCCTACGGGCGAGAACTCAGATCTCTCCATCCAAGCCGCGCCCCCCTCGTCCTTTTGCTCCGACTTCACCTGCACCTCCAACACCCCCGTAAGCAGCGACACTGTAATCGTTACCAATACCCGTACTCCGTATACATTAATGTTTTCTGAGCTAAGGAATTGAGCCCAATGAAATTCGCATCCAAGTTCGCCCGCGCGCTGGGCCCCATCATTCTCTGCATCGCGTCGAGCCTCCCCGTGACCGCTTATGCCGCGAACATCTGGGACGGCGGTGGCGCGGATACGAACCTCAACACGGCGTTAAACTGGGATGATGATGCCGTTCCGAACCTGACCGGCGGTACCACGCTGACTTTTGCCACCGCCGGATCCACCGCCACGGTCAACATCGACACGTCGCTTGCGGGGATAAATTTCAACCGCGACGCCGACTTCACCCTGGCCAACGGCACCCCCACTACGCTGACCCTTGGCAGCGGCGGCATCACGCTCAATCAGCCCGGACCCACCCCGCCGGAAACTGCGGCCACCTCGCGTCGCCTGACGATCGCAGAGCCGCTCACCCTCAGCGCCGCGCAGACCTGGACCGCCAACCCGTTTACGTCCGAGGACGTCACCACCGTTCCCAACCTTACCATCTCGGGAGCGATCACCGGCACCAACCCCGTTACCCTGACCCGCTCCGGGACGACCGGGACGTTTGGCGTCAGTGTCTCCGGCAACAACTCCGCCTTCTCCGGCGCTTGGATCATCGGCCAGGGCATCAATCTCCGCAATGAGACCGCCAATCCCACCTCCGCCCTGGGCACCGGCACGATCATTTTCCAAGCCGGCGTCGGCGCGAACTCGGGAAGCATTCTCGCCTTTAACCAGGGCTTCACTGGTGCGATCTCCAACGCGATCACGATCAATAACGCGGCGACGACTGCCACGATCCAGAATTTCGGCGGCTTTTCAGGCAACAACGCAGTCACTTTTTCGGGTAACTTCACCACCGGTGCGGCGCAAGCGACCAGCGGCGGGCTTAACCTCAATCCGAAGGCGGGTTCCGGCGTGGCGTCCAACACCGAGTCGGTCTATCGCCTCACCGGCAATTGGACGACCTACGGCGACTTCTCCGGCAGTGCCAACCTCGTCTCCATCACCGGACGCGGCACGGTGGAGATCGGCAGCGCCAACGCCATCGCCAGTACCGCCAATCCCTCGCGTGTCACCTATCGTCTCACCGCCAACGACAGTGCTTCCCTCCAGTCCGACCCCACCGTCAAGTTTTCCGCCAAACTCATCCTCGGCGGTGCTTACACGCTGGCCAACCCGGTCCTTTTCACCGGATCGACCTCGGCACCCAACTACAACTCCCTCGGCGCGCGCAACGCCTCCGGCACCACCGCCACCTTCTCCGGCCTTCTCACCCAAAACACCGACAATAGCGCCGGCTTGAACCTTTTTGCCCAGTCCTCCGGCGCCGTGACGGACTTCACCGGCAACATAGTCTCCCAGGCTGTCACCGACACGAACCGCGTGCGGGTGAACGCGCCCTACAGCTACCAAGGTGGCCTCGGTCTGACCAACCAAACCCCGGCGGGCACGGTGAAATTCACCGGCGCCAAGACTTATTTCGGTCCCACGGCGGTCAACGGGGGCACGCTGAATCTCGCCGGCTCCATTCTCAACTCCTCCGGTCTCACCATCGCGGGCGGAAACCTCCTGCTGCCGGACGGCGGCACGAATAAGATCAAAGACACCGCCCCGGTCACGCTGGGCGGCGACACCCCCTCGTCGCTTACCCTTTCCGGCACGGTTTCGGAGACCGCAGGCGTGTTGACCCTGGCCGGTTCCGCCGCGTCCACCCTCGATTACGGCTCCGGCGCAGGCACGTTGCGCTTCGCCGACAGCAGCGGCGTCACCTGGCCGGGAACCGCGCAGATAATCAATTGGTCCGGCGGGACCACCGACCGGCTTTACGTTGGCACGAATGCCTCCGGCCTCACTTCGGACCAGCGCACCAGGCTCACCTTCCTCAATCCCCGCCAGCTCACCGGCAGTTTCAACTCCATCCAAAAATCCGACGGTGAGGTCGTGCCCGAAGGCTGGACCGGCTCGGCGAGCCCGGTGCTGACTTCCACCTCCACGACCCCGGCCTACGGCGATTCGGTGACCTTCACCGCCTTCATCCACACCGACGGCGTCATCCAAACCGGCGCGACGGGCAACATCGTATTCAAGGTTGATGGCACCACCGCGCAGACCGTCGCCGTCTCCAGCGGCCAGGCGACCTTCACCACCACCACCCTGGCCTTCGGCTTGCGCTCCATCACCGCCACTTATAGCGTCGGCGGCACCGCCACCCGCACGGTCACGGTGGGCACCGCTCCCGTTACCATCACCGCATTCAACCTCACCAAGACCCAAGGCCTGGCCAAGGCTCTCACCGGCATGGAATTCACCGCCACCGGCCTGAAAAACGGCGACACCATCGGCTCGGTCACCCTCACGGCCAGCGGCGGACTCGCCACCGCCGACCCGGTGGGCACTTACTCGCTCACGCCCAGCGCGGCCACCGGCGGCAGCTTTAATCCCGCCAACTACACCCTCACCTACTTCCCTGGCACCCTCGCCGTGCTTGGCACGATCGGCACAGGCGCGACCGACATCCAGGCGATTTACGATACCTGGCCCACCGCCAACAAGCAGACGCTCTACGTCAAGACCAACGGCAACGACACGACCGGCACGGGCACCGACGTCAACCCCTACGCCTCCATCAAAAAGGCGCTCAGCGTGGCCACCGGAAAAAAGAAGATCGGCGTCGCGGTAAAAATCATCATTTTCCCCGGCACTTACCGCGAAGGCGCACCCGGGGATAGCAACGGGTTCAGCTTCAACATTCAGCAGACCGATGTAAACGCCGCCCCGCTAATCCTCGAGGGCCAAGGCTGGAACGCCGCCACTCCATCGAACACCGGCGACGTCATTGTGTCCTGCTCCGACGACTGGTCCGGCGTCAAAGGCCCCGCCTCCATCCTCGGCTGGACGAAAAACACCGTGAACAACACCTGGACCCGCAGCGGCACAACGGTCAGCGCCGCCTGGACGCAGAACGCCGACGGCACCTGGTCGAAACCCTGGCCCTACAATTGGGGCGTGCCGACGAAGAGCGTCAGCTTCGGCGTGGCCGATGCCTTCCTGCGCCGCGAGCTCGTGGTGGTAAACGGCCAGCCCTACTACCAAATCAATCCGGCCAAAAATCTCGACGGCACCGATTACGTGAACGTCAACAGCGTGGACGGCGTCTTCGGCGGCGGAGCCGAGGGCGACAACATAACGCCCACCAACGTGAACGGCGGCCGCCTCACCGCCGAAGAAGGTGCCTTCTGGGTCCACGACGCCACCCTCGATCTCGATAACATCGTCACCACCCTGGGCCGCATCACCATCAAGCCCCCGGCCAACGCGGTGGGCTTCGATCCCAACGCCACCGCCAATCTTATCGAGGTCAGCACCCGGCGAAATGGGTTTCAGTTCTGGGTCGGAAATGGCTCCACCGCCACCCTCTCCTCCACTCCGACCAACGTCGTCATCCGCAATCTCACCTTCCAGCATTCCGGCCGCTATGGCTCACTCATCCAAGGCCAGAACAATCTGCTCATCGAGGACTGCCGCTTCATCAAAGGCAAACGCACCGGCCTTGCGGTGCTCCTGAGCCAGGGTGCCACCCTGCGGCGCTTGGAGTGCGCATCCAATGGTGAAGATGGCGCGATGTTTTTCGAGGGGATCAACGGCCTGCTCGAATACTGTAAATTCAACAACAACTCCCGGCAGGGCGAAATCCTCGGCTTCACCGGCTGGTCGGTCAGCGGCATCAAGCTTCGCTCCACCAAGGGCGCGAATGCCAATGTCACCGTTTACCGCTGCGAGGCCCGTAACAACCGCTCCACCGGCTTCTGGTGGGATACCGGATGCATAGAGAACCTCATGCTCGAATGCGTCTCGGTCAATAACAGCGGCAACGGCACCTTCATCGAGGACAACAACGACACTTCCAACAACTTCAGCCAGGAGAGCAGCACCGGGGTCGATACTGAGGGCATCCCCAATCTCGGCACCCGCCCCACCGTTACCGTCCTCCGCAGCATTCTGGCCAACAACAAACCGCCCGCCGAAACCCTGGCCTACCGCACCAATAAAAACGGCGGCGTCTTCTTCTCCGAAAACGAAAACGCCGTAATTGATGGCAACCTAATCTATGGCAACCATATTCAGATTTCCACCTACGACAATGATCGCGGCGAGCAGCGCAATTTTACCTTCCGCAACAACCTCATCGCCGCCCAAAGCACCGACGAGCGGCTCTACGCGGTGAAGAGCAACGGCGACTCCGCCGAAACCATCACGCTCAAGCAATTGGTCGTGGACGTTGCCGACGCCGATAGCGACGGCAACACCACCGAGCCCCTGCTCGATTCCAACGGTAAGAAACAATACGTGAACAAAACCAGCAGCCCGCAAACGATCAAGGGTGGCTGGTATGCCATGTATGACGGTCTAAGCACCACGACCAACGACAACGTTTATTTCCACCCCTCGACCACCGCATTCCCCGCCCGTTCCCAGCGCTGGGGCACCGAGAGTTGGACGAATCCCGCGAAGACCGGCTTCCCCAACCAGTCCACCCTCACCCTTGCCCAGTGGAAACAAACCCACAAGGACAACACCAACAACTCCTTCACCGACCGCCGCGTCGATTCCCGCTCCACCCTGGTCAACACCGCCTACGACGACACCAAACCGCTCGTGGCCATCACCCCGCTAGTGGACAGCCTCATCGAAGGCGATCCCGCCACGGCGGCCTTCAACGTCACCCGCGTCTCCGCCCAGACCAACGGCTATGACGCCGCCCTCACCGTCGCCTACACCGTGCGCACCCAGCCCGGCGACGCCGCCAACGGCACCGACCTCGAAACGCTCTCTGGCACCGTCATCATCCCGGCCGGCCAGCGCTCCGCCACGATCAACGTAACCACGAAGACCGACGCCCTGCTCGAATTCACCGAGACCATCGCCCTAGTGCTCGACACCACTGCGGGCACCTATGTGGCCGCCAACCCCACCGGCACCGTCCTGCTTTTCGACGTGCCGCCGCCGACCGACGGCCCCGCCGCCGCGCCCAGCTTCTCGCCCGACGCCGCCGCCATTTACGCCGGCTCCGTGACCATCACGCTCGCCAGCGCCACCGCCGGAGCGACCATCCATTATACTACGGACGGCACCACGCCCACCCGCTCGGTTGGCACAGTTTACACCGGTGCATTCACCATCTCCACCCTGAAGCAGACCACGATCAAAGCCGTCGCCTACAGTGATAACTACGATTTAAGCACGGTGGCCAGCGCGACCTACCAAGTGCGCGCGCAAGTGGCGATCAACACCTCTCGCGCCTCCGCGTTCGTCGCGGCTAACGGCACCGCCACCCGCACCGTGACCCTTACCAACAACACCGCCAGCACTCAGGTGCTCAACCTCGCGCTCAATCTGCCCGGCACGTCCTATCTCAGCGATACGTATCGCGTCGTCACCACCGAGGAGGGCAGCAGCGTGGCGGAATGGAAGTCCATCGCCGCCACCGGCACCTCGCTCTGGAACTACACCGGGTCCGGCTTTGACGATGTCACGTCCTCGGCCCTGAGCCTCGGGTTCTCGATCCCCTATTTCGGAAACAGTTATTCCACCATCCGTGTCTGCACCAACGGTTGGGCCTCCTTTACCGCAACCGCCACAGCTTGGAATAACCAACCCTTAAGCACCCAGGCCTCTACTATCCCGAACGGGTTGTTCCCGATGTGGGACAACCTTGTGATTTTCGATAACCTTTCCTATGTCTATTACCAGCAACGCACCGACGCGAACGGACCGGAGTTCGTCATTCAGTGGGATAATCTCAAGCAATACACCGGAGACAATCGCTTCACCTTTCAGGTGATCCTCCGTCCCTCGGGCGAGATCATCTATCTCTACAAAGCCACGCCGGATAACTATGCGTCCAGCACCACCGGTTTGCTCGGAGGAGTGAATTCCGATGTCATTCAACTCAACCACAACACCGCGTCAGATCTGACCAAGGGCGGCTCGGCCATCCAGTTCTACCGCCCCTGGGCGACGCTCTCGACCAATAGCCTCACGCTCGCCCCCGGCGAAAGCCGCACGGTTGACGTGAGCCTCAATGCCACCTACCTCCCTTCCAGCCAGGAGGCGGTCACCACGCTAATCGTCACCCCCGTAAGCTCCGGACTCGTTGTCAGCAATCCGATCCCCGTATCACTCAAGGCCGGCACCAGCACCGCCGTGGAGCAATGGCGTTACCGCTACTTTGGCGTCATCGACAACAGCGGAAACGCCGCCGATTCCGCCAATCCCGACGGCGACGCCTTCACCAATGCCACCGAGTATGCCAACGGCACCGATCCAACCATTCCGAATCCCACGCCCTACATTTTCACCGGCACGGGTCCGACCACTTACTCGTGGACAACCGCGGGCAACTGGAACGTCGGCACCGTGCCGAACGAGAGCAACGCCGACGTGCGCGTCACCACGAACATCACCGCCGACACCACGCTCAATCTCAATCAGTCCATCACCCTCGGCACGTTGAAAATCGGCGACAGTGCTGCGACAAATTCCAACGGCAACGATTTTAACACCTTCACGCTCGCGCCCGGCACCGGCGGTTCGCTGACCTTCGACACTCCCTCCGGCAACGCCCGCCTGGAGCGCCCCGATGCAGGCACGACCAACGCGACCTACAACGGCAAGATCGACACGGTTTCCGCCAATCTCACCCTCAACCGCATACTCGAAGTCAGCATCGGCAACAGCTCCAGCAACGGCGGCATCACCTTGAGCGGCGTGATCTCCGGCCTCGGCGGAATCATCCGCCAATTCCCCGGCACCGGCACGCCCACCACCTTCTCGGTCAACAGCACGCTGCGCCTCACCAACCCCGCCAACAGCTTCACCGGCGCGGTGCGCATCAGTGGCGGACGCCTTGAAATCCGCGGCGATGTGCCCGCCGGCGCGAACAGCGCCCTGGGCAACTCTAACAGCGCCATCGTCATCGGCGACAGCACCACCACCGGCACGGCCAACGCCAGCTCGGCGGAACTCGCCCTGCTCACCACCGACGCCACGTCGAACCACGTCTTCGGGCGGAATCTCGACTTCTCCCAAGGCGGCGGAAGCACGGCCTGGCGCACCGCCTTTAACTTCAACAGCAACGCCACGGGTGTCGTTACGTCCACCAACACTCTCGCGCTCAGCGCCGACATCAAACTCGGGACGCGCTCCACCCAAATCACCGCCCAGCGCCGCGGCATGACCATCAACCTCACCGGCGACATCACCGGCTCCGGCGGACAGATCTTCTGGAACGCCATTGGCGCGGGCTTTTCCACCACCGGCGGAGCCCAGGGCGGCGTCATCCGCCTGAGCGATCGCGCCCGCACCTACACCAACGACCAAACCCTCACCAACGGCACCCTCGTCATCCTCGGCTCCGTCCCCGCCTCGGGCAGCAGCCCCATCGGCACCAAGACCATCACCCTAGCCGATGGCAACGGCGGTAACATCGTCACCGCCAACGGCCAACATGGCATCCGCTCCCTCTTCCTCGACAACGACGGCACCACCTTCGCCCGCCCCCTCAGCCTCGGCGGCGGCACCAACACCACCACCTACAACGGCACCAGTGCCAGTTTCACCGTTTATAACGGCTATCGTCTCGGCGGACTCAATACCACCGGCAAAGTCACCTTCTCCGCCGCCATCTCGAGCGCGGACCCCGCCATCGGCAATGCCCCTTACGTCAACCAGACCATCACCACCGGCCAGAACCTCGCCCTGCTCGCCGCCGCAGGCGGCACCGTCGAGTTCAGCGGCGTGATCAACGACACCCCTAACGACACCCCTCCGACCAATCACACCACACGCATCACCATTAACCAGTTCCGCAACCACCCCCAGCTCGACACCAACACCAGCGGCACTACCGGCACCCCCGACACCGGCGGCGCGGCGGGTTCCAACGCCAACGACGCCATCGGCACGCCCACCGGCGGCACCGTCATCCTCTCGGCCGCCAACGAATACGCCGGCGGCACCGAAGTTCTCGGCGGCACCCTCCTCGCTAACAACACCAGCGGCTCCGCCACCGGCACCGGCACAGTCACCGTGCAAAGCGGTGCCCGCCTCGGCGGCACCGGCACCATAACCGGCAACGTCACCATCAACACCGGCGGCGGCCTGGCCTTCACGCTGAGCACCCTGCCCGGCGCGCACGATAAACTCGACCTCGGCGGCACTCTCACCTTCGCCGGCTCGAATACGCTCGCCATTACCGCCAGCAATTCGTCTCCCACCACCGGCACTTACACCTTGCTCACCGCCACCGGCGGCACGGGCTCGGGCACTTTACCCACGCTCACGTTGCCCTCCGGCTGGGCCGCGACGCTCCAGCGCAGTGGAAACAACCTGAACCTCGTGGTCACCGCCATCGCGCCGCCAGCGGCCCCGACCGGATTGGCCGCGACCGTGATCTCCACCAGCCAGATCAACCTTTCCTGGACCGCCAGCGCCACCGCCACCACTTACTCGGTCAAGCGTGCCACCGTCAGCGGCGGCCCCTACAACTCCGTCGTTTCGGGCCTTTCCACCACCAATTACAACGACGCCACCGGACTCAGCGCCGGGACGACCCACTATTACGTGGTTTCCGCCACGAACGATGTCGGGGAGAGCTCCAACAGCAGTCAGACCAGCGCGACGACCTGGACGGCGATCCAAGCCTGGCGGGTAAGCAAAGGCCTGGCCCTCAATGCCCTCGATACGGCGGATCCTGACAACGATGGACTCAATAACCTCTTGGAGTATGCCCTCGACCGCAATCCTCTCGCGGCCGACTCCACCCCGCCGACCACAGGCTCAATCGAATCCGCCACCGGCAGGCTCCAACTTACCTTCCTGCGCGCCCGCTCTGCCACCGAGTTGACCTACACCGTCCAGGCCAGCGGCGACCTCGTCACCTGGAGTGACCTCGTCACCAACCCCGGCACCGTCGGAAACAGTGTCACCGTCACCGACACGCCACCCGCCGCCGCCATCCGCCGCTTCCTCCGCCTCAAGGTCGCTACCCCCTAGCAGCCCGTCGGACTTAGGAAACGGCCGAAAGAGTGGATTTTTGCGAAGTTGCCGTGTGGGCGGACATGAAGGCGCGCCAAAAGGTGACGGAGTGGGTTTTCGAGCGGCTGGAACCAAGCTGCAACGCCGCCAAAGCCGACTTGAGCCGATTTTCTGACGGCAATCCGCGCGCCAGTCCGCGGGGCGACGGGTTTTTCGGGGCCTCGGGGCCCCCGCCGGCCGCCGGGGGCGGCCCGAGTCGGTGCAGGCGTTTCACGTTGTAGGCCAGGCAGACCAGATCCCATTCCAGCGACACCTTTTTGTGGCCTCGCAGGGAAAAGCGGCGGAAACCCATCGCTTCTTTGATGATTCCGAAGACAGGTTCGACCGTTTGCTGGCGCAGTTTGTAGAGTGCCCGGCCCGCAGCGGTGGCGGTGCGCTGGCGCATGCGTTCGGCGAAGGACGCCTCGGCGGCAGGTTCCGGTGGATCTTCCTTCTTCTCCAACTGCGCCACGGTGCGGCCGTGGGGCTCGCGTATCAATGCAGCCAATATGCGCAGGCCCGGGGTCTCCCGTTCAATTTGCGTCACCGCCGTCTCGCTGACGAAGCCGCTGTCCACCAGCACGGTGGCGGGGCTCACGTGCTCCTTCACCGCGCCCAGGGTGGGGATGAGTTGTTGTTTGTCGTTGGTTGCCTGGGCGAGGCGGGCCCCGACGATCAGCCGGGAGGTGGTCTCCACTCCGGCCTGCGCGTTGTAGGCCTGTTGGAAGCCGTCCTTGGTCGGCATGATGCGGCTTTCCTGGTCGGTGAAATTGACCTGATCTTTCTCGCCGGGCGCGGGCGTGGGCGGCTCGGGCGGGCGGCCCCGGGGAGTTTTGCCTTCGGCTTGGAGTGCTTTGCGGCGGACGAGTTTTTCGGCGTGGTCGGCCTGTTCGGCCACGAAGCGGGCGTGGGCGCGGGCTTCGATCTCGGCCTTGGCGCGGGCGAGCCTGGCTTTGCGCTCCGCCCGACGCTGGATCTCGTCGGGAATGGTCAGTCCGTCTTGCAGGGGCGTGGCGTCGGCTTGCTCGGCCTTGGCCATGAGCTCGGCGATCTCCAGATCAAGTTCGCGTAAGGTTTGCTCGGCGTGGCCGTGGCTGACGGCCGCGTGTTTGCTCGCGTTGGCCAAAACCTTGGTGCCATCAATGGCCACGGTGACTGCACCGACCTTCAGCACGCCGCAGGTGGCGGCCAGCTCGAGCACTTGGGCGAAGGCGCGCGAGAGCAGGGCGGCGTTTTTTCGCCGGAAAGCGCACAGCGTGTCGTGGTCGGGATGGGTGTCGGCGCAGAGCAGGCGCACCGCCACGTTTTCGTAGGTCGACCGTTCGATCTGCCGGCTGGAAAAAACGCCGGTCGCGTAACTGTAAACCAGCAGGGCCAAGAGCATCGCCGGCGGATATTGATGGTTGCCGGTGCCGCGCTCGTTGACCACCGCCACGCTCGTGTCCACCGCGTCCATCGCATCAAGCACGAAATGCACCAAGTGATCCTTCGCTACCCAGTCTCTCAGGTCCGGTGGCAATTTCAGCGGCGTGTCTCGATCAATATTCACGAATTTTACCATAAACCGTTATTTAGCAATTATTAGGCCAGGTTTATAGCTAAGTCCGACAGGCTGCTAGCTTTCTCCCAAGCACTTTTGGCCCGTTTTTCTTCCCCTCCTTTCCCCTTTGTCCCTGCAACACCTTCTTGCAAATGCGACTACTCACCTCGCTCGTGAGGCCAACTTTGGTTTGCTGCGTCGTATGCAGCGCCCGCGCCGCCACCACTGACACCGTAGATTTCAACTCCGGTCCGCTCGCCGACGCCTTCTCCGTCAACACGCAAATTTATCCCACCCTGGGGGTATCAAACTATTCCCTGGCGGCGAACGGGCTCGGGGGCAGCCAAGGCGTTGATCTGGCGGCTGGCACCACCGCCGATGCCACCTTGGTTTACAAACTGCGCAGCTACCAACTCTCCACCCTCAGCTCGCTCGATGTTTCGTGTTTTTTCAGGAAACAAGCCAGCACCGATGGTTTCCCGGCCCAGGCGCTCGGCATAGTCGGGTCCTCCGCAAGTCGTCTGGCTGGCTATGATATCGTCGATACGTTGACCGACTCCTGCCTTACGCTCCGTCCCGGCAGGAACACCGAGTCCCTGCGTTTTGAAATCCAGAGCAAAGCTGGCAACACAGGCCCCCCCCAAGCACGACCAACATCAGCACGGATATGACCCTCGTTGACGATAACTGCTATACAATACGCGCCAGCTTCCCTCGCCTGAGCGCCACGGTCATCTAGGTTTACGGTTCGACCTAGAATGCCGATGCGAACGGCACGATCGGGACCCTGGTTCGAAACCATTCCCCGTTTCGATCACTCTGCCGGACGTGGTTCAAAACGATCAACTCTGGGTCGCCCTGCGCGGGCTTCGGGATGCCGACGCCGACGTCTGGGATAACCTGCAAATCATCGCCCAGGACCCGCCCTCCAACACGGCGGCCAACACCACCAGCTACATCGACACGACCGCCGATGGTGCCACGACCGATTACTACGTCGTCCGCGCCGTACTCCCAGGCAACGACTCGGCTTCTTCCCCGCAACGCACCGCCGTCACCCCAAGCCCCACCGTCACGAGCGAACCGTTGGTCATCAGCGATGCCGCCCCGCTGAGCTTCACGAGGAGCGTCCACTCCGGCTCGAATTTTAAGCCCGCCACGCACCAAGTCGAAATCAAGACCCGCGCCTCCGCCTTTGCCTTGGGTAACCACTCTTTTGTAACGGTAAAAAACATCTGCGTTTTTGCGACCGGCACCGGCATGAAATCCACCACTGGCCGCGCGATAACAACTACTCGTAAAAAAGCAATGGCGGCTTGCGTGAGCCTTTTCCCCAACTCTCGTCTGGCGGAATAATCCCTCCACTTGCGTATGCCTTGTTCTCCCAAAACCATCCTTCGCGTCTCATGTCTCTGCCTGGCGCTTTTGGCTGCGGGCTTGACTTGGAGTCTGTGGCGCAACCCACCGCCCGGCCCCGGGCACGCTGCGGTCGCCATGCCGGTCGGGGTTAAAACCCCGCCCATTCCCGCCACCGTTTCGTCCGCAAACGTTTTGGCCGCTGACTCGGCCCGACCCGATCTAGCGCCGCCCGGCCCTGCGGAAAGCACTAGCTCCCCGGAAACGCCCGGGGACGATTCTCCCGCCGCGATTCCAGAAGAGAGGTTTTCCGAGGAGCGCATCCGCGCCATGCTCCGCCGGGACTTCGAGGGTTTGTCCGAGACGAAACGGCCGGACGGCGGCTATTCTCTCCATCTGCGCGGACGTTTCATGCATCTTTCCGCGATTGTGCCGGGACCGGAAAACACGCCGGTCGCGCGTTGTTTCTGCGAAGCGGAAGATCTTCTACAGGGCGGGAAAACAGCCGCCCAAGCACATTCCCATTCCCTGTGAACTCGCTCCTCCGCTTCTTTGGCGCCCTCGCCACGCTCCTTTTATTCGGCGCAGCCTCCCCCGCCGCCGGGTCCGCCAGCACCTTCGTCTTTATCGACGGGGCCGCGCCCGGAAACGGTTTTTCCGCGAGTCAGCCACGCACACCGGTCGGCGACAATACCGGTGCCACCCTCGGCCAGCAGAGGCGGATAGTCTTCGAGCGCGCCGGCCAGATCTGGGGCCGCTACCTGCAGAGCCCGGTCCCCATCTCGGTCACGGTTCTGTTTCAGCCGCTGGGCCCATCCGCCCTGGCGGCGGCGGGCCCGGTCAGCGTGGAACGCGATTTCCCAAACGCACCCCAGGCCAACACCTACTACCCGGTGGCTTTGGCCAACAGCCTCGCCGCCGTGGATCTGGGGCCGGGCGAGTCGGACATCGAGGTGACCGTGAGCAGCGACGCCTCTTTTTACCTCGGCCTGGACAAAGTGGTTCCCGCCGGGAGTTTCAGCCTGCTCGATGTCATCCTTCATGAATTAGGCCACGGGCTGGGTTTCATCAGCTTGGTGGGTTCTAACGGGCAGTTTTTCGACAACCGCCCCGATGCCTTCAGTCGCCGGATCTTTGATCGCCAACTCAACCTCTCCTGGCCGCAGCTCACCGCCAGCCAGCGACTCTCCTCGCGTTCCAACGATCCTTTTCTGGTCTGGACCGGACCCGCCACCACGCGCGCCGCGCCCTTCGTCCTCGATACCGCGCCCGGGCCGGGCGTTCCCCGGGTGATTGCCACGCCGACCAATGGCACGCCCCTTACGCTCGCCATGCTTCCGGCAGGCTTCGACCCTGCATTTCCCTCCGCATCACTCCAGGGTTTGCTGGTGCGCGCCCGGGACGGCTCCGAAGACCCCGGGCGCGCCGCCCGAGCCTGCTCCGCCCTCACCAATGCGGCCGAACTCTCCGGCCGCATCGCGTTGATCCGCCGCGGCGGGTGTTTCTTCGACCAGAAGGTCCTGCGCGCCCAAAGCGCCGGCGCTATCGCCGTGATCATCGCCAACAACGCCGGCGAAGACCTCATCCCGATGAGCGTATCGGGCGAGGTGCCGGCCGGCGCGATCACGATACCATCCATCTTCGTGGGACAATCCACCGGCGACGCGCTCGAATTGCTCGCCGCCGGCGCCACCATTCGGTTCGACCGCGTCACGCCCAGACTCGGCACCGAGGGCGGCTTCGTTCGTCTATACGCACCGGCCAGTTTCAGCGCCGGTTCATCCGTCTCGCATTGGTCGGTAGATGCAGGCCCAAACCTGCTGATGGAGCCGTTTATCAACTCCAATCTCGACCGCGCCCTCGATCTAACCCTCACCCAGATGCGCGACATCGGCTGGCGCGTGGTGGACGTCCCCTTCCCTTTCCTCTCCTACGCCGACTGGGCGGCCGAGACGCTTCCGCCTGCCATCACTGCCCGGGCACCACTCGACGCTCCCAACGGCTCCGGCATTTCCAACCTCGAGCGTTACGCCTTTGGCCTCTCCGCCAACGCGTCGCCGGCCGATCTTCCGAAACTCTCGTTCGCCGCCGGCGACCTCGAACTGCGCTACTTGCGCTCCACCAAGCCAGCCGACGTCGAACTGCGCTACGAACTCTCCGAAGACCTGATCACCTTCCGCACCGGCGTCGCGGGCACCGACTACCTTGAAACCTCGGTCACTCCTTTGCCGGGCTCGGTCGAAGAGGTCGTGCTGCGCCTGCTCGGGCCGGACAGCCCGCGCCGCTTCATCCGCGTTCGCCTCACTCTTCGCTAGGAGCTATCTTCACCGCCGCCGGTCTCATGCACCCCGCCGGCCTCGCCAAAATCACCGCGATCCACGCCGACGGCTCTTGGAACAATCTCGATGCCGTCGAAGGCCTCGAAACCCCGCCCGACCTCCCGAGCGCGCTTGCCGCGATGCCGACCGCCGCCGACCTCGACGCCGACGGCCTGCAACCTCCTCGAATTCGCCCTTCGATATCGACCCGCTGGCCGCCAGTCCCACTAAAATGTCGACGGCTTTAGATGCGAACGGCAAGCTGACCCTCATCTTCTTCCGGGCCCGCCCCGCCACCGAGTTGACCTACACCGTCCAAGCCAGCTCCGACCTCGTCACCTGGACCGACCTCGCCACCAACCCCGGCACCGTCGGCCAAAACGTCACCGTCACCGACTCACCTCCCGCCGGTGCCTCTACGCGCTTTCTCAAGTTGAAAATTACCCCCCCATGAAAAGACACCTACACAAACTGCTCGCCGTGCTGCCCCTTGCTTTGCTGATCCTGGCTCACCCCATCAGCACCCTGGGTGCTCCGACCGCCAAGATTGAAGCCCGCGGCGTTGTGCCCCAGGCCAAAGGCCTGCCCTGGGGCGAAAATCCGCTCGCCACCCTTGATGGAACCAAGCTCAAGCCCGGTTTCGCCAAACGCGTCGATTCCGCAGGCACTCCCTTCAAGCACATCCTCTCCTTCACCACCGCCGACTACAAGGGCTCCCCTTGGGGCTTGCAGATCGTCCTGCCATCGCAGGCTCCGCTCAAAAAAGACACCGTCGTTTACGCTGAGTTTTACGCCCGCACCGTCTCATCCCGACAGGAATCCGGCTCCGCCTTTGTTCACTCCGTATTGGAGTTACGCCGCGATCCCCATACCAAAAGCCTTAGTGCCACCGGCATGGCCAGCCCCGACGGAAACTGGGTGCGCATAGCCCAGGCCGGAGTCATCAAAGCCGACTACGCACCCGGCGAGGCCAGCTTTAACTTCCAGCTGGGCTACGACCGGGACCAAGTGATCGAGATCGCCGACCTCCGCCTCGTGGACCTCGGACCCGGCATCGAACTTCGCACCCTGCCCCTCAGCAAATCCACCTATGTGGGGCGCGAAGCCAACGCCCCCTGGCGGACTGATGCCCAGGCCCGCATCGAAAAACTGCGCAAAGGCGATTTTGCGATCACCGTTCTCGGAGCCAACGGCAAACCCGTTCCCAATGCCCGTGTGCAGGTGGAAATGACCCGCCACGCCTTCCCCTTCGGCACCGCCGTGGTTCCCGACCTGCTCATCGACCAAAGCCCCGACTCCGACAAATACCGCCAGTGGGTCCTCGAAAACTGCTCCCGCGTCGTCATCGAAAACCACCTCAAATGGCCGAATTGGGAGGGCGGTCTGAAACCCCTTGATCCCGCCAAACCGAACGACTGGCGCCGCACCCGCGAGACCACCCTCAAGAGCCTCGCCTGGCTCAATGAACAGGGCATCGAAATCAAGGGCCACAACCTCATCTGGCCCAGTTGGAAACACAGCACCAAACGCGTCAAAGACCTCAAGGACGACCCCACCGCCCTGCGCGCCGCCTGCGAGGACCGCATCAAGGATGCCCTCGGCGTCACCGCCCCCTACCGCCTCGTCGAATGGGACGTGGTCAACGAAAACTTCGCCAACCACGACATCACCGACATCCTCGGGCCCGACGCCATCGTGGAGTGGTTCAAACTCGCCCGCCGCCACTACCCCGACGGCAAACTCATCTACAACGACTACGCCCACCTCACCAGTTCCGGCATCTCCCCCTTTAAAACCTACGTCGAAGACCTCGTGCTCCGCCTCAAAGCCGCCGGTGCCCCCGTGGACGGCCTGGGCATCCAGGCCCATTTCGGCGGTATCCTCAACAGCCCTACCAACGTGATCGCCGAACTCGACCGTCTCCACGCCAAGCTCGGCGTCGAGCTCTCCCTCACCGAATTCGACGTCAACACCTACGACGAAGACGTGCAGGCCGACTACACCCGCGACATCCTCACCGCCGCCTTCGCCTCGCCCCACGTCACCTCCTTCCTCATGTGGGGCTTCTGGGAAAAAGCCCACTGGATCAAAAACGCCGCCCTCTTCCGCGCCGACTGGACGCCCAAGCCCAACGCCAAGGCCTGGAGCGATCTGGTCAAGGGCGCCTGGTGGACACGCGCCACCCTCACCACCGACTCCGCCGGCCGCGCCTCCCTGCGCGGATTCAAAGGCGACTACACGATCACCGTTACTGCGGACGGCTCTTCGCACACCCGCAAAATCTCCATCGGCAGCGCTCCTGAAAAACTGGAGATCAAGCTGACACCCTAGACGGGACCGCACAACTCCGGCAGGCCGAACTCCGCCAGCACGGCGGAAACACGCTGTGGTTGCCCGGTTTTCACACTGCGGTTCATGGCTTCGAGCGTCGCCACGGTGCGCAGTCCGTCGCGGAGATCCGGCCGGGCAAGGGTCTTTTCGTGAAGGCTGCGCGCTAGGTGATCCAGGTAGTTTTGAAACTCACCCGCGTGGTGGCTGTGCCCGCCGAAACGCCAGTAGTAGGGATGCCAGGCGGAGAAGTCTTCCTCCCGCTCAACCGCCTGGCCGTTTTCCATGATGCGTCGCTGATAGTTTAACTGGGCGAAATTGGCGATGGAGACGCCTTCGGTGCCCCGGACGATGCATTGGATCATGTCCTGGGCTTTGTTCGCGAGCGTCAGTTGTCCGTAATGACCGCTCACCCGTGCCAATTCCCCCGAGCGGGTTTTCATCACAAAGTGCAACGCATCGGGATTGATCTGGCCGAGTGCGCGGGCGTGCCGGGTGGAGAGACCGTAGCCCATGACTTCCTCGATGTCGGGCAGGTGCCCGCGGACGAGATCGACCGCATGGCTGAGGCCTTGAAACACCTCGTTTACGCCTTCGCCGCGGGTCCACGGTTTGGTGTAAAACCAGCGATGGTCGCCGAAGTAATGCGCCTCGACGGCGGTCAACGCGCCGTGGAGTCCGTTAACCACATCCTCGCGCTGCCGCCACATCGGGTGGATGAAGCGCGAACTTTGGCCGACGAGCACCTGGCACCCGGCGGCCCGGGCGGCGGCTAGCAGGGACGGGCCGTGCGACAGATCGGTGATGAGCGGCTTGGTGCAGATGACGTGTTTACCCGCCTCCAAGGTGGAGCGGATGTGTTGCGCGTGCAGCGCATCAGGCGTGTAGATTGCGATGGCATCTATCGCGGGATCGACCAGCAGCTCCTCCATCCGCGTCGTGCCCGGACATTCAAGGCCGAACTCTTTTTTGCGTTCCGCAATGAGCTCGGTGTTGAGGTCGCAGATGTTGACCAGCGTCCACAATCGGCTGCTCACCGCAGCCGACACTATGCTGCGCCCCTCACCTAGGCCGATAACGCCCAAGCCCATCTTTCGAGGCGGGGTGTAGTCGTGTGAAAACGGGCTGTGCGTGGGAAGCTGCGAGTTGGACCAAGAGATCATCCGCACACAATAGCGGAAACGCTCCGGCATATCTTCGCATGTGGAGACGAAGACCTCTCACTTTGCGCGGCAGCGCCGGGAGTATTCGAGCTTTCCGACCATCTGCCTGGAGTCAGGTTGTTTGACCCGGTGCGCGCCCGCACAATTTCCGGTGAACGCGGTGAAACTGCGCGTAGCTGCCGAAACCGGCGTCGAGCGCGCAGGCCAGCAGGGTGCGCTCTGGAAACCGGCGGCTCAGATGCCAGAAACGCTCCAGCCGGCGGCGGTTGCGATAATCGGTCAGGGTCACGCCCATGGTCCGGCGAAACAGCCGGTTCAGATGCGCGGCCTCCAGTCCGCAGACCCGGGCCAAGTCCGGGGTCTCGTCGTTCTCGCCCAGGTCCAAGGCGTCGAGCGCACGCGTCACTGAAGGCGGCAACACGTCGTTCGCCACCGTCGGCTCGCCTGCGTCAAACTCCGCCCAACTTTTGTGGAGCAGATAGCCGAGGGCGGCGTTGAGCAAAGCCGGGTTGCCCTGCGTTTCGGCGTGCCTCGCCGATTGGAGCACGTTTTCGAGTCCGCCGATGATCGTCGGATGGATCATACGGACAAAATGGCCCGGCGGATTTGCGGAGAGCATCGGCGAGTCGCGGTCTTGGCCAAACGACTTCGTCACCAAACTCGGCTTAAAAACCACCACCCAAAAATCCAACTCGGCGCCGTGCTGGACGATCAGGTGATTCTGCCCGCGAAACAGCCAGGCCATCGAATGAGGCGCAAGACGGTAGAGCTGCGGCCCCACCCGGTAAGTAACGGATCCGCTCAGCAACAGATTGAGTTCCAGTTCATCATGCCGGTGTTCGCGCAAGGCCGGCAGCGCGCTAAAATGCATGACCGATCCGGCGTGCCCGGGGGGAATGTGCAGTCGTTGTTTCATGCCGAATGAGGTTTGAGAACGGCTTAGCTTGGAATCACAAGACCGCTTCTATGCTCCCGACTGCCGCCACGCGCGCGGCGAAGCCCCCAGCCGCGCCTGAAACGCCCGTTGCAAACTCGACACCGACTCGAAGCCCGTCTCCAGGCTGATTTCCAACACCGACTTCGCAGTGCCGCGCAGCAAGGCCGCCGCCGTGCGCACCCGCAAATCATGCTGATAGGCGAGGGGAGCGCAGCCCATCGTCTGGCGGAAAACCCGCCGAAACTGGGGTTCACTCAACCCGCAAAGCCTAGCCAACTCCCCCATGAGCAGCGGGCGCGCGTAATCGCGAACCAGGATTTGCAGCGCGGGCGCGAGGCGTCCGAAATCCGGCGCACGCGCCCCCGCCTCTTCCGGCCGCCGGGCCGCGCGCTGGCGCTGTGCGTGTATCAGGATTTGCGCGACCAAGGTCCGCAGCATCGCACCCCGGCCCGGCGCATCCGCCGCGATTTCCTCTGCCAGCCGGATGATCGCCTGCGCCAGAGCCGGGTGCGTGGCGGCGGCGAATACCTGCGCAAACCCCGCCCCGCGCAGCCCCGCCGTCTCCAGCCAGCCGGGGTCGAGAGCGCCCGGGGGAATCAGCCGCGCCGGGTCGAGATAAATCCATGTCCACCGACTGCTCGTGCCCGGCGCACTCCGCGCGAAATGCGGCTCGCCCGCCGGGATGATGACCACATCGCCCGTGGCAAACGTGCGCACCTGATCCCCGATCATAAACACGCCATGCCCCCCGTGACAGCAGCCCAGCTCCAGGCATTGATGCACGTGCAATCGCGTGATCGGGCGGTCACTCAGTTCATAATCCGCATCCGCCCAGATCGGCTCCTCCGGCGGAAGGGTTATCGGCCATATCTCAATCGCCAAAGCGGATGATCGTTTTTGCTTCATAGCAGATGCCATGACCGGTGTTTATGACCAAACGCGTATCAAGGATAGGTAAAACGTCATCCTTGAAATCCCCTGAAAGGCTCTTCGTCGGTCGCCGAGGCAACCCAACGAAACAAAATGTGTTTTACTAATGTAACAACGTTTGCTTAATCAAACGCATGGTCACCGCGCCCAAAACGCAAACAACGCATTCCCGCCGCTACATCGTGCCGATTCTCGAGCGCGCCTTGATCGTTCTGGAGGCCCTGGCCAAGGAACCGCGCGGCCTGGGCATCAGCGAATTGTCCCGGCTCCTGGAGCTGCCGAAGAACAGCGTCTTCCGCATCCTCACCACCCTTCACTCCAGCGGCTATTTGCAGCGGGATGAGGAGGGCCGGATTTACCGCCTTAGCCGCAAGTTGCTCGCCCTCGGTTACGAGGCGCTGGACGAGCACAATCTCGTTGAAAAATCCCTCGACGTCATGCGCGAGCTGCGCGACCAGACCGGCGAAACCGTCCTCATCGGCACACTCCTGGGTGAAACCGGTGTGGTCTTGGAGCTGGTTCCCAGCAATCAGCCGATCAAGTTCCTCGTCGAGGTGGGCGCACGCTTTCCCTTGCACACCGCCGCCCCGGCCAAGGCGATGCTGGCCTTTCTGCCGGAGCCAGAGCAGCAGGCGCAGCTCAAGAAAATCACCTTCAAAAAATATACGTCCTCGACCCTTACCGGCGTCGCCGCATTGCGCCGAGTGCTGGAGGAGGCGCGGGCCAGCGGACTCGCCTTTGATCGCGAAGAGGAGGTGGAGAGCCTGCACTGCGTGGCGGCCCCGATCTTTAATCACCGCGGCTACCCGATCGCCGCGCTGTGGATCACCGGTCCTTCCTACCGGTTCCGACGCGAGGATTTTGCTCGCAACGGAAAAAACGTGAAGGAGGCCGCAGACCGCATTTCCGCCCGTTTCGGCCACAATCTCCTGAACCCATAAAACCATGAAAACCAACTCACCCACCGTCATCGTCACGGGCGCTTCCGGCGGCTACGGAGCCGGCATCGCCGAAACCTTCACCCGGCGCGGCTACCGCGTCTGGATCACCGCCCGCAACGCCGCGAAACTTGAACAGGTCGCCGCGCGCATCGGCGCCACCGCCATCGTGGCCGACGCGACCCAGCCGGCCGATTGGGATCGCGTCATCAAGACCGTCCTCGACGCCACTGGGCGCATTGATGTCCTCGTCAACAACGCCGGCGCCGCCGGCCGCATCGCGCCGACCGTTGAATTGAGCGAAGAAGAAATCCTCCAGACCATCAGCCTGAATCTCACCAGTGTCGTCCTCGGCAGCCGTCGCGTGGCTGCGGTGATGTCCGCCCAAGGCTCGGGAACGATCATCAATTTATCCAGCGTCTGCGCGAAGTATTCCTGGCCGGGCTGGTCGATCTATTCCGCCGCCAAGGCCGGCGTGGAGCGATTCGGCAAGGGGCTCTACCTCGAAGTGCGCACTCGCGGCGTGCGCGTGACGACTCTCACGCCTTCTTGGGGCGCGACCGAGTTTTGCGACCACTCCGACATCGCCGGTCATCCGGCGAGCGATCCGGCGGTGCGCGCCAAATGCACGCATCCCCTCGAACTCGGCAAGATCGTCGCCGACATCGTCGAGACCCCCGCGCATCTGGAAATCCTCGAACTCACCGTCGTGCCGACCGTGCAGGAAATCATGCCACTCTGAGAAAGCCATAAAATGAGCCTACTCCACTACGACCTCTGCGTGGTCGGCGCCGGCAGCGGCGGCATCGGAGCCGCGTTGGCCGCTGCCCGCGCCGGGCTTTCGGTGTTGCTCCTCGAAAAATCCGACACGCTTGGCGGCAATGCCGTGCGCGGCGGCGTGCACAACTGGGAGCCGGGCGTGGGCGGCACCGATTTCGCGTTTGAGATTTATCAACGTTTGCGGGCCATCCCGGGCGCGGTCGCGATCACACGCACCACGCGCCATTGCTGCGCGCCGCTTCCCGGCTTGCCGACCTATCCCGGGGGCGAGGCTCTCCCCGATCCCGCCGCAACCTATCTCGATACCCTGCAACGACACTCCGCTCACGAATATTCCCTGGTCGAAAAATTCGGCGCCATGACACCTTGGCGGGCGGTGGTCTTCGAGCCGGAAGCCTACTCGCGCGTCGTGGCGGAGATGCTCGCGGAGACGGGGCGATGCTCCGTTCGCTTCAATACCGCTTTTCGCGAGGTGCGCGTGCGGGATGGTCACGTCGAAAGCCTCATCCTGGACAACGGTGACGAGGTGCGGGCGAAGTTTTTTGTCGATAGCACCGCCGATGCGAAACTCTGCCAGGCGGCCGGATGCGAGTTGATGCGCGGCCAGGAAGGTCGCGACACGTTCAACGAACCCGATGCTCCCGCGCAGCCCTCGGCCAAGATCAATGCCGTGACGCTCATCTACCGGATCATGCCGCGCGCTCACGCCGCCATTGATCCGCTGCCGCCCGATGTTCCCGCCCAATGCTGGTGGCAGGCGAGTTTTCCCTTTTCGGCGAACTTCGGCTATCCCAACGGCGACCTCAACATCAACATGCTGCCGACGATGCAGGGCGAAGAATTCCTGCGCCTCGGTTACGCGGCGGCCTATGCCGAGTGCCGACGCCGCGTTCTCGCGCACTGGCATTTTCTTCAAACGCATCCCGATTTTCCCGAGTTCCAGCGTTACACGATCCACTGGATCGCCCCTGCGCTCGGGGTGCGCGAGACCGTGCGCGTCGTCGGCGAATCCATTCTGACCCAGCACGACATCGCGGCCGGCATCAGCCGCCAGACCGATCCCGACCTCATCGCACTTGCCGATCACGCGATGGATCGCCACGGCGAGGGTGGGGGCTGCGTGGAGTTGAAGCAGCCTTACGGCGTGCCGTATCGCTGCCTGTTGCCAAGGGGAGTGGACAACCTGCTGGTCGCCTGCCGGGGAGCGAGTTTCAGCTCGATTTCCGCATCCAGTTGTCGGCTCTCCCGCACCATGCTGGCGCTCGGTCATGCCGCAGGCACGGCCTGTGCGTTGGCGCAGAAGCACACTCTGCCCTTGCGACAAGTGCCCGTGGAGGAACTGCGTCAACGCCTCCGCGCGCAGAATGCAGAATTGGATTGGCCCCGACCGCCGACGGCGATGAAGCGCTTAGATGAGAAGTAGGTTGTAACGAGGGGATCGTGTTTTCTCATACGCACAGCGAATGATCGTATTCGCGTCATCTTTGAGCGATTCAGCGATGAATGACCAATAAACGTCTGCTATGATGAGTTTCTGTTTCTTAACCCCTTGGAAAGCCGCCGGCGACGACGAGGCTGCGCTCGCCGCCATCCACGCGCAGCTCCTCGCGCCGGCATACGCGCCTTGCGCCCTGCCGGGAAGCGTCGCAGGCCGCTCGCCCTAGATGACGCCACCCTGCTCGACAAACTCCACAGCGCCTGACTCGGCCACTGCGTAGGCTGCGCCCTGGGTCAGCCACTGGAATCGATGACGACCTTTACTCATCTCGAAAAACAGGGCCACGCCAACATGCAGATCCAGATTCCGTGAGTGGAATACAACTCGACATCTCGCGTGATACGCCAATACCCGACCGCGATTTTCAGGCTGATTCTACCCGAGCTCTGGAATGCTACCGAGCACCCGACTTGTTCCAAACCTCACGCAAGTCTTCAGCCAAAATCTTGGCCTGATCCCACGGCGGGAGTTCATGGCTAAGGCTGTAACCCGACTGCACGGGCCCGAGCTCAGGGCATACCCACATGGTCTGTTGACGATTTTCCGGTACAGATTTCCAGAGCTGAATAACTTGTTCGAAAAAGGTTAAAAATTCCTCGTATTCAGGGATGCGCCGCCCGTTCACGCGCACGGGTAGCTGCGCGTGTTGACCGTTGAAGGGCCGGAAATGGAACAATTTCGCCGCCCGGATATTTTCGTGTTCGGCGAGCAAGCGGTCCGGCCAGTCGGCGCGCGCCAGATGCTTGACCAGAGCCGGATGCGAAAAGTCCCAGGTTATGGGCAGCTCATAACCACGCGTTTGCCTGAAGGAGGCGAGGAGGGCGGTGGTTTTCTCGGGGGTTTCGGTTCCCGTGTCCCGGTGGGTCTCGGGCGCGAGATACAGGCCATGTCTTTTGCCGGCATCGGCCAAGGCCAGACCGAGTGAGAGAACGTCATCAGGAGGCGTGTCATGCCGCCCGAGAAACACCGTGAGCAACTCGACGCCCAGCGTGCGATGTCGCGCGGCTTCCCGCGCGATGGTGTCAAAATCCGTCGCCCAGAAAAAGCCCACGCAGTCCAAGCCTTCCATGCGTGCCAGCCCTACGGCGGCTTCATCTAGGTAACCGGTGACTGCGTCGAAACCAGCGGTTTTTATTGCCGCGATTTTTCGCGCCAAAGGCCACTCGATATCCGGGTGTGGGTGCCCGCTGAGCGTCCAGAGATTTCCAACCAAGCGCAGGGCGGGCATGGTGCGACCGTTCACATGGGTTTGGCTGAACGCACCGGGCAGGAGCCCGCATTAGTAAGTGGATAGGAAGCACGAATGCGGCCCAGCAGTTCTTGGTAGAAACGATAGGAGGGGCTGGCCTCGCTACGATCCAATTGCATTTTAGCCACGGCTTCCGCCGCGCCCCGGCCTTTTTCCTCACGCTCGCGCACCGCCCGTTCCCGGTAACCGGAGTTGTCTATTCCCGCTTTTTCCGCCAGCAGGGGCAGCCAGCGGTGGGCGTATTGCACATGGACGGTCTCGTCGATGATATCGAAAATCATCATCTCGGCCGATTCGAAGTCATGGCCTTCCTTGAAGTCCTGGTAGGCCTCGTTCTTGACGATAAAATGCCCGGTTTCCGCGACCATCCCGATGAAGAAAACCGCCTCATAGAGGTCTTTCGGGCTCATCGGCGACATGGGCACCGTCATATCCAACCCCGCCGCCGTATCGACGGAACCGGCGGCGGGCACGGCGGAACCTTCGGAGAGATTGTAGGGCGGAAAGCCCACCTCTTCCAGTGTGATGCCGAAGTCCTTCAGCCGCGAGTAGCCGGAATCCCCGTGCCGGGACTCGTCCCAGAGGTGTCGGGAGATGTCGTGATGCCAGTCCCACGGCATCTCGTGTCCATAGTATAGCCACGCCAGTTGCTCGTCCGGCAGGTTTTTTTCCATCATGTAGCCGTAGGCCCAGAACAGACGACGCGCCTCCAGCGAGGTCGTGAAATCCGCGCTCACAAACCCCATGAAGTCCTCCCGGGGTTTAATTGGCTGGGTGCGCGCGTTGTATTTGGGCAGGCGGAAATCGCTCCCGATTCCGCACAGTTTCGCCGCCTCGCCCGCTTCAACCGGGATCGGCTCTTTGAAACCGCCGCATGCCTCAATCTGGTTCAAAACGGCGTCCCGGTAAACGGGGTCGGTGGTATGGGGATATTGGCGACGATAGTCGCGAAACCAGAGCCATTGCTGGCTCTTCATTTGGTTTATTTCATGCAGCAGCGCCGTCGTGGGCGCGTCGTGGATCGGGTGCGCCTTGCCGATGTAGTCAACATAAGCGGCCATCGCCGCTTTCAAGAGCAGGAGGTAGATGCCGTCGAGGGCGTCATCAAACGAAGGGGCGAACAACAAGGTGTTGGCCAGCTTTTCGAGTTTGGCCGAAACAGCGGCGTCGGGCTTCGCACCGGGAAATTCCTCGACCCGCGTGCGCAGCCTGCGCACTGACTCCGCCTGATCCCAGACATGGCGGTGAAGGGCGCTCTTGCCCTCCCAGTCCGCCATGTGGCGTCCCCACGCGGCCAAAAGCCGGTGGGCGGTGCGTTCCAAATAGTGCCAGTCGTTGAGTTGATCGACGATCGGGGGTTTTTGCTTGGTGGCGGACTTCACCTGCACGTATCGGGCAGATGTTCTCGGGGTGGCTATTGGTTCGGAATCAAGGTGGGTGATCATAAGTAATAAAACAGGGTTTGAAGTGAATAACCGGTTCTGGCGGGAACGGGTAAAGAATAGCTTTTTTGGCTTCCGGTGCCTATGTCTGGAGGCGCATAGTTTGTATCCATGGACGCAACGACCTATTTTGAACCGCTCACCGGACGCGGTTTTCCGCTCAGCGGAGAAAAACCGCCGGGGCTGCACATTCACGAATGCGGCTCGCTAGTCCTGGCGGCGGACTGGAATCACCAGGGAGTGTACAGTCCTTTCTGGCGGGCCTATTTTAACCAGGATCATGGAGCGGCGATTCACTTTGAAGGGAAACGGTACGAGTTGGCGCCTGATCGCCTCCTCTTGCTTCCTGAGCATGTGTTGTTCGATTGTCTGCCCCGAGAGAAAGTGCGCCACATTTGGATTCACTTTTCGCTAGAGAAGGGGCCATCGCAGCGGCTTCGTCCGATTAGCCTTAAACTGAGTCAGGCCGAGCAAAGCATCTGGAGCGAAACGGCCGCGCGAATAACCCGGGCCCGGACGGGCGATGAACCCGCCCTGCGCCAGCTTTGCGCGGGTTTATTGCTGGTAGCTTTGAGCCAGGCAACGCCCTTAGCCACAATCCATTCACCGGCACTTCGTTCACTTCTACTCTGGATCGAACAATCCCTGAGCCTGCCTCTCAATATCGATACGCTGGCTAGCCAGGCGGGCATGGGCGCGCGGACCTTCCTCGACTGGTTCAAAGCAGGAATAGGAGTCACTCCCATGATGTATCTAAAAGCGCAAAGGATTCGGGAAGCCTGTCGACTCTTGCGTTTCACTACCGACACGATTGATCAAATCGCGAGTGTCACGGGCTTCGCCAACCGATACCACTTTTCTCGCGTTTTTCGTCAACAAACCGGAGTACCTCCCGCCGCTTATCGCCTGCGCTCCTCGGGCAAGCACCGCGAAAAAAAGGTGAAGGTCCGGTAAGGGGCGAAAGCAAAGTCCTCTTGTCTTGCGCCCGCGCAACCCGGGCCGACCGCAGACGGTGAACCCCCCCGCAACTCCGAGCTGGTGGTTAAAGTAAACATCATAGGCGGGTAAGCTCGTTTCGTGCAAGGCATGGGTCATTTTGAAGGTGTGCATAGGCCGCTTCCCTTTGGTTTAATGCGTGAGCGTTTTTGCGTCATCTTTGAGCGATTCAGCGATGAATGACCAATAAACGTCTGCTATAATGAGTTCTGTTTCTTAACCCGCATTTAACTCACCATGTCCGGCTGGGCTTCCACCAAAGAACTCGTCTCCGAAGAATTCGCGCAATCCATCGAAGAGGGCAAAGACCCCTCGGCGGTCAACGCCCTGCGACCCGCCTGGGAAGCCGTCGGCGACGACGAAGCCGCGCTCGCGGCCATCCACGCGCAGCTCCTCGCGCTGCCCATCCGCGCAGATTATCTGTTTAACGAACCGAGCGACTTCGCCGGCATCCGCGCCCTGCGCTCCGCCGGGAAGCGTCGCTGGCCGCTCGTCCTCGATGACGCCACCCTGCTCGACAAACTCCACGGTGCCTGGCTCGGCCGCTGCGTCGGCTGCGCCCTGGGCAAGCCCGCCGAGTCGATCATGGTGCGCACCGACCTCGCCGCCAAAGGCTACGGCAACTCTTGGGAACGCCAGAAAAAATACCTCGTCGCCGTCTCGCCAAATGAATGGCCGATCCGCGACTATTTTCCGGCGCATTCACCCGCCGAGGCCGAGACTGGCAGCCTACTCTGGGGTGCCCACTCGGTGCGCGAAAACATCCACTTCATGGAGTCCGATGACGACATCCGTTACACGGTTTTGGGTCAGCAAATTCTCCAGCAACACGGCCGCGCTTTCCGTTCCGCCGACGTGGTGGGGCATTGGCTTTGCCAGGGCTATCGGCGGTTCTGCACGGCCGAGACTCAGGCCTACCGCAACTTCGTCATCCGTGGCGACGCCTTCCGCAATCCCGCCGTCCACCCCGAGCTCGACGAGACCGCCGACTGGCACTGGTTCGTTCATCACCTCAACCCCTACCGCGAATGGATCGGCGCGCAGATCCGCGTCGATTCCTACGGTTACGCCGCGCCCGGTGACCCCGAGCTGGCGGCAGAGTTTGCCTGGCGCGACGCCCGCATCAGCCACGTGAAAAACGGCATCTACGGCGCGATGTTTTGCGCGGCCATGATCGCCGCCGCCTTCGCCACCGACGACGTGCTCGAGATCATCGAGGCCGCGCTGGCCGAGATCCCCGCCACCTCTCGCCTGCACGCCGAACTTCGCCAAACCATCGCAATCTGCGAAAAACACGGCAACCGGTTCGAGCATTTCGAGGCCGTGTTCACCGAGCTGCACGCGTTGCTCGGGCACTACCATTTTGTTCACACCAACAACAATGCCGCGCTCTGCGTGGTGGCGTTGCTGCTCTCTGGCGGCGACTTTCACCGCGGCATCACGCTGGCGGTGATGGGCGGGTGGGATACCGACTGCAACGGCGCGACGGTCGGCTCGGTGGTCGGCGTGATTTGCGGAGCCAAACGCGCCCCCGCGCACTGGACCGGCCGCCTCAACGACACCCTCAAATCCGCCCTCGTCGGCTACGACCCGATCGCCATAAGCGAATGCGCCCGCCGCAGCCTGGAGATCGTGCACCAGATGCGCGGCTAAAACTAACGCCCGCCATGCCCGCCCCGCTCATCGCCGTCATCGGCAGCAGCAACACCGATCTCGTAGTCACCACGCCGCGCCTGCCCAAGCCGGGTGAGACTCTGCTCGGCGGCGAGTTTCAGCGCCACGCCGGGGGCAAGGGGGCCAACCAGGCCGTGGCCGCCGCCCGCGCCGGCGCCCGCGTGCTCTTTGTCGGCGCGCGCGGCGACGACGACTTTGGCCGCGCCGCCCACGCCGGTCTCAAGGCCGAGGGCATCGACGTCTCGGCTTTTTGCCTCAAACCCGGCCAGCCCAGCGGCGTCGCCTTGATTCTGCTCGGTGGCCGTGACCGGCAAAACCAGATTGTGGTCGCCCGCTCGGCCAACGACGCGCTCACCCCCGCCGACCTCGACGCGGCCGCCCCAAAACTCGCCCGCGCCGCCGTGATCGTCGCCCAACTCGAAACCCCGCTGGCCACCGTGCGCCACGCCGCCGAGTTCGCCGCCGCCCACGGCATCCCGTTTCTGCTCAACCCCGCCCCGGCCCGCAAACTGCCCGCCGCGTTGTTGAAAAAAGTCCACACCCTCACGCCCAACGAGCACGAAGCCACAATCCTCACCGGCGAAACCGAACCGGCCCGCGCCGCCGCCCGCCTGCTCGCCCTCGGTTCCCGCCAGGTGGTCGTCACCCTCGGGGCGAAGGGCGTGCTGCTGGCCGACGCGCACGGGCAGCGCCGCCTGCCCGCGCCCAAGGTGCGGGCGGTGGATACGGTGGGCGCGGGTGATTGTTTCACCGGCTGGCTCGCGGTGGGTTTGGCGGAAGGCTTGTCGCTCGACGCGGCGGCCGCCCGCGCGATCCTCGCCGCCTCGCTCCAAGTCACCCGCCCCGGCGCACAAGCGGCGATGCCGAAACGCGGCGATCTGCAGGTTGAGAACCGGGTCGTTTCTCACGCGAATTGACACCCACCCGCGTCCGGCGTCGTTCACCGAGGCCTTGGGCTTATGCTCACTCCCACCGGATAGAAACCGACCCTAATCATCTGAAACACCCCATGGGTGGCGTCCGCCCGACTCAGGCCCGATGCCGATCACGTTGCAGTCCGGCGGCGGCCTTCCTTGATCTCGGCGCGGTGTCGCTTGCCGGCGACTGAAATAGCCTTTTGCCGTGCACTGCGCGGGCGCTGCTTGCGCTTTTGCTTGGCCAACGCTTGCAGGCGCGCGTGTTCGGCCGCGCGCAACCGAAGCTCCAGCTTGTCGCAGAGGTCGGCCCATGCGGTCTCGCGGTTGGCCGCCTGTGAACGTTCTCGCTGGCAGCGAACCTCGACGCCGGTAGGACGGTGTTTCAGGCAGACGGTCGAACTGGTTTTGTTGATTTTTTGACCGCCCGGCCCCGAGCCGCGCACAAAGCGTTCTTCCACGTCGGACGCCAGCACGCCGAGTGCATCGAGTCGCTCCTGGACCCCGGAATGAAATGAAACGTGAGTTGCTATACTCGAAGATCGTTGGACCGACGGGCAGGGCGTGTCAGGATTATAAAGCGGCTCGGCGCCAGGGGGGCTCAGCGAGGCGGTGTGTCCTCAGGAGTCCAGCGCAGAGAGGGTGGCGGACGTCACCCGCGCATGGACTCGGCCTGGTGGAATCCGTTCACCCCAGCGCCGCGCGCACCGCCACCAAGTCGGCCACGATGTCCAACCGGCCAGCACGCGGGTCAAGGACCCGTTCGGCCGACGTCGTCGGAACGATAGCTTGATACTCCAGAGCCTTAAGGCGGGCCAACCGCTCGTAACATAGATTCTGATACCCGGGATGGAATAGTTCCAGGACACGCGTACCCGGCCGGCAAAACACCAGGTTGGCCAGGCCGGCGCCGTGCGGCGCGACGATCTCGCGGGCGCCGGCGAACAGCGCGAGTTGGTCCCGCCACGAGAGCCGCTCCAGGGCGACGGCTTTAAATCCGCGAGTCGCCAGCAGCGACTCAAGCTCGCCGTCGTTGGCGACTCGCCGCCGGCCCGCGTGTCGGCGCGTGAGGTAAAGGCGTTCATCGCCGCAGACGGTCTTGTTCTTCATGAGCGGCGCGGCAAAGGCCCCGATCAGCCCCAATTCCCGCGCCGTCAACGCTCCGGGTGCTCCGAAGCCGACGGGTATGAGCAACTGCTCGCAGGCGTGGTGTCCGTGGCGCGTGGCCGCGATCACGCGCCCGGGAAATCGACCAGACTCAAACGCCTCGCGAGCAAACGGGGTCCCGGTGTGCGCGATGATGGTATCGGCCGCATCCGGCGGCAGCGCCAGCAGTCGCGGCAATTCCTCCAGCAACCAGTGGGCGTAACGCGAGCCGAGGTTGACCGCCGCCACCGCCGTGACTCCGGCGAGCGGCCGGGGCTCGCGGATATACGCATACGTCTGCAGCCAGTGGTGTCCGGGCGGACTGCCGAAATCGTTCGAGATATCCGCAGCGACGGCCGAGCCATCGGGGGCGAGCACGTTGCCGGCGCCATACACGCGCCCGCCGGGCAGACGGACCCAATTGTGAACTGCGGCCTTTGCAGCGGGGAGTGAGCCGCCGAACCGGGCCAACATGGAGCCAAGCGACTCCATGTTGGCGGGCGGCGTCAGGTAAACGGGCATGCGGGTGTGTCGGTGAAAACCAGCCTCCGGTCGATCATTGTTTCCCCGCTGCGGTAGATATGGTGAGGCCCCTTTGCGTGGACGGAATTCCGCAGCCGGAGGTGAGGCGGGCGGACGGCGGAAGGCCGGCGGGTTTTACGAGACGGGCCGATCCGACCGGGTTTTGTGCCTGCGGAATAAAATGTCTCCAGAACGAAATCGCTCCGCGATTTAGCCACGTTGGGAATCCGTAGCGGAACGGCGGAGCCGTTTCGTCCGATAGCCTTTATTCGCGCAACCATTGGTCTTCTTGCGACGTTCCGGTGTTTGCTTTTTTAAAGCCGCTCCGGACCAATCAATTGATCGGCGCATAGACTGCATGAAAAAGCGGATGGCGTTTCGTGAGGAGGGGATGTCGTCCGGGTCAGGGCGACCGCCAGAGGGGCACCAGCGTCTCGGCGCGGACCCAGCCGGTCTGCCCGTCGGGGAAAACCAAGCGGCGCCACCCGAGGAGGGGTTTGTCGGTCGTCGCCACCACGCCGAGGGCCAGGGGTGATGCCTTTTGCGGTGTATCCAAATCGGTCGGGATCGAGCGCAGCGTGGTGGGCGTCACGACCACGACGGCGCGGGCGTCGGCCAGGGGTCCGTAGGTTTTGAGGCTCACGGCCGCAGACCCGGCCAGCAGCACGGAGACCGCGAGGAGGCTGCGGACCCGCCAAGGGCGGGGCTGTTGATGATAGGCGCCGTAAATCCACAGGGTGGTGCCAACGGCGGCCAGCCAGGCCGAGAGGACCAAGGCGGCCTGCCAGCGGGTGGGGGACGCCAGGCGGGCGAGGGCGGCGGCCGGGGTTGCGGTCAGGAACGGTGCGAGCGCAACGGGCGTGACGCCGGCGGCTTTCCAAGTGTAGGCGAGGTGCCAGCGGACCGACTCATTTTGCGGTTGTTGCACGAAGGCGGAGAGGGCATGGCCGGCGGCTTCGCCGGGGCGGTTTTGCTGGGTCAACGCGAGGGCGAGGTTGTGGCGGGTGGTCCAGTCGGTGGGAGCGGTTTTGAGCGCGGCGGTCCAGGAGGAGGCGGCGGCGGTGAAATCGCCCCTGTCGTAGGCGCTGCGGGCGTCGGTTTCGGCGGCGACGGCGGGCGCGGCGGACGCCAGTGACGTCAACACGAGGAGCAACGGAAGCAGGTTGCGCGGAAGAAAAAGTTGGAAAGCGGAGAAGGCCGGGGCGGGGTGCGCGGCGAGGGCGCGGCGGGCGCGGTCCGGCCAATCGGCGGGCAGCGCGACGGTGCCGTAGAGGGCGCGGTCGGCGTCGGCCCAGAGGGCGGACCATTCGCCGGTGCCGAAATCGTCGCTGGTCGGCACGGCCACGGGGAGGCGCCAGAGGGTCGCGGTGTCGCGTTGCCAGCTACGGATGAGGCGGACTTCGGAAGGGTTGGCGGCGAGTTCTCGCAAGGTCTCGGCCAGTCGCTCGCGGGCTTCGCGCAGCGGCCGGTTGGGGTCGGTCATGCGGGCGCGGCGGAGGGCGAGCATGATCCAGATGCCCAGCGGGAGCAGCAGCGAGGCCAGCGAGGCGAACAGTAAAAGCGGTTGCGAGGTGGGAGAGATGGCGCCGCCGGCGGGTGGCAACGGGTCGCGGGGGATGGCGGCGGTCGGGGCCGTCGGGCTTAAGGGAGGAGGGGCTGGAGTAGCGGCGACGGTGGAAGGAGCGGGTGTGCCGGCGGGTGTCGCGGGGGCGGCCGGTTGCGAGGCGGCTGCGGCGACGGCGATGGTCGTCGGAGGGGTGGTCAGCGACTCGTAGGCACCGGTGGCGGGGTTGAAGACCGAGAAGGTCACGGGGCCGAGCGTGTAACTCCCGGGCTTGGTGGGGATGAGCACGATGTCCTCGGTGAGGGAGGCGTCGAAGAGGGCGTCGTCCTTGTTGGCGCGTTTGGCCTGGGGCTGGACCACGCGGAAATCCTTCGAGACGGAGCGCGGGGGGAGTCCGCCGAGGTCGGGCCAGTTGCCGGTGCCCGCGAGGGTGAGGGTCCAGGTGACCGGTTCGCCCACGGCGGCGGAGGCGGGCACGATCTTGGAGTCGAGGGTGAACTTGCCGACGGCCCCGGAGAAGCCGGCGGGAGCGGGCGAGGGGAGCGGACGAACGGTCAGGCTGGCGGGCTGGCTGGTGACGGAGAACTGCTCGAGGTTTTGCCGCGTGAACAGGCCGAAGCCGGAGGATGCGCCCGTGGTGAGGTTGACCAGTTGGGTGGCCGGGTTGAGCGGGACGACGCCCGGCGACTTGGCGTAGGCGCGCGTCTTGTAGACGATGGAGAGGCGCTGGTCGCCGTTGACCATGGCCTCGACGGGCTCGGGCTTGCCCCAGTTTTCCACGCTGAGCGGGGCGGGGTTCCACTCGAGGTCACTGCCTAGCTGGTAAAAATAGCGGCGGGTGACGTTGAGCGAGTAGGTGAGGGGGAACACCTCGCCGGCCCAGACCTGGGCGGAGGGGAGGGTGAAGCGCGATTGGACGATGGAGTCGAGCGAGAGGCTCGTCTGGCCGACGGTGGCGTCAGCGACTTCGAAGGACGCGGAGGCGACCGGTTGGCGGCCCTTGTCGGTCTCGACGGTGAAGGCGGGGATGCGGATCGTGCGACGCTCGGACGGGCGCACGCGGTAGGTGAGCGTGACGGTCTTGGCCGACGTGGCCTTGAAGTTGACCACGGTGTAGGAAGTGCTTTCGGAACGGCCGGGCTGGCCGGGGGCAAACTGGAGGCCCGGCACGGACGGCAACGAGACCGTGTCGGCGGGCTCGCATTGCTCGAACACGAGGCTCAGCTCGCTGAGTTGGTTAAACGCGAGGGTGCCGGAGCCGGGCTCCCAGCGCACGGTCTGGGCGTGGACGGCGGCGGCGAAGAAGGCGAGGAGAGGGAGGAGGAGTTTCACCACGGAGGACACTGGGGGAATGATGCGGCGCGGCCCGGAGACCACGCCCGCGAAACACGCGGGATGCACGGAAGAAGCTGAGATTGGGGAGTTCACCAGTCTTTGCCCTTGGGGGCGGGTTTGTCAGAGGGCGGGCCTTGGAGGAGTTGAAAGAGGCGGGCGGGCGAGTCGCCCTGTTTGACCTGGTCGAGCTTCTGAAGAGGGATGGCGAGGTTGGGGTCCTGGCGGGCGGGGTCTTTGGAGGCCTCGGTCGGCGTGCCGCCGACCTGCTGCATCTCTCCCGCAGGCGGGCGGGGGGCGTCCGCAGGCGAACCGTCGCCCGCCGGTTTTTCGGGACGCGGCGGCTTGGCGGGATCGTTCTTCATGTCGCCAAAGGCGGATTGTCCGGGTGCATCGGTTTTTTTGTCGGTTCCCGAGTCGGGCGGCTTGGAATCGGAGGACTGGCCGCCGCCGGATTTCTGATCATCGGACTTGGAGGGATCGGACTGGGATTTGTCGTCGGAGTCCTGCTTTGGCTGCTGGGAACCGTCTCCCTTTTGGCCGGGTTGGTTTTGCTTCGGGGATTGATCCTGTTTGTTCTGCTCCGGTTTTTTTTCATCGGGCTTGGAGGAGTCCGGTTTGGACTGGGGGGGATCTTTTTTGGGCAGAAGAGCTTCGAGTTGCTCGCGCAAGGCGGGCCAGTCGGCGGCCTTGGGATCGAGCGGGGCGCCGGCATCGACGGCGGCCAAGGCGTCGCGCACGGCGCCCTCGGGCACGGGTTGGGAGGAGGCGCGCGCGCGTTCGCCGAAAGTCACGGTGGCGCGGGCCAGATCGGCGTAGTCGCGGGCTCCGGCGGAGTCGGCGGCGGCCAGGCGGCCGACCACCTGGGTGACGGGCGCGGACAACGCCGAGGGCTGCGCGGCGGGTTCCGCGGCGGAGGCGGGCGACGGAAGCAACGCGACCAGGAGAAGCAAGGCAGGCGCAACGGTCTTGGCGACGGACGCGAGCGTAAGCGGGATGTCGCGGGGTTTGGGGCGCACCGGGAACTCGCGCCAGAAGCTGAGCAGGAGGCAGGCGAGGGCGGCGGCGAGCGGCCATTGGAAGCGCTCGGCGAGTCGCTGCCGGCTGGTCTCCTTGAATTCGCCGCGACGGCCCTGTTCGACGGTGGTTTGGACCAGTTGGGCGAGATCGACCCAGGCGCTGGCGTCGGAGTAGGCGCCGTCGGTGCGGTCGGCGAGTTCGCGCAGGGTGGCGCCGGTGAGGCGGGACAGCACGACCGCGCCGCGCTCGTCCTTCACGAAGCCGCCGGAGCCGTCGGGTATCATCGCGCCGGCGTCGGTGCCGACGCCGAGCCCGAGGACGCGGATGCCCTTGGCCTTGAGATCGCCGAGGTGTTTGCGCCAGGCGTCGTCCTGGGCTTCACCATCGCTGAGCACGATCAGGAAACGGTCGGACGCGCCGGAGGCGCCGAAGGCGGCGAGCGTGGTTTCAAGCAACGCGTCGTAGTTGGTGCCGCCCTCGGGCAGGTAGTCGGGATTCAGCACCGGTAGAAACTCGCGGAGAATCTCGTAGTCGGAGCTGAGCGGACTTTGCAGGAACGCCGTGCCGGAGAACACGATCAGGCCCACGCGCTCGCCTTTGAGACGTTCGAGCAGGCTGGTGATGAGCAGCCGCGCGCGCTCAAGCCGGTCGGGCTTCACGTCCGGCGTAAGCATGCTGCGGGAGAGATCGAGGGCGATGATGATCTCGCGGGCCTGGTCGAAGACCGGTTCCTCCAGGCGGCCCCATTGCGGGCGGGCGAGTGCGGCCGTCGCGGCGGCGAGACCGAGATAAAATAAAATGCGCATCCTCGGAGCGCCGCCGCCGGTGAACGCCGAACGACCCAGGACCAATGATGAATGCTTGGCCTCGGCACGGGTGATTTTCGGGTACGTGTCGGAGGCGACGGCGCGACGCCGAAGCAGGTCGCGCGCGAGCAACGCGAGCGGTATGAGCAACAGCCAGAAGGCGTGGGGCCAGTGGAAGTTCATGATGAAACCGCCCGACGGGAACCGGCGGGCGACGTGCGGAGGGTTAAGGCGGACGAGAACACCGCCGCGAGAAGCAGCGCGGCGAGGCCGGGCGCGGCGAACCATGCGAACAACTCGGTGGTGAGCAGGTAGCTCTTGGCCTGGAATTCGATTTTCCGCGCCTGATCGATGGCCTTGAACGCCGATTCGATGGCCTTCGCGTCGTCGGCCCGGTAGGCGTGACCGCCGGTGAGATTGGATATCTCGATGAGCGTGCTCTGGTCGAGGTCGGAGGCGACCCGGCGGTAGCCGATTTTGTTGCCCGCCTGGTCGAACACGGGGAACGGCACCAGTCCGTCGCGCCCCGCGCCGATGGTGTAGACGGGGATGCCGCGCCCCTTGGCGACGCCGGCGGCCTGCAGCGGCGTGAGCGCGCCGCGGTTGTTGGAGCCGTCGGTTAGGAGCACGGCAAACGCGCCCTGGCGGCGTCCGCCCTGTTCGCGCGCGGCCTGTTCGAGTCGGGTGAGCGCCAGGCCGAGCCCGTCGCCGATGGCGGTGCCGTCCTCGATCAAACCGATCTTGAGACGTTCGATCTGGCGGGCCAGCCAGTCGTGGTCAAAGGTCAGCGGCGCGAGCGTGTAGGCGCGGCCGGAAAACACCACGACGCCGATGCGGTCGCCCGGGCGCTGGGTGATGAAGGCCTGGATGACCGGCTTGATGGCCTGAAGGCGGTTGAGACGTTCGCCGTTTTTTTCGTAGTCCTCGGCGAGCATCGAGCCGGAGAGGTCGATGGCCAGCATGATGTCGTAGCCTTGGCTGCGGATCTCGCGTTTGTCCTCGACGCGCTGCGGACGGGCGAGGGCGAGAATCAACAGCACCAGTCCCAGCATGGTGAGGCCGGCGGGCCAGCGCGAGGGGCTGACGGTCGAGCGCCGGTGCCACGCCGCCGCGAACGGCACCAGCAGCACGGGCACGGGGCGTCGCCCGCGCAGCCACACCACCGCCGGGACGAGGAGGAGGGCGAGGAGCCAGAAGGGCGAGTGGAGGACGAGGTTGTTCACCGGCGGGCTTGGCGGGCTTGAAAAAACCGCACGAGGGCGTCGAGGCGGTCCTCGTCGGCGCCGACGACGAGGCGGGTGAGTCTGTCGGGGAAGAGCGCGCGCCAGGCGGTCTCGCGCTCATCGCGCCAGCGGGCGTGGGCGGCGCGCTCGGCGGCGGAGTTTTCCAACGTGACCAGGCGGCCCGCGACCGGATCGTAGGCTGTCAACACGTCGCCGGCGGGCAAGGCGCGTTCCCAAGGGTCGTCCACGCGAAAGCCCATCGGCTGGTAACGACGGCGCACGACCGCCCAGCCGTCGGGCTCGGGACGAGGCGCGAAATCGCCCAGCCAGACGAGCACGCTGTGTTTGGGCGCGGCGCGTGAGAGCAGGCGCCACGGGATGGCGGGGGAGGGGGCGCCGAGGGCGGGCGCGGGGGAGCCGAGGAGCGAAGCGGCGGCGTGCAGGATGGGGCCGCGGCCGCGCACCGGTTCGCGCAAGGTGTAGCCGTCGGGCTTCACATGAAGGAGGCCCACGCGGTCGCGGTTGACCGCGCCGAGCAGCATCACGAGGCCGGCGAGTTCGAGCAGGGCCTCGCGCTTGGACTGCGCGCCGGAACCGAACTGGAGGCCGGGCGTGTCCTCGAAGACGATCATCACGGTGACTTCGCGCTCCTCGACGAACTTTTTGCGGTAGGGCTCGCCGAGGCGGGCGGTGACGTTCCAGTCGATGTCGCGGACGTCGTCGCCGAACGTGTATCGCACGACTTGGTCGAACTCCATGCCTCGACCGCGGAAGGCCGAGCGGTATTCGCCGCTGAGGACGTTTTCGACCGCGTGGCGCACGCGCCACTCCAGGCGGCGCAGTAGCGCGAGCGGTGAGGCGACGGAGTCGGGAGTGTTGACCACGGAGGACACGGATGGCGCGCGGGCCGGGGCTTTCAGGTCGCGGGGACGGAAGTCTTCTTGATGACCTCGGCGATGAGATGGTCGGCGGTGATCTCCTCGGCCTCGGCCTCGTAGGTCAGGCCGACGCGGTGGCGGAGCACGTCGGGCGCGATTTCCTGCACGAGGCCCGGGCTCACATAGTCGAGACCGCGCAACCACGCCAGCGCCCGGGCCGCCTGGTAGAGCGCGAGGGAGGCGCGGGGAGACGCCCCGAAGCTCAGGTAGCGTTTCCCGCCGCCGGCAGGGGCCGCCAGGTCGCGGGTGGCGCGCACGAGCGCGAGGATGTAGCCCTGAAGGGCGGGGGAGAGATGGACTTTGTCCACCTCGGCGCGCAGTTCGAGGAGTTCGTCGCCGTTGGCCACGGCGGAGAGCGCGGGCTGCTTGGTCACCTGGCCCCAGCGCTGCATCATCGCGGCCTCCTCGTCGAGCGAAGGGTATGCGACGAGCAATTTGAACAGGAAGCGATCCGTCTGCGCCTCGGGCAACGGGTAGGTGCCCTCCTGTTCCACGGGGTTTTGGGTGGCCATCACAAAGAAGGGCCGGGGCAGGGGATGCGTTTCGCCGCCGATGGTGACCTGCCGCTCCTGCATCGCCTCGAGCAGGGCGGATTGGACCTTGGCGGGGGCGCGGTTGATTTCGTCGGCCAGCACGAGGTTTGCGAAAATGGGTCCGCGGTGCGGGGTGAAGGCTCCGTCCTTGGGCGAGAACACCATGGTGCCGACCACGTCGCTGGGCAGGAGATCGGGGGTGAATTGTATGCGCTCGAATTGCACGCCGAGGGCGGTGCCGAGGGACTTGATGAGGAGCGTCTTGGCAAGGCCGGGCATGCCTTCGAGGAGGACGTGGCCGTTGGCCAGCAGGGCGACGAGCAGGCGCTCGACGACCGCGTCCTGGCCGATGACGGCCTTGCCGATTTCGTCGCGGAGTTTTTGAGACCAGGTGGGACCGGTTATCATTGGGTTGGGCAAAAGATGAGTAGCTTATAAACCACGACACAGGCTCCTGTCGCGCAACAAGGAGATTTTTTCTGCGAAGCAGGAAGACTGCACGGATGAATTGGAGGACTGGGACTCGCGTGTGCCGCAAAGGTTTCCCCGAGAAAACGGGGGCGACATCGATTTACCAACCCAAATTCCGAAGTGTTCCCGATGCCGCGCGGGTAAAAACCACCCGAAGCGCACCCCCGTTGTGCCATCGGCCTCCTGCAAGGCGTCCTCGGCGTCAAGGCGGAGCGGACGCGTTGAATCACCCCGAACAAACCCCATGACTTCAACCCGTGGATGCGGTCCCGCCTTTTCCCGACCGGCTTGGCCGGCTCGCTCGGGTGGCCCGGGGGAACTCCCGCCATCGCAGGCTTTCATTGTACGCGGCAACCGTGCATGTTGTCCCTTCTCTCGTAATCCATGTCCGCCGAACCCCCAGCCATCGAAGTCCGCGATCTTGTGAAGTCCTACTCCGGGCACACCGCCGTCAGCAGGATAAGTTTTACCGTGGCCCGCGGCGAGATCCTCGGGTTTCTCGGCCCCAACGGCGCCGGCAAGTCCACCACCATGCGCATCCTCACCGGCTACCTCCCCGCCACGGCCGGCGAGGTCAACGTGTGCGGCGTGCCCGTCGCCTCGCGCTCCGACGAGATCAAAAAACTCATCGGCTACATGCCGGAAAACAATCCGCTGCCCGATGACATGCGCGTCTCCGAATACCTCCATTATCGCGGCCGCCTCAAGGAGATCCCTCGGCGCAAGCTCGGCCCACGCATCGACGAGGTCCTGGAGCTCTGCGACCTCACCCGCGTCCGCCATCGCATCTTCGGCAAGCTCTCCAAGGGGTTCCGCCCGCGTGTCGGCATCGCCGAGGCCATCCTGGCGGAGCCCCCCGTCATCATCATGGATGAGCCCACCATCGGTCTCGATCCTCACCAGATTCTTATCGTCCGCGACCTCATCGCCAGTCTGCGCGGACGGATGACCGTCCTGATCTCTTCGCACATCCTGCCCGAGATCGAGAAGACCTGCGACCGCGTGCTCATCGTCAATCAAGGCCGGGTCGTGGCCACCGGCACGCCCGCCGACCTGCGCCGGGAGGTTTTCGGTCAGTCCCGTTACGACCTGGAGCTCGCGGGCGACATCGACGCCGCGCTTCCGTCGGCGTTGTCCGCAGTGGAGCCCTCCCTGGCACTCGCCGAGACCGGTGAACCCGACGCCACGGGGTTCCGCCGGCTCACGCTCACCAGTTCGCGTGACGACGATCTCGGCGAACCGCTCCTTCGCGCCCTGTCCGCCGACCCGCGTTTTCGCGTGCGTGCCCTCCGCCGCGTCCAGCCTTCCCTGGAGGATGTCTTCCTCGTCGCCACCAAGCGCGGGTGGGAAACCCTCGACAAACCCTCCGGCGCCGCGAAGTCGCAATAACCGCCCGTTCCCATGAAACACTTCACGACCATCCTCGGCCACGAGATCCGCATGTTGCTGGTCAGCTCCAGCACCTACATCGCCGCCGTGCTCTTCCTCGCGGTGATGGGATTCGTTTTCTCCGGCGTGCTGGAGAATTACAGCGCCTCCGCCCAGGAGACCTCGCCCGCCGCCGTGTTTTTCCAACTTTTCTGGCTGCCCGTGTTTTTCATGGTGCCGCTGCTCACCATGAAGTGCCTCGCCGAGGAACGCCGCCTGGGCACCCTGGAGACGCTGCTGACCGCCCCCGTGTCGACCACCGAGGTCGTGCTGGGCAAATACTTCGCCGCCTACTTTCTCTACGTCATGCTCTGGGCTTCGACCGGCGGGTTTTTCCACATCCTCCATTCGTTCGCCGGCGACGCGCGGTTCCTTGATCTCGGGCCGCTGCTCGGCGGCTACCTCTTCATCGCGGTTTCCGGCCTGCTGTACGTCGCGCTCGGCGTGTTCGCCAGCTCGCTTTCGCGCAACCAGGCGGTGGCCGGCATCCTCGCGTTCACCCTGCTGTTCGCCGCGATCATCGGCGTGCGATTCGTGGGGACGCTGGAGGTGCTCAACCTGGAGACGATGCAGCCGCTGCGGGCCGCCGTCGATTACACGATGGTCTTCCGCCACCTGGAGGATTTCACGCGCGGCGTCGTGGATACGCGCCAGCTGCTCTTCTATGTGAGCGGCACCGTGCTCGCGCTCATATTCAGCATCCTCGGCGTCGAGGCCAAACTCATCCATAGCTGACCATGGCCAAGTCCCCTTCTTTTCTCAAGGTCCGCTGGGTCCGCACCCTCAATCTTCTCGCCCAGGCCGTTCTGTTTGTCGCGTTCTTCGCCGGGCTCAACTACCTCGCGGTCCACTACGCCTGGCGCTTCGACCTCACCGAAAACCGCAGCCACTCGCTCTCCCCCGAGACTCTCGCCTACCTGAAAAATCTGTCCGAGCCCGTGCGCGTCGTCGTCACGCTCACCGAGGACAGCGACAACGAGCAGGTCGCCCAGGCCTACCGCGACGTGGGCGGACTCCTCCGTGAATACGGCTTCGCCACCGCCGGCAACCCCCGGGGCCGCGTCACTGCGGAGTTCCTCGATGTCTTCCAGCGCCGCCGCGACGCCGAAGCCCTCGGCATCGAGCAGCCCAACACCGTGCTGGTCCTCTGCGGAGACCGCCGCCGCGTCGTGGGGCTGGAGGAACTTTACCAGGTCGAGAACCAGCGTAAAAAGGCCTTCCTCGGTGAAAAGGCCCTTACGGCGGCCATTCTCGACGTCTCCAGCCCGGTTAAGAAAAAAATCTATTTCCTCACCGGCCACGGCGAGATGGAGCTGTCCGACGTGAGTCCCGAGCGCGGGCTTTCCTCCCTGAATGCCGAGCTCAATGCCCGCAACTTCGCGGTCGATTTCATCGACCTCGCCCAGGCCCGCAAGATACCCGACGACGCCGCGGTGATCGTGATCGCCGGCCCCCAGGGCCGTTTCGACGCCCTCGAGGAGGAGTTGCTGCGCCAATACCTCTCCAACCGCGCCGGCCGGGTGCTTGCGTTGATCGCCCCGGGTTATCCGGTCGGGCTGGACGATCTTTTCTACGACTGGGGCGTGCTGGTGGACGACGTGCTCGTCTACGACACCGGAGCCACCGGGCAGAGCGAGACCGGAGACCTCATCCTGCCCGCCCTGGCCGAGCACCCGCTCACCGGTTCCCTTCTCAACTACAAGATCCCGCTGCGCTTCGGCCTCTCCCGCTCGGTGCGGCCCGATCCGGGACGCACCCTCGACACCAACCTCGTCGTTACGCCGCTCGTGGCCACCACCGAGCAGGCCTGGGGCGAACGCAATTACCGCGACCGCTCCACCCCGGTTTTTGCCCCGGGAGTGGACCTGCCCGGCCGTGTGACCGTGGTGACGGCCTCCGAGCGCCGCACCGCCCGCAACAATCTTCCGTTCACGGTGCCCGGCGGGCGTCTCGTCACCTACGGCAGCGCCGACTGGATCGCCAACGGCCGCCTCGGCGTCATCGGCAACCTCTCCTTCTTCATGGCGGCCGTTAACTGGACGGCCGACCGCGACATCGACCTCAACGTTCCCGTCCGCCCCGTCTCCTCGTTCCAACTCGCCCTCAGCCAGGGGCAGCTCCAGCGGCTCCGTTTCTGCCTGCTCTTCGTCCTGCCCGGTCTCGCCGCGCTCGTCGGCCTGCTCGTTTACTGGAACCGCCGCAACTAACCCTTTTCCGCAGCCTCCCTCATGCGCACCAAAGTCACGCTTGTCCTGCTTCTCCTGAACGTCGCGCTCCTGGCCGTCATCATCTACGCCCGCCGCGAATGGCAGGCCGAACGCGAGATCGCCCGCCTCAGCAAACGCCTCCTGGCCAACGAAGCCATCCGTCTCAACTCGCTGGAAATTTCCGTCTCCGGCAACGACCGCAAGATCCGTCTCGAACGCGCTTCCGAAACCGCGCCCTGGGAGCTCAAGTCCCCCATCAACTGGCCGGCCAACGATTTTGCCGTGCGCCGCATCATCCACGAGCTGGAGTTTCTGGAGTCCGAGACTTCCTTCCCGGTCGATGGCCTCGAAAAGAGCGGCCGGTCCCTGGCCGATTACGGCCTCGCCCCGGCCCGCCTCACCCTGGCCTTCACCCGCCCGGCCGCCAAGCCCGGCGCGCCCGACATCGTCACTCGCCTCGCCGTCGGCGACGTCACCAAGGTCGGCAACCGCCTCTACGTGCTCTCGCCCGACGGCCGCACCGTCCATGTCGTCGGTCGCAGCCTTGCCGAGAGCCTTGTCGTGAGCCTGGACGACCTGAGGACCGACACGCTTTTCACCATCCCCGTCTTTGAGGTGCGTTCCCTCGGCCTGCAAAACGCCGCGCCCGCCCCTCGCGTGCGCCTGCGTCGCGACGGCGCCCGCTGGTCCTTCGAGGCCCCCATCGTCACCCGCGCCGGCAAGGCCCCGGCCGAGGTCGCCGTCGCCGGCCTCAATCGCCTGCGCACCCAGCGTTTTCTGGCCGACGCCTCCAGCGCCGACACCGGCCTCGACAAGCCCGACCTGCGCGTGACCATCGAGGGCAACGGCCGCCGCGAGACCCTCCTGATCGGCCGCCCTTTCCCCGCCGCACCCTCCGCGCCAAAAGAATCCGACAGCCCGTCCACCGCCTACTACGCCCGCATGGAGGACCGCCCCCAGGTCTTTGTCACCGCGATCCCGGACGGTCTCATCGACACCCTGCGCCGCGCGCAGGAAACCCTCCGCGACACCCGCGTGCTCGATTTCGACACCGCCTCCGTCACCGCGATCACCTTGATTGCGCCCGGTCAGGCCGAGCCTCTCAACCTGACCCGAGGCGACACCACCAACTGGCTGATCGTCCGTTCCGGTGCCGCCCCCGCCATCCCCGCCGACACCAAGCTCGTCGAGACCCTTCTGCAGCGACTCTCCCTCCTCACCGCCACCCCCCACGCTCCCGGCGAATCCGCCTTCTTGCGCGACGCCCCCTCCGCCGCCGAGGTCGAGAACTACGGCTTCAACCTCCCCCAGCGCGAGATCACCCTGTCGTTTGCCTCCGCTCCGGGCGGTCCTGCCGGCGGCGGCCCCGGCAAGATCACCCTGCAACTCGGCGTGGGCGGCGCCGAGGGCGGCACCGTGCAGGCCCGCGTCACCGGCCAGTCCTTCATTTACGCGGTCGCCCCCGACACCCTCAACGACCTGACGGTCGCCGCCTTGTTCTACCGCGAGAGGGTCCTGCGCACCCTCCCCGAGGGCGCGCAGATCACCGGCCTCTCCCTCGTCGCCAACGACGCGCCCGAAAAACCGCTGCTCTCCCTGCGCCGTCCCGACGGCCAGTCCTGGGCCGACGTCCTCGCCGCCGAGACGGCCCCGCGCCGCGCCGCGTTGACCGCGTTGCTCGCCGGCGTGGCCACGCTGCGCGCCAAGCAGTTCGTGAACGACGGCTTCACCGAGACCACCTTGGTGGACGGCAAGCCCGCCCCTTGGAAATACACGCTCGAGGCCACCCTCGTCCTGGGCGGCTCCGCAGGCGCGCCCCAGACCGGCGTCACCTCGTTGCAAATCGCCGAACGCTCCGGCGGCGGCGCCCAGCTCGCCGGCTCCCGTGAGTTTGGGGTCGTCTTTGCCCTGGAACAGCCGGTGCTCGACGCCCTCTGGACGCTCACCTACGGCGAACGCGATCCCGGCCCGCCGGCGGTCGTCGCCCCGGACGCCACGCCCCCGGCCCCCTGATCTCCCCGAGCATGGTTCTGCGCAAGGCATGGAAAGTCAGCTGGTGGTGTACCCGCCAGGGCGCCCGACTGGTCCTCTGGACCGGTTGGTTCCTGCTCGTCGTGCTGCTGGCGTTTCAGGCGCATCTGCTGTCCACCCGCCATGTGTCCGTCCCCGAGCCGCTGCGCCAGGCCATCACCGAGCGGCTCGCGGCCCGGGGGCTGCGGTTTGAGTTTGGCCGCGCGGTCATGGATTTTTCCGGCAACGTGATCGTCGAGCACGTCAGCCTGGGACCGTCGTCGCTGCCCGGGCCGCTGGCCACCGCCGCCTCCGTCTATGCCAAACTCGACCCTTGGGACCTCCTTTTCCGGCGTCTCGACATCCGGGAACTGCGCGTCAGCGGCTTCGACCTGCGGCTGCCGTCCGCGGACCCTTCTCCGGGTGCCTCCGGCGAGCTGGTCGCGGGCGGCATCGACCTGGCCGTCAGGCCCGCCGGCCGGGACCTGGAGGTGTCGCACTTCTCCGGATACGTCGGCCGGCTGCCCGTCGTGGTCGCCGGCCGGCTGCGCCTGACCGGTGCGTCCGGTGCCGGCACCCTTCAAGGGATCTCGCCCGAAAGGTTGACCGCCGTCTGGACCGACGTTGCCCGGCGTGTGCGCGGGCTCGACGCCTGGCTGGCCGCCGCCGACTCGCCCCGGCTGATAATCGGGCTGCAACCGGCCCCGCGCGGCGAGCCGGTCGCCTCGGTGGAGTTCCTCGCCGCTTCCGTCGATTTGTCCAAGCTCCCGGGCTCGCGCTCCGGCATCCTCACCGGCGTGCGCGCCGCCGCGACCGTGCGCCCGACCGATCCGCTCCCGCTGCCGCTCGAAATCACCGGAGCGGTGTCGTCGGCCCGGTTCGCCCCCGACTGGGAGGCGGGACCGCTCGCCTTCCGCCTGCGCGGCACGGCGGGCGGCGAAGCCCCTCCGGCGCTCGGTTCGCTGGACGCGCAACTGGATTCGCTGCGCTGGCGGGGGATCGAGGCCGGACCTGTCGCCCTCGAACTCGCTCCGGAAGGCGAGACCGCTTTCAGGGCGGATCTATCGCTCGGCCTCGCCCGATCCCCCTGGCGGCTGCGGGGCACGGTCGATCCCTTCGCGGGACAGGCCGGCGTGACGCTCGACGGTTTCGTGGGGGACGCCACCCTCGCGTTTGCCGGCGCGCAGATCGGTCGCGATCTCGCCACGCTGCTGGACCCGGCCCAGGCCGCGCCGTTGCACGCCGCCGCGCGCTTCGCTCCCGGCTGGAAACTCGTGAACGTCTCCGGCCGTTTGCACAGCGGCTTCGTGCTGGTCGGCGGCGTGCCCCTGCACGAGACCGGCACCGAGTTTTTCTACGACGGCGAGCGGGTGCTCTGCGACAACCTCGTGCTTCGCCAGGGCGCCAGTCTCGCCCACGGCAGTTATGAGATGGATACGCGCACCATGGACTTCCGCTTCCTGCTCACCGGCGGGCTGCGCCCGATGGGCATCTCCGGATGGTTTCACGAATGGTGGAGCAACTTTTTCCAGACCTTCGATTTCAGCCGCGCGGTGCCGGTCGCCGACGTCGATGTCGGGGGCCGCTGGGGCGACCCTGCGGCGACTCGGGTCTTTGTCGCCGCCGACGGCTTGGGCGCGGGCGTCAAGGGCGTGGAGTTCGACCGCGTGCGCGCCCGGCTCTTCCTGCGTCCGCAATGGTTCGACATTCGCCATTTCGAGGTCGGACGCGGGGACCACGCGGCCTCGGGCTGGCTTTCGCGTTCGCTCGACCTGGAGCGGAATACCTGGAGCCGCATGGATTTCTCGGTCGACTCCAGCCTGCCGCTGGCCATGATCGAGCGGCTTTTCCCGGAGGAATCGACCGAGTTGCTGGCACCCTATCGCTTCGACGCCCCGCCGCGACTCCGCCTGGCCGGACGGGTGGACAGCGCGGCCTCACCCGAAGGCAAAAACGAGCGCATCGACATCGGCCTGACCTCCGCCGGAGGCATGACGTTTCACGACTTCGCGTTGTCGGATCTCGTTTTTCAGGCGAGGCTCGTCGATGACCGCATCGAATTGCCGGTCCTGGCCTTCGGTTTCGCCGGCGGCCGCGCCCAGGGGCAGGCCACGTTGCAAGGTCCCGGCGACGCCCGTCGTCTCGGTTTCAACATCACCCTGGCCGGAGCCAACCTCGGCGCCGTCACCCAGGTCGCGGGACGTTTCCAGCCCGCCGCGCCCGTTGCCACCGCCGCGCCCTTGGCCGCCAAAGTCGCCGAGGCGGCCCGCCTTCGCCAGGAGCGGCTCGACCGGGGACGCGTCGATTTCAACCTCTCGGCCGAGGGCCTCTACGGGGATTTCCACAGCTTCAAGGGCGGCGGTCGCGGGGTCGTGACCGGCACCGAACTGGGCCAGCTCAATCTCTTCGGCCCGCTTTCCGAGGCCTTGCGGGGCTCCATCATCAACCTCGGCAGTTTTTCGCTCAGGGCGGTGGACGCACCTTTCGAGCTTGAGGGCGACCGCGTGCGCTTCGACGAACTCAGGGTGACCGGCCCCAGCGCGCTGCTCCAGGCTAAGGGCTACTATCACCTGAACGACGGTTCGCTGGATTTCTCGGCCAAGGTCTATCCCTTCGACGAAACCACCTCCATCCTCGGCAGTGCGGTGGGCCTCGTCCTCAATCCGTTGTCCCGCGTGTTCGAGGTCAGGCTCCAGGGCACGCTGGCCAATCCGTCCTGGATTTTTGCCTACGGCCCCAGCCGCCTGCTCAACAAGCTCGTCGGCTCCGAAAAATCCCCGCGGCCTTCCCCGTCCGAAGACTCGGCCCGTTGAACCCGGCTGCCGGCCCGTGCGCCCGCCGGTAAATGCAATTGCGCATGGCGTGCGAAAAAATCAAGTTGCCGGCATTCCATGACGCCGTCGCCCACTAACACCGCCAGAGCATGGCTACGGCGCCTCGGGCTAATGCTATCCGGCTGCGGTGCGGCCCTCGCCGCCGCAGCCATGCTGGCGGGGCAGGATGCGTTTGGGCTTGGTGGTCTGTTTGGCTACAAAACACTGCCCGGAGTGCTCGGCCTGGGAATGATCGGCGCGATCCTGATCGCGGTCGAGTTGGGCCATCGCCGCGCGGCCTGGCTGGGGCTCCTGCCGGCTTTGCTGGGATTGTTTTCTTTATGCGAGACCGTCGGCTGGACCGGGTGGAGTGCCGAGGCCGCCATCGGCGCGTGGATCACCGGGGATAAGGCCGGCCCCGTCGAGACCATGCCCGTCGCGGTCGCCGCCGCACTTTGCGTGCTCGGCTTCCTGCTGCCGTGGCTGGCCCGCTCCCGCCGCGAGGACTCCTGTTTGCCGTTCGTCTCCGTGGTCGCCTCGGTTTTGGGAGCCATCGGTATCGCCGCGCTGGTCGGCCACGCCTTGAGCATGCCGGGCTCCAGAAGCTGGAGTGCGATCGCCGGACTTCCCCCAGTCCTCGCCCTCGGTCTGCTCGGGCTCGGCGGCTCGTTGCTCGCCTTCGCCTTGGCGGGGCACGCCCGTCGCCACATCCCGGGCCCGGTCTGGCTGCCGTTGCCCGTCATCATAGGCTGCGGCACCTTGACCGTGGTTATCTGGGCCGGACTGCGCGAACGCGAGGATGTCTACCTGGGGGCCAACGCCCAGATCGCCATCAATAACTTCGCCGGCAACATCAACCTCGAGTTCGAGCGCCAGACCGCGTCCCTCGAGCGCATGGCCCGGCGCTGGGATACCGGCGGCAATCTCGCCTCATGGGAAGCGGATGCCTCCACCTGGATGGATGAAGCTCCGGGGGCCCATGCGCTCGCCCTTGTCGCCCGCGACGGTGCCACCGCCTGGTACTACCCCCGTGCCGGCAACGAAAACCTCATCGCTTTCCGGCAAACCGACGATCCCGTCCGCCGTGCCGCCATTTTGTCCGTCGGAAGATCCGGGGCTCCCGCCGCCACCGCCACTCTGGATATCCCCGGCCGCGGCCGCGGGTTCGTAATCTACGCGCCCGTTTATCGGGACGGCATTCGCTCCCATTTTTTGGCGGCCGAGTTCACCTATCAGCGTTTCATGGATGTCATGGACCGACGGCTCAAGCTCGCGCCTTTCCACCGGTGCGCGGTTTACCTTGGCGATGACCGCGTCTACTCCTCCACCCAACTCGGGCCGCCCTCGCGGGAGAGTTCGCGTGTGCTCGAATCGGTGTTCACCCTGCAAAACCGCCGTCTGCGCGTCGTCATGGAGCCCACCGAGGACTTCCTGGCAAACAACCGCCATTTCCTGCCTGAAATCTCGCTGGCCGCCGGTTTGGGCATCACCAGCCTGCTCGGCCTGAGCGTCCACTTCGCCCGCACCGCCCGGTCGGGACTGGGCGCCGTGGAAATCACCAATCGCCGCCTGCGCGACGAAAACGAGGAGCGCCGCCGCGTAGAGGCGATGCTCAAGGTCTCCGACGAACGTCTCCGCCTCGCGCTCGACGCCACCGTGATCGGCATCTTCGAGTGGGATTGCCAGGCGGGCACGATTCACTTCGACAACGGCTTGGGCAACCTGCTCGGCCTTCCCGATGCCCTGGGGCCTTCCACCCCTGAGGACTGGCAGGCCCTCATCCATCCCGACGACCTGCCCGGCTACACCCAGGTCATGCGCGAACAACTCGGCGGCGGGCTGCTCTTCACCGACCCCGAATACCGTGTGCGCACCGCCGGCGGTCAATGGCGGTGGATCTACATGCGCGCCAAGACGGTTTCCAAGGCCGCGACCGGCACCCCCGCGCGCATTGTCGGCACCCTGCAGGACGTCACCTCCCGCCGCGAGGCTGAGCAGTCGCTGCTTTCCAGCCAGGCCGTCGCCCGCAAGCTCGCCTTCGTGGCCAGCCGCACCGACAACCTCGTGCTCATCATCACTGCGGCCGGCGCCATCGAGTGGATCAACGCCTCGTTCGAACGCGTCCTTGAATACTCCATGCCCGAGGTCAACGGCCTTAAGCTCCACTCCTTCACCCGGGGCCCCGAGACCAGCGCGCACGCCGTGCGCCGCATCCAGGTCGCGCTCGCCCGCGGCGAAGGCATCTCGACCGACATCGTCGCCTACTCCAAATCCGGCCGCAAATACCATCTGGATCTCGAAATTCAGCCCGTGCGCGACGAACGCGGCGTTCTGGAAAACTTCATCGCCATCGGGGCCGACATCACCACCCGCGTGGAAACCGAGAAGGCCCTGCGCCGCGCCAAGACCGAGGCCGACGACGCCTCCAGGGCCAAGAGCGACTTCCTCGCCTCCATGTCGCACGAGATCCGCACGCCCATGAACGGCGTCATCGGCATGACCAGCCTTCTGCTCGAGGGTCTGCTCACTCCCGAGCAGCGCGACTCGGTCAACACCATCCGCAACAGCGGCGAGACCCTCCTCACCATCATCAACGACCTGCTCGATTTCTCCAAGGTCGAGTCGGGCAAGCTCGACATCGAACATCGTCCCTTCGATCTGGCCGCCTGCGTCGAGGAGACCTTGGATCTTTTCGCCGGCCAGGCTGCCGACCGCGGCATCGAGCTCACTCATTTCATCGCCCCGGCTGTCCCTGCGGCCGTTTCCGGCGACGTCAATCGCCTGCGCCAGGTTTTCTCCAATCTCGTCAACAACGCCGTCAAGTTCACCCCTGCTGGCCGCGTTGACTTGCTTGTCGATATCGCGCCCGCCGACCCCGCCCGGCCCCCCTTGCTACCCGGTCGCATCCTCGTCTCAGTCACGGTGACCGACACCGGCATCGGCATACCTCCCGATCGCCTCGACCGCCTCTTCAAGCCGTTCTCCCAGGTGGACTCCTCCACCAATCGCAAATACGGCGGCACCGGCCTCGGCCTGGTCATCTGCCAACGGCTTTGCTCGCTCATGGGCGGCGACATCGGGGTTCGCAGCCAGCCCGGCCGCGGCTCCACCTTCGCCTTCACCGTCCAGCTTGAACCCGCGTCCGGCGGCCCGTCCCGCTTCGTCCCGCCCGCCGAACTCGCCTGCGGGCCCGTGCTTTGCATCGACGACCATCCCGTCATGCTCGACCGCCTCGCGGCGTTCTTTGGCTCCTCCGGTCTCACCGTGCTGCGCGCCGCCTCCGCCGAGGCCGCACGCTTGCGGCTGGACCGTTGTGTGCCGTCCCTCGCCGTCCTCGATCTCGGCCTGCCCCCGACGCCCGATACCGAGTCTCTGCACGCGACTCTCTCCGCCTCCGGCATTCCCACGGTCGGGATCCTTGATCCGGGGACCTCCGCCGAGCCTGAGTGGGCATCCTCCCCGCGTTTCGCCGCCGTCTCCCGGCCGCTTCGCAACCAGTCCCTGGCCAGGGCGCTGTACGCCCTCTTCCCTTCGTTCGCGCCCGAGCCCGTGGTCGAGCCCGTCGGTCACGCGCTCGACCTCTCCCGCCTGATCCCCCTTCGCGTCCTCGTTGTGGAGGACAATGCCGTAAACCAACGGGTCGCCCTGCGTTTCCTTGAGCGCCTCGGCTACCGGGCCGACGCCGTCACCAACGGCCGCGCCGCCATCGACCAGATTGCCAGCCACTCCTACCAGCTCGTCTTTATGGACCTGCAAATGCCCGAAATGGACGGCTTCGAAGCCACTCGCGTCATCCGCCTCACGCTCCCTGCCCATCGCCAGCCCCGCATCATCGCCCTTACCGCCAACGCCCTCCCGAGCGACCGCGACCACTGCCTGGCCGCCGGCATGGACGACTTTATAACGAAGCCCGTTAAACTCACCGACATCTCCGAAGCCATCCGCCGCAACTTTGCGCCCGCCCAACCCGGGGTCTGACCCCCCCGGCATCATCGACCACCGCTTTCCGGTCCTTGGGTAAACCACCCACCCAGTTTGTGCTTCATTGGAGATGAGTCATAAGTCATTGGTCTCATCCTCCCAATGTCCGATCTCACCGATCTCTACCAGTCGGTCATCCTCGACCACAACAAACGTCCCCGCAACCGCGGCCGCCCGCCGACCGCCAACCGCGTGGCCACCGGCGACAACCCCAGTTGCGGCGACAACTGCACCGTTTACCTGCACCTCGACCCTGCCGGCCGCGTTGACGCCATCGGCTTCGACGGCTCCGGCTGCGCCATTTCCCAGGCCAGCACCTCCCTCATGACCACGCAGGTCAAGGGCAAGACCGCCTCCGAGGCCGAGGCGCTTTTCAACGAGTTCAAGCAGATCGTCACCAGCGGACACCCGCCCGAGGAGATGAGTGACCTCGCCGCCTTCGCCGGCGTCCACGCCTTCCCCGCCCGCATCAAGTGCGCCACCCTCGGCTGGCACGCCGCCCTCGAAGCCTTTAAACAACCCGCGTCCGCCTGAGCCCGCCCTCCATGTCCGCCCTTCTTCCCGCCTCCCTCCGCGCCGACTTCCCCATCCTCCACCAAGACGTGGGCGGCAAGCCCCTGGTCTACCTCGACAACGGCGCCACCTCGCAGAAACCCCGCGCGGTCATTGACGCCCTCGTCCGCTATTACGAGCGCGACAACTCCAACGTCCACCGCGGTCTGCACGCCCTCTCCATGCGCGCGACCGACGGCTACGAGGCCGCCCGCACCCGTGTCGCCCGCTTCATCCACGCCGCCGACCCCGCCGAGATCATTTTCACCCGCGGCACCACCGAGGGCGTCAACGTCGTCGCCCGCAGCCTCGCCGCCCGCCTCAAACCCGGCGACGTCATCCTCACCACCGAGATCGAGCACCATTCCAACCTCGTCCCTTGGCAACAGGCCGCCAAGGCCAGCGGCGCCACGATCCGCTACGTCCCCGTCCTCGGCACCGACGCCGAACTCGGCCTCGACCTCGACGCCCTCGACCGGCTCCTCACGCCGCAGGTCAAGGTCTTCGCCTTCACCCATCTTTCCAACACCCTCGGCCTCATGCTCGACGCCGCCGCCCTCTGCGCCAGGGCCCGCGCCGTCGGCGCCGTCACCGTGATCGACGCCGCCCAATCCGTCGGACACGAGCCGATCGACGTGCAGGCCATCGGCTGCGATTTCCTGGTGTTCTCCGGTCACAAGATGTGCGGCCCCACCGGCATCGGCGTGCTCTACGGCCGCCGCGCCCTCCTCGACACCCTCGCCCCCGCCGAGACCGGCGGCGGCATGGTGGTCTCCGTCACCTACGAGGGTGCCACCTGGAAACCCGCTCCCGAACGCTTCGAGGCCGGCACGCCCAACGTCGCCGACGCCATCGGCCTGGCCGCCGCCTGCGACTACCTCGACGCCATCGGCCGCCCCGCCATCAGCGCCCACGACCACGCGCTTGCCGCCAAGGCCCACGCCGCCCTGGCCGAGCTCCCCGGCATCCGCATCATCGGCCCCCGGCTCGGGCAACCCCGCGGCGGCCTGGTGAGCTTCGCCTTCGCCGACGCCCACGCCCACGACGTCGTGACCTTTGCCGACCAGGACGGCATCGCCCTGCGCGGCGGCCACCACTGCAACCAGCCGCTTATGCGCAAGCTCGGCATCACCTCCACGACCCGCGCCAGTTTTTACCTCTACAACAACGAGGAAGAGATCGACGCGCTCGTGAGGTCGATGCACCGCATCCTGAAATTCTTCGCCGGCTGATCGAAAACCAGCTGACAACCGCAGCCCTACGCGCTCATGCGCCGAGCAACCTCCGCAAAGCCGGGTAATCGATTTTCGCATTGTGACGTTTGTCCACCGGCAGCGACACCATGAAGCGCATCTCATCAACGCGCGCCCAGGCCACCGCCGCGGCCACCTCCGCCGCCAGCCGCTCGTCACGATCCGCCTCCAGCACCAGCACCCGCCTTCCCGCCAGTGCCACCATCGCCGCGCGCCTCACCGCCGGAAACATCATGGCCGCACACTCCACGCCGAACGGATAAATCACCCCTTTCTCGTCCTCGATCCGCGCCGCGCAACGTCCCGCCAGCCACAGCCGCCCGTGTTCGTCCAGGAGCCCGGCGTCTCCCGTGCGGTGCCACACCTCGCCGTCCACGCGAAACTTCGTCTCCTCGTCGCCGATCCCTCCGAGATACCCCGGCAGCACATGATCGCCGGCCACCACGATCTCGCCGATCTCGCCCGCCGGCAGACACTCCGCCGCATACGCCTCTGCGCTCAACGCCCCTCGCGCCCCGCCCCACCGATCACGCACCACGCGCAACCTCACCTCGTCCACCGGCACGCCCGCCGGCAAGCCGCGCCCGCAACGCATCGCCGCCGGATCGTCCGCCTCGATTTCATGCGCGCCCACATGCGCGATCGGCTCCGCCTCCGTCGAGCCGTAGACCGCGACCACCTCCGCATTCGGGGCCAGCGCCCGCAACGCCTCCAGCAACCTCGGAAACACCGGCGCCCCGCCCGTGTATAATTTTTTCAACCCGCCGAGCGCCGCGCCGCGCCTCCGCCCTTCTTCGATCAATCGCTCGAAAAACGCCGGCGACGCCGTGATGCGATTCACCCCGCGTCGCTTGATCTGCGACCACACCCGCGCCGCATCCACCGCGCCGGGCCTTCGCAGGTCCGCATCCGGAATCACCGTCGTCACTCCCGCCGCCAGATTCGCCAGCGTGAACACCGGCAACGTCGCCAGATCCACCTCTCCCGGCTCCAGCGCGATGCTCGGCGCCAGCGCCCGATACTGGGCCAGCAGGAATTCCTGCGTACGCACAGCACCCTTCGGCACGCCCGTACTGCCGCTCGTAAACGTCACCAGCGCCGCATCGCCCGGCTGCGCATCGTTGGTGGTCGCTCGCTCCTTCGTCGCGCCCGCCAGCCACCGCGTCGTCCCCGGCAACCAGCCGCCCGTCGTCACCTTCAAGGGAATCGCCCGCAACCCCCGTGATCGCAGCCGCAGGAGATGGGCCTTCTGAATCGCCAGCAGCGCGGCCGGCGGCCACCGCCCGCAACACCGCTCCAAGTGCTCCTTGCCCGCCGACGGGTCGAGAAACAGCGCCACCGCCCCGACTCGAAAGATCGCCAGCAACGCCACGTATAAGTCCGCCGACATCGGCACGAACACCAGCACCGCCTCCCCGCGTTTAAGCCCTCGTGCCCGCCACCATGCCGCCGCCTTCGCGACTTCGTCATCCAGCTGCGCGTACGTCAGCGTCCGTCCCGCCGCGTCGTCCAGCAGCGCCACCGCCCCCGGTTGCAGCCGCGCCCGCTCCGTCAGTTTATCCCCGATGGTCATTTCGCCACCCCTTCCGCCAGCCGCTTCGAGAACAGCGTGTATCGCCGGATAGTCCTGGCGTAATGCGCGCTCAGGTTCCGGGACTTGTTCGTCTCATGCATCAAGGCGTGGATCGCCCGCGTAAACCCCAGCCCACGCGCCGCCGCATGCACCTCCGCCAACAGCCATGCGCCCAGCCCCGCGTATTGCCGCCCCGGCAGTACCGCCAGCGTCTTCACGATCACCGTCCCGACCGTCTCGCCCCGGGCCGCCTGCGCGTAGTCCGGCACCGCAAACACGTATCCCGCCGCCAGCCGCGCCGCATCCTCCGCGAGCAGCACCAGCTCGGGCCTCACCTTCTCCCGCATCGCCCGATACTGCGCCAGAAACGCCTCCTTCGGCAGCGGCGTGTACAGGTGGTTCGACCGGAACGACTCCACCGAAACGTCATAAATCCGCTCCAGTTCCGCCTCGAACTCCTCGGGCCGCAACGCCCGCACGGTCACGCCCGCCGCCTTCATGCGCGCCGCCACGGCCTCCACGCGCGCATCCTTCGTCACCAGATCCTCCGTCGCCGACGAATAATACTCCGCCAGCGGACCAAACCCCGCCGCCCGCCACCACGCCGGCCACTCCGACGGATTGACCGGCTCCAGCAAAAACGGTGGCTCCCCGCCCGTCTCCGTCACCAGCCGGTAGCTGCGCCACGTGTTCCCGTTCATCGGTCCCACCGCCAGCGTGCAACCGCGCGCCTTCAACTCCGCGCACGCCCGCGCCAGCACTGCCGAAGCCTCCGACTCCGTGCCCGCCGAGAACCGCCCGATCACGCCGGGCCGCTCGCCTTCCATCGGCGGCGCCTGCGTCCACCACAACGACGCCTCCGCGCCGCCTTCACGCAGGCGCAGATCCTCGTCCATTTCGCCCGTCGGTCCGTTGCTCATAAAAAAATCAGGATCACGCCTCCCGCCGCCGAGGCGACGACCGCCGTCACCCCTTGTTTCCACCACCGCGCCGACGGATCGTCGGGCGCCTGCAGCTTCGGCTCGCACGCCGCAAAGCCCGCCGTCGCCGCCCCCACGCACAGCATTCCCGCCGCCAGCTCCACTTCCGATACCGTGCGTCCGCGATCCAGCAACGTGAACGCCGCGCCCTGCAACGCCATCGCCTGCGCGGTTCCCATTGCCCACCACGCAGTCCGCGACCATTCCAACCGTCCCTGCGAAAATCGCACCGTCGCGATCACCGCCTGGTGCGTAGCCACGCCGAGCGTAAACCACCACAGCCAAGGCTGCGTCCCCGGGGCATACGCCTCCGCTACCGCCCACACCAAGCCCGCCGAGCCCACGCATATCACCGCCACCAGATTATGCCGCGGCATCCCGCCCGCCCCCGCCGGCATCAACCGCACATAGCTCGCCAGCAGGACCGCCGGAGCGACCAACCACGGCCACCCGCCCACCGACCAGAAAAAATACAACGCCAGCGCCGCGCCCAGCCGTGCGCTGTCGTCCGCCACCGTGCCGCGCCGCCACACCCACGCCGCCGCCGTGATCGCGACCAGGACCGCCAGCCGCGTCATCAACGACTCCAACGACAGCCCGAGATCGACCGCCAGCTGCGCAAACGCCGCCAGCGGCAGAAACACGTTGTCCAGCCCCCGCCAGGAGATCGCCTCCACCATCATCCCGAAGATTCCGATGATCGCGCCCAGCACTGCACTCGCTCGCCAATCATGACCGGTGCCCATCAGCGGCACGGCCACGCACGCCCACGCCGTCACGCCCACCGCCAGCGAACCCTCGATGCTCTTCCGCCCTTCCAGCGTCTCATACTTGATCCGCCCCCAGCGTTTCCCCACCAACGCCCCCGCCGCGTCCGCAAACGTCAGCAACGCCACCGGCACGCCGAACGCCAGCGCGTCGCCCCGCGCCAGCGTGAACACCACCGCCACGCCCGCCGGGAAATACATCTCCCCCAGCGACGGGCGCTTCACGTCGTGCAAAACCCCGCCGACCGCCCTCCTCAACACCGGCACCACCCGCAACGCCCCGAGCGCCGCTGCGGCCAGTCCCGCCAGCACCCACACCGGCCACGCGTCCTTGAACAGCAGCGGAAACGCCAGGCAGATGCTCCCCATGCCGACATGCACCGCCTTCCGCGCCGCCTCCGCTCCCAGCACGCCGCGCCCCTGCACGGCCTTCACGACCGCCAGCAAGGCACCCAGCGCCCCGAGCACGAGGGCGATTCCCGCAAACGGGCTCACATCACGTCCTCCACGACGAACGCGCTGTAGAAAAACGCCTTGTCCCGCGCGAACAGCGGTCCCGCCACGTCCTCCCGCGACCGCAGCCGCGCCGCCAGCGACTCCGGTCTCCGCCGGGACGCCAGCATGTTCCAATACGCCAGCCGCCCGCCAGGCGCGCTCGCCTCCGCCAGCGACGCCAGGATCGCCGCCGTGTTCTCCTCCGACATGTATTCGAAGATGTCCGACAGGTTAAACTTCATCACCCGCCTCGCCACGCCCGCCGCGCGCTCGCGCTCAAGAAACGCCTCCAGCGTCAGCTCGTGCCACTCCAGCCGATCCAACCGCGACCTGATTCGCTCAAAATTTTCCGCCCGCAGCGCCCACGGCAGTGACTCGCCGTGCGTGCCGGTCAATATCCAGTGCAGATACGGATTCTCCGCCGGATTCAACACCACCAACGCGTGCCGCGTCCGCTCCAAAATCCTCTCCGCCACCGAGCCCTCCACGTATTTAAAAAACGCCGGATCACGCCCGAGCCGCCCCATCATGAACCGCGAGAAAAACACCTTGAAGAGCATCCGCCAGCGCCACGTGTTCCACCGCTCTTCGTAAAACCGCTCGCGCTCCTCCCGTGTTCCGCCGCGCAACATAGCCTCGACCGTTCCCCTTCCATGCACCAGCGGCAGCGCCCGTGAGCGAAACAACCGGAAGTAATTCTCAAACTTCCCCGGCGCCCCGATCCCGCCCGCCACCGACTCCGGCCGCCCGTCCCAAAACGCCCGCGCCGCCGGCGACAACCGCCTGCGGCACCGCACATACGACGCCGCCCTCGCCTCCGCCGTGCCCGGACGCGAGCCCATCAGCACGAGCAGCTCCGCGTGCGACAGTTCGCGATAAGCCGCCACCCTCAACTCCAGGCACGCCAGCTGCGACGGATTCAAGTCCAACGCCACCACCCGCTCCGCCCCCGCCCCGAGCAACGCCAGCGCATTGTCCCCTGCCGACGAGATCGAGATCACCGTGTCCGTGGGCCGCACGTCCAGCGCCTCCACCAGGATATCCGCATCCTCCCACACCTGCGCATAGCGAATCCGCGAAAAATCCGCCCGCGTCGCCGCCTCCGTGCCCGCCGACCGTTTTTCCGTGTTGGTATTCATCACCTTTTACCGGCCGTTGAGATTTTCCGTCGCCGCCACCTTGCGCACCACCCCCGTCGCCCCGTCCATCTCCAGCCACTCGCCCGTCTTCGCCCACGCCGTCACCCCGGCGATCGACACGATCGCCGGAATCCCCATCTCCCTCGCCACGATCGCCGAGTGCGAAAGCAGGCTCCCGTGCTCCACCAGCAGCCCCGCCGCCGCCGGAAACAGCATGATCCAGCCCGGATCAGTCCTGGGAGCCACCAATATCTCGCCCGACTCGATCACCGCGTTCCGCGGATCGGTGATCACGCGCGCCCGCGCCCGCACCACGCCCGGACAACAGCCGATCCCCTTCAACGCATCCCCCGTCGGAGCCACCGCCGCATGCGTCGCCTTGAACGCGTTGCCCAGGTAAACCGCGCCGCGCGTCGCAAACCGGTCCGCCGGCCCCGCCTTTTCGCGAAACCCCGCGAACTCCCGCTTCCGCAACGCCGCCAGCCCCGCCAGATCGGTCGTCGCCGCCGTGCCTTCCACAAACCCCAGCGCCTCCTCGACCGTCAGGTAAAACACGTCGCGCGGCTCCGCCAGCCTGCCGGCCGCGTGTAGCCGCTTGCCCAGCTCGACATAAATCCGCCGCACCCGGCCAAACAACCGCGTCCGTTCAAACCGCAGGTTCTCACGATCACGCACCCGCGCACGGCAATGTTTCAGCACCCAGCTAAAAACCATCCGCCTCGCTCCGCGCCCCGCCAATTCCTCGGCCATGCGCAACTCCGCCGCCGTCCGCAACTTCGCCTCCATTCCCGCATCCTCCGGCCCCGCCGTGCCAAACCGCCGCGCAAACTGCCCAACCGACCGCAACAACGTCAGCGGCTCGTCGTGAAGCGTGAGGCTTTCCAGCTTCAATTCCTCCAGGCAACGATCTCCGAACTTTTCGAGATACGCCTCGTAACCCGCGCGAAACACCGGCGCGGTTTCCAGCCACCGCCCGATCTGCGCCCTCGTTCCGTCGCACAAAACCGTCGCTGCCGCCGCATCGCCCGCCACCAGCGCCGCCAGCTCGCGCACGCGCCTGGCCGGCTCCGCGCTGACCATCCCGCCTTCGCCGCACAGCAGATCGTTCTGCAGCGTGCCGTCCGCGTCTCCGCACCACTTCGCCGTGAGCTTCCGCGTCACTCCGTAAAAAATCATCGCGAAGAAATCGTTCACCAGCGGCGCGTCCCACCTGAGCAGCAACTGCCGCTCTAGATCGCGGAAATGCCCAGCCAGTTCATCCGGCCGCAGCGTCGCCAACGACGGCTCGCACGGACGCAGCGCGTGGTTAAGGCGCGCGTAAAACCGCGTGATCTGCCCCGGCAGCGTAAAGTGATTCTTCACCAGTCCCAGGCACGTCCTCGCCAACGCAAAGCCGTCCTTGACCTTCTCCCACCGTCCCGCCGGCACCAGCTTCGCCAGCTCCTCGTCGGGCAACCCTTCCTTCACTCCCATCATCTGCTCCATAAACCCGCGGTTCACCGAAAACCCCGGCAGCAGCGCCAGCAGCCGATACCAGCTGATCAGGTTGTAGTAGATCCGTCCTTCGACCAGCCCGAGCATACGAGGAAACAGATCCCGGTTCTCCTCAACTCTCGCCGCACCCACACCCATCATTAGCGCGAACTCCCGGTACACCGCCTCATAAATCCCGCGTGCAAACGAAAACGTGAGCGGCGTCGTCACGCCGCTGTAGCTCTCCGCGATGTTCGCGTTGTCCCACAGGTTCAACTCGCCGTCCGGATCGGCCAGCGCCGCCAGCGATGTGATCGGCCGCGACTGCAAAAGCCACAACTTCCCGCCCGCCCGCGCCCACTCGATATCCTGCGGACGCCCGAAGAATTTCTCCGTCGCCCGCACCAACGCCGCCACCTCCGCCGCCTCCGCGTCGCTCAACGTCGCCCGCCCCGACAGCGCCGCCTCCACCGGCTGCGACACCACGCCATCACCGGTCCCCGGTGCCGCTCGATGTGCGCTGTGTTTCTCCACGACGGCTCGCGATACCACGCGCCCGCCGCGATCCACCGTAAACATATCTGCATCGGCTCCGCCCGAGACCAGCGCCGACCCCAGCCCGAACACTGCGGACACCACCGCGTGCCCGCGTCGTCCGCTCACCGGATCCGCGCTGAACGCCACGCCCGCCGTCTCCGCGTCTATCATCCTCTGCACCAGCACCGCCGGCGGCGGCGGTTCTCCCGCCAGCCCGCGCTCTTTTCGGTAGGCCCGGATACGTTCGCCAAAACCCGACCGCCACACCGTCGCGATTTTTTCTGGAATCCGCTCCGGCGACACAAAAAGAAAACTGTCCAGCTGCCCTGCAAACGAGTGCTCCGCCCCGTCCTCTTCGAGCGCCGACGACCGCACCGCAAAGAACGCCGCGTCCGGAGCCATCTCGCGCACCGCCGAGGCGATCTCTGCGGCCAGGTCCACACTCACGCCTTCCTTCGCATAAGCCGCCGGTGTCACCACAAACCACTCCGGAATCGGCACCTTCGCCGCACCCAACCGTGCCAACGCCCCCGCCTTGCCGCCCAGTGGAGCGCCTGGCTCAAACTCGTCGGAATGCCGGATGATCCTGCTCATTTTAACTCCATTCCGAACAAGCCTTGGCCGCCAGCGGCACTACTCCGAGCATCAAATAAAGGGCCAAGGTCCATGCGCCCGAAACCACCTCGATCAACTTGGCCAGCCTTCCGCTCTCCGTCCTGATAAACGCCGCGCCCAGGCCCGCCGCGATCAGCCCGACGACACTCAAGACCTGCACCACCGTCATTTCAAAATTGATCCGGGTGGCCGCCATCCACGCACACCCCAGCGTCGCCGCTATCGCCGTAAGCCACGACGCCACCGCCAGCGAACGTCCCCACAAAAACGAATACGTCTCCACGCCCTTCTCCTCCTGCTCCGGTGCACGAATCTTCCGTCCCAGCTCGATCACCACACCGTTGCAGAAACTGGCGGCGAGAAACCAGGACAGCCCCTTCGGCATCCCCGCTCCCGATGGCACCCAATCGCATCCCGTGGCAAACCAGTCCACCAGCGGCATGATTGCCATGTGGCTTAAAAGATAAACCACCGGGCGCGCCTTCAGCCAATCCCGCGCAAAGAACTCTTTGCTCATCAGGCCGAAATACACCCACGTCACCGCGAGCAACCCCAGAAGCTGCTCATGAAACCCGATGCCGTCCTCCGTCGTCCGTACACTTAGCCAGCCGCTGAACAACAACTGAACACCGGCAACGGCCACCCCGATGCGCCTCAACTCGCTCAACTTGACCAGCCCTCGCGGAACCGCCCGATATGGTCGATGCAACGCATCCTCCTCCGCATCCTTGAACTCGTCCGCGATGCGCAGCAGCAGGAACGACCCGAGCGACACCAAAAACGCCACAATATACGATTCCCATCGTGGCAGTTCTCCCGCGCCACGCAGCAACGCCGAATAACTCACCGCCGAAGCGCTGAACGCCGCGATCAACGGTCCGTGAGCGATCAGCGGAAACCGCTCCTGCTGATAAATCCACCAACGGTTCATGCGCCGGATTTTTTGCCGCGCGCCAGCCGCTCATGCGCCCTCGCAAATTGCCCCGCGCTCAGCGCCGCGATGATCGACAACTCCCCCGCCAAAGCCAGCGCCGCGCACACTTCTGCCAACGCCCGCGCATGCCCCGCCCCCGCCAGACCGAGTACGTTCAGGCACGCCTGCTGGCTCGGCAGTCTCGTGCCTCCCCCCACCGTGCCGACGATCAGATTCGGCAGTGTCACCGCAGCGTAGAGTTCCCCTTCTCCGCCCACTTCAAATCGCGTCACGCCCACCGCCGCCTCCGCCACGCAGGCCGCATCCTGGCCGCAGGCGATAAACAGCGCCGCCAACCCGTTCGCATAATGCCCCTGCACCCCGAGAGTGCCGCTCAACACGCCGCCTAGGGCGGACATGCGCCAGTAATCCGCCATTTTCTCCGGCGTCGTGTGAAGATGCCGTTCGACGAGCTTCCGCGACAACCGCACCTCCGCCGCCACCTTCTTCCCGCGCACCGACTGGAACGACTGCGCACTGGCCTTCTTGTCGCCCGACATATTCCCCTCAACGAAAAAATACCGGGGCTTTACCGGACAACTTTCCGCAATGAACGCGCCCACCGCCGCCGTTGCGAGCGTCACCATGTTCTGCCCCGCCGCGTCGCCCGTCGTATAGTCGAGCAACATATACACATGGTTCCCCTCGATGGTGAATCGCACGTCCTTGAGTTTCCCGAAGCGCGTGGTCGCCTCCGCCGCCGCCCGGATTTTCTCCGTGTTCACCACGCACCACTGCACGAAGTTGCCCGCCTCAAGCAGCGAGTGAAACGCATAGGCCGGCGCCCGCCCCACACCCTCGCTTAGGACCATCGTCGTGCAACCGCCCGCCAGTGTGATGACGCTCGCCCCGCGATGATAGCTCGCCACCAGCGCCGCCTCGGTCGTCGCCAGAGGCACATAATAGTCGCCTTGCGCCGTGATGCCGTTGACCCGCAGCGGACCGGCCAAACCGACGGGGATTTTAACCGTGCCGATGAAGTTCTCGATGTTGTGCGCAAACAACGCATGTCGCTCCAGCGACACCGCATCCGCCACCTCCGCCTTGGCACCTGCGGCGTCCGGCAGCAACGCCCACCTCTTGCCCACCACCCCCGGGTCCGTCAGCGACGCCCCCGGCACGCGTGGTTTTGACGGTTGATGCTTGGCCCCCAACCGCAGCGCGATCTCCTCGGGCGACAGGATCCCCGTGATGGATTCCAGATGATTACGGGCACCCTCATTCGTGGCCGGCATATTGATCTGCCAAAAAACGATTCCATGAGCCGGTTGCAAGCCTCCGCTTGGTCACATACCCATGCATCAGCCGCGCGCGCCACAATACCCCTGCGACACCGAAGCAGAGATCGCCTCACCCGGTCAACGCGTGCGGCCGAAAGGCGGTGGCATTCAACCCCATGTCCGAATGCCGCCGGCGGCTATATGATATGGGAGCGAAGAAACCCCTCACCGGTTTCAACCCTCGCCATACATCATTCAACCAACGCCCCTCCTCCCCATGCACTCGATTGATACCCTCCACGAACTACTCATCGACGAACTCCAAGACCTGTATTTCGCCGAGACGAGACTCACCAAGGCCCTGCCCAAATTCGCCAAGGCCGCCACCCATCCCGATCTCAAATCCTCCTTTGCCGTCCACCTGGAACAAACCCACGGACACCTGACACGGCTCGAAGACGCCCTCAAGACGCTCGGCACCGTCGCCAAGGGTAAAACCTGCCATGCCATGCTCGGCCTGATCGAAGAAGGCGAAGACGCCATCGCACTCAAGGGCCCGGCGCCCGTGCGCGACGCCGCCCTGATCGGGGCCAGCCAGCGGGTGGAACATTACGAGATCGCCGGCTACGGCACGGCCCGGGCCTTTGCCGAATGCCTCGGTGAACACCACGTGGTGGAGCTGCTCAAGGCGACCCTCGACGAAGAAGCCGCAGCCGACAAAAAGCTCACCCAGCTTTCCCGCCCCGTAAACGCCGACGCCCTCGCGGTGGACACCGGCATCCACGCCGGCTCGACATCGAAAGAGGCCTGACCACACCCGCCCGCAACGGTGCCCCCCCGAGCCCGTCGCCCCACCCGGCGACGGGCTTTTGTTTCCGCCATTAACGACATTTCCTAAGGCTCGACGCGCCTGCGCTTAGCATTCTATGCATTGAGGTTATTCATGGACCTCATCGCCGAAGGCCTCGCCAAGAAACTCATCCGCTTTGAGGACGACAAAAAATACGTCGTTTATCTCGATCAGGCCAAACGCCGCCGCTACGACGCCCCCGAGGAAAAGGTCCAGGTCGAGACCTACCTGAAACTCGTCCTCCGCTACAAATACCCTGCCGAGCGCATCCGCTGCTACGTCCCCGTCCAAATGGGTGCCGATAAACGCGAGGCCGACCTCATCGTTTACGCCGACGACAAGCGCCTGTCCCCGCTCATCGTCGTCGAGTGCAAAGCCGCCGACATCTCCGAACTCGAATTCCTCCGCGCCCGCGACCAAGCCTCCAGCTACGCCGTCGCCGAGGGCGCCCGCTACCTCTGGACGACCACCGGCCTCAAGGACGCCTACCACGAAATCCCCAAAGGCAAACCCAAGGGCCTCGTTTCCATCCCCGACATCCCCCAGTGCGGTGTCACCAAGCTCGCCTCCCACAAATTTGCCAAGGGCGGCGGCAAGTCCCCCGAGGGCCAGCAACTCTTCGACCTCGTCACCGTCACCGAGGACGAGCTTACCCGCCGCTTCAAACTCGCCCACCAAGCCCTCTGGGGCGGCGGCGAACTCAACCCCTCCGAAGCCTTCGACGAACTCGACAAACTCATCTTCTGCAAAATCTGGGACGAGCGTAAGGCCCGCAAAAAAGGCGAGGCCTACGATTTCCAGATCATCACCGTCTCCACCCCCGAGGCCGAGGTCTCCGAGGAGGCCAAGAAAAAAGCCGACGAACAGACTTCCCTCGATCTCCTCAACCGCATCCGCGCCCTCTACGCCGAGGGCCGCAAAAAAGACCCCGAGGTCTTCAAAGACGAGATTCGCCTCTCCGCCTCCAAGACCCGCACCGTCGTCAGCTACCTGGAGAGCATCAACCTCTCCGCCACCGATCTCGACAGCAAGGGCCGCGCCTTCGAGACCTTCCTCGGCTCCTTCTTCCGCGGCGACTTCGGCCAATACTTCACGCCCCGCCCCATCGTGAAATTCATCGTGGACGTGCTCCCCATCACCCACGAAACCCGCGTCCTTGACACCTCCTGCGGCAGCGGCGGCTTCCTCCTCCACGCCCTCGACAAGGTCCGTCACCAGGCCGACGACTTCCACGCCGACGACCCCGTCAAGCACTACAAGCACTGGCACGACTTCGCCCAGTTCCAGCTCTTCGGCATCGAGATCAACGAGCAGATCGCCCGCACCGCCAAGATGAACATGATCATCCACGACGACGGCCACACCAACGTCGTCGCCGCCGACGGCCTGCTCCCGCCCGCCGACATCGTCAAAAAAACCGGCAACCCCGGCTTCACCGAAAACGCCTTCGACATCATCCTCACCAACCCGCCCTTCGGCTCCACCGTCCGCCAGACCGAACAGGCCTACTTTAAAAACTACCGCCTCACCAAGCGCCTTGCCAACTGGCTCGACCCCAAGACCAAGGACGCCGACCGCCCCGCCCAGGACACCGAGGTGCTCTTCCTCGAACAGTGCCACACCTACCTGCGCGCCGGCGGCTACCTGGCCATCGTCATCCCCGACGGCATCCTCACCAACTCCTCCCTCGACTACGTCCGCGACAAACTGGAGGAACTCTACCGCATCGTCGCCGTCGTCTCCCTCCCGCAGACCGCCTTCCAAGTCACCGACGCGGGCGTGAAAAGCTCCGTCCTCTTCCTCAAAAAATGGCACACCGCCGAGGGTGAAAAAATCGCCACCACCAAACGCCGCCTCCGCGACACCCTCGTGCAGCAGCAGAAACTCGCCGCCACCCTCGACGCCCTCGAAGCCGAGAAAAAGAAAACCCTCAAAAACCTCGTCGGCTTCACCCCGCCCGACGGCCTCCTCCTTGATGACCCCGCCCTCAAGGACTCGCCCGCCTACCAAATGTGGGCCAAGAGCGTCAGCGAAGCCCACTCCTCCAAGGTCGATGCCCTCCGCGAACAACTCTCCGAAGCCTACGAGACACAAAAACGCGAGGCATTGAACGACTACCCCGTCTTCATGGCCATCGCCGAGGAAATCGGCTACGATGCCACCGGCCGCGAAACCAAGACCAATGAGCTCGAGCCCATCGCCAAGGAGCTCGCCCGGTTCATCCAAGACATCGAGGCGGAGGACGCCGCTTGAGCTTCAAACTCAGCAAGGCCGTTAATCCGGATCGTGTATTCATCACGCGGCGGCCCGACATGGCTAGTCGTTTGGATCCCTTTTTCTATATTCCCTCAGTTGTTGCCTTGGAAAAGCGAGTACGAGCCGCCGGAGCAAAGCCGTTGAGAACCTTCGTGCGAAGTATTGCTGGTGGAGCCACACCATCGAAGACCGATGGTGGCCAATACTACACGGATGAAAAACAGGGCGTGCCTTTCGTTCGTGTTCAAAATCTCAACACGACAAGCGATCTTTCTTTGGACGACTGTATTTTCATCACCCGAAAAACTCATGATGAAATGCTCGCGCGGAGTCAGGTTGTCGGCGGCGACCTGCTTATCAAAATCACCGGAGTAGGCCGGATGGCGGTCGCATCGGTTGCGCCCAATGGTTTCGAGGGAAACATCAATCAACATATTGTCGTCTGCAAAACCGGTGATCGTAAGGTCAGCGAAGCGTTGGCCGCCTATCTTAATCTGGATTTTGTTGAACGCCTCGCCTTCCGACGGGCAACAGGAGGCACCCGACCGGCACTCGACTATCCTGCGCTTCTTTCCATCCCGGTAATTTTAGATCAACGCGTTCCAGAGCTAAGCCGTATAGCGACTGGTGAATATCTGCGCATGGAAGCAATCGCCCGCCAACTCCTCGCCAGCATCGACGACCTGCTGCTGACCGAACTCGGCATCCAGCTCCCGCCCGAACCGCCCGCCACCCTCGCGAACCGGGTTTTCCCCCGCCCGTTTTCCGAACTGACGGGTCGTCGTTTCGACCCTTCATCACACTTACGAAACCTTGATCTCACGGGCGGCAAGTTCCCCGCTTTGCCGCTCACGAAGGTCGCCCAGCTCAACCCCCGAACCGATTTCTCCCAACTCGAATCCTCGCCCATCTCGTTCGTGCCCATGGAAGCGGTCTCGGACGACCTCGGCGAAGCCGACCGCTCCGCCACCCGCCCGGCCAACGCCGCCAAAAGCTACACTCCATTTCAAGAAGGCGACGTGATCTCCGCCAAAATCACCCCCTGCATGGAAAACGGCAAAGCCGCCGTGCTGCGCGGACTGGTTGGTGGTTATGGCTACGGCTCCACCGAGTATCACGTCTTCCGTCCCGACCCCACGCGTCTGAACGCCGAATATCTCCACGCGCTGCTGCGACTCCAAACCTTGCGCCGCCACGCCCGCCTTTTCTTCACCGGCTCTGCGGGCCACCAACGCGTCTCAGAGGAGTTTTTCTATCGCCTGCAAATCCCTGTGCCTCAGTTGAAAAACCAGGAGCGCATCGTCGAAAAGATTGCCGCCCGGCGCGACGAAGCCAAGCGCCTGCGCGCCGCCGCCGCCGCCCAACTCGCCGCCGCCAAGCTGGAGATCGAGGCGATGATCCTCGGCTAAAGTTTTAAATTGCATGGTATTTCCAAGATTTACTCGTACGATCAACCCTGCCCATTCTCCCAAAAATGACTTGCACGGCCGCAATAATCCGTAAGTTCTCCTCTATCCAATTTCTACCGTTACGCCCGTAGGCGGGCAAAATTCAAACCCGTGTTCCCGCAATGGAACACGGGTTCACTTTTTATGAAAAAGAAGGTCGCGATCCTCGTAGACGCCGAGTGGTTCCGGAAAATGCTCAAAGGGGCATTTGCTCCCCGGCCAGTTCCTTCATCATCAGCCCCGGTGACGCCGCCTGCGCCCTCGGCACCGACGGCTCCCGCCACTCCCGTCGTCGCCATCACCGCCGACCTTTTTTACCGCAACGCCTGCGCCGCCCTCGATCCGCAGGAGGAGGACTTGTTTCGTTTCTTCTGCTACGACTGCGAACCCTTCGACAAGCAGCAGCGCAATCCTGTCGATCAGAGCTGGGTGAAGTTCGGCAAGGGCAACCCGGTTTACGAGGACCGCATGAAGTTTTTCCGTGAGATCGGCGCCCTGCCCTACGTCGCCCTCCGGCGTGGCGTGGTGAAGGGCCGCGGATGGGAAATCAAAGAGTCGTTCACCAGCCAGTTACTGTCGGCTCCCCACGGCACGGTCACGCTGGCGGCCGGTGACATCCGCTACGGCATGGAACAGAAGGGCGTCGATATGCGCATCGGCATGGACTTCGCCACTCTCAGCCTGAAACGGCTGGTTGATCGCATCATCTTGATCAGCGGCGACACCGACATGGTCCCGGCCATCAAGCTCGCCCGCCGGGAGGGCATCCAAGTGTGCATGGTGCAAGTCGGCACTCATGGCCGCCTCGCCCCCACGCTCATCGAAGACGCCGATCTCGTTCGCACCATCACGCCGGTGCCTTAAATGCCACCTAAGCCCAAGACGGTTTCACCGCCTGGCCCGACTTCCTTCGCATAACCACCACCGCCCCGGAGCAAAAGCCGGCCCGTTTCCTCCCCGCCCTTGATGCCCACTCCCTGTGGATACTCCGTATGCACAAAAGCACGGCCATCCCTTCACCTCCAAGGTCTTCAAGTCGGGCAACTCGACCGCCTGCCGCCTGCCCCGCTCCATCAAACTCAAGGCCAAAGCCTACATCATCGAGCACCACGGCGGCAGCCTCCGCCTGATCGCACCCGCCGCCGAAGCCAAACGGCTCAAGGCTCTGCGCGCCCTGTGGGGTTCCGCGCCGGATTTCCCCGGTCATACCCCGTGATCCACCTGCCGGACACCAATGTCTGGTCATGTTGCCTGCGTCATCGCAACGAAGACTTGCTTCGGCGTTCCCGCGTCGAGGCGTGGCTCCCCGAGTGCCGCCTGTCCGCAATCGCCCTGATGGAGCTCGAATACGGCGGCGTCTTCGTCATCCGCCACCTCAGCAAGTTCTCCCGCATTCCCGGTCTCGACTGCGAGGATTGGCAGTCCGCCCGCTGATCCCGCAGTGTCGCCGCTTCTTTCGGTCGTGCCGGGCCGGAGCATTGCGCCTGCGGGACCGGCGGCTTTCGCCCTTGCGGGGGAGGGGGGCGGCTGCGATGCCTTTACGTCCATCCCGTCCATGATCATCGACTCCCGTTATCACCTGCTGGCCCAGGGCCTCACCGGATTTTCCTGCGAACTCAAGAAGGGCGAACGCGTCCTCATCGACGCCTTCGACGTGCCCGAGGCCATGGTCATCGCGCTCATCCGCGCCGTCCGCGCGCTCGGCGCCCATCCCTACGTCAACCTCCACAAGGCCCGCGTCACCCGCGAGCTCATGCTCGGCGCCGAGGAGGCCCAATACGCCCCCCACGCCGAGGTCGAGTTCGCCCGGATGCAGAAGATGGACGCCTACATCGCGCTTCGCGGCTCCGACAACATCTTCGAAAACTCCGACGTCCCCTCCGCCAAGGTCCAGCTCGTCTCCAAGCTCATGAAGCCGGTGCTCGACCACCGCGTGAACAAGACCAAGTGGGTCTTGCTCCGCTGGCCCACCTCGGCCATGGCCCAGCAGGCCGGCCTGAGCACCGAGGCGTTCGAGGATTTTTATTTCAAGGTCTGCACGCTCGACTACGCCCGTCTCATCCCCGGCATGAACGCCCTCAAGGCCCTCATGGACAAGACCGACCAGGTCCACATCAAGGGCCCCGGCACCGACCTGAGTTTCTCGATCAAGGGCATCGGCTCCCAGACCTGCGGCGGCCGGCGCAACATCCCCGACGGCGAGGTGTATTCCTGCCCGGTGAAGGACAGCGTCGAGGGCGTCATCAGCTACAACGCCCCAACCGTCTATCTCGGCACTTCGTTCGACAACATCCGGCTCGTTTTCAAGAAGGGCAAAATCGTCGAGGCCACCGCCAACAACACGAAGCGCCTCAACGAAATCCTCGATAGCGACCCGGGCGCGCGCTACATAGGGGAATTCGCCATCGGCTTCAATCCGCACATCCTCGAACCCATGCGCGACATCCTCTTCGACGAGAAGATCGCCGGCTCCTTCCACTTCACGCCGGGCCAGGCCTACGAGGGCGCGGGCAACGGCAACAAGAGCCAGGTGCACTGGGACTTGGTGAGCATCCAGCGTCCCGAGTGGGGCGGCGGCGAGATCTGGTTCGACGGCAAACTCATCCGCAAGGACGGGCTCTTCGTGCCCAAGTCCCTGCACAAGCTGAACCCCGAGCACCTGCTCGGCGCCAAGTAAGCGGATACGTACCACCGCCGCCGCCCCATGGAAACCATCCGCCACACCGTGCCGCCCGGCTCCGCCCGAGCCCGTGCCGACAAGGTGCTGGCGGCGGCGTTCCCCGAGCACAGTCGGGTGGCGTTTCAGCGGGCGATGGACGTCGGCCTGGTCACGCGCAACGGCAAGGTCATCGACCGCAGCGCCGAGTTGGTCGGCGGCGACGAGCTGGCCTTTGCGTTCCCCGAGCTTAAGCCGGCCGAGCTAAAGGCGGTCGATATTCCCCTCGACGTCATCCACGAGGACAAACACCTGCTCGCGATCAACAAGGCCGCCGGCATGGTCGTGCACCCCGGCGCCGGCACCGGCGAGGACACGCTGGTCCATGCGCTGCTCTCCCACTGCGAGGGCGAGCTGAGCGGCATCGGCGGTGTCGAGCGCCCCGGCATCGTGCATCGCCTCGACCGCGAGACCTCCGGCGTCATGCTCGTCGCCAAGACCGACGCTGCCCACCGCGGCATCTCGGAGCAATTCGCCGCCCGCACCTCGCACAAGCAATACCTGGCGCTGGTGGACGGCGTGCCGTCGCTCCTGAGCGGCAGCCTGCGCAAGCCCATCGGTCGCAACCCCACGCAGCGCCACAAAATGGCCCTGGTCGAGGGCCCGGGCGGACGCGAGGCGCACACCGATTGGGAGCGAGTGGAGGCATTTGGCGGCAACCTGTGCTCGTTGATGCGCTGCACCATCCACACCGGGCGCACGCACCAGATTCGCGTACACATGAAAGCCCTCGGCCACATCCTGCTGGGCGACGTGGTTTACGGCTGGAAACCTAGCCCGCGCCTGCCGAGCCAGCCCGCGCGCATGATGCTCCATGCCGAGCACCTGGTGGTGAAACACCCGGTTACCGGCAAGGTGCTCGATCTGCGCGCGCCGCTGCCGAAGGATTTCGAGGCGATGCTGAAGTCGCTGCGAAAGCTGGAAAAACCCGCCGCCACCGGAGTCAAACGCGGGTTGCGCAGCCCTAAGGGACCGAAGTGATCGGGAGCCTGCCCGATCTGGCGGGCAGGCCTCACAACGCTCCGACGTATCCGACTTATACCAATGGCCGGATGCTTTTGGACCTGGGTGTGTTTTTTAAAGAACTCAGGTCGTCGAAATCCGCGAGTGAGAGGAGAAACAGGCAGGGCCGACGTTGCCCTCGACGGCACGACCACCCGGGTCGCCTCCGTCTCGGCCGCCTTGGCCGAGCCCGCTTCTCCGCTCACGCCGACCCGATTTCTTTCAGAAACACACCCTGGACGATCTCCAGACCGAAATCGCTCCGCGATTCCGCTACGTTGGGAATCCGTAGGGGAAAAGCGGAGACGTTTCGACCGTACAGTCTTAATTCACGCAACCATGCGTATAAAGACGCCCTTGGCCTGGACCGGGTGACGTGGATAGCTGGTCAAATTTGATTAATCGATCGGGGTGTAGGCGGGTTCGACCCAGTAGCGGCTATTCTGAAAGGACTGGGTGGGCATGCCTTCTCCGAGGAAACCATAACGATAAACGCCGGCGCCGACCGGATAGGTAAGGGGACCGACGACTTTGGGCGCGGCATAGAATTCCGGGCTGAAGGCGTAGCGACCACCCGCGTGAAAATAGGACACGGTATAGGTACGGCCGGCATCGACAGGGATGTTTTGGGCAAACGTCAGGTTGGCCCAGCCGGGGAGGGTGGCAGGCAGGCCGTTGCCAGCCAAGGCGGTGGCGAGCACCCTGCCGGTGTCATCGTAGAGGTAGGCGTAAAACACGCCGTCGCCTTGGTCTTGGCGATAAAAACGCACGCCGTTGATTGTGCCGGCCTTGCCCACGACGAACTTGGTGCCCACTTCAACCCGGTTTAAGTCGGAGAAGGCGGTGATGGCGGGGGTGTCGGGGGTAAAGCTCACGTCCACCCAGTAGTTGGTGGCAAGATACGTGTCGGTTGGGAAACCGCCGCCGGGACTGTACTTGTAAACGGTGGTGGCGCCGCCGTCGGGGAGGTCGCCTTCGGGGGGGGCGGCGAGGAAGGGGGTATAACGACCGGATTCAAGGAAGTAGAGGTTGTCGTAGGCATAGGCACCGGCTTCGGCGTAGTAGGCGGCGACGTAGGTCTTGCCGGCTTCGACGACAATGGGGGTGCTGAAGGCAATGGACGCCCAACCGGGGAGCGCGGCGGGGAGACCCTCGAAGGTGTTGGCTTGCCCGAGGATGGCGCCGTTGGTGTCGTAGAGGCGGACGCGGAAGGAGCCTGTGCCTTGGGTGCCGCGATAGAAGCGGATGGCGGTGATCTTGCCGTTTTCCTTGGGGTAGAAACGGACGCCAAGTTCGACGGGGAGGGCGTCGTTGGCGACGACGACCTTCGGCGAGACGGACAAGGGGAAGAGCGTTTGGCCAGTCTGGGCCTGGGAAGAAAGAGCCAGGGAACCGGCGAGCGCGGCGAGCAGGAGCGGGAAACGTAGTGATTTTCTCATGATGCGTGCTGATATGATGGTTTATTTGCGGTTTTGTTTTTTTAGAACGTGCGCAGAGAAAGAGGCCCATCGACCTCCTCGCAAGTATGGCAGGGAGTCACATATCCTTTATACGGATTATTGACGTTAATTGTTAGCCAAGCGTAAAAGCGGCGATGAAGGCGGCAACCTGGGTAGTGTTTCTGAAAGAACTCAGGTCATCGAACTCTGCGAGTGAGAGCATAAGCAGGCAGGGCCGACGTTGCCCTCGACGGCACGACCCGCCGGGTCGCCTCCGTCCCGGCTGCCTTGACCGAGCTCGCTTCTCGTCTCACGCCGACCCGATTTATCTCAGAAACACACCCAAAGGCAAAAACGGGGGCGGGTTGTCATGTGGATACATCAGCCAGCGACTGAGCGGCCAGGCCCCAGCGCAGGTTGTAGAGCGAGTGATGGAAACGGTCGAACATCCCGAACTCGGCCAGCGTCACCACGGTGACGAGCGCCGCCGGGAACACGTCGGCTCGGGCCGCCGGCATGCCGGGGATTTTTTTGCGTTCCTCGAGCGTTAGCGAACCGACTTCGTCGAGCAGGTCGTTCAAAGTAGACAGTGAAACGAGGGAGGGCGTGTTCTCCAGATTAACGCCGTGCAGGGCACCCTTGATGAGGCGCACGCCGGTGAGCGTGCCGCCGGTGAACACGGCCTCGGCCTCCGGGAGGTTGAAACGGAAGCCAGCCGCCTTGATCGTATCGCGCACATGCAAGGCCAGCGCCGTGCATTCGCCGGCGGTGAGCGGAGCCCGCGGGTCGGCGATGAATTTTTCGGTCATCCGCACGCACCCGAGGCGCAGACTAAGCGCCTGCTCGATGCGGCGGTCGCGGAAGGCAAGGCACTCCAGGCTGCCGCCGCCGAGGTCGAAGACATAGAAGTTGCCCAAGTGGGCTAGGGCGGGGTCGCAGGTGAGCCCCCGGCCGATGAGATTGGCCTCTTCGTCGCCGGAGAGGATGCGGATGGCGTGGCCTGTGGTGGCGCGCACCCGTTCGCGGAACTCGTCGCCGTTGAGGGCGTCGCGCACCGCGCTGGTGGCGACGAGCACGGTGGAGGTCGGCGAGAACGGGGTCGCGAGGGCGAGCAGCTCTACGATGGCGGCGAGTCCGCGGGTCATGGCTTCCTCGGTGAGACGTGGTTCGGCCCGGCTGATGCCGGCGCTGATGCGCGCGTCGATGGTGTGGGTCGTGAGCGCCTTGATCGCGCCGCCGGCGTGACGGGTGGCGACAAGGATCTTGATCGAATTGGAGCCAATATCGATGACGGCGACGACGGGAACGGGCGACGAAGACATGATGGGCTCACGAAATACACGAAACACACGAAAAGGAAGAACGGGATTGGCGGGCCGCGAAACACGCGGAGGGCAGGATTCGTAGGAGCGGCCTGCGGCGGAAACTGACGAGGCGGTGCCGAGCCATCCTCTGTAAGCAGGCTCCTACCTCGGGCGGGCACGCCCCCTTTATGAAATCGTCCTTCCCCGGGCGTTTGGTTTGGGACATCGAACCGCGCGTCCGGGAATGGACGTGGCTACGCCGGGGCCGTTCCTTGGTGAGCATTCGTGTTCTTCGCGGTTTAAACCTCGGGTTCCTCGGGACGGTTTCCCTCAACGGTGTGTTTCAGAAAAAAACCGGGCCGGCGTGGGAGGCGAAGCGGGCTCGGCCAAGGCGATCGAGACGCAGGCGACCCGGCGGGTCGTGCCGTCGAGGGCAACGCCGGCCCAGCCTGTTTATCCTCTCACCCGTAGAGTTCGACGACTTGAGTTCTTTCAGAAAAACACCCCGGGATCCGTGTATCCGGCGGGTGTTACAGCACGAAATCCGCAGGGGCTATCAGAACGACGAATTCGCCCTTGATGCTGCCTTTGAGGAGTCGATCCCGGACGTCGGAAGCGCGGCCGACGAGGAAGGTTTCGTGAAGTTTGGTCACTTCTTTGGCGATGCAGACGACGCGGTCGGCGCCGAGCGTGGCGACGATTTCCCCGGCAAATTTGTCGATGCGGTGGCAGCTTTCGTAAAGTGCGAGGGTGAACTCGAAGTCGCGGTACTTTTCAAGAAACGCGGTGCGGGCGGAGGTCTTGGCGACGAGGAAACCGGCGAAGAGAAAACCGTTGGTGGGGAGTCCGCTGGCGCTGAGCACGGCGGCCACGGCGCAGGCCCCGGGCACGGGGACGACGGGCAGGCCGAGACGACGGCAGGCACGCACGAGCCGGAAGCCGGGGTCGCTGATGGCCGGAGTGCCGGCATCGGAGACGACAGCGATGGACTTTCCGGCGGCGATCAGGCCGGCGAGTTTTTCGGCGATCTCGGTCTCGTTGTGGTCGTGGTAGGCGACCAGGTCGCGGTGCAGGCCGAGGCGGGTGAGGAGGCTGCCGGTCGTGCGGGTATCCTCGCAGGCGACGAGGTCCACGGCGCCGAGGATGGCGCGGGCGCGGTCGGTCAGGTCGGCGAGGTTGCCGATGGGGGTGGACACGACATAGAGGTGGCCGGGCTGCGGCGTAAGCGAGGCGTTGGGCGCGGTGTCGGCCATTACGCGGTCAACAGGCACAAAAAAATCCGGCCTGGGCGAGGCCGGATTTCAAAAAACGGGCGCGGGGCTCAGCGATAGCCCGTGCCGCCCGCTCCACCCATGCCGGGAATGCCGCCTTCCCAACTGGCGGGCCGGCTCCAGGGGATGGTGCTGTCGGCCTCGGTCTTGCTGGTGCAGCCGGTGAAGAGCAGGGAAAGGCCGGTTACGGCCAGAAAGCAGAGGAGCGTTTTTTTGGCTGGAATCATATTATTGAGTGATGGTGGCGACATCGCCCTTGAGCAGGCCGCCACGCAGCGAACCGGTGACCACTTGGGCGATCGCATAGCTGTCTTGCACGCTGCTCACGACGGTCTCGGCCACGGTTTTGCCGTCGCGGCTGATGGTCAGTTTTTGGCCGGATACCACGTTTTTGGCCGATCCGCCGTTGATGACGACGAAGCCGTTTTTTTCGCCGATGCTGACGACTTCAAAGCTGGCACCGGCGTCCGCGCCGGCAGAATTGGAGGCACCCGTCACTGCTTCGGAAGGGCCCCCGCGAACCGCGGTGGAGGAGGGGCGGCCGGCCGCGAGTTCGTTGATGCGGGCCTGAAGGGTGGCGATGGTCGCCTTGTAACCATCGACCTCTTCGGGGGAGGCGGCGCTGGCGGCGAGCTTCGATTGAGCGAGCTCGCGTTTGAGCTGGCTGATTTCACGGTTGAGGGTCTGCTCGGCGTCGTTTTTGGCGGTAAGTTGGTTGCGCAGTTGCTGAACGTCGCGCCCGAGTTGGGTGTTGCGGCCCTCGGCGGCGCTGACCTTCGATTTGGCGTCGCCCAGATCGGCGTCCAGCTCGGCCAGGCGTTTCTGGAGTACCTCTCCCTGGGCACCGGCCTCGGCGAGCTTGGTCTGCAGCTCGGTGGAGCGAGATTCGGCCTGGTTGATCTTTAGCTGAAGTTGATCACGCGTGGAGCCGATCTGCATGTAAAAATAGCCAGAGGCGGCGGAGCCCAAAAGGGCGATCACACAGAGGATGAGGGTAATGGATTTCATAGGGTATTGTGAGGTAGCTTCATCAGCCGGGACCTCGTTGAAAAGGGAAAAGTTTCCACAATGTGACCAAAGATAACACCCCGCCGGATACGTGCGGCGGGGTGTTGGCGACAGGGGATCAGGCTGAATAAACGGACTCGAACCAGGGGGATTGGGCGATTTTGCGGACCGCGCCGTTGGCGGCGAGATGTTCGAGGATCTTGAACACCAGTTCGGCTTTCTCCGGCGCGCTGAGGGCGGCGGCGAGAGCCTCCGCGGTGAAGGATTGGCCGGCGGAGGCCTTGAGTTTGTCGGTGATCTGGAGCTTGAGCGCGATGACACCGCCGGCCGCCTTTTTGCCGGCCTCGACGCCGGGCTGGTGGTAGGCGTTGATGCCAACGAGGGAGGCGTAGAAGCCGACCACGCGCTCGTAGAGGGCGATGAGGATGCCGAGTGAGCGGGGGGAGACGTCGGCCAGCGTGATGCTGATCGAGTGGCGGTCCTTTTCGCTGAGGGCGTCGCGGGTGCCCAGGTAGAAGCCCTGGAGGAAATCGCCGGTGGTGACGCCGGGATCGACGTCGAAGGAGGCGCCTTCGCGGTCCTTGAGGACCTCGATGAAGGTGACGAAGAAGTTGTTCACGCCCTCGCGGAGCTGCTGCACGTAGGCGTGCTGGTCGGTGGAGCCCTTGTTGCCGTAAACGGCGATGCCCTGGTTGACGACGTTGCCCTTGAGGTCGAACTCCTTGCCGAGGGATTCCATGACGAGCTGCTGGAGGTAGCGGGAGAAGAGGAGCAGGCGGTCCTTGTAGGGGAGCACGACCATGTCCTTGGCGCCTTTGCCGTCGGTGGCGTAAAACCACATGATGGCGAGGAGCGCGGCGGGGTTCTCGGAGGTCTTGGTGGAGCGGGTGACTGCGTCGGCGGCGGCGGCGCCGTCGAGGATGGCCTGGATGTCGATGCCCTGGAGTGCGGCCGGCAGGAGGCCCACGGCGGAGAGTTCGCTGGTGCGGCCGCCGACCCAGTCCCACATGGGAAAACGGGCGAGCCATTTCTGGGCGATGGCGGTCTGGTCGAGTTTGGAGCCGGCGCCGGTCACGGCGACGAAGTGTTTGGTGAAATCGAGCCCGGCGGCCTTGAAGGCGGCGGCGGCTTCGAGCTGGCCGTTGCGGGTCTCGGCGGTGCCGCCGGATTTGGAGATGACGACGGCGAGGGTCTCGGGGAGCTTGCCGGCGAGGCTGCCGAGCACGTAGTCGATGCCGTCGGGGTCGGTGTTGTCGAAGAAGGAGACCGCCATTTTGTCGGCGGCGGGGCGGCCGAGGGCGTGGTTGACGAATTGCGGACCGAGGGCGGAGCCGCCGATGCCGATCACCAGGAGCTGGGTGAACTTCTTGCCGGTTGAGCCCAGAATTTTGCCGGCGTGCACCTCGGCGGCGAAGGCCTTGATGGCGGCCAGGGTGCCGGTGATTTCTTTGGTCAGCTCGGCGGTCGGGGCGAGTTGCGGGGAACGCAGCCAGTAGTGGCCGACCATGCGGTTTTCGTCGGGATTGGCGATGGCGCCTTTTTCCAAGGCGGCCATGTCGGCGTAGGCCTGCTGGATGGCGGCCTCCTTGGAAGCGAGGAAGGCATCCGGGAAGGGGATGCGGCTGATGTCGAGCGCGAGACCGAGCTCGGCGTTCTGGTAGTAATGGGTTTTGAAGCGGGTCCAGGTCATGGGATTAAGATGCAGGGACGAACCGTGGGGACTGTCGGCGCGACACGCGAGCATCCGCTTTGCGTGTGAGCGGGATATTTTCCGGGGCGGGCCCAGAGCCGAACCGAGTTCCCGGCGCTGTGACCGTCTTGTTGGGGCCGAAACACCACATGCGCGGGTAGCCCGAAACGACGGGTGTTGCCGACCAGATCCGTCAGGCGCGATGGCCTACGAGGGACGGGACCGTCATCGGCGGCACGGCTGCGACGGCGGGCTTGTTGGCTCCGACCCAGGGCTTGCCGGCGGGCAGCAGTTCCCGGCCGCAGAGTTCATTGAGAAGGATGCGGGCCATCATATACCAAGCGCAGAGCGCGCAGCCGATGAGCACATAGGCGGCGACGGTGTTCAGCGAGGGAAAGCCGAAGTGGCCCAAGTCGAGCAAGACGAAACCGGCCAGCAGCAAGGTGAACGTGAGCGCCATCGCGCCGTGGATGCGCAGCGCGCCCACCCAGAGAATCGCGGTGAAGAGCGTCCACGCCACGAGAAACCAGCCCGTGTCCGTGGTGCTGGACTTAAAGAGATCGAAGTGGCCGGCGACCATCATGAGGCAGAGCGAAATCCAGAACGCGCCGTAGGAGGTGAAGGCGCAATAGCCGAAGTTATTTCCGGTCTTCATTTCCTGGAAGCCGGCGATCATCTGCGCGAGACCGCCGAACACCAGGCCCAGCCAGACGACCGGGCCGGTGCCCACCCAGCCCAGATTGTGAAACTGGAGCACCAAGGTGGTGAGACCGAAGGCGGCGAGGCCGACCACGGCGGGATTGCAGGACTTGGGGGAGGAGGCGGGGGAGTTTGCCATAAAACAATGTGGGTTTCGCCGTCGAGCAGAGAGGAAATCGTCACCGGGAGGCGAGCGCTCCGAGCTCGCGCGCGCGGAAAGCCGCGATGCTTCTATCCCTCATAAGGGTGTGTTTCTTAAAGAACTGAGGCCGTCGTACTCTGCGGGTGAGAGGATAAGCAGGCTGGGCCGGCGTTGACCCCGACGGCACGAACCGCCGGGTCGCCCCCTCTTGATCGATTTGGCCGTGCCCGTTTCTCCGCTCGCGCCGACCCGATATATCTCAGAAACACTCGCTGGCGAATGTTGCCGCGGGCGACGTCGGGGTATGAGAACTGGCCCTTCGTTATAGCAGGCTCAGCTGGCTGTCGTCGGCTTCGGCAACGGTGATTTTTTTCCTGGGCTTGGCCTTGGGCGCCTGGGCTACGGAGGCGGGCAGCTCCACGCTGGTGTCGTCGGATTCGAGTTTGGCCAGGATGACCTTGGCGCGGTCGATCACGGTGATGGGCAGGCCGGCGAGGCGGGCGACCTGGATGCCGTAGCTGCGGTCGGCCGCGCCGGGGATCACGCGGCGGACGAAGACAATCTCGTCGTTCCACTCCTTCACGTCCACGGAGAAGTTGCGCAGGCGGCCGAGGTGTTTTTCGAGCTGGGTCAGCTCCTGGTAATGCGTGGCGAACAGCGTGCGCGGGCCGCGCTCGGAGTCGCGGTGCAGGTGCTCGACCACGGCCCAGGCGATGGAGAGGCCGTCGTAGGTCGAGGTGCCGCGGCCGATCTCGTCGAGGATGATGAGGGAGCGCTCGGTGGCGTTGTTGAGGATGTTGGCGGTCTCGTTCATCTCGACCATGAAGGTCGAGTTGCCGCGCGCGAGGTCGTCGCTGGCGCCGACGCGGGAGAAGATGCGGTCCACGAGGCCGACGCGGCAGGACTTGGCGGGTGTCCAGCAGCCGATCTGGGCGAGGAGGGTGATGAGCGCGACCTGGCGGATGTAGGTCGATTTGCCGGCCATGTTGGGTCCGGTGATGAGGGCGAGCTGCGACTCGGAGCAGACGAGGAGGGTGTCGTTGGGGACGAAGGCGGTCGTGCCGCGACCGGCGGCGCCAGCCGGGTCCTTGAGCATCTGCTCCACGACGGGATGGCGGCCCTCGGTTATTTCGAGCACGTCGCCGTCGTCGAGGACGGGTTGGCAGTAGTCCCACTCGCGGGCGAGCACGGCCCAGCCGGCGAGCACATCGAGTTCGGCGAGGGTGTCGGCGGTGCGGGCGAGCGCGAGCGAGTCGTCAAGGACGGCGGCGACCAGCGAGGCGAACAGCGATTGCTCGCGGGCGAGGGCGTTTTCCTCGGCGTGGAAGATTTCCTTTTCCTTCGCGCGCAGGTCTTCGGTGACGTAGCGCTCGCCGTTCACGGTGGTCTGGCGGCGAATGTAATCGGCCGGGACCAGGTGGAGGTTGGCCTTGGTGATCTCGATGTAGTAGCCGAAATTGTTGGTGAATTTGATCTTCAGGCTGCGGATGCCGGTGCGCTCTTGCTCGGCGCGTTCGAGGTCGGAGAGCCAAGTCTTGTTGTCGGACGTGAGGGCGCGCAGCCGGTCGAGCCCGGCGTCGTGCCCGGCGCGGATGTAGTTGCCGTCTGCCAGGTCGGCGGGGAGTTCGTCGGCCAGGGCGGATTGCAGGAGTTGCAGGAGGGCGGGCAACTCCTCGATTTGAGATTTGAGATTTGAAATTTCAGATTCGGGTCCGAAGGCACCGAGGGTTTCGCGGATCGCGGGCAGTTGGGAGAGGGTGTCGCGGATGCCGCCGAGCTCGCGCGGGTTGCGCAGGCGGTTTTGGAGGCGGCCGAGGATGCGCGGGATGTCGCGCACGTTGCCCAGCCATTCGCGGAGTTCTCCGAGGAGCCTGGGGTCGCCCAGCAAATCGCCGACGAGCGCGGAGCGGCGGCGGATCTCGGTGAGGTCGAGCGTGGGGGCGGCCAGCCAGCGTTCGAGGAGGCGCGCGCCGGCGGCGGTGCCGGTGCGGTTGATGGCGGCAAGCAGCGAGCCGTCGCGGGTGCCGCGCGCAGACTGAAAAATCTCCAGGTTGCGCAGCGTGGCGGGATCGAGCAGGAGGGTGCGGGCGCTGCGGTATTCCTGGAGCGAACGGAGGTTCTCGGGCTTGGCGCAGAGGTTTTCCGTGGCGTAGTGAACAAGAGCGCCGGCGGGGCCGAGGGCGGGGTGGTCGTGGGCGAGGCCGAAGCCCTGGAGATTGAGCACGCCCAGGGTCGTGGTGACGGTGCGCATGCCCTCGGCCGTCTCGAAGTGGTAACCGGGCAGGTCGGTGCAGAGGCGAGGCGCGCAAAACGCGCGGAGCGCGTGGACGGCGGCCTGGTCGTGCGGGGCGGTTTTCCAACGTTCCAACTCGCCCTCGATGACGATCAACTCGGCGGGGTCGAGCGCGGTGAGAACGGGGAGGAGATTTTCGGGGCGGCCGTCGGTGGCGACGCGGAATTCACCGGTGGAGAGATCGAGCCAGGCCGCGTGGAGACCGGCCTTGTCGAGCGAGAGGGCGCAGAGGTAGTGGTTGCGCTGGGCGTCGAGCTGGTTGGCGGCAAGGGTGGTGCCCGGCGAGAGGATGCGGGTGACGGCGCGCTTGACGAGTTTGCCCGGCTTGGCGGGTTCGGCTTGGTCGCAGATGGCGATCTTTTTGCCGGCGGCGAGCAGCTTGGATATATAGTTGTCGGCCGCGTGGTGGGGGATGCCCGCCATGGGGGTGTCGCCGCGCTTGGTCAGGGTGAGTCCGCAGAGTTTAGAGGCGACGGCGGCGTCGTCGAAAAACATCTCGTAGAAATCGCCCAGCCGGAAGAGCAGGAGCGTGTCGCGGGGCAGGCCGCGTTTCACCTCGAAGTATTGCTGCATCATCGGGGTGAGTTTCTCGGGAGCGGAAGACATGGCTGGCGATGGGAACTGGGAACGGGGCGGGAGGCACGAAAAAATTGCACGCCGCGCAGGCGCCCGGCGGCTTGCCAGACGGCGGCTTTGGTGTGACTGGAAGGTATGTACGCTTTTTTTTCCGGGAACGTCTTCGGATGGGGTGCGCTCGTCTGCGCGGCGGGCCTTTTTTCCGGCTGTGCGACTGCGGTCCGCGAAGCGCCGCCCGGCCCAGCAGGGACTGCGGAGACGTTCTCATCGCTGTGGGGAAGGGCGGGCGAGCAATGGGTGCCCGGCGGGAGATTGCCGGACTTTTCCCATGCGGGTTATCACGGAGGCGAACGAGCGATACCCGATTACCCGGCCACGACCAACGTGGCGGCGTTCGGTGCGCGCGGCGACGACGAGGCGGACGATACGGCGGCGTTTCGGGCCGCGCTGGCCGCGACCCCCTCGGGCGCCATCTTGGTGCCCCCGGGACGCTACATCCTCACCGATGTGTTGCGGATCACCAGGCCGGGCATGGTGTTGCGCGGGGCGGGGACGGAACTCACCACGCTGTATTTCCCCCGCACGCTGGAGTCGGTCGCGCCTAGCCCCGGAGCGACCACCGAGGGGAAGCCGGTCTCCAACTTCTCGCGGGCGGGCGGCTTTGTGCGGTTGGAAGGGCGACTGGTCTCGGCTTCGCTTGCGCACATCGTCGAACCGGCCAACCGGGGCGACCGGATGCTCGTGGTCGACAAGCCCGGTGCGCTGGCCGCAGGCCAAACGGTGCAGGTGTGGATGACGGACACGCCTGACAACACGCTGGCGCGGCACCTGTATTCCGAGGATGCCGGCGACGTCTCGGCGCTCAAAGGATCGACCCGCGCGTCGTTGGTCACGCGCATCATCCGCATCGAGGGGAAACGGGTTGAGTTGGAACGACCGCTGCGGTTCGACGTGAAGGCTGACTGGCGGCCCGTGCTGCGGACATTCCGCCCGACGGTGCAGGATGCGGGCGTGGAAGACCTGACCTTTGAGTTTCCCGCCACGCCTTACGGAGGCCCTTTAACCGAGCAGGGGCAGAAACCGCTGGCGTTTGTCGATGTGGCGAATTGCTGGGCGCGACGCCTCCGTTTCGTAAACGCCGACGGCGGCCCGATGGTGGGCGGAGTGTTCAACACAGTGGCCGACGTCGTCTGGACTTCCGCTCGCGAGCCCGACGAGGACGGCCATCACGGGCACCACGGCATCTATTTGGGCGGGCTCGGAGACCACCTGCTGAAGGATTTCGACGTGCGCACGCGGTTTGTCCACGACATCACGGTGAGCCAGGCGGCCGGTGTGGTCGTGGCCGGCGGCCGGGGTGAGGACCTGTGTCTGGATTTGCACAAACGCGCGCCCTACGAGGTGTTGTTCACCGATCTGGACATGGGGGCCGGCACACGCCCGTGGCGCAGCGGGGGCGGGGCGGCACTGGGGAAAAACGGCGGCGCGAGGACGACGTTTTGGAACCTGCGCTCGGCCGGACCGCTGCCGCCGCCTCCCGTGGACTACGTCCCGGGGTCGGCTAATTTCGTGGGCGTGGACTTCGGGCGGCCCGACGCCGTCGCCGCCGGAGGTCTTTGGCACGAGCCCATGCCCGGTGCCGATCTCAAGCCGGCCAACCTCCACGAGGCGCAGCAAGAACGGCGATTGGGCCAACTTTGAGACTGCGGACGGCATTGCCTCCGGGAGCGGAGCCGGTTTGGGTGCGGGCGTGATCACTCTTTTCCATCGCGATCTTGGAGGCGCGGGCCAGCCGCCGCTGGTGGTGTTGCACGGGTTGCTCGGCTCGTCGCGCAACTGGCTCACGACCGGCGGGGACCTCGCGGCGCGTCACCATGTGCTCGCGCCCGACCTGCGCAACCACGGCAAGTCGCCCCACGCCGCGCCGATGGACTACGAGACGATGACCTCCGACGTGCTGGCCTGGCTGGACGCGCAGGGACTCGGCAAGGTTTCCCTCATGGGGCACAGCATGGGGGGAAAGGTCGCGATGAAGCTGGCCTGCCGCCACCCGGGGAGGGTGGAGCGCCTCATGGTGGTGGACATCGCGCCGAAGGACTATCTCTCGCACGCGCACCGGGCGGAGTTCGCGGCGATGAACGAGCTGCGGCTGGAGACGTTGCAATCGCGCGGAGAGGCCGAGCTGCGTTTCGAGGCGCGGGTGGGGGACTGGGCGATGCGGAAGTTTCTGACGACGAATCTCGAACGCGCCGAAGACGGACGTTGGCGCTGGCAGGTCAACCTCCCTGTCATCACGGCGGCGCTGCCGGAGCTGGAGGCCAACCCGTTGGCGGAGGGGGACCGTTTTCATGGGCCGGTGTTGTTCGTGGCCGGCGGCAAGTCGCGTTATGTGCGCGATGAGGACGCGTCGGTGATCGGCACGCATTTCCCGCAGGCGACGGTGCGGGTGATCACGGAATCAGGACACAATCCCCACATGGAAACCCGCGCCGAATTCGTGGCGGCGGTGTTGGCGGACAACTGACGCCCGCCGGGTCGGCTGCGGATGCCGGAACGACGCGCTCCCCGGCGAAACGAGCCTCAACCGGGTCTTCGTGCTGGCCGTCAACGAGTCGGTTTCAGGACAGGGCGCCCTCGTGAACCAAGAGCCGGCGCTTGATGTCCTCCCCGAAGGCGAAGCCCGTGAGCGAGCCGTCGGCGCCGATCACGCGGTGGCAAGGGACGAACAGGCAAATGGGATTGGTGGCGTTGGCTCGGCCGACGGCGCGCGCGGCCCCGGGCTTGCCCAGGTCGGCGGCGAGTTGTCCGTAGCTGCGCGTCTGGCCGTGGGGAATCGCGGAGAGGGCTGCCCATACGCGTCGCTGAAACACCGTGCCGTCGGCGGCCAACGTGACGGCAAACTCGCGGCGCTCCCCCGCGAAATACGCATCCACCTGGTTTTGGATCGGACGGACCAACGAGGCAGTGTCACCTATTAGGTGACACTTTTCCGGGAGTCGGGAGCGCAGGGTTGCGGGGTCTCCGAAGGCGGTGGCGACGACGGCGCCGTCGGGGTTGACGGCGACGGAAAACGGGCCGCAGGGCGTGGTGAACGTGGCAGTGTGAAGAATCATGCGGGCGCGGGTTGGTGGATCTGCCAGAGGTGCGCGGTGGCGAGGCTGCGATAGGGGGAAAACACCGACATGAGGCGTTTGGTGGATTCGACGTCGGGACGTTCGTCGAGCGTGAAGAGGGTTTGGAGTCCGCTGGTCACGCCTGTGTCGCCGAGCGGAACACAATCGGCGAAACCGAGCGAGCGCATCATGAGGTAGTTGACCGACCACGGGCCGAGACCGCGGATGGCGAGCAAGGTGCGTTCGGCCCGTGTCGCGCTCATCGTGCGCAGGGCGTCGAGATTAAGACGCCCATCGGCGACGAGACGCGCGGTGTCGATGACGTAGCCTGCCTTGGAGCGGGAGAATTGGAGGGGTTTGAGGTCGTCGTAATCGAGCCGGGCGATGTCGCCCGGTGAAGGCGGGGCGTGGAGGTTTTCGGCGAAGGGGCGACTGGTGCGTTCGACAAGACGGCGGCGGAGCTGAAACGCGAAGGGCAGGTTGATCTGCTGCCCGATGATGGCCCAGAGGAGCCCATCGAAAACCGACGGAGTTTGCGCGAGGCGAAGTTCGGGACGGCCGGCGACGAGGCGGGCCAAGCCGAGTTTGCGGGCATGCCGTGCGAAGGCGGCGGCCTCTTGATCGAGTCCGATCAAGGCGGTGACGAGCGCGTGCGCATCGGCGGCGTGCGGGGAGCTCGTTTCCACGGTGATGCGCGTGGTTGACAGGTTCAGCCGCAGCAGCGAGGGCGTTTGGTTTGGGCCTAGGCGGACGACCGTGACGTAGGTGTCGCCGTCGAGGCGGTCGGTGAGACTTTGCGTGTCGCGGGACAGCGCGCGCTTGAGGTAGGCGAGCGGGTAGCCCTCCGGCAGGGCGATTTCGAAGGATCGGGCGGTGCGGAGATCGCGACAGGCGGCTGGCGTGAGGCCGTTGAGAGAACGAAAATGGTCGTGAAAGGTGGAAAGCGATTCGAAGCCGACGGCGAAGGCGATGTCGGCCGGCGGAGCGCCGGTGGTGAGCAGCCTGTGTTTCGCGGCATCGACGCGGGCGCGCAGCAGGACGTCGGCGGGGGTGGCGTGGTAGTGTTGGCGGAAGAGCTCGAAAAGACGCGTGGGGCCGAAACCGGAGCGTTTGACGATGGCGCGGGCGCCGGGGAAGGCGGCGGGGCTTTGGCGGATTTCCGCCACGAGTTGCTCGATGCTTTCAAGGACCGGATCGGCGCCGCGGGCGAAGTCGTCGGGGTGGCATTTTTTGCAGGCGCGGAGCCCGGTGGAGCGAGCGGCTTCGGCGGTGGGGAAGAACCGGGTGTTTTCGGGCTTCGGCTTGCGGGCCTTGCAGGAGGGCAGGCAGTAGATGCCCGTGGTGGTGACGCCGACGAAGAACCGGCCGTTGTCACTCGCATCGCCGGCGAGGAAGCGGGCGTAGAGTCGGGCCGGGTTGAGTCGCATGGGGTCAACGTAGCATGCGGCGGGTGCCGCGTCGTCCTGATTCTTCCGGTGCAATTCGGGAAAACGCGTGGCGCGGGACGATTACATGCCCGGAAAACCGCCGCGACCCTTCATGGCTTCCATCTGGCGCATCATCTTTTTGGCGCCGCCGCCTTTCAGCATCTTCATCATCTTCTGCATCTGCTGGAATTGCTTCAGGAGCTGGTTGACTTCGAGAACCTTCACCCCGGCGCCGTTGGCGATGCGCAGGCGGCGGTTGCCGTTGAGGATGTCGGGCTTGCGGCGTTCCTGGATCGTCATCGACTGGATAATGGCCTCGGTGCGCTTCATCTGTTTCTCGGCGTCGTCGGGGATTTCCACGCCGCTCATGCCGGGCATCATGCCCATGATGCTCTGCATGGAGCCGAGTTTTTTGATCTGCTGCATCTGCGCGAGGAAGTCTTCGAGGTTGAAGTCGGCCTTGCGGAGTTTTTCCGCCATCTTCTCGGCCTCCTTCTGGTCGATGGACTCCTGGGCTTTTTCGACGAGGGAGACGACGTCGCCCATGCCGAGGATGCGGGAGGCGAGACGGTCGGGATAAAACGTGTCGAAGTCGGCGGTCTTTTCGCCGGTGCCCACGAATTTGATGGGCACGCCGGTGATCGACTTGATCGAAAGCGCGGCACCGCCGCGGGCGTCGCCGTCGAGCTTGGTGAGGATGAGGCCGGTGAGACCGAGCGCCTCGTGGAAGGCCTTGGCGACGTTGACGGCCTCCTGGCCGAGCGCGCCGTCGGCCACGAGGAGGATCTCGTCGGGCTTGATGCGCTCGCGGACTTTTTTGACCTCCTCGATCAGGTCGGTGTCGATCTGGAGGCGTCCGGCGGTGTCGAAGAAAATCGCGTCGGCGCCGGCGGACTGGGCGGCGGATAGGCCGGCGGCGGCGATGGCGGGGACGTCTTTGGAAGCGCGGTCGCCGTAGAAGCCGAGGTCCTCCTGTTTCGCGAGGATTTCGAGCTGGTCGATGGCGGCGGGGCGATAGACGTCGCAACCGACGACAAAAGGACGGCAGCCGCGTTTTTTGAGGAGCTTGCCGAGTTTGGCGGTCGAGGTGGTTTTGCCAGAGCCGTGGAGGCCGACCATGAGGACCTTGAGCGGGCGGGTGGTGGACAGTTCGGTGGTGCCTTCGCCGAGCAGGCGCACGAGCTCGTCGTGGATGATTTTGACGATCTGCTGGCCGGGGGTGACCGACTTGATGACGTCCTGGCCGAGGCATTGGGCCTGGACGCGCTCGATGAACTCGCGGGCGACCTTGAAGTGCACGTCGGCCGAGAGCAGGGCGGTGCGCACCTCCTTGAGGGCGTCGGCCATGTTGTCTTCGGTGAGTTTGCCGACGCCGCGGAGGTTGCGGAGGGCGGAGGAGAGTTTGTCGGTGAGGGATTCGAACATGATTAGCGGGCACCGTGGCCGACTGCGGACGCGCTGGCAAGCCGGGGGCGGGCTATGCGCGGGCGCCACCCGGCACCACCGGATGCAGCCGAGGTCACCTCAGCGGCGATGCGCCGGTGGTTATGCGAGGACCGAGACGGCCTTGATCTGGATGTGAACGCCCATGCCGGGTCGCAACGCGAGGTGGTCGTGAGAGTAGCGGGTGATGCGTGCGGTGAAGGCGGTGCCGCCAACGTCGAGACCGACGCGCACATGGCCGGTGTCGGCAAGGAGGTTTATGGCGGTGATCCGGGCGGGCAGGATGTTGAGGATGCTGGTATCCGACGGCGGTTTTAGAGTAAGGCTGACGTCGCGGGCGAGGACCTGGACGCGCAGGGATCGGCCCAGCGGGGCGGGTTCGTGGATGAGGCGGAGATCGCCGCCGGTGAAGCGCAAAGTGAGCAGGCGATGGGCCGGATCGCATGCAAGGACGTTGCCCTCAATGACGGTGCCAAAGTCGTCGGTGGCGAAGCCGGGCAAGTCGAGACGGGAAAGGGTGGCGGCGAGCGGCCCGTCGATGACGACGCGGCCGGCATCCAGCAAGACGAGGTGGTCGGCGAGGCGAGTGACCTCGTCCGGGGAATGGGTCACATAAAGCACGGGAATTTCCAGCGAAGCGTGGAGGCGGTCGAGGTAGGGGAGAATCTCGCGTTTGCGGGTATGGTCGAGGGAGGCGAGCGGTTCATCCATGAGCAGCAGGCGCGGACCGGCCAGGAGGGCGCGACCTATGGCGACACGCTGGCGCTCGCCGCCGGAGAGGGTGGGGGGACGGCGGTTGAGCAATGGGCGCAGTCCGAGAAGTTCGATCACAGCGGAGTGATCGGCTTGGGATGAAGGTGTCACCGGGCGGCGGCGTTTTTGGCCGTAGGCGAGGTTTTGCGCGACGGAGAGGTGGGGGAACAAGGCGGCGTCTTGGAAGACATAGCCGAGGGCACGGCGATGGACGGGGACAAAGAGCCGGCGGGCGTCGTCCTGCCAGACTTCGCCGTTGACCTCGCTGTAGCCGCCGGGTGCGCGTTCAAGGCCGGCGAGGAGTCGCAGCAAGGTGGTTTTCCCGGAGCCGGAGGGACCGAACAAGGCGGTGACGCCGCGACCGGGCAAGGTGAGATCGACGTCGAGGGTGAAGCCGGGCACCGGGCGACGGAAACGAACGTGGATGGCGGGCGGGCTCATGCGGATGTGCGCCTAGGCAGGAGGCGCTCACTGATCCAGAGGGCGGCAAAGGCCAATGCGATGGAGATCGTAAGAAGACCGGCGGCCTGGGCATCCCGGCCGAGTTGGACATGGTGATAGATGCCGAGGGCAAGGGTGATGGTTTTCCCGGGGATAAGCCCGGCGATCATGATGGTGGCTCCGAATTCGCCCAAGGCACGGGCGAAAGCGAGCACGCCACCGGCGACGAGGCCGCGAAGGGCGAGAGGCAAGGTGACGCTGAAAAAGGAATCCCACGGGCCGGCACCGAGCGTGCGTGCGGCCTGTTCGAGACGAGGATCGACCTCTTCAAAAGCGACGCGGGCGGTGCGCACAAAAAGAGGGAATGACATCACGGCGGCGGCGAGGACCGCGGCCCTCCAGGTAAAGATGATGTCGATGCCGAGGGTGTGTTCAAAGAAGTGTCCCAGCGGGCCGTGGCGACCGAATAGCTTGAGAAGAATGAGACCGGTGGCGACGGGAGGGAGGACCAGAGGCAAGGCCACCAAGGTTTCCACGACCGCCTTGCCGGGCCAGCTACGGCGGGCGAGCAACCAAGCCAGGGCGACCCCCGCAGGCACGATTAGCGCGGTGCCAAGGAGGGCAACGCCCAGGGTGAACAAGGTGACGTGAAGAAGGTCGGCCATGAGACAACGCGCCATCAAGGGAGCGGCGAAAGCATTGCTGCCGCCGCGAAGGACGAGCGCGAGGTTGAACGTCAAGGAGCTGGCAGAAATCCATGTTTGGCAAAGACCGCCTGCGCCTCGGCAGTGGCCAACCAGTTGACGAACGTCGTGGAGGCCCCGGGCGACTTGCTGTCTTTGACCACGGCGGCGGGGTAGGTGATCGAGGGGCCTTCGGCGAGCGGAACCGACACGGCGATTTTGATCTTTTTGGACCCGAGGGCGTCGGTCTTGTAAACGATGCCGGCGTCGGCGTTGCCCGCCTCGACGGCGGCGAGCACGGCGCGGACGTTGTCCAGGAAAACTGCCTTGGGTTGGACGGTTTCCCAGAGTTTTAATGTGTCGAGATGTACCTTGGCGTAGGTGCCGGCGGGGACGGTGGCGGGATTGCCTAGGGCGATGTGCTTGACCGCAGGCCTTGCGAGGTCGGCGAGCGTGGTGAGCGAGGTGTCATCGGCGTGGACAACGAGTACGAGGGTGTTGGCCAGCAGGGTGCGGCGCGTGCCGGGCAGGAGCATGTCCGCGTTGGCGAGCTGATCGAGGCGAAGCTCGTCGGCGGAAACGATCACGTCGGCCGGGGCGCCTTCCTTGATTTGGCGGGCGAGGGTGCCGGAGGCGCCGAAGTTGAAGCGCAACGTGTCGCCGGTGGCGGCGGTGTAGGCCGGTGCGAGCGTCTGGAGTGCATCGGACAGGCTGGCGGCGGCGAAGATGGTAAGCTCGACGGCGCGGGCTGAGAGGCCGAGGAGCGCAAGGCTGAGGGCTAAGAGCGGGCGTAAGGATTTCATTGTTAAGGAATGCGTCAGCAGGGACTTTTTATGGTCACCGGGGCGCGGATTTGGCGGCGGTGCTCTCCTGGCATTGACGGCAATAGTTCATGGCTGGGGTTGGGGAGCAGCACCAGTGCCAAGCGGGACTGCGGGTGCGCGCCGGCAAGTGCCGAGCAGACTGTGGCCGGATATGGTCAATCCGGGCGGAAAAAAGAAGTGGCGTTGAGGCGTGGCGCGTTGTGGACTCCGGTCTCATGAACCCTGTTCTCAAGCTGTTACTGGAAGGTGGCCGGCTCACGACTCCGCAGATGGCGCAAGTCGCCGGTCTTTCCGTCGCCGAAGTCGAACAGCATCTGGAGCAGCTGAAAAAAGATAAAATCTTCCTCGGCTGGCGTCCGGTGCTCGATCTCTCCCGCGAGGCCGCCGCCGGAGCCGCCGTGCGCGCCGTGATCGAGGTGAAGCTCAGCCCCGAAAAAGGCGGCGGTTTCAACCGCCTGGCCGAGCGACTGGCGAAATTCGACGAGGTCGAGTCCTGCCACCTGATGTCGGGCGGCTACGATCTGCTGGTCTTCGTAAACGCTCCCACGCTGCAGCGGGCGGCCGCCTTCGTTTCGGAAAAACTGTCCACCTTGGGGGGCGTGCTCTCGACCAGCACCCACTTCCTTTTGCGCACCTACAAGGAGGGCGGCTTCCTGCTGGACAGCGGCGAGGGTTCCCGCGACCGACTCAACGTCAGCCCCTGAGCCGAGCACCCCGATGAGCACCACCGGCAACCGCTGGGTTGCGCGCCACGTGGCGACGCTGCCCAAGAGCGGCATTCGTGATTTCTTCGAACTCGTGGCCAAGATGAAAGGCCAGGACGTGATATCCCTGGGCGTGGGCGAGCCCGATTTCGTGACGCCCTGGCACGTTCGCAAGGCCGCCATCACCGCCCTCGAGGAAGGCAAGACCTACTACACCTCCAACCTCGGCATGCCCGAGCTGCGCCGCGCGGTTTCCACCTATGTGACCGAACACTTCGGCGTCACCTACCGGCCCGAGGACCAGATCATCATCACGGTGGGTGTTTCCGAGGCGCTCGACCTCGCGTTCCGGGCCTTTTGCAACCCCGGCGACAAGGTGATGTTTCACCAGCCCTGCTATGTCTCCTACCACCCGAGCATCACGCTCGTGCACGGCGAGGGCGTGGCGGTGCCGACGTATGCGAAGGACAACTTTGCGCTGACCGCCGAGGCCCTGAGAGCGGCCTGGGTGCCGGGCTGCCGTATCCTGATGCTCAACCTCCCGTGCAACCCCACGGGCGGCACCTGCGACCGCGCGCAACTGGAGGCCATCGCCGATTTTTGCCGCGAGAAAGACCTGCTGGTGCTGAGCGACGAGATTTATTCCGAGCTCACCTTCGAGGGCGCGCACACCAGCATCGCCAGCCTGCCCGGCATGCAGGAGCGCACGATCTTCCTGCACGGTTTCTCCAAAGCCTTCGCCATGACCGGCTGGCGCATCGGCTACGCCTGCGGTCCGGCCGAGCTGATCGATGCGATGATGAAGGTCCACCAATACGCCATGATGTGCGCTTCGATCATCGCGCAGGAGGCCGCGCTAGAAGCCATCAACCACGGTTGGGACGACGTGTGCGAGATGCGCGACCAGTATCACCGTCGGCGCGACTTGGTGGTGCGGCGCTTCAACGAGATCGGCCTGACGTGTCATTCGCCGCGCGGCAGTTTCTACGCGTTCCCGAGCACCGAGGCTCTCGGCATGACCGAGAAGGAGTTCGCCGTCGGCCTGCTCAAGGAGCAGAAGGTCGCGGTCGTCCCCGGCATCGCTTTCGGGTCCAATGGCGCCGGGCATGTGCGCGCCTGTTTCGCCACCGGCTACGAGCAACTGGTCGTCGCCTGCGACCGCATCGAAACGTTTGTCCAAGGCGTGAAGCGATAACCTCTCGTTCGCGGGACAGCGCAGTTGAATCCCATACCCGTATGAAGCGTTGCCTCTGCGTCGCCGTTTTTTTGCTCGGTTGGACCGGACTGCTCCGATCCGAGGATTTTGACGGCACGATGATTTGGTCGGCTCGGATCGAGTTGACCGACCCGGAGGCTCGCGAGCAGCTCGCGATGGTTGAGGCGGCGCTTAAAAGCCCCGAACTGCTCGCCATGCTTCTGGACAACCCCCAGGTGCGCGGGGTGCTGGAGCAAAAGCTGGGGCCGATCAATCCCGCTGCGGGCGCCACCCGTGTGCTGCCGACCGGATTCACGGTGCAAATAAAGGGCCCGCGCGCCTTGGTGAGGACCGAGGGCGGTCTGGTTTCGCGCGAGGTGCTTGCACTGGCCGACAAAAACGCCGCCTACGCCCTTGATCGCCGGGCCAAGACCTATCAACGACTCGCCGGCCAGACTCGCCGCCCATCGGTCAAGGCCAAGGTCACTCGCACCCCGGACACCGCCACGTTGTTGGGTTATGCCTGTCACCGCTACCTCGTTGAGACTGAAGAGGGCGGCTCCAAAGCGAGGTTTTCCGTATGGACGACCACCGCGATCAAGGCGGACAACACTGGGGCATTCAAGGGGCTGCAATGGGCCGACGCGGGCGGATTCGACTTTCTTGCCCAAGTCGAGGGCTTGCCGCTCAAGATCGAGGCCGCCACGCCGGAGGCGAAGATCGCCCTTCTCGCCACGCGCATCACGCCGGGAGCGCCGCCCGACGCGGTGTTAACCCTCCCGGCGGGCTTCAAGGAAACGCGTTCCTCCGGCCGTTGATTTATAGGCTGGGCTCGCGACGTGCGGAGCTGTATCGCTCTCCGATTATCACTTTATGAACCGCACCGTCGTCATCGTCGGCCGACCCAATGTCGGCAAGAGCCGCCTGTTTAACCGGCTCGCGCGGAAGCGCATCTCCATCGTCCATGACCAGCCCGGTGTCACCCGCGACGTGGTGTCCGCCGAGATCGAGGACGGCCAGTTCACCCTCCTCGACACCGGCGGGCTCGGTTTCAAAGACGACGACCAGACGCTCGCCGCGCTCACCAAGGCCTCCGAACTCCAGGTTGAATTCGCCATCGATACCGCGCAATTGATCCTCTTTGTGATCGACGGTCTCGAAGGCCTGACCGCGCTCGACATCAACATCGCGCGCATGCTCCGCAAATCGAAGAAGGACGTCCTGCTGGTGGTCAACAAGGCCGACTTCGACGACGACAAGGTGGACCTCGCCGAGGCCTACCGCCTGGGCCTGGGCGAACCGCTGCGAGTCTCCGCAGAACACGGACGCGGCGAGAGCTACCTGCGCGAGGAGATACTCAAGCGCATCGGCTCCGCCCCGGAGAACATCGAAGCGGCTGGGAAGACCGCCGCCGATCCGCTCTGCGTGTGCTTCATCGGCCGCCCCAACGTCGGAAAATCGTCGTTGAGCAACCGCCTGCTCAACAGCGACCGTCTTATCGTGAGCAACGTCCCCGGCACCACCCGCGACGCCATCTCGCTGCCGTTCGAGTTCAAGGGGCGCAACGGCAGGATGTATCCGTTTCGCCTGATCGACACCGCCGGCATCAAAACGCAGACCAAGCTCGCCTCGCCCGTCGAGTATTTCTCCCGCCTGCGGTCGCTCGACGCCATCAAGGAGACCGACGTGGTTTTCCTCGTGCTCGACGCGATCGACGGCGTCACCCACCAGGACAAGGCCATCGCCGGCGAGGCCATCAAGGAGCGCAAGCCCATCGTCATCGTGGTCAACAAGTGGGACGTCGTGCGCGACGCCTTCAAAGAGGGCGAGGACCCCAACTGCGCGCCCGAGGCCGCCATCCACGGCTTCGACAGCGAGCGCGACTACCGCAAGAAATACGAGCGCGCGATCTTCGACAGCCTGTTCTTCACGCCCGGCGCGCCGGTGATCTTCGCCTCCGCCATGACCGGCTACGAGGTGGATCGCATGTTGAACGCCGCCGTGAAACTGAACCGCGTGCTCGATACGCGCATCCCCACCGCGAAGCTCAACAAGACGATCGCCTACCTCACGGAACGCACGCCGCCGCCCGCCGTCGGCGGCAAACGTTTCCGGGCCTACTACGCCCTGCAGACCGGCAACCGCCCTTTCCGCATCAAGATTTTCTGCAACCGCGAGGAAAAGCTCACCGAGCAGTATCGTCGTTACCTGGAGGCCGGTCTGGTCGAGGCCTTTGAGCTGAATGGTTGCCCGATCTACTTCGAACTCGTTGGCAAGGAGAAGCACGAGCCCGGCACGCCGTATTCGGGCAAGGCCAAGCGACTCGGACTCGCCCGCGAGGAAAATCCCGAGCCGTTCGTGCCCAAGTGGAAACAGGGCGAGGAGGCTGCCGCCGATGACGATTTTACCCATGAAACACTCGAAGACTGATTATCGCGGCGGCGAAGCCGTCTTGTTGTCCACTCCGGCGATCGAACTCGCCGTCACCACCGATGTCGGCCCCCGGGTCGTCTCGTTGCGTTCCGCCGCCGGCAAGAAGGCGGGCAACCTGATGCTGGAGTTTCCCGCCGACGAGAAGCCCTACCACGGCTACATGCTGCGCGGCGGACACCGCCTCTGGCACTCGCCCGAGCACATCGTGCGCACCTACCAGCCCGACAACTCCCCGCTCGCGGTCAAGCCGCTCAAGAACGGCATCGCCCTCGCGCAGCCCACCGAGGAAAAAACCGGTCTGCAGAAGGCCATGAAGATCGAGGTGCTCGGCGCCCGCACGGTGAAGGTCACCCACGCACTCACCAATCACGGCCTCTGGGCCATCGAGACCGCCGCCTGGGCGCTCACCATGCTGCGCGGTGGCGGTTACGCCGTGCTCCCTCTGCTGCCCAAGGGCAACCACGCCGACGGCGACCTCTTGCCCGGCTATTCGTTAGTGCCCTGGACCTACACCGACCTCTCGCTGCCCGTGTGGAATCTGCATCGCGACTTCATCGGCATCGACGTGCCCAAGGCCCGGGCTTCCCAGAAACTGGGCATCACCGATTATCCCGGCTGGTCCGCATACTGGATTGATGACGTGACCTTCGTGAAATATGCGCCCGTGGTCAAAAATGCCGCGTATCCGGATCGTGGTTGCGCCTTCGAGCTGTTCACCAACGGCGATATGATCGAATTGGAGACGCTCAGCCCCCTCGTGAAACTGGAGCCCGGCAAGTCGATCACGCACGTCGAGCATTGGGGCGTGTTCGACGGCTTGAAGAAACCCTCGACGGACGCCGCCTTCGCCGATTTGTCCGCCGCCGCGGGCAAGTGGATCCAGACGCTTTAAAAATCTCCGCCGGCCGGATGCTAAACCTCGTCTTCCTGGGCTCCGATCCCATAGCCCTTCCCTTGCTCGACTGGCTGGCGGGCGAGGGGGGGGCGATCGCCCGCGTGACGGCCGTGTTCACCCAACCCGACCGTCCGGTCGGGCGCGGACAAAAGGTCGCCGCCAACGGCGTCAAGCTATGGGCGCTCGACCGCGGCCTGCCCGTTTATCAGCCGGAGAAAATCACCGAGGACGTGCGCGGCCAGCTCGCCGCGTTGCGACCCGATGTTTCCCTGGTCATGGCCTACGGTCACATCCTCAGGCAGGACTTTATCGACACGCCTCGCCTCGGCACGCTCAACCTGCACGCCTCGCTCCTGCCAAAGTATCGCGGCGCCTCTCCGATCCAAACCGCCGTGGCCAGCGGCGAACACGAGACCGGCGTTTCGCTCATGCGCATCGTGCGCCAGCTCGACGCAGGCCCCGTGGCCGATGTTGAACGCGTTCCCGTCGAATCGCGCGACACCGCGCTGGAGATCGAACATAAACTGGCCGCCGCCTGCGTGCCGCTGCTCGCCCGCACCCTGCCGAAAGTGGCATCCGGCGAACTCCCGTTCACCGAGCAGGACCACCCTGCCGCGACCTTCTGCCGGCGTCTGTCCAAGGACGACGGCCGACTCGATTTCACCGCGCCCGCCGCCGACCTCGCCGCACGCATCAACGGCCTCTTCCCTTGGCCGGCATGCACCGTCGAAATCGCCGGCACGCCCGTCAAAATCGGCCTTGCCGACTGCGTTGAACCCGATGCGACTTCACCGGTTCTCAACCCGGCTTGCGGTGCGGTGTCGGGCATGGATGGGCAGGGTTTGCTCGTCGCCACCGGCCGGGGTGTGTTGCGGTGCCTCCGTTTGCAGAAACCGGGCGGAAAGATGCTTCCGGCCGCAGAGTTTCTTCGAGGCTTTACGATCACGACCGGGACCGTCTTGCCTTCGTTGGCCATGCCCGCCCTGGTGGCCACCGCACCGTTCCCCTACCGCAAAACCCCGCAAGGGTAGCTCTTGTTTTCGCCGGAAACTTCCCCAAAAGTCCGCGTTTATGTTGAAAACTCTCCTTTGGGGCGTCGCCCTCGCCCTGACTGCCCTTGCGGCGCACGCCCAGCAATCCCTCGGCACGGAAGTGGCCGGCCTGCGTGAAGACGTTCGCGGTTTAATTCAAAAAGTCGGCGAACTTTCCTTGAGGATCGAGGAACTCGAGCGGGCCAACGCCGCGCTGAAGGCGCAGGCGGCCTCCGGTTCCGCACAGGCCTATGCGACGGTGCAGCAGCTCAACGCCGCCGTGGTTGACCTCAACCAGGCGATCAAGGCAGGCGACGCCGCCAACGCCGCGAGCGCCGCCGCTCAGATCAAGAAACTCGGCGACGCGACCAACGCCGCACTTGAATCCCTCGCCAAGGGGCAGGCCCAGCGCGCCGCCGCCTCGACCACATTCAGCGAGAACTTCCCCTCCGAAGGCATCAGCTACACCGTGCAAAAAGGCGACACCCTCTCCATCATCGCCCGCAAGACCGGCGCCAAGCTTTCCGACATCGTCAACGCCAACAAAATAGCCGACCCCACCAAGGTACGCGTCGGCGACACGCTCTTTATTCCCGGAGGCAAATAATCCCATGTGCGCAGCTCCCAAATCTCGTCTCGGTCGCGGTCTCGGCGGACTCATCGCCGCCGCTTCGCCCGCCAAACCCGCATCCACGCCGGCTGCTGCCGATACCAAGGCAGCGGCGTCCGCTGCCGCCCCCTCCGCGCCGACCGTCACGGGCGCGCCCGGTTTCGCCGAGATCGCCGTGAACCTGATCGCGCCGAGCCCTTATCAGGCACGCAAGGAAATCTCGCCCGAGCACCTGACCGAGCTCGCCGAGAGCATCCGCAGCGAAGGCCTTTTGCAGCCCATCGTGGTCCGCAAGGTCGCCGATAAATACGAGCTCATCGCCGGCGAGCGCCGCTGGCGGGCGTTCCAACTGCTCAAGATCAAGACCATCCCGGTGCGTCTGGTGCAGGCCAGCAACGCCTCCTCGGCCGCTCTCGGCCTGATCGAGAACCTCCAGCGCGAGGGCCTGAATCCGCTCGAAGAAGCCTACGGCTACGCGAGCCTTATCCGCGATTTCGACCTCACCCAGGAGGCCGCCTCAGAGCGAGTGGGCAAGGGTCGCGCCACCGTGGCCAACGCGCTGCGCCTGCTTTCCCTCGACGCCGAGCTTCAAGGCTACGTGGCCAAGGGCACGCTCTCGGTGGGCCACGCCAAGGTGCTCCTCGGCGTGGAAGACGCCGCCCAGCGCGCGGTGATCGCCCGCCGGGTGATCGAGGAAGGCCTCAGCGTGCGCGGAACCGAGAAGCTGGTGCAGGCCAAGAAAGCCGGCGCCGCCGCGCCTTCCGTGCAATCGCCCGCCGCCCGCAAGCTCAACCCCGCCGATGCCGCCGCAGTCGCCGGCATCGAGAAGAAACTCACGTCTCACCTCGGTGCCCGAGTGGCGGTGCAGCACACGCCCAAGAAGGGCAAGATCGTCATCGCCTACGCCGGCAACGAGGATCTCCAGCGCATCCTCGAAAAACTAGGCATCGAGGCCTGACCAGATGGAAACCCCGGCGGCCTCCGCAGCCTTGGAGCAGATCCAGCGGCATTCTCGTCGGTGGTTGGGCGACAGGTTTCCCTTGCGCGAGGAGCTGAGGAGCTACAGCTGGGCCAAACTCAAGGATGACTTTCTGGCCGGATCGTCCGTTTCGCTGGTGTCGATTCCCCAGGCGATCGGTTTCGCGCTGATCGCCGGCCTGCCCCCGCTCATGGTCATCATGTCGGTGGTTGTGGGCGGCTTTGTGTGCGCGCTGTTCAGCTCCTCGCGGCACCTGGTGTTCGGGCCGAGCAATTCGATCAGCATCATCCTCGCGGCGACGTTGCACGCGTTGAGCGGTGGTTCGCTGGCGCCGGCCGAGCTGGCGCTTGTGCTGGCCCTGTTGATCGGTGTTTTCCAACTGGTCGCCGGCCTCGCGCAGATGGGCAAGCTCACCCAGTTCATCTCCCGCTCCGTCATTATCGGCTACGGCACGGCGATAGGCCTTTTGCTGGCGGCCGGCCAGCTGCCGCATCTTCTCGGCGTCTCGGTCGGGCACGGGGGCCTGTTTGATGCGTTGAAGGTGCTCGCCGGGCACCTGGTTCACTTCGACTTTAATCCCTATCCGCTCTGCATGGGGGTGGTCACCCTTTTGATCTTTTGGGCGGTGGAGCGGTTTTTTCCGCGCGTGCCCGTGGAACTGATCGGGCTGATTTTCCTGTCGTTGTTCACGCAGCATTTTCATCTCGGCGATTTGGGGATACGCACGATCGGTGACGTCGGGGCCCTTTCGGCCGCGTTGCCTTCGTTCATTGGAATGCCGTTCGCGAAGTCCGACTGGTCGGTGGTGCCGCCGCTCATAAGCGCGGCACTGGCCATCGCGATCCTTGGCATGCTTGAGGCGATCTCCATCTCCAAGACCCTCGCTTCGCAGTCCGGCCAGCGACTGGACGCCAACCAGGAGCTTGTCGCCATGGGCTCGGCCAACATTGCCAACAGCTTCTTCGGGGCCATGCCTGGCTCGGCCTCGTTCGCCCGCTCGGCGGCCAATCTCCAAAGCGGAGCCAAGACCCAGGTGTCCGCGCTGCTCAGCAGCCTGATCGTGCTCGGGGCGCTCTTCTTCGTGGCCCCGCTGATCAACTTTATACCGGTTCCGAGCCTGGCAGCGCACCTGATCCGCATCGGCTTGAAAATGCTCAATCGCGAACAAATGCGCATCGCTTGGCGATCGACACGTTCCGATGCCGTCGTCTTTGCGGTGACCTTGCTTTCGGCGTTTTTCCTCAAGCTGGACACCGCGATTTATGTCGGCGTGGGCGTTTCACTGGCTCTCTTTCTTCGCAAGGCGAGCGCCCCCTCTTTGGTCGAATACGGCTTCAATGACCAAGGCCAGCTGGCCGAAATCAACGGTGACACGCGCCGGAGCAACGCGGCCATCTCCATCGTGCACGTCGAGGGCGAACTCTTTTTCGGCGCGGCGGATCTTTTCCAGGAACAGGTGCGCCTGCTGGCCGACGACGATGGCATCCGCGTCGTCGTGCTGCGCATGAAAAACGCCCGCCACCTCGACGCCACCTCGGTCATGTCGTTGCTCCAGTTGCACGATTACCTCACCAAGAGCGGCCGTCATCTGCTCATCAGCGGCATCAATCCCGACGTGGACCACGTGCTGAGAAAGAGCGGCGCCCGTCGCCAGATTGGCGCGGAAAACATCTTCCCGGCCGAGGCCAACCTCACCATGAGCACCAAGCGGGCATTGCTGCGCGCTTCGCAACTGCTCCAGCAGGGAGGCGGCGCCTCCGCCGCCGGCGTGCGGATATTCTACGACCGCAACAAGGACAACGCGGTCAGTGGTGACGCCGCCGGCCCGGTTACCAAGGGAGACCACGACAAATCCGCCGATTACCAGATATAGCCGCCAAACAATACGATTCGGCTTCTCCGACTTCCGGCGATTGACAACCGCGCATCCCTGCGGCTCTCTGACCCTTTAAATCATGGCAAACTTCCTCATCTGGCTGTTCACGGCGGTTCTTATTTTGGTATCCGTGTTCCTCGTTCTCGTGGTCCTGGCCCAGAAGGCCAAGTCCGACGGCGGCATGGGCGGTGCGTTGGGCGGCGGTGCCACCGAGGCGGCCTTTGGTGCCGATACCGGCAACGTGTTGACCAAGCTCACGATCAACGCGGCCATCCTCTTTTTCGTGCTCACTTTAGGTCTTTATCTCGCCCACATCTACGTGGCCAAACATGCCAAGTCCTCCGAGGGACAGCTCCCCGCAATATCGGTCCCGGCGGCTCCCGCTGCCTCCCCTGCGCCAGCCCCGGCCACCGCCGCTCCCTTGGCGCCGTCTGTCAGCCTGCCTGCCACCACCCCGGCTCCGGCTGAAGCCGCCAAACCCTGATCAACGTGAAAGACGCGTCCATGCGGACGACTCTGGCAAGGCAGGCGGGCCGCTGGCTTGCCTGCCTTGTTGTTTTTCTGGCGCTGTCTCCACCCGATAGCCTGGGCCAGTCGCGTCGTTATCGCCCGCCCGCCCGTTACATCCAGATCGGTCAGCCCGATCAGGCTGAGGGCCGCAGAATCCTGGAGAGTTTTCGCCAGTCAGGTCTCTCCGGGGATTATTATCTGGAGTTTGACTTGCGAGTTTTGCCCCGACGCGGAGAAACCCGAGTGGTCAGTGGCGGACGTCTCTGGGGTGGTCGCAACGAATCGGGCCCTATTTCGAGGGTGGAGTTACCCGCTTTTGACGGAGTGGCCGGACGCCGACTGCTTGTGCAGAATGGTCCCCGGGGCTCCGTGTGGGTGGCAGCCGAAACCACGCAGACGGCCATGCCGGGAGCACTCGATCCGGCGGCACTTTTCGCGCCCTTGGCGGGTACCGACATCAATTCCTTCGATCTTCAGATGCCATTCCTTTTCTGGAGTGATTTCGTCTTCGAGGGAGTCGCTCCGGTGCGAGGACGGCCCGCCCACGTCTTTCTTTTTTATCCCCCCGATGACATCGTGGCCCGCAAGCCCGAGCTTGCCGGAGTGAGGGTGTTTCTTGACACCCAGTTCGGGGCGCTCGTCCAGGCTCAACAACTCGGAGCGGAGGAGCGTGTGCTAAAATCGATGACGGTCTTGGACCTTAAAAAGGTGGACGAGCAGTGGATGGTCAAAACGATCGACTTCCGTGATGAGACAACTCGCGGGAAAACACAGTTTGTTGTCACGGGTGCGGCGCTCGGGTTGGATTTTTCGGCCGTCGTCTTCACCCCTGACGCGCTTGCGGCCCCCGTTTCGCCGCCGCCTATCGCTCGTTTAAGCAAGCTCACGAGGTGAAGTGGTCGGATGCCGCATCACTGGAAAAAGCACATTCAGGAACGCGCTAAGCCCGGCAGCGAGGGCCCGACTATGGAAGCTCGGGCCATCAATGATATTCACGATATTGTGAACCTCTGAAAGAACACAGGCTTGCGCCAGTTGTCGGAATAGCATCCGATCAACCTGTATCTCCAAAATAATCCCGTATGAAACTCATTATCGCCATCATCAAGCCCTTCAAGCTGGAGGAAGTTAAAGAGGCTCTCTCCTCAATCGGCATTGAGGGTATGACCGTTACCGAAGTCAAAGGCTTCGGCCGCCAAAAAGGACACACGGAAATCTACCGTGGCTCCGAATACACCGTGGACTTCCTGCCCAAGGTGAAGATCGAAATCGTTGTCACCGACGACCTTGTTTCCAAGACGGTCGATGCTATCGTCAAGGCCGCCAAGACCGGTAAGATAGGAGACGGCAAGGTTTTCGTCCTCGCCCTGGAGGAAGCGGTCCGCATTCGCACGGATGAGCGCGGTGACGCTGCGGTCTGATTGCTTCTCTCAATTTTTCATTAACCGACCCAATCCTAAAGGATTGGGTCTTTTTTTTAATATGGCTTCAATGATAGGCTTATGGAGTTCGATTAAGGATTTAGAATCGCTTTTGGGGCCTAGCAATTAGGCTGAAAGTTGGCTCTTTGATGGATTGTGGTCTGCGACCTGCTCTAACGAGTGCGCTTATGAAGAAAATCCTGAAACTCATTATCTGTTCACTCGCGATTGCCAGTGGATATCTCAACATGTCGGCCCAGGAGGCAGCTCCTGCGGCCGCACCGGCAGAGCCGACGGTCGAGCAGCGCTTGGCCGACGTCGAGGCCTACATCAACAACGGAGCGCGCACGGCGGACGTGGCGTCGAAGGTTGGCGGTCCCGGCCCGGGCCACAATGCCTGGATGATGACCAGCGCCGCCTTGGTGCTGTTTATGACCCTGCCCGGCCTGGCGCTCTTCTACGGCGGCCTGGTGCGCCGCAAGAACGTGCTGTCCGTGCTGGCC
>CAIRBK010000073.1 GCA_903876795.1 uncultured Verrucomicrobiota bacterium
AGGCGGCGTCCTGGGTGCTCTCGCCCTTCCCGGACTTGCGAAGGAGCGGGCGGCGCTTGCCGGCGACCACGGCGGAGTCGATCACAACCTCCACCACGTCGTCGCGTTGCGGCAATTCATACATGACCTCCAGCATGAGGCTCTCCATGATCGAGCGGAGCGCACGCGCCCCCGTCTTTAGTTCGACGGCCTTGGCGGCGACCGCCTTGACCGCATCGGGCGTGAACTTGAGGCGCACGCCGTCCATGGCGAAGAGCTTAGAATACTGCTTCACCATCGCATTCTTCGTGCGGATGAGAATCTTCTCCAAGTCCGCAACCTGCAGAGGGTCCAGCACCGAGACGACCGGCAGGCGCCCGATGAACTCCGGAATCATGCCAAAGCGCACCAGATCACCCGGCTCGATCGACTTCATGATGTTGTCGGCACTCATGGTGTCCCCCTGCTCCTGCTGCGACTGGATGGAACCGAACCCAAGCGAACGCTGGCCCAGTCGCCTTGAGATGATCCCGTCTAGGCCGACAAAGGCTCCTCCGCAGATAAAGAGGATGTTGGCGGTGTTGATCTGCACATATTCCTGATTGGGATGCTTCCGCCCGCCCTGCGGAGGTACGTTGCACACCGTGCCTTCCAGAATCTTGAGCAGCGCCTGCTGGACCCCTTCACCGGAGACGTCGCGGGTGATGGATACGTTCTCAGTCTTGCGCCCGATTTTGTCGATCTCGTCGATGTAAATGATGCCGCACTCGGCTCGTTTCACGTCGAAATTTGCGGCCTGCAGGAGGCGCAAGACAACGTTTTCCACGTCTTCACCCACGTAGCCGGCCTCGGTGAGCGTGGTGGCGTCGGAAATGGCGAAGGGCACGTCGAGGATCTTGGCGAGGGTGCGGGCCAGGAGCGTTTTGCCGGAGCCCGTCGGGCCGGCGAGGAGAATGTTGCTCTTCTCAATCTCCACCTCGTTGAACTCGGGTGCGAGCGCGCCGCTGTCGGCCGGACTTTGACCGGCGCCAAACATGAGACGCTTGTAGTGGTTGTAGACGGCGACCGAGAGGACCTTTTTGGCGTGGTCCTGGCCGATCACAAAATCGTCCAAAGCGGCCTTGACCTCCGAGGGTTTTACTAGACGAAACGCCGGCCTGGAATCCACCGAGGGCTGTTTCACCTCGCGGTCGATGATGGTCTTGCAGACATTGACGCAGGCGTCGCAGATGTGAACTCCCGGGCCGGCGATGATTTTCTTAACTTCCACCTGCGACTTTCCACAAAACGAACAGAGGGTCACGCGCGACGATTTGGCCATGGCACCACAGTGCTTTTAGCGTGCCATCTGTCGAGTGTGCAAAAAAAGACGGCACCCATCCGGGTGCCGTCTTGTGGCTTGGGACGCGAAGACGGCTCAGGCCGCGCTGGGAACGACCTTTTGCACTTCCTTGGTTGATTCCACGACGTGATCAACCAGTCCGTAGGCCTTGGCCTCGTGGGCGCTGAGGTAGTAGTCACGATCCGAGTCCTTCTCCACCTGTTCGGGGGTCTTGCCGGTGTGTTTGGAGATCACCGCGTTGAGCGTCTGGCGCCAGCGCAGGATTTCCTTGGAG
>CAIRBK010000074.1 GCA_903876795.1 uncultured Verrucomicrobiota bacterium
AAGTCCGCTGCCGCGTTGCCGTCGGACATCCAGGCGCGGATGCAGGCCGCGCGGATCAAAGCAGGGCTGGCGGCCAACCGGGAACTGCTGGCGCTCCATCGGGACGCCGGGCGGTTGATCGTCGCCGCGCAGCGCACGAAGGGCTACGGCAGGCAAGTCGTTGAGCAGTTCGCATTGCACGTGCAGCGGGGGCTCCCGGGGATCGCAGGATTTTCCGCTCTGAAGGTGTGGAGAGTGAGGTCCTTTTATGCAGCCTATGTGAGTGCGGCCGAAATTGTGTCACAAGCTGTGACAGAGTCATCCGGGCCGCCCGAACCCTTTGCTTCGCTGCCGTGGGCGCAAAATCTCCTGCTGCTGCACAAGCTGGAGAAACGAGCGAATCGTTCCGGTGTGCCGCCAAGGTCCTCGGGAATGGCTGGTCGCGCAACGTGCTGGCCCTGCAAATCGAAGCCGCTCTGCACACCCGGCAGGGCATGGCGGTCACGAATTTCAAGGCGACCTTGCCGTCGGCCCAATCCGACCTCGCCCAACAGCCCAACGAGGACCCCTGCCTGTTTGATTTTCCCACCCTGTGCGACGATACCAACGAGCGCATGGTCGAGGACTCGTTGCGCCCCCATGTCGAAAAGTTCTTCGTGGAGAGCCCGCGCAGCCGTGCTCACCGCGATCAAGGACACCTTGGTCGAAGGCCTGCCCCGAGCCTACACCCCGGAAATCTTCGAAAAAAAGTGCTCCACCCACTTCGAGCATATCTACGAGGCTGGGGTGGCATGATATGACCTTGATCGACACCCACACGCACCTGGATGGTTTTGCCCGGGCGGGCACGCTCGACGGCGTGTTGATGCGCGCCCGCGCGGCGGGGGTGACGGAGATGATTTCCATCGGAACGGAGAGCGACGACTGGGCACTCATCCGCGATCTTGCCGCGGCGCACCCGGGAGTCGTCCATTTTACGGTCGGTCTGCATCCGTGCTGCGTGCGCGAAAACTGGGCCAACGAAGTCGCGCAGATCGAGGCTTTTTGGGACGGTCAAAAAAAACCCGTCGCTCTCGGGGAGTGTGGACTGGACCGGTTTCACCTGCCGAAGGATGACGCGGCCAAGGCGGAGCAGGTGTTCGCCTGGCAGAAGGCGGCGTTTGCGGAGCAGTTGGGGATCGCGAGGCGACTGGGGTGTCCGCTGGTGGTGCATTCGCGAGGGGCGTTTGCCGAGGCGGTGGCGATGATCGACGCGAGCGGCGTGGATTGGACGCGCGTGGTGTTTCACTGCTTCAGCGAAGGACCGGCGGAGATGAACGAGCTGCTTGATCGAGGCGCCTATGGCTCCATCACCGGCGTGCTTACTTACAAGAATGCGGAGAACGTGCGTGCGGCGGCCAAGGTGCAGGGGTTGGGGCGGCTGATGTTGGAGACGGACGCGCCCTACCTGACGCCGGTGCCGCATCGCGGGAAACCCAACGAGCCGGCCTTCATGCGTCATACTGCGGAGTATGCAGCGGCGATGTTTGGTGTAGGCGTGGAGGAGCTGGCGAGCGCATCGACGAAGACGGCGCGGCGTTTTTTTGGAGTTTAGCCCGCAGAATACATGAAACGAAAAAGGCGGCCCGAAAAGGGCCGCCTAAAGTTCTGATTTTGCCGTGTATGCTGAGGACGACAACTCAGGCCTCGTCGAACTTGCGGGTGAAGAGTTGTTCGAGCTCGGTGAGCATCTGCGGGGCGTCGTCTCCGGTAGCGAGAAACTTGACCTTGGAGCCCTTGCCTGCGGCGAGCATCATCAGGCCCATGATGGATTTCCCGTTTACCTGCTCCTCGTCCTTTTCGACGAATACGTCGGCTTTAAACTTGTTGGTGATGCGCACGATCATGGCGGCAGGGCGCGCGTGGATGCCCATTTTGTTCTGAACAACCAGTTCTTTGATGTGTTGCCCGGTCGTGGTCGTGTCGTTCTTTTCCATTGCGGTATGACCTAGCAGAGTCCGGGCCGAGCGGACGGCTTGCAACCCAAAAACCCGTCGCCCAGCGTGGGGCGCATCATGTCCACGACAGCGATCATCGTCCCCTGCCGGCTCGAATCCACCCGGTTTCCGCGCAAGCTGCTGCATGTCATAAAAGGCCGTCCGCTGGTGCTTTGGGTGGCTGAGCGTATCCGGGAACAGGCCCCGGAATTTCCGCTGTTTTTCGCGGTGGACGACGAGTTGCTGGCCGCGCCGCTGAGGGAGGAGGGATTTCGGGCGATTTTGACCAACGTGACTCACCAAAGCGGCACCGACCGAATCGCCGAGGCCAACCGCACGGTGAAGGCCGACCGGGTGATCAACGTCCAGGCCGACGAGCCGCTGGTCACGCGGGCGCAGATTTTGACGCTGGCTGAACTGATCGGCGGGACGGCCGCGATGGCGACGCTCGGCACGCCGTTCACCGCGGCGACGGATTTCAACAACCCGAATCAGGTTAAGGTGGTCTTCGCGCCGGGGGGCGGGAGGGCCCTGTATTTTTCGCGGTCGCCGGTGCCGTTTGCGCGTGATCGGGCCGGGCAGGTGGATGACGCGTGGGTGCGGTCGAATCCGTGTTTCAAGCACCTCGGGCTTTACGCCTATCAGGCGGAGTTGATCGAGAAATTCGCCCGGTTGCCGGCCGGTCGCTACGAGCAGATCGAGAAACTGGAGCAGTTGCGCGTCATTGAAAACGGTTACGAGATCCTCTGCGGAGTGACCCACGACCCGACCATCGGTGTGGATACGCCGGAGGATGCGGTGAAATTCGAGGAGTGGCTGGGGTAGCGCGCCCCGGTCTGCTCTGCGGCTAGCGTTCGATGCGGGTGATCCAGAGCACCTCGCAGGCGCCGCCGCGGGTGTCGGTGCGGCTGAGCGAGGAGCGCCAGCGGTAGCCTCCGGGGCCTGTCACCTCGACCAGTTGACCCTCCAGCGTCACGATGTCGTGGCGACGGATCGCGAGCAGCTGGCGGCGGATCTCGGGGCTGGCGGGCAGGCAATGGGTGTTTGCGGAGTGCGCGGCGATTTGGTCGGGAGGGAGAGGTTCTTCATCGGACCAACTGTATTCATACCAGCGGCCGGACTGGCTGACGTGAAGATCGTTGATCACCGCAGCGGAGGACATCGGTCCCCAGCCCAGGGCGAGATCGACGGGGGAGAGCGGGGCGGCGCAGTCGTAGCGATAGCGCTGGCGGGAGAGCACGACGGCTTTGATCCGGTAATCCGCGAGTGGTGTGAGGGTGTAGTCGCCTTGGCGAAACGGGGCGGAGCCGGGTGTGTTGGTCTGCATGGGGTCGCGGGCTGCGGGCAGGCCCCGCCAGTCGGCGGCGGGTTCGTGCCACCACCACCAGGTACCGGCGGCGAGCAGGAGGAGCGTAAACCAGGTTTTCATGCCGGAGAGGGGTGGGCGCGGGCGCAAAAAAGCCGCCCGGGATTCGGGCGGCTGCGGGTGGGTCAGATTTTGCCAACTTTGCGTTTCTCGACCAGGTTGTAAAAATCCTGGAATAGCGGGTCGGCGTCATTCGGGCCGGGGGCGGCCTCGGGGTGATATTGCACCGAGAAGATCGGCAGCTCCTTGTGGCGGAGGCCCTCGACGGTGTTGTCGTTGAGGTTGATCTCGGTGACGATGGCGCCGCCTTTTTCGAGGGACTTCGGGTCGGTGGCGAAGCCGTGGTTTTGGGCGGTGATGGAGACCTTGCCGGTTTCGAGGTTCTTGACCGGCTGGTTGCCTCCGCGATGGCCGAACTTGAGCTTGAAGGTGGTGCCGCCGAGGGCGTGGGTAAGCATTTGGTGACCGAGGCAGATTCCGAAGATCGGGTAGTGCGGCACGAGACCGGTCACGGTCCGGTGGATGTAAGAGAGGGCGGAAGGGTCGCCCGGTCCGTTGGAAAGAAACACGCCGTCGGGAGCATGCTCCTTGATCTGATCGGCGGTGGCGGTGGCGGGGAACACCTTCACGTCGAAGCCGTGGTTGATGAGCTTGCGGAAGATGGAGTGCTTCGCGCCAAAATCGAAGGCGGCCACGGTGAAGCGTTTGGCCGGCGTATGCGGAAGGCCGAAGGTGGTGCCGGCGGGGACGTAAACGGCGTTGTGATTGGCTGCATCATCGGCGCGCCAGAGGTAGGGCGCCTTGCAGGTGGTGTCCTTCACGTAGTCGCTGCCGGCCATGTCATGCCAAGCCCTGGCCTTGGCGACGGCCTCGGCGTCGGTGAGCGGGAGCGTTGAAAGGCAGCACTTCATGGCGCCGTCCACGCGGAGTTTTTTGGTGAGGGCGCGGGTATCCACCTCGCTGATGCCGGGGATGCCGTATTTGAGGAGGTAGGCCTCAAGGGAGGACTGGCTGCGCCAGTTGCTGACCATCGGTGAGAGTTCACGCACGACCAAGCCGCTGGCGCGGGGTGCGGAGGCTTCGGTGTCCTCGTCGTTGACGCCGTAGTTACCGATCATCGGCGCGGTCATCGTGACGATCTGGCCGAAGTAGGAGGGATCGGTGATGATCTCCTGATAGCCGGTCATCGATGTGTTGAACACGCATTCGCCGGCGATCGTGGCATCGGCGCCAAAGGCGCGTCCGCGAAAAACGGAACCATCTTCGAGGGCGAGGACTGCGGGCTTGAAAGTGGACATTAAAGATGAACGAAAAGGCGTCGGGTCGCGCCTGCCAAGGGGTTTTTGTGAAAACGTTGGGCGGATCATTCCCCGAAGCTAAGCGCATCGCGTCGAAGGAATTAAGGATAACAACTAACCCATTGTGTTAGGTGTTATCGGGGTCGGCGTAAATTTTACCGGGGCGTTTGACAGGTGGCGGATGTGTTTTAGCCTTTTTGCAAAATCTTATCCCATGTCCTACTCCGAAGATCGCTCTGTATGGTTCGCTGGTCAGGGACTCTGGCAGCATGTGCCCGTAACCGAATGGGCCGACTGGTCGTGGCAACTGAAAAATCGCCTGACCAAACTCGAGGACTTGGAGCGCTATATGGTGCTCACACCCGAGGAGCGCGCGGGTGTTCTTCTCGCCGGCAGCAAGCTGGCTATGTCGATCACGCCTTATTTTTTTAATCTCATCGACCGTCAGAACCCAAATTGTCCCATACGTTTGCAGATGATTCCGCGGGCGGGCGAGGGGCAACTGCACGTTGAAGAGATGCTGGATTCGCTCGGCGAGGATGAGCATTCTCCGGTGCCCGGCCTGGTACATCGCTACCCGGATCGAGTGTTGTTTCTGGTTACGGACCGGTGCGCGTCGTATTGCCGTTATTGCACGCGCAGCCGCCTGGTTTCCAACGCGCAGGACTACAACTTCCATCCTGAATACGAACAGGGGTTGCGCTATATCGAGTCGCATCCCGAAATTCGCGATGTGCTGCTCTCGGGGGGGGACCCGCTGCTGCTCTCGGATCGCAAGCTCGACCACCTTCTCGGTCGTCTTCGCGCGATCAAACATGTCGAGTTTATCCGTATCGGCTCGCGCATCCCGGTTTTCCTGCCGCAGCGCATCACGCCGGAGCTGTGCGAAGTGTTCAAGAAGCACGGTCCCGTCTGGATGAGCATCCACGTGAATCATCCCAGGGAGGCCACCGCCGAGCTCAAGGACGCCTGCGAGCGGTTGTCTTTCGCCGGCGTGCCGCTGGGCAACCAAAGCGTGCTGCTGAAGGGCGTGAACGACGACGACGAGATCATGAAGGCCCTCGTGCACCGTCTTTTGCGGATGCGCGTGCGGCCCTATTATCTCTACCAGATGGACCTGATAACGGGTGGATCCCACTTCAAGGTCGATGTGCGCAAGGGCATGGAAATCATCCAGGCGCTGCGAGGCCACACCACTGGGTATTCTGTTCCCCAATACGTGATCGATGCGCCGGGAGGCGGGGGCAAGGTCCCGATCAATCCGGACTACGTCGAAAAAATCACCGACGACGAGGTGGTCTTCAAAAACTACGAGGGCCGCACATTCCGCTATCCGCTCACGGCCACGCCGGTGCAGGCCTCGGGTGAGGCGGAGCAGAGGCCGGCCAAACTCCATGTGGAGCTTCACGGTTGATGGTCTGGCGAAATCGGTTTCTATTAGCTATTTTAAATCAATGACTTAAAATCCGTTTGGGGATTTTTATTTTTTCCTGAACTTTTTTTGAGCGTTTTGCCGACTGCCACGTCTATCTCCGTGTAGTCAGTTTTGTAGTTCTAAAGGTTTGCTTGGTGTCAGGTCACAACAGCCGTCTCTTGCGAGGCGGCTTTTGTGTTTTCGGGGGGTAAATTCACTCGGATATGTTTTGGTAGATTTTGGTGGAAAACTACCAAAATCTACCATTACTTGACCTCATGTCATCCCCTAATGACCCCCTGTCCCGCATGTTGGAGCTGTCTCATCAACTAGGTCGTGAAGAGCGCAAGCTCGCCATTCTTGGCGAGGGCAACACGTCCGCACGGCTCTCGGCCGACACGTTTGTCGTGAAGGCCTCCGGTTCCAACCTGGCCACGCTCTCCGCCGCCGGCACCGCCGAGTGCCGTTTTGACAAACTCATCCCGTTGCTCTCCGAGAAATCAATGAGCGACACCGCTATCGACGAGGCGCTCTTCGCCGCCCGTGTCTCGCCCGAATCCAAGAAGCCTTCCGTCGAGGCCATCTTCCATGCCTATCTGCTGACACTGCCTGGCGTGAACTTCGTCGGCCACACCCACGCGATCACGGTCAACCAGATCCTGTGCTCCAATCATGCGCGCTCTTTCGCCACCCAACGCCTTTTCCCTGACGAGATCGTGTGTTGCGGCGTTGAAAGTGTCTTCGTGCCCTACACCGATCCGGGATTGAAGCTCTCCCAGGCGATCAAGGCCGCCACCGAGGACTACATTCAGCGCCTTTCCCGCGCCCCCCGCATCATCCTCCTTGAAAACCACGGCCTCATCGCCTTGGGCGCCACGCCCGAAGCCGTGCTGGCCGGTTCGCTCATGGCCGCCAAGGCCGCCGAGATCTTCGTGGGTGCTGCCGCCATCAGCGCCGTGCCCCGGTTCCTGACCGCCGAGCAGGTCGAGCGCATCGCCGGCCGTCCCGACGAGCACTACCGCCAGAAGGCGCTCGGGCTCTGATTTCAAAAACTCCGCAGTGCAGGAGCCTGCTTGCAGGCGATTAACCGCCCGCCCGCTCCCGGCTCCTCGCATTTCCGTTCCGATCCATCGCCTGCAAGCAGGCCCCTGTATTTCGATCCGTTCGCACACTTCACACCCCCGCACCCACCATGTCCTCCTACAACTACGTCAACTTCCTCTGGGACGATGCCAAAGCCGCGTCCCTTGATCCCGTCGAGCGTCTCGTTTACCGCTCCAACCTACTCGGCAGCGACCAGCGCATCACCAACACCGGCGGCGGCAACACCTCCTCCAAGCTCGTGGAGCTCGACCCGCTCACCGGCCAGAAGGTCGAAGTCCTCTGGGTCAAGGGCTCCGGCGGCGACCTGCGCACCTCCAAACGCGACAACTTCTCTTCGCTCTACCAGGACAAGCTCATCGGCCTCCAGCAGGTCTATGCCGCCAAGGCCAACAAGGGCATCAAGTCCGAGGCCGAGGACGCGATGGTGAACATGTATTTCCACACCACGTTCAACCTCAACCCCCGCGCCTCCTCCATCGACACGCCGCTGCACTCCTTCCTGCCCGGCAAGCATGTCGATCACATGCACCCCAACGCGATCATCGCCATCGCCGCCTCCAAGAACTGCGAGAAGCTCACCAAGGAAATCTTCGGCGGCGACATGGCCTACGTGCCCTGGATGCGCCCCGGCTTCGAGCTCGGCCTCGCCATGCAGGAGGTCGCCCGCAAGCAACCCGCCGTCAAAGCCATCATGATGGGCCAGCACGGCTTCATCTCTTGGGATGACAACGACAAGGTCTGCTACACCCGCACCCTCGACCTCATCGAGAAGGCCGCCGCCTACATCGAGGCCAAATACGCCGCCAAGGGCGGCGACGCCACGGCCTTCGGCGGACCCAAATACGCCGCCCTTGCCCCGGAGGCCCGCGCCGCCGCCTTTGCAGCCATCCTCCCCTGGCTCCGCGGCCAGGTCTCCCAGCAGAAGCGTTTCATCGGCACCGTGCAGGACGACGAGAAGATCCTCCGTTTCGTCAACTCCAAGGACGCCGCCCGCCTCGCCGAACTCGGCACCTCCTGCCCCGACCACTTCCTGCGCACCAAGATCAAGCCCCTCTATGTGGACTGGAATCCCCAGTCCGAGGACGCCGCCACGCTCAAGAAGAAGCTCGCCGCCGGTCTCGAACAGTATCGCAAGGACTACGCCGCCTACTACGCCGCCAGCAAACACGCCAACTCCCCGGCGATGCGCGACCCCAACCCGACGGTCGTCCTCATCCCCGGCCTGGGCATGATCGCCTGGGGCAAGGACAAGTCCGAATCCCGCGTCACCGCCGAGTTCTACAACTGCGCCGTCGAAGTCATGCGCGGCGCCGAGGCCATCGACACCTACATCTCCCTCCCGCAACAGGAGGCCTTTGACATCGAATACTGGCTCCTGGAAGAGGCGAAACTCCAGCGCATGCCCGCCGAGAAAGAACTCGCCCGCCAGTCCATCGTCGTGATCGGCGCCGGCTCCGGCATCGGCAAGGAAACCGCCCACCGCCTCGTCAAAGAAGGCGCCCATATCGTGTGCGTTGACCTCAACGCCGCCGCCGCCGAAGCCACCGCCAAGGAGATCGAGGCCAAATACGGCGTCGGCATCGGCGTCGCCGGCACCGGCGTGTCCAACTGCGGTCCGGCCATCGGTCTCGCCGCCAACATCACCGACCGCGCCAGCATCCGCGCGATGCTGGACAAAGTCGCGCTCGCCTACGGCGGCTTCGACTCGATCTGCGTGACCGCCGGCATCTTCGTCCCCTCCGACACCACGGGCCACATCCCCGACGACAAGTGGGCGCTCACCTTCAACATCAACGTCACCGGCAGTTACCTGGTCGCCGACGAAGCGTTCAAGACCTGGAAAGAGCAGGGCCTGCGCGGCAACCTCGTGCTCACCACGTCGGCCAACGCCGCCGTCTCCAAGAAGGGCTCGCTTGCCTACGACACCTCGAAGGCCGCCGCCAACCACCTCGTGCGTGAACTCGCCATGGAGCTCAGCCCGTTGGTGCGAGTCAACGGCGTCGCCCCCGCGACGGTCGTGCAGGGTTCCGCGATGTTCCCCCGCGACCGCGTGATCGGTTCGCTGGCGAAATACGCGATCCCCTACACCGACGACGAGGCGACCGAGAGCCTCGTCAAGAAGCTGGCCCAGTTCTACGCCGACCGCACGCTGACCAAGAGCCCGATCACCCCGGCCGACCAGGCCGAGGCCTATTTCCTCCTGGTGACCCAGCGTCTCAGCAAGACGACCGGCCAGATCGTCACGGTGGACGGCGGCCTCCACGAGGCCTTCCTCCGGTAAAAATGCAGGAGCGTGCTTGCGCGCGATGTCCGGGTCCTTCGCCAACCGCGCAGGCCCCCGACTTCGCGTCGGCGTGCTCCGGCCCGTCCCCGCCGACCCTCCACGGGAAGGCGGGGCGCTCCCTTTCCCGGGCGGTTTTCGACTCCGCCCGGGGCTACTGATACAAGGTTGGGAAACCTGAAACGCCGCGCGCCCATCACGGGTGCGCGGCGTTTTATTGGTCCATCTTGTCATCGGCGCGGTGTTGTGGCGGTGTGGCGGACATGCAGGAGCAATTTGCGGAGGCTTGCGGTCGGCTGATCGGCGGGGCGGTGCGCGCTTGGGCGCGGTTTCCGCTCGCGGCGCTGTCGGCGCTGGTCGTTGTCACGGCCATGCTCGCGGCGGTGGAGACGCGGTCGAACGCGGACTGGGTGTGGCTGCGCCTGGCCGTGTCGGCGGGGTTCGGTGTGCCGCTCGGGGTTTTGCTCGTCGTGGCGGGCGAGAGTCGCGCCTGGTCGCGGGTCGTGCTTGCGGGGCTCCAGGCGGCCGGCTTCGGCGGCTTGGTCATGCATTGGGCGCTGTTGCCGGCGACATCGACCGAGTTGCCGGAGTCGTTTTGGATCCGCACGGGCATGGTGTTGCTCGCGTTGCATCTGGCGGTGGCGGTGGTGGCGCGGCACCGGAGCCACGCGGCGTTTTGGACGTTCAATTGGAGCCTGTTCAAACGGTATTGGGCCGGGGTGTTGTATGCGGCGATTTTTTACGCCGGGCTGGCGTTGGCGCTGGCGAGCGCGGTGCGGCTGTTTGAGTTTACGCTGAAGCCGGAGCGTTACGCGCAACTCTGGATGTTGGTCACGTTTGGCTTTCATCCCTTGTGGCTGCTGGCGGGGGTGCCCGCCGTGCGGACGGGGGAACAGGCGGAGACGGAGCCGCCGCGTGCGTTGAGGTTCTCGGCGGGCGGGGTGCTGTTGCCTTTGGTCGGGGTGTATCTGGCGATCCTTTATCCCTACGCGGTGAAGATATTGGCGACGTGGGAGTGGCCCGATGGATGGGTGGCGGCGCCGGTGCTCGGGCTGGCGGTGATCGGTTTGCTCGCGGTGCTCCTGGTGCAGCCGATGGCGCGGGAGGGGCTGTGGTGGGCGGAGTGGTTTGCCGGTCGCTGGTTCGGGCGGTTGCTGGTGCCGATGGCGGTGCTGCTGGCCCTGGCCGTCGGCGTGAGGGTGGGCGACTACGGGCTGACGGAGTCACGCTACGCCGGATACGTGCTGGCCGGCTGGCTGGCGGCGATGGGACTGTATTTCGGCACGGGCGGGGCGGCGCGGCGCTCGCTGCGGGCGATGCCGCTTTCGCTGCTGATCGTGGTCGTGGTGCTGGCGGCGGGGCCGTGGGGTTTGTTTGCGGTGGCCGAGCGGGCGCAGTTGGGTCGCCTCGATGATTTGCTGGCGAAGCACGGGTTGATGGAAGATGGCGTGGCGCGGCTCAAGGCGCAGACGATCACGGGCCAGGAGTTTGATGAGCTGCGTTCGATCTTGGACTATCTGCACCGGCGGCATCGCTCGGCGGCGTTGTACGCGCGGTTCGAGCCGTGGTTGGAAAAAAACGCCGCGTCGCGTGAGCAATATTGGGGTTTTGGCCTCGACGCGCTGGGCTGGATGCAGGTCAAGGCCTCGGAGAAGGACGAGTGGCGGGTACGGCGGCTGGCCTTCACCGTGGCGCCGGTCCGGATAAATGGTTTCACGAGCGCGGAATACGTCGCGCTGGGACGCGAAGGGACGGAGCCGGCCGGCGTCTCCGGGCTCCAGCTACGGTTGTCCGAGGATTTATCGGCGCTTGAGGTGAGAGCCGGCGGAGAGTGGACGCCGGCGGCCGGGATCAACGACGCCTTGGAAAAACAGTGGAGCGAGGCTGGGCAGGAGACGACGCCTGTGTCGATCGTGGCCGATGTCGAGGCCGCAGGTGGCGAGAGCCGCCGCCTGGTGGTCTTGAACGCCGTAGGCGGGAACACCCACAACGAGCACCGGCTGCGGATCGAGCGGATCGACTTGCTGGTGCTGGCGCCCTGACGAGGGGTATCAGCGTCGCGGCGTGTAGGTGGTCTGTTTGAGGGTGGGGCCGAAGAGGGCGCGGAAGGCGGCGGTGTTTTTGACCGCCTTAAGGGCGACCAATTGGCTGGCGAGGTTGCCCACGGCGGCACCTTCCAAGGCAAACGAGACCACGGGCACTCCCGAGGCGTCGGCGGTGGCCTGGCAGAGGAGGCGGTTTTTGGAGCCGCCCCCGACGATAAGGATCCGCTTGAACGTGCGGCCGGACATTTTCTCGAAGGCGGCTTTGGCATCCGCGTGGCCCTGGCCGAGGGAGTCGCAGATGAGCCGGGTGTAGCCGGCGAGGTTCCTCGGGATCGCGAGCCGGCGTTTCTTCAACTGGGCGTCGATGGCGGCCTTCATCGACTTCGGATTGGTGAACGCGGGGTCGGTGACGTCGAGGAGCCCGGCGGGCGCGGGGAGTTTTTCGGCGTCGGCGATGAGGCGGGTCCAGTCGGCGTCGGACTTCGGGCGGGAGGCGAACTCCTTCATGATGCCTTCGAGGAGCCAGAGGCCGATGACGTTGGTGAGCGGGCGGTAGCGGCCGTCGCCGATGCGCTCGTTGGAGATGCGGGCGGAGAGGGCCTCGGGCCCCAGGACGGGCTGGTCGCTTTCAAAGCCTACGAGTGACCAGGTGCCGGAACTGAGAAAAAGATCCGTGCCGCCGGGGGAGGCGGGCATGGCGTCGTAGGCGCAGGCGGTGTCATGGCCGGGCACGGCGACGACCTGGGTGCCGGCGAGCGCGGGTATGTCGCGGACCTTGCCGAGCTTGGTGCCGGCGAGGACGGGTTTGGCGAACCACTGGGCGGGCACGCGGAAGTGGTCGAGCGCGGCGCGGGACCAGTCGGTTGAGTGGACGTCGAGGAGCTGCGTGGTGCTGGCGATGGTCAGCTCGTTGGCCATCCTGCCCGAGAGCAGGAAATTGAAATAGTCGGGCAGGAAGAGGCAGCGCGTGGCCAGATCGGTGATGGCGGGGCAGGAGGCGACGGTCTCCTCGAGTTGCAGGGAGGCGTTGTAGAAGACGGCGGGGATGCCGGTGGCCGCGTAGATGCGCTCCAAGGCGGCGCGGGTGTCCCCGAGACGCTTGAGGCCGGGCTGGGTGCGGGCGTCGCGATAGGCGTGGACCGGAAACACGAGGCGGCCCGCGTCGTTGACGAGGACGTGATCAACGCCCCAGGTGTCCACGCCGACCGAAGCCAGGGTCGCGCCTTTGGGCAGGGCGGCGACGGCGGCGCGCAGGCCGGCCTGGATTTCGTTCCAGAGGCCCGCGATGTTCCAGTAATCGTGTCCGCCGATGGATTGGAAGGCGTTGGGGAAGCGGTGGACCTCCTGGAGGGAAAGTCGGGAGTTTTTCCAGGTGCCGAGGATGACACGGCCGCTGGTGGCGCCGAGATCGATGGCGGCGAGGTGGAGGGGCTGGGCGGAGGGCATGGGCGGAAGAGCGTGCAGGCCGGCAGGGGGGCGGGATCAGACGAGGCCGAGGAGCTCCGAGGCGCGGCGGGAGTGTTCGGAGAAGAAGGCGGCGTTTTCCGGTTTCTTGATGTCCACGCCGTAGGTGGGGATCATGGTCTTGAGGCGGGCGCGGCCTTCCTCGGTGGCGACGAGGTGGGGCAGGCACTTTTCGATGACTTCAAGAACGATGTGGACGCAGACCGAGGCGCCGGGCGACGCGCCGAGCAGGGCCGAGATGGTGCGGTCCTGGTTGGTGATGACTTCGGTGCCGTAGTGGACGATGCCGGCCTGGCCGTCGGTCTTTTTGATGGCCTGCACGCGGATGCCGCCGTCGATGAGTTTCCAGTCTGTTTTCTTGGCGCCGGGATAGAAGACGTGAAGGACCTTGAGGCGGTCGTCCATGGATTGCGTGCCCTGTTGGACGAGGTATCTAACGAGGTCGAGGTTGCTTGCGCCGATTTTGAGCAGCGTGAGCAGGTTGTGGGGTTTCACCGAGCCGGGCAGGTCGAGGACGCTGCCTTTTTTGTGGAGGAACTTGGTGGTCCAGGCGGCGAAGGGGCCGAAGAGGAGCGTCTTTTTGCCGTCGAGAATGCGAGTGTCGAGGTGGGGGACGGCCATGGTGGGCGCGGCGTCGAGGGGTTGTCCGTAAACCTTGGCCTCGTGCTGGGAGACGATGGCGGGGTTGTCGCAGACGAGCCATTGGCCTCCGATGGGGAAGCCGCCCAGGCCCTTGCTTTCGGGGATGCCGGCTTTCTGGAGCAGATGGAGGCTGCCGCCGCCGGCACCGACGAAGACGAATTTTGCGCGGTTGCGGCGGATCTCGCCGGTGGCGAGGTCGCGGATTTTCACGTCCCAGCCTGCGGGGGTCTTGTCGAGGTCGATGACGCGGTGGTTGGAGGCGATGCCGCAGCGGTCCTGTTTGCCGAGCCACCCGAGGAGCTTGCGGGAAATCTCGCCGAAGTTCACGTCGGTGCCGGTGTCCATCTTGGTGGCGGCGATGGGCACGTCGGGACGCTCGGCGGTGAGCAGGGGCGCCCACGAGCCGATGGTGCCGCGATCGGTGGAGAACGCCATGTCCTTGAAAAAATGGTGGGCCGACATGGCCGAGTGGCGGGCGCGCAGGTAGTCCACCCACTTCGCGCCGTGGACGAAGCTCAGATGGGCGACGGGATTGATGAACTCCTTGGGTTTCCCGACCAGGCCCTCGGCCACGGCGGAGGCCCAGAACTGGCGTGACTTCTCGAATTGCTCGAAAATCTTGATGGCGTTGGACACATCGACGGTGCCGTCGGCGGCCTGGGTGGGCGTGTAGCTGAGTTCGCAGATGCCGGCGTGGCCGGTGCCGGCGTTGTTCCAGCCGTGGGAGGCCTCTTGCGCGAGCTCCTCGGTGACCTCGTAAACCTGGATCGCGATCTTGGGGTCCAGGCGCTTGAGCAAGGCGCCGAGGTTGGCGGACATGACGCCGCTGCCGATGAGGATGACGTCAGGATTCTCGATGTGTTGAGACAGGGGCTTCATGGGAGGTTTGGTTTGGCGGATACTATGAAAGAGGTGCCAGACAGGTGACGAGACTATCCCTCAAAACATTTCAGAATCTATCATAATCTATCAGTCGGTATCATCAGCGAGGCCCTGATGACGATGGCAGGTGCTTGCGAAATCCAGAGGGCTGGGCTCAGTGGCGGCATGTTTCCCCTGATCTCTTCCACATCGGCCGGCGGCAAGGCCGGGGTTTCGCGCCGCGAGGCGCTGCGTTTGTTGGGTTTGGGTGGCGCGACCGCGCTGCTGGCCTCGTCCGGCGGATTGCGGGCGGCGGAGTCGGCGGCGGTGGCCGCGGGCGTCAAGCTGAGCGGCCAGCCCGGCTTTTATCGTTTCAAAATCGGAGCGCATGAGGCCCTGGCCTTCAACGACGGCGGGTTTGCCGCGCCGTTTGACCAATCCCCCTACGCGGCCGGGGTCGCCGATGGCTCCGCTCAAATCGCCGAGACCCTTAAGAAGGCCTACCTGCCGCCCGACAAGGTTCAGGTGCCGTTCAATGTGTTGCTGGTGCGGATCGGAACGGAGTGGGTGCTGATCGACACGGGGGCGGGTTCCGCTTTCGGGGCGGCGGCCGGGAAACTTCGCGCGCAACTCGCCGCCGCCGGCTTGGGGCCCGGGCAGATTTCCGCCGTGCTGATCAGCCATGCCCATGGCGACCACATCGGCGGCCTGCTCGACGACGACACGAAGCAGCCGGTGTTTAAAAACGCCACGCACTACATCGGCCGCCGTGAGTTTGAATTCTGGATGGGGGCCGATCCCGACCTGGGCCGGCTGCCCCTCGGCGCGGAGGTGGCCAGGCAGATGATCGCCGGCGCCCGATCCGTGCTGGGTGCGCTCAAGGACAAGTTCCAGCTGGTCGCGCCCGGCGAAAAGCTGATCGACGGACTGGAGATCGTGGACGCGCCGGGTCACACCCCGGGGCATCTGGCGTTTTTGGTGTCCTCGGGCGACGAGCAACTCCTGCACTTCGTGGACGCGGCCCATCACCATGCGCTTACCTTCGCGCATCCCGAGTGGGCCTTTGCCTACGACGCGCAGCCCTCGGCGGCGGCGGCGACCCGCAAGGCGCTGCTGGACCGGGCGGCGGCGGATCGCCTGCGGGTCTTCGGGGCGCACATGCCTTTCCCCGCGCTCGGTCATGTGAAGCCCATCGCCGGCGGACGCTACGAATACGTGATCGAGCCGTGGTTGCCGGGCTGAGACGGGTTTTGTCAGGGTGTGTTTGTGAACAAAACTCGGGTCGACTTGAGAGGAGAATCGGGCTTGGCCACGGCGACCGAGACCGAGACGACCCGGCGGGCCTTGCAGGCGAGGCGAAGGGAGAGAGCTTGCGCTTGCCGGCGCGAACGGAAGGATGCGCGGCCATCATGCACCTGGACATTCCCGCCGGCGATTTTGCCGGCTTCATCTTCGATCTCGACGGCACGCTCATCGACACGATGCCACTCCACTATCTGGCCTGGGACGAGGCGATGCGCCGGCACGGGTTGGGGGAGGTGTTGAGTGAAGATCTGTTTTATTCTCTCGGCGGCGTGCCCACGGTGCGCGTCGCGGAGTTGATCGGGGCGCATTACGGACTCGTGATCGATCCCCGTGCCGTGGAGGAAACCAAGGAGCGGTTGTTCCTGGAGCGACTGGCCGCCTCGGGCGTGGGGCACATCAAGCCGGTGGTGGCGTTTGCGCGGAACGTGGCGCCCACGCATCCCGTGTCCATAGCCACCGGCGGGTTGCCCGAGGTGGCGTTGCCGGCCATCCGGTCGGCGGGGCTGCACGATCTTTTCCCGATCGTGGTGACGCCGCGTGACGTGGCTCCCGGGCGCGGCAAGCCCGCGCCCGACATGTTCTTGCTGGCAGCCGACAAGATGGGAGTGCCGCCGGAGCGCTGTCTGGTGTTTGAGGACGCCGAGCCCGGCATCCGCGCGGCGCTCGCCGCCGGCATGACGGTGGTGCGCGTGCCCAGCCGCGGCGTCTGACAAAAGGCTTTTGCCGCGCCGGCGGATCGGTTTGGCTCACGCCTTTATGAAAATCGAAGCGCTCGCCAATCCCTCCGTCCTCAGCCAGCCGGTTTATGAGCCGGGCAAGCCGATCGAGGATGTGGCGCGCGAGCTCGGCCTTGATCCGGCGACCATCATCAAGCTCGCCTCGAACGAAAACCCCTTCGGCCCTTCTCCGTTGGCGAAGGCCGCCGCCGTTCGCGCTCTCGACCAGGGCGAGCTGTATCCGGACGGTGGTTGCGTGGCGCTGCGGGCGAAGCTTGCCAACGCCTTTGGGCTGGACGCCTCCCGGTTCGTGATCGGCAACGGATCCAACGAACTGATCGAGTTGCTGGGCCATGTCTTTCTGAGGCCGGGCGACGAGGTGGTGATGGGCAACCCTTCGTTCGCGGTCTACAAGCTGGTGACGCTGCTTTTCGGGGCGAAGCCCGTCGAGGTGCCCTTGGTCGACCACACCCACGACCTCAAGGCGCTGGCGGCGGCGGTCACGCCGAGGACGAAGCTGATTTTTGTGCCGAGCCCGAACAACCCGATGGGCACGGCCAACGGCGAGGCGGAGTTGCTGGCGTTTGCCCGCGGCCTGCCGGAGCACGTGGTTTTCGCCTTTGACGAGGCTTATGCGGAATATCTGGAAAATCCGCCGGACCTGCGTCCGTTGATCCGCGAGGGGCGCAAGGTCGTGTGCCTGCGCACGTTTTCCAAGATCCATGGGCTGGCCTCTCTGCGCGTGGGTTTCGGATACGCCTCGGCGGAGCTGGCGGGGCTGCTCAACCGCGTGCGTCAGCCTTTCAACGTGAACGCGGTCGGCCAGGCGGCGGCGATCGCCGCGTTGGACGACCGCGGGTTTGTGGCCAAGTGCGCCTCGGAAAACCGCGCGGGCCTGCGCCGGTTGGAGGCTGGTTTCAAGGCCCTGGGCCTTGAGATCGTCCCCAGCGTGGCGAACTTCGTGCTCGTAAAGGTCGGCGACGGCGCGCGCGTCTTTGTCGAGCTGCAGAAGCGCGGCGTGATCGTGAGGCCGATGCGGCCCTACGGCATGCCGGAGTGGTTGCGGGTGACCGTGGGCACGCCGGCTCAGAACGAGCGACTGCTCGCCACCCTGGCCGCCGTGCTGGGCGGCTGAGTCTCGAAACGACCGCAGCCTCGGGGCGGCTGCGTGCTGAGATCGCGGCTTTGTGCTGATGGTTGGCCCTTGTTTACCAAGGGCGGGAGACGCACGCTTTTCCCATCCGTTTACCATGAAAACCGACGCCAAGCTCACCCCCGCCAAGTTGCAAAAGAAGATCGACCGCGTGTTCGCCCTCGCCGGCCAGAAGATCGACTCGATCGACCGGTCCTGGGATCCCGCCAAGGGCACGCCGGTCTTCACCGTCCAGGGCAAATACACCTCGCGCGGCTGGACCGAGTGGACGCAGGGGTTCCAGTTCGGCATGGCCTTTCTCCAATACGACGCCACCGGCGACGAGCGTTACCTGAAGCTCGGCCGCGAGAAGACCGTGAAGCTCATGGCCTCGCACGTCTCGCATGTCGGCGTGCATGACCACGGCTTCAACAACGTCTCCACTTACGGCAACCTCCGCCGTCTGATGCTCGAGGGCAAAATCCCCCATAATCAGGACGAGCTCAACTTCACCGAACTCGCGCTCAAGGTCTCCGGCGCCGTCCAGGCCGCCCGCCACGCCACCACCAACCAGACCGCCCCGTGGTCGCCCGTGAAGGGCTCGCCCGGCGTGACGCCTTCCGGCTACGTCTATTCGTTCAACGGACCGCAGTCGCTCTTCGCCGACACCATCCGCTCCATGCGCGCGCTGGTCGTCGCCCACCGTCTCGGCCACTCGCTGATGGGCGAGGGCGACAAGTCCATCAACCTGCTGCACCGCGCCGTCGAGCACGCCGCCACCACCGCGCGTTACAACGTGTTTTTCGGCCAGGGCCGCGACAGCTATGACGTGCGCGGCCGCGTCGCCCACGAGTCGGTCTTCAACCGCAACGACGGCCAGTTCCGCTGCCCGTCGTCCCAGCAGGGCTACTCCCCGTTCACCACCTGGACGCGCGGCGCCGCCTGGATCATCTGCGGCTACGCCGAGCAGCTTGAGTTCCTCGACACCGTCGCCGACGCCGAACTGGCCGCCGTCGGCGGCCGCCGCGCCGTGACCGACCTCTTCCTGGAGACCGCGCTGGCCACCAGCGACTACTACATCGACGGCTACTCGGCCAAGGACGGCGTTCCCTACTGGGACAGCGCCGCGCTGAACTGGGCCGCTCTCGGCGACATCACCAAGAAGGACGCCGACCCGTTCAACGCCTACGAGCCGGTCGACAGCTCCGCCGCCGCCATCGCCGCGCAGGGTTTCCTCCGTCTCGGCCAATGGCTCGCCGCCAAGGGCCGCAAAACCGAGGCCGCCCGCTACACCCAGGCCGGCCTCACCGTCGCGGGCACGCTCTTCTCCGACGCCTACCTCTCCGCCGATCCCAAGCACCAGGGCCTGCTGCTCCACAGTGTCTATCACCGTCCCAATGGCTGGGACCATATCCCGAAGGGCCGGAAGGTCCCCTGCGGCGAGTCTTCGATGTGGGGCGACTACCACGCGATGGAACTCGCGCTCCTCATCAAGCGCATGGCCGAGGGCAAGTATCTGACGTTCTTCTGAACCGGCCCTTCCGGGGGTTTCCCGCAACCTCGCCCGGTCCGATGACCGGTGCGGACGTTTGCCTTTCCCGTGAATCGGAGCGCGTCACTCGCGCTTTAATTCGCGCGTCATCAGCGCCGTGAGCGCATCGGCCGGCGGTTTGCCGGCGTAGAGGATGCTGTGGATCTCGCCTAGGATCGGCGCGTCTATGCCGCGCTCCCGGCAGAGACCGTGAAACGATTCCGTCGTGCGATAACCCTCGACCACGGATTTGCTTGAGGCGATGAGGTCGGCCGCCCGGGCGCCTTCGCCGAGCCGCTGGCCGAAGGTGCGGTTGCGGCTCCACGCGCCGGTGGAGGTCGCCACCAGGTCGCCGAAACCGCCGAGTCCGAAGAAGGTTTCGGTCTTGGCCCCGAGCGCCACGCCCACGCGCACCATCTCGGCCAGCGCCCGGGTGAGCAGGGCGGCCTTGGTGTTGTCGCCCAGCTTGAGCCCGTCCGAACAGCCGGCGGCGATGGCATAGACGTTTTTGAGCGCGCCGCCCAGCTCCACGCCGGCCACGTCGGCGCTTGTGTAAACACGCAGAGTCGGCCCGCTCAGCGCGGCCTGCACTCCGGGGAGAAACGCGCCGGCACCGGTCGCGGCGAGCACCATCGCGGCGGGTTTGCCGAGGGCGACCTCGGCGGCGTTGGTCGGTCCGCTGAGCGAACCGGCGGCGAAGTGCGGCAGCACGGCGGTGATGACTTCGCTCGGACGCAGGTGCGTGCCGAGTTCGAGGCCCTTGGCGAGCGAGACGATCAGTTTGAGTTGCGTGGCCAGCCCGAGACCGGCCTTCACGCGCTCGCACGTCTCGCGCAGCGACTGCGACGGACAGGCCAGCAGGACGACCTCGGCCTCCATCAGCACGGGGGCGAGTTCATGCCCGATCTGGATGCTCGGGGGCAGCCTGAAGCCCGGCAGGTGGTCGGCGTTTTCCCGGGTGGAGGCGATGGCCAGCGCCTGCTCGAAACGCCTGGGCACCAGCGTGACGGTGTGGTTGAGCCGCGACAGGTGGATGGCGAAAGCCGTGCCCCAGGCGCCGGCGCCGACGATGACGAAATTCATGTTCGTTGGATTAGGGTGTGTTTCTGAAATAACTCCGGTCGTCCAACTCTGCGAGTGAGAGGATAAGAAGACTGGGCCGGCGGTGCCCTCGACGGCACGACCCGCCGGGTCGCCTCCGTCTCGGTCGCCTTGGCCAAGCCCGCTTCGCCTCTCGCGCCGACCCGATTTATTTGAGAAACAAACCCTAGCCGGTGAAACCCGCCGGACACACGGAAAAAGAAACCGCCCGGATGCGGCTGAACCCTCCGCCGGACCGGCGGGCGCCCGGGCGGAGGGCGGTCACTTGAGGAACGCCGGGATTTTCTCGTTGGCGATCTGCTGCTCGAAGGTTTCCCGGGCGTTTATCAGCTCGAAAGTCGCGCCCTTGACCAGCACCTCGGCGGCGAGGTTGCGGGTGTTGTAGCGGCTGGCCATCGAGAACCCGTAGGCGCCGGCGCTCATGAAGGCGATGTATTCGCCCTCGCCGACCTCCTGCAGCGGGCGCTGCTTGGCGAAGCAGTCGCCGCTTTCGCAGATCGGGCCGACGACGTCGGCGGTCATGGCGCGGCGGGTGGTGTCGCGCAGCAGCGGCACGATCTCGTGGTAACTGTCATACATTGCCGGGCGGGCGAGGTCGTTCATGGCCGCGTCGACGATGAGGAAGTTGCGGCCTTCGCCGCGCTTGAGGTATTCGACGCGCGAGAGGAGCACGCCGGCGTTGCCCACCAGGTTGCGTCCGGGTTCGAGCAGGATTTTCAGGCCGAGCGGCTTGAGCAGCGGAGCGAGCGCGGCGCCGTAGGCCTCGGGCGTGATCGGGCGGGTCTCGGCGGGCTGGGCGTCCCACCAGGCCTGCTGGCCGCTGGCGAGCGCATCCTGGTAGACGATGCCGATGCCGCCGCCGATGGAGAAATAGGTGATGCCATACTTGGCCTTCAACTCCTCGACAAAGGGCACGACCTTGGTGACCGCCTCGACAAACGGCGACACGCTGGTGAGCTGCGAGCCGATGTGCATCTGCACGCCTTTGATGAAGATGTTCGGGTATTTGGCCGCGGCCTCGTAGGCGGCGCCGGCGTATTTGAGGGGGATGCCGAATTTGTTTTCCGACTTGCCGGTGGTGATTTTGGCGTGGGTTTTGGCGTCAACGTCGGGGTTGATGCGGATGGCGATGGGAGCTTTCACGCCGAGCCGGCCGGCAGTGTGGTTGATGCGGGCGATCTCGGGCTCGCTCTCCACATGGAAGGCGAAAATCCCGTTTTCCAAGGCGAGCTGGATCTCGGCCTCGGTCTTGCCCACGCCCGCGAACACGCTGCGTTTCACGTCGGCACCGGCGGCCAGCACCCGGCGGATTTCGCCGCCGCTCACCAGGTCGAAGCCCGCGCCCAGGTTCGCAAAGTGACGCAGGATCGCGATGTTGGAATTGGCCTTCTGCGCGAAACAGATCTGCAAATCGACCCCCGCCAGGCCCTTGGCCAGCCGGTTGTAGGTGTCGGCGAGCGTGCCGGCGCTGTAAACGTAGGTCGGCGTTCCGTAGAGGCGGGCGATCTCGGCGAGATCAACGGATTCGCAGTGGAGGTTTGAGCCGACGTAGTGGAAGTGGTGCATGGCGATCTGGATGTGTGAACGGGCGAAGTTGCCCGCTCATCCGGGCGAAAACCACTCAAATTTTACCGGCCCGGGGTCTGTTTTCAGGCAGGGCGGCGGCGGTTGAAAAATATCCATGAAACTCCCGCCTCGGTGGACTTCTCCCTTGAGCTTGGCGGTGGTTTTTCGTTCGTGGGAATGTGCTTCGTTCCCTGCACCGTCTCCTGATCACGTTGAGATTTCCGACCTTTGTCCGCGGGTTGGGGCGGGAGAACTGCGGGGGTACGCCGGTGCATAACGCCAAGTTCGCCAGCTTCATGTCGGTCCAGGGCTGCGGACGCCGCCGGCATCCTGATCGCCACGACCGTCGCCTGCGCAGGCAGAAATTCACACGCACGTTTGCCTTTTTGTGCGCCGTGCTGGGTGCCGCGTGGGTCGCGCTGGAGAGCGCCAAGGCCTTCTCGCTTTTTTGAGGCCGCCAAAAGTTGCGTCTGCGGGTTTGCGCCCGTCGGGCGAACGCCTTTTGTTCGCCGTCATGCGCTCTCCGCTTCTTTTTCTTGGTTTGGTCCTGTCCCTTGGGTTGGCCGGTTGCTCGACGCCTCCCGAGGCCCGTCTGGAACGCCCCGCGCTGCGGGTGGTTTCGCTCGACGCGGGCGATGGCAAGCTCGCTTTGCGTTACATCAATCCCAACAACGTGCCCCTCGTCGTGAACAATTCGACCCACGTCCTTTCTCTGGACGGCCAGCACATCGGCCGCATCAAGGAAAAGGAGCCCATCGGCATGCCGCCGATCGGCGAGATCGTGCACACGGTCGCCCTGCCTCCCGAAATCGCCAAGGGCGCGCGCGACTACCTCGCCGCCCATCCCGGCCGGGTGCGCGCCACCGTCGAGAGCAAGCTCGAGGTTTTACTGTATGACGATGAGACCGTGACCCTCAAAAGCTCGGGCGGCGGCACGGTTGGCGAGCCCTGATCCCGTCCCGGTTTGCGCAGGAGGTTGAACCGAAACCCTCCGGGAGAGGGTTTCAGGTTCAATAGTGCGGCGGGCGTTCGTCGGTCGTATTGACCTCGGCCGTCGTCGGCTGCGTGTCGGCGCGATGCCTGAGACGGCCAATCTCCGCTTTGAGCCGGTCGATCTGCCCGGCCATCTCCAGCATGGCCTTGTCCTGCTCCGTCACATGGCGCTGCAACCAGGCCAGCCGCTCCTCCAGACGGTCAATGCGCTCGTTCGACATGCGGCTTGGAGGGGGCTATCGCGCCGGATGAAGTTCCATCGGCGCGCAGTTTGGCCAGCTCGGGGACGACCACGCTCTGGTAGCAGTCGGGGCATACGGAATGGCTGAAATCCGTGCCGGTGCGTTCGTTGATGTAACTCTCGATCTGCTGCCAGTAGTTGTGGTCGTCGCGGATCTTTTTGCAGTAGCCGCAGATGGGGAGGAAGGCTTCCAGTTGGCGCACTTCCGTCGCGTAACGCAGGATACGCTCGGCCACGCGGAGACGCATCCAGATTTCCTGTGGGTCGATGGGCTTGGTGAGGAAGTCGTCCACGCCGGCCTCGATGGCCTCGCGCTGGTTTTCCACGTCGGCCTCGCGGCCGGTGAGCAAGATGAAGTAAACGTAGTCGGCGCCGACGCGATTGCGCACCGCGCGGCAAAGCCCGAGGCCGTCGAGCTCGGGCATCATCCAGTCGCTCACGATCAGCCGCACCGGCTCACGGGCGAGAATCTTCAGGGCTTCGTTGCCATCCCTGGCTTCGAGGACTTCGTGGCCGTGGCGCAGCAGCACTTGTCTGAGAATGGCGCGGGCCACGTTGTCGTCTTCTACGGCTAGGATTTTCACGAGAGGCGGGAGGTGCTCTTGAAATAACTTTGAGATTCCTGATGTCGAGAAGTCTATGGATTTGCGACCGCTCCCGCAGGCCCCCGGTTTCAACCCAGCAACGCGCGCAGTTCACCCGCCGTAGTCGCGGGCGCCCGGCAGGTGAAGTGTTCGCACACAAAGGCCCGCGCGGCGCCGTCGGGCGCCGGCTTAATGTCCGCCAGCCAGGGTGCGCGCAACTTAAGCCAGCATCCGTGTTCGTCGTCGCCGGGCGCAGCCAACACCGCGCGCCTCGGTCCAGGCTTCGCGCAAGCCTCCGCCGCCAGCGCGCGAAAATCCGCCGAACGCGGATCACCCGCGAGCACCAACTGGCGGGGGGATTCGAGCGCGCGCTCCACGGCGCACAACAGCTCGGGCAGGGCGTGCGGGGCCTTTGACCACTGCGAACGCAGCGCCTCGATCGTGCCGAGCGCCCGCCCGCGGGCCGCCTCGTCGTGGAACAGCACCGCCAGCCGCAGCAGGTTCGCCGCCGCCACCGAGTTGGGCGAGGGCTCCGCGCCGTCGTAGTCTTCCTTCAGGCGCAGCACGATGCTGTCGTCGTCCGCCCTGGAGTTGAAATACCCGCCGTGCTCGGCGTCCCAAAACAGCGCGTCCATCACCTGCTGCAGGCCCTCGGCCCGGCGCAGCCAGCGCGCGTCGAAGGTCGCCTCGTAAAGGTCGATCAGGCCCGCGATGAGATACGCGTAGTCCTCGGCGAAAGCCTCGTTGGCGCCCCGTCCGTCGCGATAATTCCGATACAAAACGCCGCGCGTGCCGTCGTGGAGTTCGCGCCCGATGAACTCCGCCGCGCGCACCGCGGCGGCGCGGTAGTCTTCGCGCACACCGGCCAGGCACGCCGCCGGCGACACCGCCGCGCGGGCCAGCGCGGAGATCATCAGGCCGTTCCATGCCGTGATGATCTTGTCGTCAAGGTGGGGACGCGGGCGTTTCCCGCGGGCGGCCCGGAGCGTCTCCAGGGCCGCCGCCAGCCGTTCCGCCGCAATGGCGGGCGCGAGGCCCAGCGCCTGCGCCGTCGCCGCGAGCGGGCGCTGCTGCATGAGGATGTTTTTCGCCTTGAACTCGTGTTGCGGGTCGAGGTGGGCCGGCACGTTGCCCCCGTCGCGCACGCCGAAGTGGTCGCACACCAGGGCGGCGTCGGCGGGCGCCAGAGCGGCCTCGATTTCGGCCTGGGTCCACACGTAGAACGCGCCTTCTGCGTGCTCCGGTTTCCCGTGCGCGAGCGGGGAATCGGCGTCCTCCGCCGAGTAAAACGCCCCGCCGGGCGCGGTCAGGTCGCGCAACACGTAGGTGAAAATGTCGCGGGCGATCCAGGCGAAGCGGTCGTCGCCGGTGGCCAGGTGGGTGTCGAGCGCGTTGACCGCGATCTGCGCCTGGTCGTAGAGCATTTTCTCGAAGTGCGGCACGAACCACGCCTCGTCCACCGAGTAGCGATGGAACCCGCCGCCCACATGGTCGTGCAGGCCGCCGCCGGCCATTTTTTGCAGTGTGGTCGCGACCATTTTGACCGCCTCGCGGCCTGACTCGGTCTCCAGGCCCTGGATGACTGCGGCGCGCAGGAGAAAGTTCAGGTTGGACGCGCGCGGGAACTTCGGGGCGCCGCCAAAACCGCCGTGGGCCGCGTCGAAGTTTTCAAAAAAATACTGGTAGCCCTTTTCGAAGGCCTCGCCGCCCGCGTCGTGCAGGTCGGGCGCCGCACCGGCCTCGGAACGGCGGGCGGCGTGGTAGTCGTTGAGCGAGGCGATGACGCGCGAGGATTCGGCCAGGAGTTTCTCGCGGTCATCGGCCCAGGCCTTGGCGATGGCCCGCAGAACCGTCGGGAAGCCGCTGCGGCCATGCCGGTCCTCGGGCGGGAAATAGGTGCCCCCGTAAAAGGGCTTGAGGTCGGGCGAAAGCCAGGCCGAGAGCGGCCAGCCGCCGTGTCCGGTCATGGCCTGCACGTAGCTCATGTAGACCTTGTCCACGTCGGGACGCTCCTCGCGGTCCACCTTGATGGAGACGAAGTGCTCGTTGAGCAGCGCGGCGACGCCGGGGTTCTCGAACGACTCGTGCGCCATGACGTGGCACCAGTGGCAGGTCGAGTAGCCGATGCTCAGGAAGATCGGCTTCTGCTCGGCGCGGGCCAGGGCGAAGGCGGCCTCGCCCCACGGCAGCCAGGCGACGGGATTGTCGGCGTGTTGGAGCAGGTAGGGCGATTTCTCGGCGGCGAGGGCGTTGGGCATGTTGATGGCGCAGATTACACCGAGTGCGCAGTCCGCGCCAAGACCCGCGTCGCCTCCCCAACCAATCAGCCCAAAAACCCGCAGGTCGCCATAATGTAACATTACTGAACCGGCACAACGTTGCCCGCGGCCGCTATCGAACTCAGCTTGCAGATTTTATGTCCACCGTGCCCGTCGCGTCATCGGCCAAATCATACACTTCCAACATTCTAGCCGGGGGTATTTGCGCCCTGATGACGCTGGCCTACGCAAGCGGCTTCGCTGCGCTGATCTTCGGCGGCTCGCTCGCCGTGCATTCAGGTCAGGCGGTTCTGGCCGCGATCATCGGCAGCGTGGTGACCATCCTGGTGTTGTCGTGGCGCAGTTCGTTCAATTTTGCCATGGGAGGTCCGGACTCGAATCCCTCGGCAATTTTGGCCGTAACCGTTGCGGCAATCGCGGCGGAAATCATCCGCGCCCCCGAGGCAAATACGGGCGAGATTTTCCCGACTGTGCTGATGTTTTTGTTTGTCTCTTCGGCTGGCTGCGGACTGCTGCTTTATCTGGTGGGCGAGCGCAGGTGGGGCCGTTATGTCCGCTTCATCCCGTATCCGGTGATCGGAGGGTTTCTGGTTGGCACGGGTTGCCTGCTGGTATCCGGCGGCTGGAAGATGCTTGTTGGCACCTCACCCATCCACACGACACTCGTGCAAATCTCGTCGGTTCACCCGCTGGCGTGGTTCTCCGCCGCGACCGTGGCGCTGGCACTGCTGGTATTGATGCGCCTCACCAAACATTTCCTGGTGATCCCCGGCGTGATCTTCGGTTCCGCGATTCTCTTCCATGTGGTTCTGCGCTTGAACGGGATCGATACAAACCAAGCGCACGCGACAGGGCTTTTGCTTAATCCCATGCCGCTCGGCGCCTGGGCCAACCCCTTCAACCAACCCTGGGGGCTGGTTCGCTGGGACCTGATCCTGCAGCACGCGAACGACTTCATTGCCATGACCATGGTTGTGGTCATCACGATTCTGCTCAACGCAACCAGCCTCGACCACGCCACCGGACAAGACGCCGATTTCGACCGCGAACTCAAAGCCCTCGGTTTGGCGAACATCCTCGCCGGCCTCGCTGGTGGTCTTGTTTCGGTCAATTCCTTCAACCGCAGCCTGCTCAACCTCCGCGCCGGAGCCAATTCGCCCTGGGCCGGCCGCATTTGCGTGGTCTTCGTGCTGGTTCTTACGCTGTTCGCGCCCGGCGTGGTCGTGCTGCTGCCCAAGCCGGTGCTCACCGGCCTGATCATTTACCTGGGACTTTACCTCCTGATCAACTGGCTGTGGGACTGCCGTCGCGAGATGCCCGCGATCGACTACATAACGATGCTGGCGATCCTCGTGATCGTCGCCGGCTTTGGCATCGTGCCAGGCGTGATCCTCGGAGTGGTGATCTCGATGCTCAGCTTCGTGGTCACCTTCAGCCGCACTTCGGTCATCAAGCATCGCTTCAACGGCATTGTGCGCCACTCCAATGTCGAACGTCCCCCGCATGAAATGGAGTGGCTGCGCAACCACGGCGACCGCGTGCAAGGCGCTTCATTCCAAGGATACCTGTTTTTTGGCACAGCCTCCGCCATTCTCGATCAACTGCGCGATGTCCCCGGCAAGGCCACCGTTCTCATCCTCGATTTCTGGTTCGTACGCGGCATCGACGCCTCCTCGGTCATGGTCATGCGGAAACTCCTCAAGCTCTGCAACGAAGCCAACACACAGGTCGTCTTCAGCGGCATCAATCATGCGATCCAAGCCAAAATGCTGGTCTGCGGCCTCGACGTCGGGCGCAGCCCGGCGCGCAATTTCACCGATCTGGATCGCGGCCTCGAATGGGCCGAGCAGACGATCCTCAGCGAGGCCATCGAGCGGATCACCTTTGCGGAGATGCTTGGCGGCTTTTCCGATGCGGAAAACGACACTGTATCGCGATTTTTCACGGAAAAAGTCGTGGCCCCGGACGAGACATTCATCCGACGCGGCGACAACGCGGATACCCTTTTCATCGTTCTCGAAGGTCGTGTGAGCATCCAGCTCATGCTCAAGGGCACCAACTATCTCAAGCGCCTCCGCACCTACGGTCCCGGCACCATTATCGGCGAGATGGGCTTCTACAGCGGCGCACCCCGCAGCGCCGACATCAGCGCTGACATACAAACGCGGATGCTGGTGATTAATCGGGCCGACTTCGCCCAACTAGAAACCGAGCAGCCCGTCCTCGGCGGGAAGATTCACCGACTAGTGATCAGCTCTCTCTCCTCCCGCCTCCGCGTCGCCAACGAGGCACTCAGCGACCTACTGTGAACGCTTCTGTCACGGCTCACTTGCCCAGCACCCAGCTGAAAATCTGCGGAGCCACCATGGTCACGTCCATCCCGAGGATGAACTTCAGGATGGCTTCCGGCCGAGCTCACCCCCGGTGATTTTCTCGCCGGGCACCGCAGAGAAAGCGAAATTATTAGTGAGACTGAGTCCTAAAAACAAATTGACGCCGATAAATTATGATACTGAGTCTCGATATTAATGACATCTAAATCTCGCTTTGATCGCCCTGTACCCGTTGTTCTCCAGGGCGCAACCGTCGGCCGCACCGCCTCTTGGTTGGCCGGAGTACTGGCCCTCGCTTACTCGAATCTGGACGCAGCCGAGGCTTCGCCCTCCGTCGATGCATCCGTGGTCAACCTCCCCCGCCTGGAAGTCTCCGAAAGTCGCAGCCCTGAAGCCGACCGCACCCCGCTCAAGCTCCCGCTGAGCCTTCATGAGACGCCGCGCAGCGTCAGCGTGATCGATTCCGCCCGCATCCGGGAGCAAAACTTCCGCACGCCGGTGGACACCTTTTATTACACGCCGGGCATTTTCCCCAACAGCACGGCCCGGGGGGGCTACCACTATATTTCGCGTGGGTTCCGCATGTCGGCCGACGAGACGCGCATCGATGGTTTCACCGGCTTCTACGTCGGCGGCGGCCAATCCTCCCAAAACCTCTACGGCGTCGATCGCGTGGTTACTTTGCGCGGCCCCGCCGGCCTGCTCTACGGCGCTTCAACCCTGCCCGGAGGCCTGATCAACATCATCACCAAAAAACCCCGCGCCGAGGCGGTCACGCGCCTGGACACCACCGTCGGCACCTACGCTGGCGGCGGCGTGGCCGCCACCGACCGCGGCTCACTGGGCTTCGAACTCGACTCCACCGGCCCGCTCACCCGCGACGGACGCGTCCTCTATCGCGGCATCATCGCCGGCGACGACAGCCAAACCTACACCCGCGGCATCAACAACCAGACCCGCTACGTCAATGGCTCCCTGACCTTCCGTCTCGACGCCGAGGGCCGCAACACGCTCACCCCGCTTGTCCAGTTCGCCCACTACAACCGGCCCCACGGCGCCGCCATGGTGATCTCGCCCACCACCTCGTTGTCCACCGCCGACGGCTCCTCCGGCCCGATCAACCGCCTCGACCTGTCTCCGCTCGACGTAAACCTTTACGGCGGCGGCCGCACCGACGACATGTTCGTGGCCGGCTTCGACTTTCGCTCCCATCCGACCGACCCGCTCACGCTCAACGCCAACTACCGCTACATCGGCTACGAGACCGACATCAACCAGTGGACGCCCGTCGTGACGACCGCCGCCCAGCGCGCCCAACTCGCCGCCACCCACACCGTTTTGCGCACCCAGGCCAAAAGCGCCGCCGAGCGCGCCAGCCACAACGGCGACCTCAACGCCGTCTACGCGTTCTCACCGGTTGATGCGTGGAAAAACCTCGTTCAGGCCGGCCTCAACGCCCGCACCCTTCGCACCTTCACGCGCACCGGCACCGGCCCCAACACACCTCAATCGGCCATCAACATCTACACCGGCCGGACCGCCGACCCGCTCGCCGACCGCCTCGTCCTCGGCGGCCCCGTGGTCGACACCGACGACGTCCACTGGAACGCCTACCTGCAGAACCAGGCCGCGTTTTTCAACGAACGCTGGGTCTTCACCGTCGGCCTCGGCTACGGCGAACAGTACATCGGCCAAGCCGCCGCCGGCGCGCGTCGCCGCCGAGGCGATGTCACGCCCAACCTGGCCCTCGTGTTCAACCTCACCCGCCAGCTCGCCTTCTACGCCAGCGAATCCACCAGCTACTCGCCCGCCGACCCCGCCCAGCAAAACTTCGCCGGCCAAAGCGGCGTCTTCGACCCGCAGACCGGCGTCAACCACGAGCTCGGCCTCAAGCTCGATCTCGCCGAACGCCGCGCCTCCCTGGCCGTCGCCCTCTTCCAAACCGAGCGCGATAACGTCATCGTGCAGGACACCTCGCTCGGCGCGATCAACCGCAACGGCCAGCCCTACTACCTTCAGCAAAGCGGCCAGAGCGCCCGCGGCGTCGAACTCAGCTCCGAAGCGTTCCCCACGCGCCAGTGGCGAGTGAACACCTCCTTCGCCTACATCGACGCCAGCTACGAAACCGGCACCGCCTTCGCCGATCCCGTGGCCAAGACGCCCGAGTACTCCGCCAGCTTATACACGCGCTACGACTTCGCTTCAGGCGCACTGCGCAAAGTCGGCGTGAGCCTCGGCGCGGTCTGGCAGGACAAACGCCTCGGCGGCAACGCCGCCCGCACCGCCGCCGCGCCCGATCCGCTCGTGCTGCCGTCGTTTATCCGCCTCGACGGCGGTTTGTTTTACCGTCTGGGTCGCCACTGGGACTTCGCCCTCAACATCGAAAACCTGCTCGACGAAACGATCTTCGTCGACGGCACCACCGGCGCCAATCTCCAGGTCGCGGCCCCGCGCACGTTCACCCTCCGCGTCGGCTATACGTTCTGAGCTTCGCGCCCCTTTAACCCATGAGCTTCCGCAAACTGTTTTTCTGGCTGCATCTTTCGGCCGGCCTCGTCGCCGGTCTGATCATCGCCATACTCTGCTGCACCGGCACCGTGCTCGCGTTTGAGAAAAAGATCGTCGCCTGGTCCGAGCGCGATGTCCGCCGCGTCAGCCCGCCTTCCGCCGAGGCCCGCCCGCTCGGTCTCGATGAACTGCTGGCCGCGTTTCGCGCCGCCCGGCCCGAGGCGCGCATCGCTCACGTCATCGTCTCCGCAGATCCGCGCACCGCCGTAGCCATCATGACGACCAAGGACGCCAGCACGTTTTATCTCGATCCTTATACCGCCGCCCTGCGTCCTTCCGGCCCCACACCCGTCCGCGACTTCATGAAGCTCGTGACCGAGTGGCATCGCTACCTCGCCCGCAACGGCGATCAACGGCCCATCGGCAAGGCCGTCACCGGTGCGGCTAATCTTGTCTTCCTCTTCCTCGCCGTCTCCGGGCTCTACCTGTGGTGGCCGCGCCAGTGGACCGCACGCGCGCTGCGCCCTTCGCTCTGGTTTGTGCGCAGCGCCACCGGCAAGGCGCGCGATCGGAACTGGCACAACGTCGCCGGATTCTGGTCGCTGCCCGCACTCATCGTGCTCACCACCAGTGGCGCGGTCATCGGCTACACCTGGGCCGGCGATCTGGTTTACAAGCTGTCCGGCGAGACGCCCCCGCGCCCCGGTGCCGCCGCCCCGATGTTTGCCGGGATAATCGCTGCGCCCACCGCCGAAACCCGCCGCCTCACTGCGTCCGAAGCGCTCGCCCGCGTACAAGCCGCCCACCCGACCTGGCAGACCATCCTCCTGCGCGAAGGTCTGCCGCCGCGCCGGGGCGCGCCCACTCCCCAGGAGGTTGGACCTGCCGGACCGACCGGGCCGACTGCTCCCGCGCCCACCGGACCAGCGCCGTACAGCGCGACGGTGACTGGTGCGAACATCGTCACCGACACGGTTCAACTCATCCTGAATCCGTTCACCGGCGAAGTTCTCCAAAGCCAGGGCTACGCCGACCAGACACCCGGCCGTCGGGCGCGCATGTGGCTGCGTTACCTGCACACGGGCGAGGCGCTAGGCTGGGCCGGGCAACTCATCGCGGGACTCGCCAGCCTAAGCGGATGCCTGCTGGTCTACACAGGGTTTGCGCTGAGCTGGCGGCGGTTCTGCACGATGCGGACCAAGTCCAAAATTGGCGTCAGGCCCACCGGGCCATGACGCCGCACCCAGAGCCATTTTAAGGATAGTTATAGCCGCAGTAGGGGGAATGAAGGTAGGGCGGGACCGCTGGGCTCGCCGCAGGCTGATGGTTAACTTCCCTCTGGGAAACCAGCACTCCGACGCAGCGAGCCCAGCGGTCGCGCCCTACCCAAAAAAAGCCAGCAGGCCGAACCTTGAGTGTATCCGCGAGGTCATTGCCGACCTCGGGGCCCAACATCCCGGAGCTTACTTGCCGAGCACCCAGCTGAAGATCAGCGGGGCCACGATGGTCGCGTCGCTCTCGACGATGAACTTGGGGGTCTTCTGGCCGAGCTTGCCCCAGGTGATCTTCTCGTTCGGCACCGCGCCGGAGTAGCTGCCGTAGGACGTGGTCGAGTCGCTGATCTGGGAGAAATAACCCCAGAGCGGAACGCTGGTGCGGCCGAGATCCTGGTGGAGCATGGGCACGACGCAGATCGGGAAGTCGCCGGCGATGCCGCCGCCGATCTGGAAGAAGCCGATGGAGCCCTCGCCGTTTTTGAGCAGCTTGGCTGTCTTGGTATACCAGTCGGCCAGCCAGGTCATGTATTCGATGCCGGAGCGGACGGTGTGGACGTTCTTGATTTCGCCGGTGATGCAGCGGCCGGCATACATGTTGCCCAGCGTGGCGTCTTCCCAACCGGGGACGATGATCGGGAGGTTCTTCTCGCAGGCGGCGAGCATCCAGGAGTTCTTCGGGTCGATCTGATACATCTTCTTCAATTTCCCGGAGCGAAGAATCTTATACATGAACTCATGCGGGAAGAAGCGCTGGCCGGACTGGTCGGCGGCGACCCACTCTTCGGCGACGGCGGCCTCGATGCGGCGCATGGCCTCGCCCTCGGGGATGCAGGTGTCGGTCACGCGGTTCATGTGGCGGTCGAGCAGCGCCTGCTCGTCGGCGGCGGTGAGATCGCGGTAGCCCGGCACGCGCTCGTAGTAATCGTGGGCGACGAGGTTAAAAATGTCCTCCTCGAGGTTGGCGCCGGTGCAGACGATGGCGTGGACCTTGTCGGCGCGGATCATTTCGGCGAGGGTGAGGCCGAGTTCGGCGGTGGACATGGCGCCGGCGAGGGTGACGAGCATCTTGCCGCCTGCCTTGAGGTGGTCCTCGTAGCCCTTGGCGGAGTCGAGCAGTGCGGCCGCGTTGAAGTGGCGGTAGTTGTGGGCGATGAACTGGGAGATCGGGCCCTTTTTGGCGGCGAGCTTGGCGTTGATGTCCTCGGGACGCTTCTGGCGTTTGGCTTTCTTCATGGAAAAGTGGCCCGAGACTTACAGCGCCCCCCAAAACCAACGCCACAAAAAACGCCCGCCGCTCCGTGCCATTCCTGCAACCTCCCGCCCCACCGCTTCCTCCCCGCCGCCCGGCAATAACTAACCCATTGTGTTAGTTGTTACCTGGGTCAGGGGGAGAGGGTGGCGCGGTCCCAGCGGAACTTGCGCTCGGCCTCGGTGATTTTGAGATCGTTGATGCTGGCGTAGCGGCGGCGCATGAAACCGTGTTCATCAAACTCCCAGTTTTCGTTGCCGTAGGCGCGCCACCATTGGCCGTCGGCGTCGTGGAATTCGTATTCGAAACGCACCGCGATCCGGTTGCCCTGGCAGGCCCAGAGTTCCTTGCGCAGGCGGTAGTCGAACTCGCGGGCCCACTTGCGGCGCAGAAATTCGACGACTTCGGCCCGGCCCCGGATGAAGTCGGCGCGGTTGCGCCATTCGGTGTCGGGGGTGTAGGCGAGTGAAACGCGTTCAGGATCGCGACTGTTCCAGGCATCTTCGGCGGCCTGGATTTTTTGACGGGCGGTCTCTTCGGTAAAGGGCGGGAGTGGCGGACGGGAATTCATGGTTGGCGGGTGCCAATTAAGATGTGCGTATTGAGGGTGAGAGCTGCCGCCCGATCAGAAAAACCGGCCGACTTTAATAATAAGACAGATCTGTCTATTTCAGGCAAGCGAGAATATACAGATCTGTCTATTTCCTTGTGCCGGATGCTTCTTTCACCACCGTAAAATCATGTCCAACGCCCTCGCCTCCTCCCCCAAGCGTGACCACCTGATGGCGACGGCGTGGCGGTTGTTTTATCGGGACGGCCTACGTGCCGTGGGCATCGACACCATCTTGGCCGAGGCCGGCGTGGCCAAGATGACGCTCTACAATCACTTCGCGTCCAAGGAGGAGCTGATTATCTCTATCCTCGAAAAACGCGACGTGGAGTTCCGGGCCTCGTTAATGGGCCATGTCGAGGCGGCTGGTCCCGATCCCGAGAAACGCCTGCTCGCCGTTTTTGATTGGCTCGAGGGTTGGTTTGGCAGCGAGAGCTTTAAGGGCTGCGTGTTTATCCGTGCCGTTAGCGAATATCCCGACCCGTCCCACCCGATTCACCAGACCGCGAGGCGGCACAAAGTCGCCGTGAAAGCCGCGCTCACCGACCTTTGTGCCGCAGCCGGGGCGAAGGAGCCCGCGACGTTGGCCGAAGCCCTCGGTCTCTTGATCGACGGCGCCATCGTCACCGCCCACGCCACCCGGTCCACCGCGCCCGCCCGTTCGGCGGCGGTCGCCGCCTCCGCGCTGCTCAGGCTCGCGACCGCCTAAAACTTCGTCGCATGGGCCCCATGAGGATGAGGCGTTGACCGTCGGCATCCTCCGCGTTTGGCTGTCTGATTTTATGTTAACGATTGCAGACGTCTCCAAGTCCTACGGCACCCGCGAACTGTTTTCCGACGTCTCGCTGTTCATCGCCCGCACCGACCGCCTCGGCCTCATCGGGCCCAACGGCGCCGGCAAATCCACCCTCTTCGGCCTGATCCTCGGCGAGGAAAAGCCCGACACCGGCACCATCGAGTGGGAACGCGGCGCCGACTTCGGCTTCCTCCCGCAGGAATCCGCCCCCGCCGGCGAGGAGACCATCCTCCACATCGCCACCTCGGGCAAACAGCTCGAACCCTCCGACGACAACTACGACATCGACTACACCCTCGAGCCCCGCGCCCGCAAAATCCTCGCCGGCCTCGGCTTCAAGGACGGCGATGCCGACAAGCTCGCCAAGACCTTCTCCGGCGGCTGGGTCATGCGCGCCCACCTCGCCCGCCTCCTCGTCGCCGAGCCCGCCCTCCTCCTCCTCGACGAGCCGACCAACCACCTCGATCTCGAGGCGCTGCTCTGGTTTCAGGACTACCTGACGCGTTACCCGGGCGGCCTCGTCGTCATCTCCCACGACCGCGCCTTCCTCAACGCGCTCTGCACCGGTATGCTCGAGCTGCGCGCCGGCACGCTCCACTACTACCACGGCAACTACGACAACTTCCTCGTCGAGAAAGAGGCCCGCAAGGCCCAGCAGGCCGCCGCCTTCAAAAACCAGCAGCGCGAGATCGCCCACCTGCAGACCTTCGTGGACCGCTTCGGCGCCAAGGCCTCCATGGCCTCCCGCGCCAAGTCCAAGGAGAAACAGATCGAGCGTCTCAAAGAGGTCGCCGTCGAGGAGCCCACCGAGGAACTGCGCAAGATGAACTTCAAGTTCCCGCAGCCCCCTCGCTCCGGCTTGAAGGTCATCGAGCTCGAACACGTCCAGCAGGCTTACGGCGACCACATCGTTTACCGCGACCTCAACTTCACCGCCGAGCGCGGCCAGCGCATCGTCCTCATCGGCCCCAACGGCGCCGGCAAATCCACCCTCCTGAAGATCCTCGCCGGCGTCATCCCCATCCAGGGCGGCACGCGCGAGCTCGGCAGCAACGTTGTCCCCGGCTACTTCGCCCAGAACCGCCTCGACAACCTCAACCCCGACGCGACGGTCTTCGAGAACGTGATGGAGCTGCGCACCAACGAAAACCAGCTCACCGAACAACAGGCCCGCGCCATCCTCGGCGCCTTCCTCTTCCGCAAAGACGACGTCCATAAGTCCGTCTCCGTCCTCTCCGGCGGCGAGAAAACCCGCCTCGCCCTCGCCCGCCTGCTCGTGCGCCCGCCCAACTTGTTGCTCATGGACGAGCCCACCACGCACCTCGACATCCAGTCGATCGACGCGCTGGTCATGGCCCTCAAGAGCTACGAAGGCACCCTCATCTTCATCTCGCACGACGTGCACTTCATCCGCTCCCTCGCCGAGCAGGTCCTCCACGTCCACAGCGGCCGCCTCACCCCCTACGCCGGCAACTACGACTACTACCTGGAGAAATCCAAACTCTCCGACGCGCGCGCCGCCATCACCGCCGGCTTCACCGACGGACGCCCCGGCCAGAAAACCGAGGCCAAAAAAACCGTCCCGGTCGCCTCCGGCCCGGTCCGCGCCAAACCCTCCGCCAACGAAATCCGCAAATTCCGCGAACACGTCGGCGTGCTGGAGAAAAAAGTGGTCGAACTCGAAACCAAGCAGGCCGAGATCACCGCCGCGCTCGAAGCGCCCGAAACCTACGCCGACAAGGGCAAGTTCCAGCACCTCAACCGCGAGTTGAGCGCCACCGCCGATCTCATCACCGCCGCGACCGAGGAGTGGGAAAAGGCCGTCGAAAAACTCGCCGAGATGGAGAAGCCGTAAGCGCAGGGCGCCCCTCAAGCCGCCCGTTGCGGCAACCCGCTAAACACACCCTTGGGGCTTGTTTCTGAAATCACTCACGTCGTGAACTCTGCGCGTGAGAGGATGATACCAATGGTTGCGTGAATTAAGATTATCCCGGCGAAACGGCTCCGCCGTTCCGCTACGGATTCCCAAAGTAGCGGAATCGCGGAGCGATTTCGGTTTGGAGATCGTTAAGGGGGTGTGTCTGAAATCACTCAGATCGTGGCACTCCGCGAGTGAGAGGAGAAGCCGGCTGGGCCGGCGTTGACCTCGACGGCACGACCCGTCGGGTCGCCTCCGTCTCGGTCGTCTTGGCCGAGCCCGCTTCTCCTCTCACGCCGAACCGATTTTTTCCGAAATACGCCCTAGAGCGAGAAATCGCGGGCGGGCTTGACCTGGGCGGCGGTGAGGCCGCGCAAGGTGGCGATGGTGCGGCCCGCGCCGCGACCGGCATCGCCATCGACGTCGAGCTGGATGGCGACGCCGCCTATGGTATCGACGATCTTGATATAGCCGTCGGTGACGGCGGCGTTGCCGGTGGGGGCGCCCACGTTGGTGAGCAAGGTGGCGAGGCTCAGCTTGTCGGCGTAGGGCGTGAAGTCGGTGATCGTGTCGCCGATCTCGCGCAGGGAGTTGTAGACAAACTTGTCGCCGCCCGCGCCGCCGGTAAGGACATCGGCGCCGAGACCACCGGTGATGGTATTGTCGTTGGCGTCGCCGCCCAGGGTGTCGCGGCCACTGGTGCCGACAGCGGGCGCGCCCTCGACCGGGGCGATTGAGACCGCGAGGTCGACGAGGCGGCCGTAGCGGTCGTAGGGATTCTCGACTCCGTAGGCCTGGCTGGTGATGGCGGGACCATCCGCAGCACTGGAGCGGCCGAGACCACCGAGATTTTTCTCAGTCGCGATGAAGTCGGCCAGTGCCTCCTGGTAGGTGATGGTGTTGACGTTGTTTTCAAAAGCGACGTTGTTGGCCGCGAAGGGGTAACCGTCACCGCCGGCGGCGGTGAAGTCGATGGTGGCGAAGCTGAAGGCCGGGGCGGAGATGTTTACGACGCCGTCCGAGACAAGCACGGTGCCATTGTCCATGACGACCTCGCGGATGCGGCTGCCGGTGCCGACGCGGGTGGCTTCGGTGCCGGAACTCGAACGGGCCGTCCGAGTGGTGTCATAAACCACGCGGATGCCGGAGACCTGGGCGAAGCGGCCCTGGGCTGAGCCGGCGGGGGTGGACGCGGCGACCGAGTGCTCGAGCAGGTCCTTGAGCTGGGCGGCGGTCATGGCGGGAGCGCGCTTCACGAGGTTGGTGAAGGGCAGCACGTTGAAGGTGTCTCCCACCGAGACATCGCGGGCCGTGGCGGGAGAGGTGGGGCCGGCAACGGTGGTGCGGATGCCGCCGCCGTTTTGAATGGCCACCTCGGCGGCGCCGGCAAAGCGCATGGCGTCGGCGACGAGGTTGCCGAGGTTGGTCTCGGCATTGCGCACCCCGATGGCGGAGTAAACGGTGCCGCTCGGGGCGCTGACGCCGCGGTCGCCATTCAGGCGCACGGCGGTCTGGCCGACGATCTGGGCGTTGAGGTCGTTGATGAAATTTTGGACGGGGGTGATGACCGAGTTTTGCAGGGCGACGTTGCCGGAGACCGCGTCTGCATCGGCGTTGTAGGTGATGGCGGTGACTCCGGACGTGCCTCCGCCGTTCGTGATGGTGGAGGTGAGACCCGATACGCGCAGCATGCGGGTGGAGTCGATGGCGGTGACCAGGCCGGTGGTGTCGTTGATCGTGAGGTTCACCTCTCCCACGTAGCGGTTTCCGAAGTGGCTGGTCACGATGGGAGTGGGGGTGCCGTCAACATCGTTGTTGTAGACCGGATGGGTGTTGAACGTGGCCGAGACACCGCCGTTGATCAGCAGGTCGTCGGTGTCGGTCATCAATTCATGGCCGCCGCCGGAGACGACAAGGTCCACGTTGTTGAGGCCGGGCACGAGGATGTTCCGTTCGTTGGCGGCGTTTTGCAGATGGCTCATGACGACGATGACGGTGACGCCCTCGTTGTTGCGCAGTCGGTCGATCTCGGCCTGCACGAAGGGCAGAAGAGCCTGGAGGTTTTGCGTCTCGGAGTTGGTGGAGCTGAAACCGGCGGTCATGTTAACCGGACTTGGAGAGGAGATGGTGGGCAGGAGCGGGGTGGTTACGCCGATGATGCCGACTTTTTTGCCTCCGGGGGTGGTGATGATCTTGGAGGAGGCGACGTCACCGGAGGCCTTTAGCGCGGCGAAGGCCGGTGAGGCGTCGAAATTCAGATTGATTGAAAGGTAGGTGGTTTCCGAGACCTTGACAAAGCGGGCGGCATCGGCGGCGCCCTGATCGAACTCGTGGTTGCCGAACACGGCGGCATCAAAGCCGATCTCGCGCAGAGCGATGGCGTCGTAGAAGTCCTGGCCGCTGTCGGTGTAGGCGTTGGCCAGATTGGTGTAACTGGCGGTGAAGCGAGGGCCGGGCAGGAACGCGTCACCGGCATTGAGTTTGATGACGAAGCGATTGGCGGAGGCGGCGGTGGTTTCGGCGTTGTCGATCACGGCGGCGAGACGGTCCACGCCACCGTAATAGGAGATGATCTGGAAGGCGCTCGCCACGGCATTGCTCGTCGAGCTCGTTGGCGTGTTGCGCAGGTTGCCCTGGGCGGAGAGCAGCCAGGATTCCTGGTCGCCGACGTGAAGGATGGTGAGGCCCTCGGCCTGCAAGGCGGCGGGGGTGAAGGCAAGGGTGGCGATGAAAGCGGCGAGGCCGAGGGCGGGCCGCTGGAAAAAGGCGGGAAAAGATTTCATGGGAAGGGGCTGGCGGGATTCAAGGGTTCGGAGCGGGGGGAAATCAGGCGGAGCGGCGACGGCGCATCGCGACGAGACCAAGGGCCAAGGAGCCGACGAGCGCGGCGTAGGTGGACGGCTCGGGAATCGCTGTGAGCGTGACGTTGTCGATCAAAACGGCCGAGGTGACGTCAAAGCTCGCGGTATCGACCACGCCGAGGCTGAGTTTAACGGTGCCGGTCGAGGTGAAGACCTGAACGTAGGTTTTCAGACCCGTCTCAGTGCCGTAGCTGGTGGAAGCAGTGATCGCGTCACTGGAATCGGCGAAAGAGAACACGTTGCCATCAATGCCCACAAAGGCGTGGTCAAAAGTGCCGGTTTCGTTGGTGAAGAAGTTGTAGCTGAAGCTCAGTTCGTAGAGACCGGCCGGAAGGCTGAAGGTCTGGCTGAGGCCGGAGCCTTCATTGGCGGGATCCAGCCCGAGATTCGCGTCGCCGATGGCGAGACCGGTGCTCTCCTCCAGCCCCAGGGCCACGTTGGCCTCGAGTGGCGAAGTGCCGGAGACGTTGAAGTTGGCAGTATCGTCAGCACCACCGTTGGACGCGGTGGTCAGGAAAGCACCTCCGGATTGGGAGATGGCATCACCGACAGGGTTCCAGTTGGCGAGACCACTGCCGAAGTCGGCATTGACGGGCTGGGAATAAGCGTGGCTTGCGAGGATAATTGCGGCCGTCGCGGAGCAGATGAAACGGAGAGTGCAAAACATGATTGGGTGTGATTGAGGGTTGATCTTCGGCTGCCGCCAGGATGCCCGACAAATGTCACGCTTTCGCGACCATTGAGTTACACCTGTATTAAGGTGTGTTTCGGAAATCACTCAGATCGTCGAAATCTGCGATTGAGAGGAGAAGCCGGCTGGGCCGGCGTTGCCCTCGACGCCACGACCCGCCGGGTCGCCTCCGTCTCGGCCGCCTTGGCCGAGCCCGCTTCTCCTCTCACGCCGACCGATTCATTTCAGAAACACATCCTGGCGCAGGCGGATGCGCTCGGCGCGGGCGTTGATCTGGGCGATCAACTCGGTGTGCTCGACGGCTTCCCGGTCGTCGATGTGCACCAGCCCCGAGCCAAACGGCGGGATGTCCTCGGGTTCGTCCGCCCAGCGCGCCCATTCGTAGCCGACGACCGCACGGTGCGCGCAGGCCGCCGTGAGCGCCCTCCGGCCGTCGCGCAACATCCGCTCGAGCCGCGTCGGTCCCGAGTGGGGCTTGAACGGGGCGACGCGGAAGCGCTCGTTGGACAAGCCGAACGAGGTCAACACCAGCGGCATCCCCGCGGTGTCCGCGTAGAGCTCGGCCAGCGCGGCGAACTCCGGCCCGTGGCAATGCCACGAGACCGTGTCCACATGCGGATACACGCACTCGGCGAGCACCGCCGATCCGGGCGGGTGATGGAAGCGGCAGCCCAGCACGAGATGGTCGGGATCGTGCCGCCGGAGCGCGGCCGCCGTCGTTGTGAAATAGCGGTGCGCCACCTCGCGGGCGAACCGGTCGTGGTCCCGCAGATAACCCACGGTGGACAAGGGCCGGTCGTGCGTCGTCCGCTGGCGGATGACCTCGCGGTTGGGCAGGTCGATGCTCCACGCTCGGGCCAGCGAGCCGAGGTCTCCGCCGTTGGATGCCAGCACAAACTCCCATGCGGCGTGGTAGGCGGAGAAACCCGGTTCCAGGCTCAGGCACACTTGCAGCAGCGAGGGGCGGTCGTTCCTGACTTCGCCCCAGCCGAGCGCATCGTCGGTGTAATATCCCACAAGGTCCTCCCGCCCGATCCACCGCCCGGTCACGTCCGCAGCCTGTCGGTCGCAGGCCGCCGTCCATCCCGGGTCGAACACATCCGGCAGGCGGACGCCGTGCATGTGGATGACCGGCACGCCGCAGCCACGGAAATCCGCCAGCGCGGTGACGTAGAGCCCCGCCTTCTCGAGCGAGGGCTCGGGCCAGGGGCCGAGGGTGTTGACGTGCCAGTTGCGCAATCGCAACAGGGCCGATTTCGCGAAGCCGCCCGCGTCCCCGGTCCCGTGGATATTCTCGAGCGCCCGCGCATAGGCGCCCGGATGCCCGGTGGACGCGCCGACACGCCCGTGGCGGTTGACCGCCGCCACCCCTTTCAAAAAAAACGGCCCGCCGTGTGGATCCATCAGCCACCACCGGCCTGCGGGCGTCTGGCCCACGCGAAAAAATCCCGGACGCCCGCGCAGTGATTCGGGTTTCAGAGAAAAACGGCCGTGAGACTCCGCGTCGCGGACTTTCGCCATGACTGCTGACGCTAGCGGCCATCCGCCCCGGATGGGAAGCCCGCTCGTCGCGGGCGCGGAGGTATCTTCCGTGCCCCGGTCAAGGCCGGTCCGGCCGCTTCAGGCTGAAGCGGTCCCGGGTCGTCACGTAGTTTTCACCGCCGAGACGGCCCACCGTGTCGAGGAGCGCGGGGTCGATCCCGCCGCCGGCCGCGAGCACCGCGTCGCTCACGTAAGCCGACACGATGCGGCCGAACACCACGCTGGCCGCGCCGGCACCCTCGCCCACGGGCACGATGGTATGAAGACGGCACTCGAAGGCGACGGGAGCGGCCTCGACGCGCGGGGGACGGACCTGCGCGGACGCCGCCGGGGCGATCCCGAACTTGTCGAACTCGCTCTCGCCGTAGGGCAGCAAGGCGGCGCAGGCGTTCATCTGCCCTGTGTGCGCGTGGGTCACCAGGTTCACGACAAACTCGCCGGTCGCCTCGATGTTGCGCACGGTGTCCTTGCGCTCGCCCGAGCGGTTGTTGACCGCCGAAAACATCAGGGTGGGCGGGTTGCCGGTGATGCCGTTGAAAAACGAAAAGGGGGCCAGATTGGTGCGGCCTTCGGGCGAGACCGTGGAAACCCAGGCGATGGGCCGGGGCGTGATCGTGTCGGCCATCCAGTTGTAGGCGTCGCGTGGAGACAATTTGGTGAAATCGATAACCATCGCGCCACGCTGCCCGCCTCCGGCCCGAACGCAACGCGCGAGCCGGCCTCCCAAGGAATGATTAAAACGCCTCCTGCCTCCGATCAGAAATCTTCCCGCTCGCCCGGAACCGTCCGCGCGGGCAGGCTCGGCAACCCTATGTCAGCCCATTCTCCGATCGAAGAAGCTCCCTGGAAGGCCGGCCTGCGCAGCGCGCGGGCCAACCTCGCGCCCGGACTGGTGCTGCAGGCCTTCGCGCTGGCGGTGGTGCTCGGGTATTATTTTCACGGCCCCACCCGCGAGTGGCTGTCACAGCTCGGCGACCTGCGCATGAGGATGGGCGCTGCCTTCGGCATCCTCTCGACCGCGCTCTTCGGGGGGCTTCTGCCTTTGCTCTGCCTGAAATCGACCCGGGCCACCCGCGACCAATACTCCTGGGGACAGGGCGGTTTCCTGACATTTTTCTGGGGCTTGAAGGGCGCCGAACTCGCCCTCTGGTATGGATTCCTCGCCTGGAGCGTCGGTCCGGGCAACGATCCCGGCACCGTGGCCGTCAAGGCCTTGATCGACCAGCTGGTCTATTGCCCGATCTGGGCGATCCCCTCGACCACCCTGGCCTACGCCTGGTGCGAACTCCGCTTCGACACTCGCGCGGTGATCGCCGACGTGCGCGCTCCGCGCTGGTATGCCCGCCGCGTGCTGCCCCTGCTCTGCGCCAACCTCGGCCTGTGGCTGCCCATCGTGTGCATCATTTACGCCCTGCCCACGCCCCTCCAGCTCCCGCTGCAAAACATCGTGCTCTGCTTCTTCACCCTGATGCTCGCCCACCTGACGGCCCGCCCCGCCAAACGCGAATAACGCGCCCCGCCTTTGCATCCGGGACGTAAACGGATTAAGTCCCGACATCCCGCCATGCCGCTTCGCGCCCTCCTCGCCCTGATCGTTTTTGTCGTCGGACTCTGCGTCCCGGCCGCGCGCGCGCAGGTCCGGGCCGCGCTCGTCGCCGCCGAGCAATCGGTGCAGCCCGGGCGCCCGGTCAACGTCGCGCTTCGCCTGGAGCATGATCCTCACTGGCATTCCTACTGGATCAATCCCGGCACCGGTTACGCGACTTCGCTCAACTGGAACCTCCCGCCCGGCTGGTCCGCCTCCGAGATCCGCTGGCCCGTCCCGTCAGTCGTGCGCGACACCGCCGGCATCATCACAGGCAACGGTTACGAGGGCATCGTTTACCTGCCCGTCATCCTCACGCCTCCCGCCGATCTCCGGCCGGGCGAAACCGTCACGCTCTCCGCCGAGGCCAAATGGCTCATGTGCGAGAAAATCTGCGTCCCCGGCAAAGCCCCCGTCTCGCTCTCCCTGCCCGTCCTCGCCGCCGTCCCCGCCCCTTCCACTGACGCCGCCCTCGCGGCCACGCTCGCCGCGCTCCCGCAGCCGCTGCCCTCGCTCAACGCCCGCGCCTCGCTCAAAGGCCCCACCCTCACCCTCACGTTGTCTCCCGCCGGCGACACTCCGCCGCCGAAACTCGCCAACCCCTGGTTCTTCTCCACCGACGAAACCGTCCAGTTCGACCAACCCCAATCCGTGCGGGCCGCCGGCCCGGGCGTGACCGTTCTGGAACTCCCGCTCGCGCCCAGCCTCGCGGAGCCGCCCGCCCGCCTCGCGGGGGTCCTGCGCTTCGAGCGGGGCGACGGCTCCGTCGCGGGCATCGCCATCGACACGCCCGTCGAGGCGGCGGCCAACGCCGCCGGCTCGTTTTCCTTCAACGTCACGCGCGCCACGCCCGGCGCCGCCGTCGCCGTCAACACCCTCGCCGGCACGCTGGCGCTGGCCTTCGTGGGCGGACTCATCCTCAACCTCATGCCGTGCGTCTTCCCCGTGCTCGGCATCAAGATCCTCGGCTTCGTCAACCAGGCCGGCGCCGACCGCCGGAAGGTCACGCTCCACGGTCTAGCCTTCGCCGGCGGGGTGTTGCTCTCGTTCTGGGCGCTGGCCGGCGTGCTGGCCGTCCTCCGCGCGGGCGGCGACCAGCTCGGCTGGGGCTTCCAACTCCAGTCGCCCGCCTTCGTCTTCGCACTCGCGGCCGTGATGCTCGTGTTCGCCTTGAGCATGAGCGGCGTGTTCGAGTTCGGGCTCGGCGCGACCGGCGTCGGCGCGGGCCTTCAGTCCAGACAGGGCATCGCCGGCTCGTTTTTCACCGGCGTACTCGCCACCGTCGTGGCCACGCCGTGCAGCGCACCCTTCCTCGCCCCCGCGCTGGGGGCCGCGCTCGCGTTGCCCGTGGCGGAGTCGTTCGCGGTGTTTACCGCCATCGCCGCCGGCCTCGCGTTGCCCTATCTGCTGCTGTCGATCTTCCCGCAGGCCGTGAAGGCCCTGCCCCGCCCCGGCGCGTGGATGGAGACGTTCAAACAGGCCATGTCGTTCCCGCTTTACGCGACCGTCGGCTACCTCGTGTGGGTGCTCGCCGGCCAGCTCAAGGCCGACGACACCGCTCTGCTCGCCGTGCTGCTCGGCCTCGTGGTGATCGCGTTGGCCGCCTGGCTCTACGGACGCTACGCCGTGTTCGGCGCGAAACCCGCCCGGGCCCGCCTTGGCGTGGTCGGCGGTCTCGCCCTGCTCGGCCTAGGCTTATGGATCGGCTGGCCGCGCCCGCCCGCACCGACCGCGATCAGCTGGCAGCCTTGGAGCGCCGAAGCCGTGGCCAAGGCCGTGGCCGACGGGAAGCCCGTGTATGTCGATTTCACCGCCCGCTGGTGCTTCACCTGCCAGACCAACAAAAAGGTCGTCTTCGGCTCGGCCGAGGTGCTCAAAACCTTCCGCGATAAAAAGGTCGCCACCCTCCGCGCCGACTGGACCGACGAGGACCCGCTCATCACCGCCGAGCTGGCCAGGTGGAACCGCAGCGCCGTGCCGTTCAACCTCCTTTACCTCCCCGGTAAATCCGAGCCCGTCGCCCTGCCCGAATTGCTCACCCCGGGCATCGTGTTGGAGGCGTTGAAGACCGCCCTCTGATTTTCCCGCGCCGGGCTTGCCGCCCCACCGCAACCCGGCGCACCGTGGGGCTTAGCCAATGAAAGCGCTGCCCCTCCTGCTTGCCGCGTCCCTCGTCGCCAACATCGTGCTCGTCCTCCCCCGTGCGCGACCGGACTGGGTCTCTTTCGCCGGTTCTCCAGAAAACGGTGCCAACGCATCCTCCGCCCCGCCCGCCGGCTCGTCCGCCCCATCCGCCTCCGCCGCAACCGATCTCGCCGCCGCGTTGAAGTCGCAGGACCCCGAGTCCCTCCGTGACGCCCTGCGCGTCATCGGCCTGCCCGCGGAAACCGTGCGGATGATGGTCACCTCCGCCGTCTGGAGCCGCTACCAGGAGCGCATGAAGGCGCTCCGGCCCAACCCGGAGCCCGACCGGCCTTGGTGGAAAAACGAAACCGGCACTTGGTCAGGCGGCATGTCCCGCGAACAACGCGCCGAACTGCGCAAACTCCAACGCGAAGCCGGCGACGAGGCGCTCCGCCTGCTCGGTCCCGGCAAGGAAAACACCGACTGGGGCTGGCGGGACCCGCGCCTCGCCTTCCTCCCCGACGCCAAACGCAAGGACCTCCAGGAAATCGAGCAGGACTACCAGGACCTCCTCAACGAGGTGCAACAGGACATGCAGGGCTTTGTCCTGCCCTCCGACTCGGAGAAAATTCGCTTCCTCCAGGAGGAAAAGAAACGCGACCTCGCCGCCCTGCTCACCCCGCAGGAACTCGCCGATTACGACCTGCGCATGTCCAACACCGCCCAGCAGCTCCGCTGGAAAATGACCCGCTTCGACGCCTCCGAGGAAGAATACCGGAAAATCTTTGCCCTCCAGAAAGCCTTCGACGACGCCCGGCAGACCGACGCCTACGGCAACCCCGTGCGCCAGGGACCGGAAGACTGGAAGCAGCGCCAGGAAGCCGAGAAGGCCCTCACCGCCCAATTCAAAGAGGCCCTCGGCCCCGACCGCTACGCCGACTATGACCGGTCTCAAAATGATGAATACCAGCAACTGGTCGCCGTCTCCCGGCGCCTGTCGCTGCCCCCCGGGACCGCGACCGCCGTCTTCAACCTGCGCCACGAGATTGCCGCCGAGTCCCGCCGCATCGCCGACGACGCCAACCTTGATGCCGGACAGAAAAAACAGGCCTTCGCCGACCTCGCCGCCCGCTCCCGCGACGAGGTGCGCGCCCGCCTCGGCGACGAGGCCGCCGAGGTTTACCTGCGCAGCGGCATGCACTGGCTCAAAAACGTCGGGGACGGCAACGTCCTCACCTTCTTCGAAGAGGGGAACCGGCAAGGCAGCCGCCCCGGCATCCCCAAGGAACCCAAAAAACCCGCCGCGAAGTAAGGGCGGACCGATCCGGTCGGGAAGGCGTGGCCACACCGCCATGCAGGAGCTTGCTTGCAGGCGATGGTCCGCAGGACCGCCCTGCCGGCGGGTGCCTGCATTCCAGGCGGTGCCGGACGCAAGGGGCGACCGACAGCTTACGCGAGACGACCCGATGTCACTGCGTTTTCCAGGTTGAACCTTAAATGCGCAGTTAAAGGGCTGCGGATATTGGCGAGGCATCTGCTGCACAGGGGTTTGTATGCAAACCGAGACTGTCAGCGAGTTTCACCCGGCGGGTGAAGGCGATTTTGTGTTTACGACGGCGGGCGGCAAGGT
>CAIRBK010000075.1 GCA_903876795.1 uncultured Verrucomicrobiota bacterium
GCCGAATCTGGTGATGGGGATGCATCGATTGCAGAGTGCGTTTTCGACGCGGTTTAACCGGTTCCGGTCGGAGCGCGGGCATTTGTTTCAGGGGCGCTACCAAGCATTGCCGGTGGAGGATGCGACCGCCCTCTCTGCGGTAGTGGATTACATTCACCTCAATCCGCTTCGGGCGGGGATCGTCGAGGTTGGGCAACTCACGGGTTTTCGATGGAGTAGCCTGCGGCGATTTGTCCGGGGTGATCGGCCGGAGGGTTTGACGGGTGACTTGGTGATGACGCGCTGGGGGCTGGCGGACGACAAGGCGGGTTGGACAACCTATTTGTCGCGGCTGCAGGAGCTGGCAACCGATGAAGCTGAGCAAGCCAAGCTGGGGTTTGGAGAAATGTGCAAGGGCTGGGCCATCGGAACTGAGGGCTGGCGGCGGGCGGTGGCGAAGAGTTTGAACGAGCGCTCCTTGGTGGGCTTGGTGCAAGCGGAGGCGAGGGCGATGCGCGAGGACGGGTGGCATGCCGTGCTTGAGGACGGACTGCGAGAGACGACAAAAACACGGGCCGATCTCGGCGTGCTTAACCCCAGGCAGCGGGATGAGCCTTGGAGATTTCAGCTGGCTTTGAAATTACGGGAGTCGGGAGCGAGTCATGGTTGGATAGCCCAAGTTTTGGGTTACCCGAGCGCCAACAGCTTGAGGGTGAGATTGAACAAGGCGTGATTTAATTGCCAATTTACGGCCTGACCCCTTTCGCGAAGGCTCGGACCCCTTTCGCGAAGGCTCGAAGTGATCCAGGCATAGGGAGCGCCACAGGAGAGGAGCTGTGCGCAATGGCGAGGAGCCATCGGAATTCATCAATGGTGAACCACCCCAAATCCTTTTTAGGTCCAATTTGTTATACAAAAATCCTCCCAAGATTCAGGTCACTTTCCCGCTCCACAGCTTGTGATCAACGAGTCCCTTTTTGACCGCTTTTTCAATCGCATCAACCGCCGCGCCTCCGGCCGCATCCCAAACCCGACGCTGAAGCCACGCCTTGAAGCCTCCGACCATCTGCCGGGTGCTTGCGTCCACCACATGATCCAGTCGCTTGGCGATGGCTTTTTTCAATTCGGCCAATCTCGCTTCATCATAAAAAGCAGGCCACCTGGGATCTTCCAGCGTCAACTTGGCGCTGCCGACCAAAGGAATGATGGGCATATACCATTTTCCGTCCTCCAAAAATGCGAACCCGCTTTTCTGCGCTTCCTCCGGAGTATTATAACCAAAACGCGGATTCACGACATGGGTGATATCCAGAGCATAGTGCTTCTCAAGAAACCGTTGGCAGTTGCGCCGCCCGAGCAGGAAATCATGCACTCGGAATTCACGCGCCAAAAAACCTCCAAAACCGCCCAAGCAACCGCACGCTATCGCAAAGGGAGACAATAGGGTCTGCCCTTTGTCATTGGTCTTCTCGGGCGCGATCAAGTAGCGGCTGTAAACCTCGGGAAGCTGTGCCAGCAAAAGCTCTTCGGGTTTAAAACGCGCCTGTTGTTTGGCGGCGTTGAACATCTGCCCCGCAATACTCCACCACGGAGGCGGCTTGGGAGATGCGCTCCCTCCATCGGCAAAGGTATCCACAAAATCATCCGGCCCCCAGCCGACGAAGGGATCGATCAGCAGTGTGGTGCCTTTCACTTTATCGGATTGACGCGGGTTCCTCCCGCCCGGTCCCGCCAGATGACGGCGCACTTGCTCTAGGGGTTCATTGTCCACCACTCCGCCATCGATTGCCCAGTAGCCGTAGGGATGGTAGTGCAACCAGTCGTCCACCTTTGAAGGCCACGCCGGCTGAATGGCCTTGGGCTCATCTGTCACCGCAGTCGCGCCAGCGAGTGCCCCCGGCAAGGGCTCCGGAACATACCAGGTCTGCTGCTCCACCTGTTCACGGGGCTGAAAAAGACGACGCGGACGCAGACCGATGGGAAACGCCCCCGAGGCGACCGCAGCTTCGCGCATTCGCAGCCAATTGCCCTCGTCTCGCTTGGCATGGGCATCCAACGCGTAGCCATTCGCCAAAGGAGAGCCGAAGACAAATTTCACGGCATTCTGATGCCGCGACAAATCATGGCCTTGAGGCGTTTGTGTGCCAGCCTCGAAGTCGATCCGGTAGGGCACGCCTCGCAGATTCGTCACCGAGAGATACAGAGCCAGATTATCGGCCAGATAAGGCCGCGCTTTGGGCGCGGTATTGGCGCTGAAGGCATGGAGGGCGATCTCGTCGATAATGTTGCAATTCAGAAAAGAGGCCGCCGCCAGTTCGGTGGGGTCGTCGTTTTTAAGCAGGGCTGCGATGTCAATTTTGTTAACCCAACTTTCAAAAAGTGGATTGGCGCTGGTGGTTTCCCGGGCCGCAGAGGTCACGCGCGGACAGTCATGATTGTAGAGCGATGCAAGGATCGCGGCTGTCATGCCTCCGGCTGATGCCCCGGACACCGCGCTGATTTTAACTTGATGGCCGGGCACCGTCTCGCCGCGCACTTTCGCAGCCTCCCACTCATCCATGGCCTCCAACAGAAAATCCATAACGCCGGCGGTATAGGCGCCGGCTGAAACAGCTCCGGCCATGACAATGCCCAGATCAAAGGTATTGGGAGGGGGCGGTAGAGGGGTGCGATTAGGCATAGAGATGAAAACAGAACAGCGGCTATAAGCAGTTAATCTACACAAGCACCAACCGTGCCCGCCGTTAGTCGGTTCTGAAAAACGCCCCGTCGGGGTCCGTTTCTGAAAGAACTCAGGTCATCGAACTCTGCGAGTGAGAGGAGAAGCCTGCGGGACCGTCGTTGCCCGCGACGGCACGAACCGCCGGGTCACCTCTGTCTCGGTCGACTTGGAGGAGCCCGCTTCTGCTCTCACGCCGACCCGTTTAATTTCCGAAACACACCCCGCCGAAGACGTGACGAAAAGAAAACGGCTACAATCCCGTTTGATCTGCTCCAAACCGGTGCAGGTGGCTTCTCCTTAGGTCGAGGGTCCGCGAGGCGGTGCCGAACCATCGCCTGCAAGCAGGCTCCTGCCTGGAGACGTGGCGGCGATCACCATGTGTGGCAACGCCCGTCCCCGGGCGTTAGGGTTGAGCGAGAGCGTCCGGGGACGGACGCTGCTTCACGGGGTTGATTCAGAAACACGCCTTGGGGTGATCGGTTTGTGCGCCCTTTGCCCTCGTGACCACCCCGTGTCATCTTTTTCTGAACAACTTGGAAGGCACTTGGCCAAAAGCTGAGGTGTTTTTCTGGATTTATGCTTTCACATGAGCGGCGTGTCCCGCCAGCAACGACTCTTCGTGGTCGAGCAGATGCTGGAGCGGGCGGTGAGCTTCGTCCGTGATGATGTTTTTACGCCACAACTCATCAATGGCGACACGTTCGGCCCGGAGTGCTTGCAGGCGGTGCCGAAGTCCGGTCGTGAGACGCCGTTTCGCGCTGGCTTTGACTTCGCCCTCGGTGGTCAGTTCGAGGAGCCGGTGTTCGTATTCCGCCACGACCAGAGCATGAGCAGCACGCTCTTCGTCGGTGTCGGCGGGCGAGCTCGCTGCCTCCCTCAGGTATCGGAGGGCACTTTCGACTGCGGCGGTGCGGGCGAGTAGGTTCTCTCGTGCAAAAGTGTCGTCCGCCCTCAGCCCTAGTTTGCAGATCAAGGGTTCCAACGTGGTGCCTTGCAACAGCAGGGTCGAAACGATGACGCCAAACGCCAGTAATATCACGGTATCGCGCCCGGGGAAATCACTGCCATCCTCGAGGGTGAGGGGGATCGAGAGTGCCGCCGCGAGCGTGATGCTCCCGCGCATACCTGCCCAGCCCGATACGAGGACTCCTTTCCAGCTTGGCGGGGTTTCGGAGCTGCGGATCTTTTTTGAAAGGACGAACGGTAAATAGGCTCCGGGAAAAACCCAGACGAGCCGGGCTAGTATCGCCGCAAAGGTGACGGCACCTACAACGAGGAGCAGGAAGCCGGGTGAATAACGGTCGTTGAGGCTCCCGAGGATAGCCGGGAATTGCAGACCTAGAATGATGAAGGCCAGCCCGTTCAGCCAAAAGAGAATGAAGGACCACACCGCCCATGCGCTGCGCCGGGTCTCGACCTCCATGCGGAGCGGGTCCCGCCAGCCCGAGTAGAGACCTGCGGCGACCACCGCGAGGATGCTCGACACCCCGCTGGCCTCGGCCGCGAGGTATACCGCGAAAGGTGTCAGCAACGAGAGGGTTACCTCGAACTGCGAGTCTGCGTTCTGGGTGGATAGGAGGAAGTCCCGCAGCTTTCCAATCGCGTAGGCGAGCAAGAGTCCCAATCCGACGCCACCTGCGGCAAGGATGACAAAATCCAAGGCCGCCGCCTTCAGGGAGAACGAACCTGCGATCACCGCCGCCAGCGCGACTTTAAAGGCGACCAGCCCCGTGGCGTCGTTCATCAGGCTCTCTCCATTGAGAACTGCGGTCAGGCGGGCAGGGACTTTGAGCCGGTGGGTGATCGCACCCACAGCCACGGCATCGGTTGGAGACACCACCGCACCGAGCGCGAAGGCCATTGCCAGCGGCAGATCAGGCATCAGCAGATGCGCTGTCAGCCCTACCGCCAGGGTGGTGAAGATAACCAATCCCACCGAGAGAAGCAGGATGGGGCGTTTCGACTCCATGAAGTCGCGCAACGGCATCAACCAGCCATCGGCGAAGAGCAGGGGAGGCACGAAGCAGAGAAAAAAGAAGCCCGGATCCAGTTCGATGCGTGGAAAGCCCGGCCAGAAAGTGACGGCGATCGAGCCCAGCAGGTAAGTGATCGGCATCGGCCAGGGCAGCCGCCGACCGAGCACCTGCAAGACGGTCAGAAGAAAGAGTAAAACAAGCGCGTGGTGAAAGGAGGCCATGAGTTAAAAGCGACAAGCCGAAGAGGGCAGGTCGTTGCTTACATACACTTTCCCGCTCGCAAGGAGCGCAAGCCTGATGCCGGATTGGCGACGTTCGTTCCGGTAATGCGACAAACGCGTGAACTTCGCCGATGGGGCACTGCATCCCTTGACTCTGCCTTGGCGTGAAACCCAGCGTGAGAGCGCCTTCATGCCGCTCATGTCCACCACCAGCTCCACTCTCACGCACGGCGAATACACGCGCAGCAGCTGGCGCCGCGGTTTATCACTCTACCTCGAACATCCCTTCATCCATGCCGGCCGCTGGTTAAGCTACATGAGCCGTCGTGCCTGGCCGGGCCGCGTGCTCCGCTTCACCGACGGCAAGGGCAATCGCTATGTATCCATGAAGAACAACTTCACGTCCTTCGCCGTCGCCATACTCGGCGAACGCGACCCGGATGTGATGCGTTTCCTTCAACGCTGGATCCGGCCCGGTTTCGTCGCCTGCGACATCGGCGCCAACATCGGCACCTATACGGTCCCCCTCGCCCGCCTGGTCGGTCGCCACGGTCACGTGCTCGCCTTTGAACCCAACCGCCCCACCTGCGCCTGCCTGCGGCAAAACATCCGTCAAAACCATCTCACCAACGTGACCGTGGTTCGCGCCGCAGCAGGCCCCGAGGTGGGCGTTGCCGGCCTCATCGTTCCCGCGGATAACTTCGGCGAAGTTCATCTCGCCCCGCCCGGTGGAGCCGTGGATGCCCGCGTCGCTGTTACCACTGTGGATACCGAGGTCGCCCGACTGGGGCTCACCCGGGTCGATTTCATCAAAATAGACGTTGAAGGCTTTGAGCTCGCGGCCCTGCGCGGCGCTACCCGCACGCTCGCCCGCCAAACCAATCTCGTCATCCAAACGGAAATCGTCCCCGCCCACTCCGCCCGGTATGGCTTCGAAATTGAGGACATGGTCACCTTCTTTGCCAGCCACGGTTACCACCCCTTTTCCTGTGATGCGGCTGGCCGCATGACCCCGGTTGATCCCGCTGCGGCCCAATCCGAAGCCGACTGGTTCTGGGCCCGCTCCGAAGAGGTCTTCACGCCTCGGGAGGGTTTCTGAAACAACTCAGGCCGTCGAACTCTGCGAGTGAGAGGATGCGCCGGCTGGGCCGGCTTTGCCCTCGACGGCACGACCCGCCGGAGCGCCTCCGTCTCGGCCGTCTTGGCCGAGCTCGCTTCTCCTCTCACGCCGACCCGATTGATTTCCGAAACACCCCCGGACGCCTCTGCAGACTGAATTTGTTCAAGCCCGACTTCCGGCAGGCTCCATCACGAAGGCCAGCGTTTTTGCACGTCAGAAAAAGGAGGCGGGGCATTCGTGGATGCATTTTCCCGTTCGCGAGGGCCGCAAGCCTGATGCCGGAGTGACGGCTTTCGGGTTTTGGTGGGTTTCCTAGTTTTCCCCGGCCAGCAAGCCGCCGGGCGTCACCCCGCAAGTCCCGCACCTTCGTCGAAGCCGAGGTGCAGGTTCATGCACTGGATGGCCGCGCCCGACGCGCCTTTGCCCAGATTGTCGAGGCGGGCCACCACCACCGCCTGGTCGGCGTGACCGAAGACCGCCAGATCGCAGCGATTGGTGTCGTTGCACGCCTGCACATCAAGGAAACCGCCGTCCAGCACGCCTTCGTCGCCGAAGGGCAGCACGCGGATGAATTTCTCGCCGGCATACGTCTCCACCAGGGCGTGGTGCAGCGCCTGGGGCGACGGCGAAACGGGCAACTGGCGCAGAGGCAACGGCACGGTCACCGCGAGGCCTTTGTAGAAGCTCGCCACGACCGGCGTGAAAATCGGCGACTCCTTGAGCCCGGTGTGGACGCGCATCTCGGGCAGGTGCTTGTGCATGAGGCCGAGCGCGTAGGGCCGCGGACTTCTCAGCCTGTCCGGCAGGGGGGATTGCTCGTAGTCGGCGATCATTTTTTTACCGCCGCCGCTGTAGCCGGTGATGGAAAAACACGAGAGCGGGAAATCCGCCGGGATGAGCCCGCGCTGGACCAGCGGGCGCATCGCCAGGGCAAACGCGGTCGCATGGCAGCCGGGATTGGCGATGCGTTTGCTCGTGCGGATGGCCGCCCGGTAGTCGGCACCAAGCTCGGGCACGCCATAAACCCATGCCGGATCGACCCGGTGGGCGGTGGAGGCGTCGATCACGCACGTGCGCGGATTGGTCACGAGCGCGGCGGATTCCTTGGAGGCGGCGTCGGGCAGGCAGAGAAAGGCCACGTCGGCGGCGTTCAGGCAGGCGGCGCGGGCGGCCGGGTCCTTGCGCCGGGCGGCGTCGATCTCGATCAACTCCAACTCGGGTCGCAGGGCGAGTCGTTCGTGGATCTGCAGGCCCGTGGTGCCCTCCTGGCCGTCGACAAAGATCTTGGTTTTCATGTGAACTTAGGACTGGGGGTTGCTCAAACGTGCAATGACCGCAGGAAGCAAAGCGTGTTCGGCGGCGTGGATGTTTTCCGTAAACGATTCCAGCGTGTCCGCAGGCTCGATGCGCACCGCCGCCTGGTCGATGATCGGGCCGCCGTCCACCTCGGCGGTGACGTGATGCACCGTGCAACCGGCGATCTTGACGCCGCGGCGCCAGGCCTGGCCGATGCCGTCGAGGCCGGGGAAACTCGGCAGCAGGCTGGGGTGGAGGTTGATGATCCTGCCCGCGAAGGCCTGCAAAAAGCCCGGCTTGATGACGCGCATGAAGCCGGCGAGCACCACCAAGTCGGGCCGGCAGGCGTTGATGGCGGCGATGTAGCGGGCCTCGCCTTCGCCCTCGAGCTTGGTCTTGAAGGGGGCGGCGTCGAGGAACGCGGCGGGCACGTCGAAACGCGGACCGAGCGCGAGGATGCCCGCTCCGGCCTTGTCGGAGAATATCTGCACGACTTCGGCGCTGCCGAGCCGGCCGGCTTGTTTTGCGAGCAGGATGGCCTCGGCGTTGGAGCCGCGACCGGAACCGAGGATGACGACGCGCATGTTGGTTGGCCCGCGCTCAGAAAAACTTCTTGGCCTTCTCGAAGAAGCTCTTCGAGGTGGGCTCGTCGGCGTCGCCGCTCACGCGCGCGAAATCCTCGAGGATCTTCCGTTGCTCGGGCGTGAGCGACTGGGGCACCTCGACGTGGACGCGGATCAACTGGTCGCCGGACGAACCGCCGCGCAGGGACGGCATGCCCTTGCCCTTGAGTCGGAAGGTCGTGCCGCTCTGCGTGCCGACGGGGATCTTGAGCGAGGCTTTGCCGAAGAGCGTGGGCACCTCGATGCTGCCGCCAAGGGAGGCGAGCGTGAACTTGATGGGGATCTCGCAGAACAGATCGCCGCCCTGGCGTTCGAACAGCTCGTGGTCGCGGATGTTGATCACGATGTAGAGATCGCCGGGCTGGCCGCCGGCGAGACCGGCCTCGCCGTTGCCGCTCGAACGCAGGCGGGAGCCGGACTCGACGCCGGCGGGCACGCGCACGTTGAGTTTGGTGGTCTTGGCGGTGCGGCCCTCCCCGCGGCAGGCGGTGCAGGGCTTCTCGACTCGCTGGCCGCTGCCGCCGCATGTCGGGCACGTCTGTGTGAACGTGATGATGCCGCCGCTGCGGCGCACCTGGCCGTGGCCTGTGCAGGTGGGGCACTGAACCTTTTTGGAGCCGGGCTCGGCTCCGCTGCCGTCGCAGCGCTCGCAGGTCATGGCCTTGCGGAAACTGATCTCCTTTTCGACGCCCTTGGCGGCCTCCTCGAGGGTGATCTCCAGGTCGTAGCGCAGGTCGGCGCCATCGCGGTCGCCCCCGCGGCCGCCGCCGCCTCCAAACATCTCCTCGAAAATGCCGCCGCCGCCTCCCCCGCCGCCTCCGGCCCCGCCGAAGACGTCACGGAAGATGTCGAACGGATCATGGAACCCGCCGCCGCCGGCCCCGCCGGGCCCGCGCGGACCGGCCCCGCCGCCCTGCTGGAAGGCGGCGTGTCCATAACGGTCATACGCGGCGCGTTTCTGCGGGTCCTTGAGCACCTCGTAGGCCTCGGAGACTTTCTTGAACATCTCCTCGGCCTCCTTGTTGCCCGGGTTTTTATCGGGGTGATACTGCACGGCCTTCTTGCGATAGGCCTTCTTGAGATCCTCGTCGTTGGCGCCCTTCTCGACGCCGAGCAGTTCGTAGTAGTCTTGTTGGGCCATGGCGATGGATCAGGCTTGGGCCTGTTCGGGGGCGGCGACCGCCGGACCGGTGGACACGATGACCGAGGCCGGGCGCAGCAGGCGGCCGTTGAGCGTGAAACCGGTGCGCACGACGGTGACCACGGAGCCCTCTGCGATTTCGGCGCTGGGCTGCTGGGAGATCGCCTCGTGGAGATTGGGGTCGAAGGCCTGGCCGGCAGGGTTGACCTCCTTCAGGCCGTGGTTGGCCAGGGAGGCCTTGAGCTGGTCGGCCACCATGGAGATGCCGCCGACGAGGGTTTTAAGATCGGCGTTCGGGGCCTTGGCTGCGGCGAGGCCGAGACCGAGGTTGTCGAGAACGGGCAGCAGGTCTTCGAGGACCCGGGAGGCGGCGAACTGGCGCAGCTCCTCCTTCTCGCGGATCGTGCGGCGACGATGATTGTCGAGATCGGCGACCGAGCGCACATAGCGGTCATAGTTGTCGGCGGCCTCTTTTTTGGCCACGGCGAGTTGGGCGGCCAGATCGGGAGCGGCTGCGGGGGCCTCGGAAACTGGAGTCGCCGGAGCCGGCTCGGGGGCGGCGGCAGTCGGAGGCTGGGGGGTCGAAGGTTCTTGGGCTTGAGATTCGGGCGCGTTCATAAACCGCCCACATAATCAAGGCTTCGGACGATCTTCAAGTTTCCTCAGAGTCCAATCCACGTTTTCCCGGTTTTCACCCCAGGCGTAGGTCTTGCGTTCGGTCGGCTTGGTGGCGTCGAGCACGACGCGTTTGAGATCGGAGGGAACCACTTCGCCGATACTCACGCCGGCGGCGGTTACCTCGGCAGGCAGGTCGTTGTTCAAAGCCCCGAGCGAGGTCACGTCCCGGTAGTTTCGCTGGAACGCCAACTGGTGCACCCGCTCGGACTCGCGCCCGGGGCGCTCGTCCTTGACGACCACCTGGCCGACGCGCAGGTCGAGTTTTTGCACGAGATACGCGGGCGAGGCCGCTTCGCCGCCCGGTTTGGCAGCCGGTCTGGCCGCAGGTTTGCTGGCGGGCTTGGTGTTCCTAGCGGCGGCCATACGGCGGTAGATCAGATCGAGATTGTTGGATCCACGGGCATTGGTGACGACGTTCACGCGGGTCACGTCGATCGTGGTCATGTCGATCACCGGGTTGCTCGTGAGCACCGAGAATAGATCGGCCTTGGCTGAGAATTGATGGACCTCGAGGAAGTTGCCCTCGGAGAAGCCGGTGGGATTAACGATCGCCAGCCCGCGCATTCGCACCTCGGCGGTAAATGGGTTGGCGTAGAAATAATCCACTCTGGCCTGACATCCGGTTCGGTTCTGGATGACGCTCGTGAACAAGCCCGGCAGAAAGACCATCCACCCCAGGGCAAGCGTGGAAAACAAGCACAGCAGAAACATCACCACCTGCATGAGGGCGCCGCCCCCCTGACTGGATCGTGAATATTTTAGGCGCATAACTCTCCCCTGACAGCACCGTGTCAGTGAAAGTTCTCGGTTACGAGTACTAGAGCGTCGGTTTGCGCGATAAATGAATTTTTTACGGAATAGGGCATGACCACGTTGTCGCCCCGGCCGAGCATCTGGCCCTCAGGACCGGCAAGGCGTCCCTCGACGATGCTCAAGATTCTGGGTTGTTCCCCAGCCTCGAAAACGATCTCCGCACCCGCGGCCAAAGGCACGCGGCGGATGCGGAACTCATTTGCGTCAGCGATGGTCGCCGCGAGCCTCTGCCCGCGCACGGCCTCGGGCTCGAAGTCGTCCCACCTGATGGATTTCAATGATTGCTCGACGTGCATCGCGCGCGGCTTGCCGTCGAGGCCGACACGGCCCCAGTCGTAAACACGGTAGGTGGTGTCGGAGTTTTGTTGTATTTCCAGGATCAGGTTGCCGCCGTCGATCGCATGGATCTGGCCGCTGTGCACGAGAATGGAGTCGCCCGCCGTCACCGGGAAACGATGCACGCAATCCTCCAGAGTGAGATCGGCCAGAGCCTGCTCGAATCGGGCGCGGGTCACGCCGCGCTTCAGCCCTACGATTAGGTGCGAGTCGGGAGCGCACGCGGCGATATACCAGTTCTCGGTCTTGGGCTCGCCCTTGAGCTCCGGGGCGACCGCCGCCGGCGGGTGTACTTGCAGACTCAACCGCTCCTTGCAGTCGAGCCACTTTACGAGAATCGGGAAAGCGCGGTCGGCCGGCCAGCCGGGTCCCATGATCTCGGCCGCATGATTCGCGATGACTTCTCGCAAGGTCCTTCCATCAAACCGACCGCCGACGACCACCGACTGGGCCTCGGGGCGATCGACTATCTCCCAACTCTCGCCGATCGGACGCCCGGCCGGCAATGCCCGGCCTAAAGCGCCTTCCAGGGCGCGACCGCCCCAGACGCGGTCTTGGTAAAGTGGCTGCAGACGTAGAAATGCTGACATGATGAGATGTGAGTGTGGTGTGAAACCGAGAAGCGGGGTATATTCCGTTTGACCGACAGGGGCGTTGCCGTGGAATCCGTCCGGTCGTCCCAGGCCGTAACACACATGCCCAAGCCCGCGAGTTCAAATCCAAACACCGTTCCCTCGTTTCAACCGCCCCGCCCCCGGCCGCGGTGGGCTGCGGCCAGCGCTTGTTTTCTGATCGGGCTGCTTATCACCGTCGCGTTTTTGGACTTCGCACCCGAACAAAGCCGGCAAACCGGGACCAACTTCCGTCAGGCCACCCCGAACCTCGTCGGCTGGGTCGGGGCGGAGTCCACTTGGTGGGCACTGCATTATATTGGTCTGAGCATCTGGCTGCTGCCTCCCTTTCTCTTCTGGATGACCTACCTCGCGCTTCGGAATGCCAAGCAGTTCGCCGCCACGCGGCTCGGGGCCATGCTCGTCTGCGTGCTCAGCGCGTCCTCGCTTGCCGCCATGGTCGAGAGTTTCGGCAAGACCAATTACTTCACCGAGGGTCTGGGCGGGCTGCTCGGCAACCTCGTTTATCAGGGCCTCTTTAAGGAAACGCTAGGCGTGTTCGGAACCGTCCTGTTGCTAGGCACCACTTACGTTGTTTGCTTCGTTTTCATCCTTGCGCGCGACATCGGCGCTGAGTTCGACAAACTCTTTCAGGCCTTCCATGCTTGGCGCGAAAGCCGGGCTGCCGCCAAAGCCGAAGCCGCCGAACTGCGCGCGCAGCTCAAGGCCTCCGCCGAAAAACGCAAGGCCGAGGCAAAAGCAGCCGCCGTCGTCGTCGATGCCCCGCCTCCGTCCGGTAAAAAGCTCACCCTCCCGCGAGCCTCCGACAACCCCCTGGCGCCACCCGCACCCAAACCGGATACGGAGCCCAAATCCGCATCGGACGCCGCCGAGCCCGCGCCAGTCATCCCCAAAATCAACCGCGGCACCGCCAAGACTGAAGGCACCCTTGAGCCCATTCCCGGCGGCCTCGGCTCCGTCTCCATCGTCAAACCCGAGGAGACCCGCAAGGCCAAGGCCCCCGCCGTGCCGCTCGTCGAGGAAAACTACCAATTTCCCCCGCTCACACTGCTCAAGGACCAAGCCCCCGGAGCCGCCGGCGGCTCCGACGACGAATACGCCAAAAACATGGCCGACCTCGTTCGCATCCTCGGCGAGTTCAACGTCATCGTCACCCCCGGCGAGATCCACGTCGGCCCCGTCATCACCTGCTACGAGGTTGTTCCCGCCCCCGGCGTGCGCGTCGAAAAAATCGCCGGCCTCGACAAAAACATCGCCTTGGGCATGCGCGCGCAGTCGGTGCGCATCCTCGCTCCCATACCGGGCAAGGCCGCCGTCGGCGTCGAGATGCCGAACCGCACCCCGACCCCGGTCGGTATGCGCGAGATCCTTGAGTCCGAGGACTGGTCCGCCGCCAAGGCCGAGATCCCCATCGCCCTCGGCAAAGACGTCTCCGGCAAACCCCTGATCTCCGATCTCGCCAAGATGCCCCACCTCCTGATCGCCGGCGCCACCGGCTCGGGCAAATCCGTCTGCATCAACTCCATCATCGCCTCCATCGTTTATCGCAAAAGCCCCAAGGACCTGCGCCTCATCATGGTGGACCCCAAGGTCGTCGAGTTGAAGGTCTTCAACACCCTTCCCCACATGCTCATCCCGGTGGTGACCGAGCCCAAGAAGGTCCCCTCCGCCCTCAAGTGGCTCCTCGGCGAGATGGAGCAACGCTACCAGCAGTTTGCCAAGGTCGGCGTGCGCAACATCGCCGGCTTCAACTCCCGCAAAAAATCCGCCGCCCCCGCCGCCGACCTCCAGCCCTCTCTCGACGGCGTTGACCCACTCGCCGCCGACGACGGCCTGGAAATCCCCGAGCGCCTCCCCTACATCGTCGCCATCATCGACGAACTCGCCGACCTCATGATGGTCGCCCCGGCCGAGATCGAGACTTCCATCGCCCGCCTCGCCCAGCTCGCCCGCGCCGCCGGCATCCACCTCATAATCGCCACCCAGCGACCCTCGGTCAACGTCATCACCGGCGTCATCAAGGCCAACCTGCCCTCACGCATCGCTTTCCAGGTCGCCTCCCAGGTGGACTCCCGCACCATCCTCGACGGCAAGGGTGCCGACACCCTCATCGGCCGCGGCGACATGTTGTTCTCGCCCCCCGGCAGCTCCCGTCTCGTCCGCGCCCAGGGTGCCTTCGTCTCCGACGAAGAGGTCAACGAATTCGTCGAGTTCCTCAAGCGCAACGGCCCGCCCCAATACGCCCAGTCCGTCCAGCAACAGATCGACCGCGACGCCTCGGCCGCCGACGAAGGCGACGAGGAAGACGCCGACGAGGACCTCGGCGACGACGAAGACCTCTACAACCAGGCCCTCGACGTCATCAAATCCACCAAACGCGCCTCCACTTCCATGATCCAGCGGCGTCTCCGCATCGGCTACAACCGCGCCGCCCGCATCATGGACCTCATGGAGCAGAAGGGCATCGTGGGCCCCGAAAACGGCTCCAACCCCCGCGAGATCCTCGTTGACCTCGACAGCCTGTAATCGCGCATCCGGCTAAAATCCGCCTTCCCCTCGCTCTCCCTTTTCCCTAATTCCCTCCCATGCAGACCATCGGTGAACGCCTCGAAGAAGCCCGCAAGCGCAAAGGCATCTCCATCCGGGAAGCCGCCGAAGCGACCAAAATCCGCGGCGACTACCTGCACAAATACGAGAGCAACCAGTTCGACATCAAGCTGCCCGAGATCTACGTGCGCGGCTTCCTGCGCACCTACGCCAACTACCTCAAGCTCCCCGGCGACAAACTCGTCAACGACTACCTCGCCCTCGGCCTCAGTGAAGCCACCAAGACCAGCCGCTCGCTCAACCGCGAGGTTTACGGTCGCATGGACATCAGCGTCGCCTCCGCCAAGGCCGGCGCCATCCCCGAAGCTCCTTCGGCCGCCGCCGCCATGACCCCCGCCGCCGACTCCGTCCACGGCGACAAAAATCCCGCCACCTTCCGTCCTCGCGCCCCCGGCGGCCTCAACCTCGACGCCGATCTCATTGTCAAAGCTGCCGCGCTCATCGGTGGCTTGGTGGTGCTCGTACTCCTGCTCGTGTGGGGCATCAGCGCCCTCACCACCAGCAAACCCGCCGCCGACGCCATCACCTGGGTCAAGCCCCAGCCCGGCGACAACCTGCTCGGCCTGGTCGCGGTGGCCCCCGTGGAGCTTGTGACCGCCACCGACTCGACCGGCACCGTGCTCTACCGCGGACCGCTCAAGACGGGCGAAAGCCGCTCGGTACCCCGCAACAACGCGATCACCATCCAGACCGAGACCCCCCAGTCGGTGCTGATCGAACTCGGCGGCCAGAAATGGCCCCTCAAGGACGCCACTGGCCAGTTCATCAAGCGCTCCACCGTCAAGGCCCCGTAATGCCCGAGAAAACGGCCGGGAAGTACCCCGGCGCACGCCCGTTGCGTTCCGTCTGTTTTTAAAACCGGATTCTGGCGGCCCCTTGAGCCAAGGACGGGAAATCGACACCCGCGCGGGCCCGACCCGGGAAACGGGAGATCGACAGCGGATCGGCTGGATGAAAGGGCGAGCGTAGTTCACGCAGGAGTGCGATGACTCCCGAAGGAAGCCTGCTTGGCTAATCTTTGCGCACGGCGGTGTGGAGCAAAGAAAGACATAGGTAGGATTTCGCGTTGCCCACGCATAGGGGCTATCCATCTATGTCAGCTGCATGAACAAGCGTGCATACGGCTTTCTGCAAGAACACGTCCTGCCCGTTCTCGTGTGTGTCGGCCTGGCTTGGGCCATAAGCGGCACTTCCTGGATGCAACGCCTGGAAACCGTAACCCTGGATCTTATCACCCAATACCGGGTGCGCTTCCAAAAGCCGCCGGACCCAAGGATCGTCACGGTTGCCATCGACGATGACAGCATCGAGGCCTACGGCCGCTGGCCCTGGGATCGCAAAGTTCATGCGCGGTTTCTTTATAGTATGTCTTTTGGCAAACCGGCCGCTGTCGTGTGGGATATCTTGTTCCTCGAGCCGTCCCCGGAAGGTGAGAGCGATGACTCCATGCAAGCAGCCGCCTCTCAACTGGGCGGACGCGTGATCTTCGGAGCGTATGCGACCGACGACGATCCGCAGCAACCGCCGCCCCTACCCTCCGCCAATCAGCCCCTGGTTCGCATCGAGGGAGATCAAAACCTCCTCCCGTCCTCCCAATTCGCGATGCGCCCGGTGCTCAAGTTCCAGTCCGTCGGCTTGACCGCCTTTTGCGACACGCCCCCTGGCCGCGATGGCGTCCGCCGGCATGTTCCCATGCTCCTGCGCATCGGCGATCAGGTTTACCCCAGCCTCTCGCTGCAGAGTGTGATGCTTTACTATAACGTTCAGCCGCGCCAGGTGCGCGTGGTGTTGGGCGACGCCATCTATTTGGAAAGCGACACCCGGCCGCTTCGTATTCCCATCGATGAGGGCGGCCTGTATCTGATTAACTACCGCTACGGCACCAAGGAGAGCAACATGGCGCGCTTCTCGATGCTGACGGAAAGTTACCGCCTGAATTACGTCGAGGAGACACCCCAGGAAAACCTGTTCCCGGTTCAGGACAAAATTTTACTCGTCGGGCAAGTCTCCACCGGACTGAGCGACAATGGCCTGACTCCGTTCGGCGCCGAGACCCCGCTCGTGCTCGTCCACGCCAACGTCATGGACAACATCCTCAACGAGGATTACGCGCACCGTAGCGCGAGCTGGCCGGTGCTCCTGGGGGCGTCACTTCTGGGCCTGGTCGGGCTTGTCTTTCTGGCAAAACGCCGACTCTACCTGCAGGCATTCTACGCATTTGGCGTGCCCGTACTCTATCTGGCGCTGGCCGCGTATTGCTGGATACGGTTGAGCCTGTGGTTGCCGCTGCTCTGGCCGGTTCTCGGCTTCGGCGGTTTGCAGGTCTTCATGATCGTGCGTCAACTCGTCCGCGAGCAGCGCGCCAAGCAGCAGATCAAGGGCATGTTCGGCACCTACGTGTCGCCCGCGCTCGTCAACCGCATGATCGAGTCCGGCAAATCACCCGAGCTCGGCGGCCACGAGGAAAACATCACCGCGTATTTTTCGGACATTCAGTCGTTCTCCACGCTCGCGGAGAAGCTGCCGCCGGACCGTTTGGTCGTGCTGATGAATGAATACCTCACCGCCTGCACCGACATCATACAACAGGAGGGCGGCACACTGGACAAATATATCGGCGACGCCGTGGTGGCCATGTTCGGCGCTCCCTTGCCCTTGCCCGATCACGCCCTGCGCGCCTGTGTCGCCAGCCAGCGCATTCACCTGAAGTTGCTCGAACTTCGCCGGAATTGGAAAGCCGCCGGTGAGCAATGGCCGGCCATCGTCCACGAGATGCAGTCACGCATCGGCCTGAACAGCGGCCCGGTCATCGTCGGCAACATGGGCAGCAGCACGCGGTTCAATTACACCATGATGGGCGACAACGTGAACCTCGCCGCACGCATGGAATCAGGCGCCAAGAGCTGGGGTGTTTATTCCATGTGTACCGAAGCGACCAAAACCGCCTGCGAGAGCCATGGGCCCGGCCAGGTGTTCTTCCGCGCGCTGGGTCGCATCGTCGTCAAAGGCCGCACCACCGCCGTGCCCATTTATGAAATCGTGGGTCTGGGCGAACACGTCACCGACCGCACCCGCGACTGCGTGCGACTTTTTGAAGAGGCGCTGAATCGTCACTACGCCCGCGACTGGGACGGTGCGTTGGAGTTGTTTCGCCGGAGCGAGCCGTTGGAGCCCAACCAGCCCGGTGTCACGCCCGGCGTATTCGGCAACCCCTCGCGCATTTATATCCAAATCGTACAGCGCTACCAGATCGCTCCCCCCGCTGCGGGCTGGGAGGGCGAATACGTCATGACGGAGAAATAATACCAATGGCCGGATGCTCCAAAACGAAATCGCTCGGCGATTCCGCTACGTTGGGAATCCGTGGCGGATCGGCGGAGCCGTTTCATCCGGATAGTCTTAATTCACGCATCGATGGGTATAAGCCTTCGCCGGACGGCGTGGTCAGTCAGCCAGTTTGGACATCGCCTCGATGCGGGCCAGGTTGATGCCGACGGCGTCGATGTAGGGATTACCGCCATCGGGCATCTCCAGCAGGCGGTAGACGCCCTCGAAGTCTTTTTCCAGTTTAGGCAGCGCGAAATGCGTCCAGAAGCCGCCTGTCTTTGCCATCAGTTCTTTGGCGGAACGGAACATGCGCTTTTCGGCCGGCACTTGATTGAAGTCGTTGGACTCCTCGAACTCGGCAAAGAGTCCGGGTAGTTTCTCCGGGTAGCGGGGGTCCGCCATTTGCCCGAGGTAATCCGATGTCGCGACCATGCAACCGGTCAGGCGTTCGACGTCGTTTTTGAAGTTAATCAGTTCGATCTTGCTGGTGAGTCCGGTGCAGCGGATGGCATTCATCACCCCTTCCAGTTCGTCGGCGTTGACTCCTGCGGGGGGCAAAAAAACCTGTGTCATCTTGCAGCTTCGATCCACATGGGAGGACGTGTATTTGGCCCCGGTCCCGGTCAAGTCGTCGCGAGATTTCAGATACCCGCCGTCGTGCAACAATATCGCCGCGCAACCCAGGGAAAACTCCCGGTGACTGAACGCCGGCCCAGCCCCGTGCCGGAGACGGCCGGCGGCGAGATCGATAAAACAGTGCGTCGCGAGCAACGTGTGCTCCAGGTTATGATACTTGAGATCCGCTTTTTGATAACCGGGATGCCGGCCGGCAAACAAGTCGTCCACCAGTCCAATAACAGTCTCGACCAGCTGCGTGGAAGCCGTCGGCGACAAATCGCGCAAATGGGCGCGGGCCGCTTCCAGCGTGGATCCAACCGTACAGTTAAGGGAGAGCATGTTTGTGGGGATGCTGGCACAATCAGCCTAAAAACACGACCAAAACGACCAGGCATTGATCCTGACTGGCGGGAGTGTGGCCGGTAACCAAAAAGGCGGGCAGTCGCGCCGCGCCTCTTTACTGGCCGCGCATGCTCTGGGGATGCTCATAACGGCCGGATTTTACGCTTCGCCGGTGCCGGCTGCGGCTTGCTCTTCGTCGGTTTCGACCACGCGGGCGATGGAGAGGAGCTTGTCGCCTTCGGCCAGGCTGAGGAGTTTCACGCCTTTGCCGCCGCGGTTGACCTCGCGGATGGTGTTCACCGGGCAGCGCACGCTTTGGCCCTTGGCGGTGAGGAGCATGATTTCGTCGGTGTCCTTCACGCTGAGCGCGCCGGCGATGTTGACCGAGCCGTCTTCAGGCAGGTCGATCGCCCACACGCCGCTGGCGCCGCGGTTGACGAGGCGGTAATCCTCGAAGCGCGTGCGCACGCCGAGGCCGGCCTGGCTGGCGACGAGGAACTTGCTGTCGTGATCGACGACTTCGAGGACCTCGAGGTAGTCGCTGTCCAACTTGAACCTCATGCCGGTGACGCCGCCGGTGGCGCGGCCGGTGTCGCGGAAGAGGACTTCGCCGGTTTCGGGGTCTTTCTCGCGGAAACGCACGGCGAGACCCTGGTGGGAGACAAGGATCAACTCGTCGTCGCCGGTGGTGAGCACGCAGCCGATGACGGTGTCGCCTTCCTCGAGGTTGATGCCGATGAGGCCGGCCTCGCGGGTGGCGTTGGTGTAGTCGGCCAGGGCGGTCTTCTTGATGGTGCCCCGCTTGGTGGCCATGACCAGGTAGCGGTCCGGCGCGAAGTCGGGCGTGGTGAGCATGGCGGCGATCTTCTCGCCCTCGTCGAGCGCGAGGAAGGATTTGACCGACTTGCCCTTGGTGGTGCGCGCTCCCTCGGGGACGTCGTAGACCTTCTTGGCGAGGCACTGGCCGTGCGTGGTCACGATGAGGATGTAGTCGTGGGTGGAGGCGGTGAAGAGATGCTCCACAAAGTCCTCCTCGTAGGTCTCGGTGCCGATGACGCCCTTGCCGCCGCGTTTCTGCGAGCGGTATTCGGCGACGGGGGTGCGCTTGATGAAACCCAGGTGGGAGACGGTGATGACGCAGCCCTCGTTGGGGATGACGTCCTCCATGCGGAAGTCGCCGGTGGCGTCGATGATCTGGGTTTTCCGCTGGTCGCCGTATTTGTCCTTCATGGCGAGCAGCTCGGTCTTGATGACCTCGAGCAGGCGGGTCTCGGATTCGAGGATCTCGCGCAGCGAGGCGATGAGATTCTGGAGTTCGAGATACTCGGCCTCGATCTTGCCGCGCTCCAGGCCGGTGAGCTGGTAGAGGCGGAGCTCGAGGATGGCGTCGGTCTGGCGCTCGGAGAGCGGATACTTGGCCATGAGCTTCGTCTTGGCCTCGTCGCGGTTGGAAGAGGCGCGGATGATTTTGACGAAGTCGTCGAGGTTATCGAGGGCGATGATGTAGCCCTCGAGGATGTGGGCGCGGTCGAGGGCTTTGTTGAGGCGGAACTGGGTGCGGCGGGTGACGACATCGCGGCGGTGCTCTAGGTAGCAGTCGAGCAGCTCGCGGATGTTCATCTGCTTGGGGCGCTTCTTGTCGAGGGCGAGCAGGGTGACGCCGAAAGAGGATTCGAGGGCGGTCTTCTGGAAGAGCTGGTTGATGACGACGCGGGACTGTTCGCCGCGCTTGAGCTCGATGACGATGCGGGTGTTTTCGTCGGACTCGTCGCGCACGTCGCGGATGCCTTCGAGCTCCTTTTCGGTGACGAGCTCGGCGATGCGGATGACGAGGTTGGCGCGGTTCACGTTATACGGGATTTCCGTGATAACGATCTGCTCCATGCCGGTCTTGGTCTCCTCGGTGTGGGCCTTGCCGCGAATGCGGACGATGCCCTTGCCGGTCTTCAGGTAGGAGAGGATGCCCTCGCGGCCGGCGATAACGCCGCCGGTGGGGAAGTCGGGGCCGCTGATGAGGCCGCAGAGTTCGTCGACGGTGGTGCGCGGGTTGTCGATGATGGCGCAGGTGGCGGCGATGAGCTCGTGGAGGTTATGCGGCGGGATGTTGGTGGCCATGCCGACGGCGATGCCGGTCGAGCCGTTCATCAGGAGGTTGGGCAGGGCCGAGGGGAGCACGGTGGGCTCGGTGGTGGACTCCTTGTAGTTGGGGGCGAAGTTGACGGTGTCCTCCTCGATGTCGGCGAGGAGGTCCTCGGCGATGTCGCGCAGGCGGGCCTCGGTGTAGCGGTAGGCGGCGGGCGGATCGCCATCGACGGAGCCGAAGTTGCCCTGCGGATCGATGAGGGGGTAGCGCATGACCCAGTTCTGGGCGAGGCGCACGAGGGTGTCGTAAACGGAGGAGTCGCCGTGGGGGTGGTAGTTTTTCAGGACCTCGCCGACGACGCCGGCGCACTTGTCGAAGGCGCGGTTGTGGAGGAGGCCCTCGCGGAGCATCGCGTAGAGGATGCGGCGCTGCACGGGCTTCAGGCCGTCGCGGGCGTCGGGGAGGGCGCGGGCGACGATGACGGACATCGAGTATTCGATGTAGGCCGTCTGCATGATGTCGGTGATGTTGGCGGTGGCTAGTTTTTCGTTGCCGGTATACATTCGGGAAAAGGGGGAGGCGGATGATGAGAGTGAAGATGCTTAGATAATCCCTAGGTGCTTGAGCGGTCGGGGAATCTCCTACAGTTGGTAGATTTTACGGGAGAATCGGTAGATTATCGGCAGATTATGCAGCTACATAGTCGAGGAAGGCCCGGATCTCTTCGATTTTCCTGAAGGATGCATCAATCCGGCTGCCGTTGTCGTAGCAGACCAGAACATCAATTTTTAACAAAGGCCCTTGGCCGGAGTCCGGAAGGCTCTTTTCGAGAAAGGTTTTCGCATCCCGCGCCGTAAGGAATTCCGTGGAGTTTCCGAATAATGGGGTGATGACAATTTTATTGATCTGTCGCGCCAAGGCGGCTTCGAGCTTAGATATAAAGGAGTCGAAATCGGCCTTCATGATTTCCCTAAGATCATTTTTGAACTTCGTAAGCTGACTGGGTGTTAATTCATTAAAACCGCGGACAGCCTTTTTGAAGTCTTTGTCCGGTGTGCTTTCGTCAAAGTTGACGGGAATGCCGGCTCTTTCAAATGCACCCATGATGGCGGAGCGGTGAACGTATAAGACACGGAACCCCGTTTTCTCCATTTGAGTAATCGCTTTGGCTGTAAATATGCCGACCAAAACTACCCCGAGAAACGGGGCGTCACTCCAATACTTTTCGGCTGTCGGTAATATTGCTCCTTGGATTTCCTGTGCTTTGTTTTTCGAGTGCTTGGTGTATCGCCGCCATGCAGTCTCGATAAATGCCAGCGGACGACCGCGTTGGTCAGCTGATCCGTTTTTTTCGATTACGAAATCGAGATCGTGCTCACAATCGTATTTGTCGAGCCACGTTACTTTGTTGCCTTTGCGAGCCTTCCCGCGTGCCCCTTGTTTATCCAGGTAGTAGCCGTATTTTTTTGCAAAATCATCCAATGTGGAATGAACGATTTCTTCGACTAGGTGGCCGATGAGTTGGCCGAATTGATGCCCAGGTGCTTTTGCCATATTTAACCTTGAATCCAGAGATTGCCTTCGTGGAGTGGGACGTCGTGCACGCGGTTGTCCCATTTGATGTTTCTGTCGCGCAGTTTTTCGAAACGCCAATCGGTAAAGCCAGCGGCAATCGCAAGTTCTCCCAACCATCGTTCCGCCGGGACATGAATGCCGTAGGGGGCTGAATCGCCGATCACGAAACAGACTGTTGCTCCGGGCGCAGTGATCGCGCGCAAATTGATAAAGATGCGTCCGAGATCTTGGAAATAAGCCGCGATCATCGTGTGGTAGGTTTTTTTGCCACCTTTGGTTAGACGAATCTCGGCGAGCCGTTGGCAGACGGCTGAGAGTTCCGTATATATGGGGGTGATAATTGGGTCACTTAGGAGTTCGGCGAGGTTGAGGCGCTCGGCAGCAGTGTGCTGGGAGCATGAGTGCATCAGGTGGCGGCGAACGGTTTGCTGAAGGTCGCTCCAGCCTTCGATGTCTTTCCAGAAGGTCATCTCCAGTCGCGTGGCGTCGGCGTAATCGTAATTGTTGGGATAGGGCGGCGACGTGATGACCGTGTCGAAGAGTCGATTGCCGAGAAAGCCAAAGGGTGATCGTGCGTCGTGAGAAACCACGGCTGACTGTTTCACCCAGCCGTCCAGTTGGACTGAGCGTTGGTCTTCAAACATCTGTTCAATGACCGCGTTTAAGGCGCTGAGGGGCGGGCGATTTCCCGTCTTGGTTTTGCTGGGCAAGACATACTGCCATTGAGCGGTTCCGACGAAGCTGCAGGGGCGCAAAATCGCCGTTATTGCCAACCAGAGAAGCTCGTTGATGTGCGTGTTATAGGTGCCACTCGCCGCGAGTTGGCGGTGAGCGAGCCGTAGTCGTTCAAGCTGCTCAAGAGATTGCGGGGTATAGATGCGGGCGATGAGTGAATCGGGATCACGTAGCTCGGCGGATGGAATAGCTTGGGCGAGATCGGTCAGCTCGCGTGCGGCTCGGTGAAGAGTATTCGCTTCAAAATTCCAACTGAGCTTGGCGTTGGCGACACGTTTGACGAACGGGTGGGATTCGGTGCCGACGGAGGGAACCCCCATCGCATCAGCCGCCAACATGGTCGTGCCTGATCCGGCAAAGGGATCGAAAACGTTGAGAGATTTTTTGTCCTTCAGAACCGATTCGACCCATTTTGCTGAGAAGCCTGCGGAATACCGAAACCAGCGGTGAATAGGCAGCTTTAGGTTATCAACAAATGTGCCTGTGCGGGCGGCCTTGCGTGCTGTAGCGGCGCGGGTAGCCCATGTGGATACAGCGGCTGCAGGCTGGGGTTCGGTGGCAAGCAGTGCGGCAGGTGAGTGGGTTTCGATTGACAGAAAATCCACCTGACGTGTGTCCACGGCCTTTTTCCCCAAGCGTTTTACTGGTTTCGGGAGGGCCATTTATGGGTTGTGGCGGGACTTGGTCTGGCGCTTGGCGATGGCAATCTCGGCGACACCGTTCGGTGCCCTGTAGCCGGTCCCGGTGCAGGCGTAAACGGGCTCGGCTTTCAAGCGGTGCTGGATCGCGAGGCCGTCGGCCACGGCGGAGGCTTCGGACGAGAACTTGACCGGGAACGACACGGGCGCGCACACGCCGCGTTTTTTGACGGTGGTGCGGTGCGGTGCGCGCGGGGTGGACTGGGTGGCGGCTTTCATGGAGTTCAGACGTCCAGGTATTGGACGTTGAGGGCGTTGTCCTCGATGAATTGACGGCGGGGGGGGGACTTCGTCGCCCATGAGCAATGTGAACAATGCGTCGGCCTTGGCGGCATCGGTGATGTCCACTTTCAGCAGGCGGCGTTTCTCCGGGTCCATGGTGGTCTCGAAGAGCTGCTTGGGGTTCATTTCGCCTAGACCCTTGTAGCGCTGGATGCTGAGGCCCTTGCGGCCGTTGGCGCGGATCTGCGCGACGATGTCGAGGGGCGAGGCGAGTTGTATCTTGTTCTCGGTTTTCTGGCCGGCGTTTTCGGTGAGGGCGTAGCGAGGCTCGGCGGTGGCGCTGAATTCCTGGATGTCGAGACCGATGGCGGCGATGGCGCGGAGGAGCTTGGCCATTTCGTTGGATTCGAAAATCTCGTGGAGGGTCACGCGGCGGACGGGGCCGGCGGGCTTCGGAGAGGCGACATCGGCGGAGAGATCGGCGTCGAGGCCCTCGCGGGCGACGAACTCGGCGCGGGCGTGTTCGTCTTTGAGGAACTCGTGGGTCTCGACGTTGCCGGTGCGGATGCGGGCGATGTAGCGCGGGAGCGCCTGGGTGACGGGATCGTGCTGGTCGAGATACTTGGGCAGCTCGACGCCGTAGCGGGTGACGCCGCCGCCGAGTTTGTCGAGCGCGGCGAGGTTTTCGACGATCTGGTCGATCTGCGTGGGTGAGAAAGCGTGGCCGTCGCGAAGGCGGGTGAGGGTGACGTCTTCGGAGCCCAGCTCCAGGAGGATGCGGTTGAGCTGCTCGTCGTTGTCCACGTATTGCTCGCGCTTCTTGCGCTTGATTTTGTAGAGCGGCGGCTGGGCGATGTAGATGTAGCCGCGCTCGATGAGACCCTTCATCTGGCGATAGAGGAAGGTGAGCAGGAGGGTGCGGATGTGGGAGCCGTCCACATCGGCGTCGGTCATGATGATGATCTTGTGGTAGCGGGCCTTGTCGGCGTTGAAGCCGCCGACGGATTCGTCGCCCTCGCCGATGCCGGTGCCGCAGGCGGTGATCAGGGTGCGGATTTCCTCGTTGGAGAGGACTTTGTCGATGCGGGCCTTCTCGGTGTTGATGAGTTTGCCGCGCAGCGGGAGGATGGCCTGGAAACGGCGGTCGCGGCCCTGTTTGGCGGAGCCGCCGGCGGAGTCGCCCTCGACGATGTAGAGCTCGGTCTGCGCGGGATCGCGTTCGGAGCAGTCGGCGAGTTTTCCGGGCAGGCCGCCGCCGGAGAGGGCGCCCTTGCGGACGGTCTCGCGGGCTTTGCGGGCGGCCTCGCGGGCGCGGGCGGCGTTGAGACCTTTATCGACGATGCGTTTGCCGACGGGCGGGTTGATTTCGAAGAACTTGGTGAGGCCCTCGTAGGTGGAGGAGCCGACGACGCTTTCGACTTCGGGGGAGAGGAGTTTGACCTTGGTCTGGGATTCGAACTTGGGGTCGGAGTGTTTGATGGAGATGACGGCGGCGAGGCCTTCGCGCACGTCGTCACCGGTGATCTGCGGGTCCTTGTCCTTAAGGAGATTGTTGGTCTTGGCGAATTGGTTGATGGCGCGGGTGAGGGCGCTGCGGAAGCCGGAGAGGTGGGTGCCGCCGTCGGGGTTGTGGATGGTGTTGGTGTAGCAGAGGACCTGGTCGTTGTAGGTGTCGTTGTATTGGAGGACGACCTCGCAGTGGATCTCGATGGCCTTGTCGTCGAGTTGGAGCTGGGTTTCCTTGGTGATGCGGACGGGCGTGGGGAAGAGGGCGTTTTTTCCCTGGTTGAGCTGCTTCACGAACTCGGAGACGCCGTCCTTGTAGAGGTAGATTTCGGGTTTGGCGTCGGCGGGGCGTTCGTCGGTGAAGACGATTTCGAGGCCGGAGTTGAGGAAAGCGAGTTCACGCAGTCGCTGGGCGATGCGCGCGGTGACGAAGGTTGTGGTCTCCTTGAATATCTCGGCGTCGGGCTTGAACGTGACGTAGGTGCCGGTGCCGCGGGCCTTGCCGATGACCTCAAGTTTTTTGACGGTCTGGCCGCGCTCGAATTTCATGTGGTGGACGAGGCCGTTGCGGGAGACCTCGACCTCGAACCATTCGGAGACGGCGTTGACGCACTTGGCGCCGACGCCGTGGGTGCCCCCGGAGAATTTGTAGCCGCCCTGGCCATACTTGCCGCCGGAGTGAAGCGTGGTCAGGACGAGTTCCACGCCGGGCAGGCCGGAGTCCTTGTTGATGTCCACGGGGATGCCGCGGCCGTCGTCGCGGATGCTGATCGAGCCATCGACGTGGATGGTAACCTCGATTTTTTTGCAGTGGCCGGCGAGATGCTCGTCAACCGAGTTGTCCAACACCTCGGAAACGCAGTGGTGCAGAGCGCGTTCGTCGGTGCCGCCGATATACATGCCCGGTTTCTTGCGGACGGCCTCCAGGCCCTTGAGCTGGCTGAGTTTGGACGCGTCGTAGTTTTCTTCACCCGCAGCGTTGAGGGCCGGGATTTTGGAGTCGGATTGGTCGGACATTTAGTGGGGGAGAATGGTGTGAAATCTAAAGGGAAAATCGCATCTCAAAACAGGGGTGGCGACAACCCCATTCTCATGTGTTCTTCGGGGTAATTTTGGGTCTTAATAGCAGTGTTTAAGGTTGCGGACCAAAGATTCGGAAGTAGCGTGTCGTCCGCGTGAAACTCTCCGTCAAAGTCGATTATGCCTGCCGTGTCTTGGCCCAGATGACCAAGTATTACGGGACCGATGAATTGGCGCACATCGAGCAGCTTGCGGAGGTCGAGGCGGTGCCGGCCAATTACCTCGTCCAGATCCTGAGCGAATTGCGCAACGGCGGGCTCATCATCAGCCGTCGTGGCAAACAAGGCGGCTATGCGCTGGCGAGGCCGCCGGAGGAGATCACCCTCTACGATATCGTGAAGTTGATCGAGGGCGACCTGCTTGAGTTGAACGGCACCGGTGAGGGGCAGTCCGGGCGGCGTGTGAACCAGATCTGGCGCGAAGTGCGGACCTCGCTTGAGGAGAAGTGCCGGAGCTACTCGCTCGACATGTTCGCGGTGAAGGGTGACGACGAGATGTACTACATTTAGGCTCGTCGCGGGCGGGTGGGAGCTGAGACCTTGGGTTCATGCTTACTCCGACGCTCGCCAAGCTGTTGATTCTCCAAGATCGCGATAGCAAGCGACTGGGACTTGAGGCGCAGTTGAAGGCGGTGCCGGCCGACGTCGCCGCAGTGGATAAAAAAATCGCCGGCGAGAAGGCCGCCATCGAGACGGCCCGCGCCGAGTTGATGGCGTTGGAGTCCAAAAAGAAACTGCTTGAGACGGAAATCGGGTCGGCCGAGGCGAAGCTGGGCAAATACAAGACGCAGCAGTCCCAGGTGCGCAAAAACGACGAATATCAGGCGCTGGGCCAGGAAATCGCGCACACCGAATCGGCCATCGCGGCACTCGAGGGCCAGGAACTGGAGGTCATGTATGCGATCGACGAGGCGAAGAAGAAATTCGCCGCAGCCGAGGCGGTGTTGAAACAAAACATCGCCGGCCACGAGGCGCGCATCCGCACGTTGCGCGAACGCGAGGTCAACCTCTCCGCCGAACTCAAGGCCGCGCAGGCCGAGGTCGCCGCCGCCCGTGCGGCGGTCGAGGAACCGGCGTTGCGCTTGTATGACCGCATCGCGGCCCGCCAGCAGCCTGTGTGCGTGGCGGTGCGCGGCAACAAGTGCGGTGGCTGCCACTTGAAGGTGTCCTCCGAGGTCGAGTCGGCCGTGCGCGGCAAGGGCGATCCGAGCGGCAAGCTGCCGACTTGCGACCAGTGCGGGCGCATCGTGTGGTGGGACGCCGCCTAAAGGCGCGCGAGGTGCGCGCCATGCGGTTCGGCCGGCGGGCGGATTGGCGTTGGACACACGAGTGGGCGGGCGTTTATGGTTTCCCCTTGGTTTTGGGGCCGGTTCGTCGCTCCAGGTTCTTTGATCCCACGCGGGCGGGTAAAGCCGTCCGCAGTTTTACATGCTTGGAGAGGAAAGTCCGGACACCGCAGGGCAGGATGCCGCACAAGCTTCACGGCAAGTGCGGGCAACGCGTTTCAAGGCGCGTTGACGGAAAGTGTCACAGAAAACAAGTAGCCTCCGCCGCAAGGTGGCGGTGATAGTGAAAAGGCGGGGTAAGAGCCCACCGCGTCGGCAGCAATGCCGGCGGCACGACAAACCCCTTCCGGTGCAAGGCAAAATAGGTGGCTGGGCGGCTCGTCCGATAGCCACGGGTATGCCGCACCCGTCCGGGGCTGCGCGAAAGCGGAGCTTCGGAGGGCAAGGTCGTCGCAAGGCGGTCTTGAGAGAAATGACGGACGCCCGCCGCAAGGCGGCGCACATAATCCGGCTTACAGGCCTCAAAACCAAAAAATCTTCAATCCGCCGGACAAACGCCGGCCCGATGAGTTTCGGGCCGGCGTTTGATTTTTTCAGAAGCTCGCGCGGACGCCGAAGGTCACGGCGCGACCGGGCAGCGGGGCGATGTCCTTGATGTTGGCGAAGCTGGTGGCGTTGCGCGCCTCGGTGTCGGCGAGATTGCTGCCGCGCACGAAGAAATCATACGCGACGAGGCGGGTAGTCCACAGGTAGCCGACGGAGGCGCCGAGCAGGGTGTAGCCGTCGGTCGGCGTCTCGTTGGCGGCGCGGTTGCGCTGGGCGTCGGCGAGCTGCAGGTCGATGCCGGCGCGCCACGGGTCGCGGCGCCAGTCGAGCGCGAGCAGGCCTTTGACGGGCGGGATGCGCGGCAAGTCGGGGCCGCCGCGCTCGTGGGCGCGCGTGTGGTCGGCATTGACGCGCAGGTCGAGCGTCTGCCCCGGCCGGGAGAGCAGGTGAAAAACGGTCTCCAGTTCGGCGCCGTAGAAAATCGCGTCGCTTTGCACGAAGCGGTATTCGGGCAGGTCGTCGTCGGGATCGCCGGGCGTGTTTTCAAAGTCCGTGGTCGCGCCGCTATCCTGGAGATAGATGTAATGATCGAAGCGGTTGACGAACACGGTGAGCGCTCCGGTGACGAATCCTGCGGTCTTGCGCAGGCCGAGTTCGGCCCCGAGGGCGCGCTCGTTTTTCAGGGAGGCGTCGCCGATCTCGTAAGCGTCCGTGCCGAGGTGGGGACCGTCGGCGTAGAGTTCCTGGGCGTTGGGCGCGCGGGTGGTGTGGGTGAGGTTGAGCGCAAGGGTGTAGGCGGGCGCGAGGGCGTAGATCGCACCGCCCGAGAAGCTGAGGGTGCCGCGGTCGTCGTCGCGAGCGGCGTAGGTGCGGGACGGATCCGCCCCATTGGCCGCGATGATGCTTTCAAAGGCGTCGGCCTCGACATGGCGGTGTTCGTAGCGGGTGCCGGCCTGCCAGGTTAAGGCGCCGGTCTTGGCTTCTTCAAAGATAAACAAGGCCTGGTTGTCGGTGAGGCTGGTCGGGAGGTAGGCCTCGGCGCCGAGGGCGCTGAAATCGCTGCGGCCCAGCTCCACGCCGAAGGCGCCGGTGAAGCCGGCAAGCGGGCGGTGGAGGAGTTCGACGCGGCCGTTCCAGCCCTCGTTGGTGAAGGTGGTGCCGGGGGTGCCGTCCTCGAGCTCGATGTGGCGGTAGTCGGCCAGGCCCAGCTTGGTGCGGGCGCCGGTGAACACGCCGAAGTCCCGGTCGACAGTTGCGTTGAAATCCCAGCGGCGCTGGCGGAGATCGATCTGCACGCCGCGCTCGTTGGGCACGCCGTAGGTGGTGTCGAAGCCGTTGTGGTTGACGCCGGTCTTGAACCCGGGGCTGACGTAGGAAAGACCCAGCGAGGCGCCGCGACTGTCGAGTGCGGTGTTGGGGATGACGCCGTCTGTGGTCGGATCCGTCGGATCGGCGCGACCGGGCACGCGAATATCGTTGGCCTCGCGGCGGAAACCGTCGAGGTGGAGCACGAAGCCGGAAGCGCGGTCTCGGTCGGGAGCGAGCGCGACATCCAGCGCGCCGCCAGTGGCGTAGCCCTCAGTGTTGGTGTCATGGCGGCTTTCAAAAGTGCCGGCGACCGGACCGGCGGGCAGCTCGCTTTCGATGCGGTGGTCGATGACGTTGACCACACCGCCGACGGCGGCGGCACCGTAGAGCAAGGACGCAGGACCGCGGACGACCTCGATGCGTTTTACCAGAAACGGCTCCACGCTCACGGCGTGGTCCGGGCTGGTGCTGGACGCGTCGAGCGTATCGACACTGTTTTGGAGGATGCGCACGCGGTTGGCGTCCAGCCCGCGGATCACCGGGCGGCTGGAGCCGGGCCCGAAGTAGCTGGAACTCACGCCCGGCAGGCCAGCGAGAGTCTCGCCCAGGGTGGGTTGTTGACGCAAGGCGAGCGAGTCGCCGCCGAGCAGCGAGGTGGCGGCGGTGAGCTCGGCCTGCGTGCGGGCGTAGGGCGAGGCGGTGATGACAAGCGGTTCGAGTGTGACGGGAGCGGGGGCGACTTGCGCGCGAAGGACCGCAATGGTCGCCAGAAACAACGGAAGACGTAGGGAAGGAGGCATGATGATGCGAAAAACGGTGATGAGCCCGCGTACACATGGGCAGGCGCGGGAGGGAAGGATGGGACGGACACAAGCAGGCGGCTTCGCGCGGGAAGCCGGCCTGCGGGGAAGGAGGCGCTTCAACCGATCACAGGCGGGCCGCGCACCGGGCGCAGCATTTGCCGGGGTGCGGGGATAAATCGCGCATCGCGGGCCGGAGGCAATGCGCTGATGCGGGCAAAAACCGGCGCCTCCAAAGTCGGGAGATCCAGCGGCGGGGTGACGCCGCCGTGGAAAAGCGTGACGACGCAGTCCGAGTCGTCCTGTGCCGACGGTGTGGCATGGTGGTGATGATCGTCGGTCGTTGCATGGAGGCGGGCGTGCAGGTCGGGAGTCACCGCAAGCATGCCGAGCGTCATCACCAGGCCGACCAGCAACCACACGATCGCGCATCGCGGGACGCCGATGGCTGAAGGTTGCGGACGGGCGGATGTCATGCGGAGTTCATTGATAGCACAGTCGTCAAGGGGGCAGCATTTGGTCGCCTCACGGCGCGACAAGCACGCGCGGGGTAAAAAGCCACCAGTCGGGACCGAGGCGTTCGATGCGGGCGAAGACCCTCGACCCCGGGCGCAGCACGGCGAGAACGTCGGGTGCCGCTTTTAAAACCGTGCTGGCGGCCTTCATCAGCCCGGGGATTTCCTCGTGGGCGAGGGTGACCGTGCCGACGGAGGAGTCGATGGAGAGGATGCGGCCCTTAATCGCATAGCCGCGTTGCTCCTCGGGGCGCGGGTCGCAGCCGCACAAGTCGGCCTCGGCCAGCTGGCCGGCGTCGGGCAACGTGAGGAGGCGTGTGTGGAGTTGCGCGGACGCCTCGTAGGCGACGAGCAGTTGGGCGGGGGTCGAGTCGCCGTCTTTGATGCGGACGAGGCTCGGGTGGCCGGTGATTTTTTCGGCGATGCGCACGGGCACGCCGAGCGTATGGCGAGGTGACAGGCGGCGCAGATAAAGGTTGTCGCCGGTTCCGTCGCGCTCGACCCAGCTGGCCAGGTTGGCCCCGTCGTCGAGCATCACGAGATCGGCGCGACCGACGGGGGCGACATCATCGATGCGCTCCGGCATGAGCCATTGGCGGCCGGCGTTGCTGGAGACGGAAAGGTTGATGCGAGGTCCGTCGGCTGCGGTGAACCACACGGCCGCGAGGTGCGCGCCGCGCACGGCGAGGGCGGGACCTTCGGCGGGCGGCGAGGCGGGTTCCCAGTCATCGGGGCTCAGGGCTGCGGACGGGGTCCATGCGCCGTCCTGAAAGCGCAGCGTGCGGAGGTCGTGGGTGCGGCCGTTGATCACGGCGCGATAGGCGATCAAGGCGCCGCCATCGGGGAACGCCGCGAGCGCCGGCCGGCTGCCGGGACTGGCGGCGGCGAGCGTGAGCGGCGGGGCTTCCGGTGCGCCGAGTATACGGCCCTGGAGCGTGCAATCGCCGGGCGCGTGTTCCTCGAGCCAGACGGCGAGCAATCGTCCGTCGGCCAAAAATTGCAGAGCCGGCGCGCTTGGCGGGGCGGCATCCGTCGGGATGCGTTCGGTGTGCCAGTTGGCAAGCCCGTCGTCCGAGACAATCAGGCGCAGCAAGCGTTCCTCGGCGAGCAGGATGGCCAGGCGTCCAGCGGCGCCGGGGGCGACCGCGAAGCCGGTGGGAGGAGTGGACATGGCCAGCAAGGTGTTGGCCGGCGTCCATGAACGCGACGAATCGAGATAGGTGGTGATGCGAAGTTGGAATCCCTTCCCCGACGGTTCGATCCAGGCGAGACGAACGGGGCCATCGGCGGAGCGGACCAATCGTGGAGAGCGGGCACCGGAGCCCGCAGGGACGCTGATCGGCTCGTTTTGGACCACGAATGACGGTGAGTCCTCCGCCGGGCTTAGGGTGTGTTGCGGAAACAACTCAGCTCGTCGAACTCTGCCAGTGAGAGTATAAGCAGGCTGGTCCGGCGTTGCCCTCGACGGCACGACCCTCGGTGTCGCCTCCGTCTTGGCCGCCTTGGCCGAGCCCGCTTCTCCACTTACGCCGACCCGATTTATTTCAGAAACACACCCTTGCGTCGCGACCACCAGGAATACGAACAATGCGAGGAGTGGAGAGCGCCGGGTCACGGGTATACGGTGTCAGGGATTAATGATGGTTACAAGCGGTGCTGTTCGTGTAGGCCCCGGGCTTGCCGATGAACTCTGGGAAGAGTTTAAACGAGACCATGCTCTCGAAACCGATACCGGGATGGATTTTGCTGGGAGGGTTCCTGCTGAGTTGCACGGCCGGGAGTGTGAATGCGGTGGGGTTTCTGGGTATGCACCACCAGGCGATTTCGCACATGTCGGGCACGGTGACGGTGCTCAGCAACGAGATCGCGAGGGGGCGGTTTTCCCTGGCGGTTTACGCGATCACGGTGGTGCTGGCGTTTTTTGGAGGCAGCGTGCTGAGCGCGGTGATCATCCGGCAGAGCGCGCTGAAGCTGGGGCGCCGCTACGGTGTGGCGCTGGCATTTGAATCCGGGTTGCTGTTCATGGCATATCGGATGCTCGCACGGGGAGATTATCTGGGGGACTGTTTCGCCGCGATGGCCTGCGGGCTGCAAAACGCGATGGCCTCCCATTACAGCGGGGCGGTCATCCGCACGACGCACATGACAGGCATCATCACGGATCTGGGTATCGCGTTGGGACTGAAATTGCGCGGTGATCCGATCGATCGTCGGAGGGTGGGGATGTATCTGGTGCTGCTCTGCGGATTTTTCACCGGGGGGATTCTGGGTGGTCTGGGCTACACCCGGATCGGCTTCGATACGCTGTTATTTCCAGCCGCGCTGACCGGACTAGCCGGAGTGGGTTATCTGCTGTTTAAGAATTATTTACGGATTTATTCGGGGAAATCTTAAATTTGAGCGTCCTGTGTTGTTGGATTTGGGTAGTGCCGGGACTCATAGTTGTTAGTCAATAGGTTGCCCCTGAAACCCCCAAACTATGACCCCAATGCCCCGAAACCTCCTCCCGGTCGGTTGTGATTCTTCCTTGCTGAGAGCCATTGCCGACGCCCTTGATCTTCGCGTTCTGCCTGCCGTGGACGATCCGGCCGCCCTGGAAGCCGCGTTGAAGGCGTATCCGGTGGTGGTCGCCGTGATTGGAACCGCGTGGCCGAAGTCGGCGATGACCGTCGCCATGGAACTGCTTGGCGATCAGGCGGCTGCCTGTGTCGAGTTTTTAGATACAAATGTCTCCGGGCTTGAGGAACGTGTCGCGCGGGGGTTGGCGGAGCGTTCGCTCCGGATCGAGACGGCGTTTGCGGGGAGGATACTCGAATTGTTGCCCGATCAGGCTTTTGTGAAGGACAGGAACGGGCGTTTTCTGGCCTGCAACCAGGCACTGGCGCGCCATTTTGGCGTCGAGGATCCGAGTTTGCTTCTCGGATGCAGTGATTTCGATTTTTTCAGCGCGGAGCACGCCCAGCAGGCGTTTAACGATGAGCAGGAGGTCATGCGCACCGGACAGGAGGTCAGGGCCAAGCTTGAGAAGGAAACCTACGACCAGGACCGGCCCACATGGTGCCTGACTTGGCGCGCGCCGTTGCACGATCCGTCCGGCCGGGTGATCGGCACCTGCGGGTTCTCGCGCGATGTGACCGAGTTGAAGTCCACCGAGGCGGCTTTGTCCACCGAGCGGCATCTGTTGGAGGCGTTGCTCACGGGCATGCCGGACTCGGTTTTCATCAAGGATCGGCAGGGGCGTTTCCTGCTCGCGAATCATGTCGTGGCGAAATGGATGGGCACGACACCCGAATTGCTGAGGGGGAAAAGGGACGAGGATTTTTTTCCGGCAGAAATAGCGGCGGCATATCGTGCCGACGAGGAATCGGTCATGGCGACCGGTATGCCGGTGGTGAACCGGGAGGAGCACGTGCGCACCGCCGACGGCCGGGATCTGTGGGTGCTTACGACCAAGCTGCCCTACTGCAACGATGACGGGGCTATCGTGGGTATCATCGGAATGAGCCGGAACGTGAGTCTGCGAAAGGCGTTCGACGAACAGTTGAAGGCCGCGCAGACGGAGATCGCCGAGCTGCGCGCCGAAGTGGCCCGGCTCAGGAGTGATACGCAACCGCTTGATTTACATGAATCGGGTCGGTCCGTGCCAATCCACGCGTGAAAAACGGCGGGGCTTCGCGCGAGTTGCTGCGCGAGCACGCCCTTGCTCGGCCGCGCCCTTTCCAATCGTAGCTCGATTCGCTCCTCCGCCTTTCGTGTGAAGAATGCGGGTTAGATCCAGCGCTTGCGGCGCATGAAGAGAAGCATGGCGACCAGGCTGGACAACGTAAGAGCCACTGCGGTGGCGTAGCCGTGAGCGGAGCCGAGCTCGTGCATGCGCTCGAAATTCATGCCGAACCAGCCGCCCACCACCAGGGGGGGGATGGTCAGGGCGGTGATCGCGGTGATGACCTTGATGCCCTGGTTGGCCTCGTAGCCGGATTTATTGAGGTAAATGCGAAACGAGAGAATCAGCTGTTCGGCCCAGGACGCCGCCTGGGTCTCGATGCGCACGAGGTTGTCGCCCACGTCGCGCAGGTAGGGCACGATGGCGGGGCGGATCAACCGGGACTTGCCCTGGCTGAGCGCCGCCAGCACTTCGCGTTGCGGGCGCACCAGCTGGCGCAGGCGCGAGAGGTCCTTGCGAAGCGCCACCACGCGGGGAAAGAGTTCGTCGGCCGAGATCTGGCGGAGCACGCCGTCTTCCAGACGGTCCACTTCTGCCCGCAGGGCGGACAGGGCGGGCTGGCAGCCGTCGACCAGGCTGTCGAGCAGGCTGTGGGCGAGGCGGTCGGAGCCGCGCACGAGGGTGCCCGGCGAGCGTTGAGCACGTTCCCGCACGGCCTGCACCGCGCGCAGCGGTGTGCGATGGTAGGTTACAAGATAGTTGGGGCCGATGAACAGATCGAGTTCCGAGGTGGTGAAGCCGCCTTCGGCGGTGTAGCCGATGCCGTGCGCCACGATGTAGAGGTAGTCCTCGTAGTCTTCGATCTTGGGCAGGGGGCTTTCGGCCACGCAGTCCTCGATGGTGAGCGGGTGGAAGCCGAAGGTTTTTTCCATCACGTTGGCGACCTCTTCCGGCGATGGCTGGTCGAGGTCCACCCAGAGCAGCACGCCGGGCTCCTGCCGCAGCGCGGCCAACGCGTGCGCCTCGGGTTGGTGGGCGGTGACCTTGTGGTCCCGGTAAACAAGGGTGGTGATCATGGGAGCGCCGCGTGGAAGGGAGCGGTCAGATCCAGCGTTTCTTTTTGCACCACGCCCAGGTGAGGCCGGTGAGCACGAGGGTGAGCCCGATGACGGCGGGGTAGCCGTAGGGGGATTTAAGCTCGGGCATGTGCTCGAAGTTCATGCCGTACCAGGTGCTGATGAGCGTGGCCGGGAGGGTGAGGGCGGTGAGGGCGGTGAGGGTCTTGATGCCCTGGTTGGCCTCGTAGTCGGATTTGCTCAGGTAGAGATCAAAGGAGATGAGCAGCTGGTCGGCGAAGCCGGCGGCGGTCTCCTCGATGCGCGTGAGGTTGTCGCGCAGATCGCGGAAGTAGGGTAGCATGAGCGTGCGGATGAGTTTGTTTTCACCGTGGGCCAGGCGGCTCACCAACTCGCGCTGCGGGCGGATGATCTGGCGCAGGAGAGTGATGTCGGCGCGCACATGCATGAGATCGGGGATGAGGCCCTCGGAGTTCCTGGCCAGCACGGTCTCCTCGATTTCCTCCAGCTCGCCGCGCAACTCGTCGATGATGGGCTGGAAATTGTCCACCATCGCATCGAGGACGAAGTGGGCGAGGCGGTCGGGACCGCGGGCGACCACGCCGGTGGCCTTGACGCAGCGCTCAATGACGGCGCCGACCGACTTGAGGGCGTTGCGGTGAAAGGTCACCAGAAAGTCCTTGCCGAGGAAGAGATCGAGTTCGGTGGTGTTGAACTTCTCGGTGCGGGTGAAGTCCACCGCGTGGGTCACGATGAAGAGGTGGTCCTCGTAATCCTCGATTTTGGGGAGCGGGCTGGGGGTCACGCAGTCTTCGATGGCGAGCGGGTGGAACTGAAAGACATCGGTCAGGACGAGTTTGATCTCTTCCTCGGTGGGGTTTTCGAGGTCCACCCAGAGCACCAGGCCCTTGTCGGCGCGGACGAGGCGGAGGGCCTCCACCTCGAGGTCCTGTCCGACGAGTTTGCCGTCACTGAATATGAAGGAGTGAATCATGCCGCGCGGCCGAGGATTGCGGCGTGTGGCAAGGCGGCAAGCCCAAGGTGGGTAAGATCACCCCGGAACCTCAGGCCGGCCTGAGGAGCTTGTCCTCGGCCGCGACCACGGCCGCGATGAAGCGTTCGGGGGTGGCGGCGTTCAAGAGCGCCTCGCGGTTGGAGGGTTCCTTGAAAATCTTGCAGAGGGCGCCGACGACTTGGAGGTAGTCGGTGGGATTGGACTTGGGGGTGCCCAGGACAAAGAGCAGCTTGACGGTCTGGTTGCTGTTTTCGAAGAGCACGCCGGCGTCGCTGCGACCGACCGCCAACACGATCTGTTTGACGTGTTCGGTGCGGGCGTGGGGCAGGGCAATCTCGTTGCCGAGGCAGGTCGTGTCCAAACGTTCACGGGCGAGGAGTTCGTTGTAAAATCCCTGGAAGTGGACGACATGGGCGTGGCCTTCGAGAAGACGGGCGACCTCGTTGATCGCAGCCGTGCGTTTGCCGCTTTGCACGTGGAGCGTGATCAGGGAGGGATCGAGGAGGGAGGAGAGTCGGCCGGCCATGCTGGGAAACGTTTAAGGCGTTAGCGGGAACGGAAAGAGACGCCTCCGAAAAATCATTGGCAAGCGTCGATTGCCTTAAGCGGAATTTTTGGACCACCGCTCGGCCCGATCCAGCCTGCCGGAGTTACGACTTGGCGTGGCCGCATGTGCGCGTAGAAACAAGCCGACCTCGAGAGGTTTTTTTTATGAGCCAACCTATCAGCACAGCCGAGCAGGCCGGCGACATTCGCCAAGCGCAGCTTTGGCACGAGAATGCGATTCTGCCCAACGGCCACATCTCTTTTTTGATGGCGCCGGGGGTCTTTCTGGCCTCTCGAACCGGGGTGCTGGTGCGTAATCACGGAGGAGTCCGGTCGTCGGCCGACCCGTTGCGGGTTGCCGGTGTTTATGGCGGCTTGGCCGCTGTATGCGCGGTGTTGGGCGTGGTATGGGTCTTGGTGCAGTCGCCGAAGGTGGTCATGGTGTTCTTTGGCAAAGTCGGCTAATTTTCGTCACATGAATACAACCGCTCATTCTTTTGATCCCGTGGAGGACGCCATCGCGGCCATCGCCGCCGGGAAACTTGTCATCGTGGCCGACGACGAGGACCGCGAAAACGAGGGCGACCTCATCATGGCCGCCTCCAAGGCCACCCCCGAAGCCATCAACATGATGGTGCGCTACGGCAGCGGCATCGTCTGCGTGCCGATGCTCGGGCACCAGCTCGACCGTCTCGGTTTGGGACCGATGGTGGCCAAGAACCGCGAGGTGCACCGCACCGACTTCGCGGTGAGCGTTGACGCCAGCGAGGGGGTGACGACCGGAGTGAGCGCTTACGACCGCACGGTGGCGATCAAGATATTGGCGGATCCGTCGGCCCGTGCCGACCAACTCGTGCAACCGGGACATATCTTCCCTTTGCGCGCCCGTCCGGGCGGCGTGCTTGAGCGCGCCGGCCACACCGAGGCGGCGGTCGATCTGGCCATGCTCGCCGGGCTCGAGCCCGCCGGCGTGATCTGCGAACTCGTCAACGACGACGGCACCATGCAGCGCCTGCCGCAGCTTGTTGAGTTTAAGCACCGCTTCGGGCTGAAGATGATCTCGATCGAGCAGCTCATCGCCCACCGGCTGAAGCGGGAGAAGCTGGTGGAGAAGATCGGCGAGAGCCCCTTTGCCTCGGCTTACGGGCAGTTCACCGTCCATGTGTTTCGCAGTCGGCTTGATCGTCGCCACCACTTGGCCCTCACGATGGGTGACCTCGACGCAGTCACGCCCGCCTTGGTGCGCGTCCATAGCGCCAACGTGTTGACCGATGTTTTCCACGGACGCGATTGTGGTGTTCCTGCCGACGTGCTTGAGGCCAGCCTGCGGCTGATCGCCCAGGCCGGTCGCGGCGCCGTGCTCTACATGGAGCCGCTCAACGCCGGTGAGGCGCTGATGCACAAGCTCAACCCTGCCAAGGCCGCCGACGCCCCCCCCGCCATGGGGCTGCGCGACTATGGCATCGGCGCGCAGATCCTCGGGTCGCTCGGGCTCAAAAAAATCCGGCTGATTTCCAACAGCCACCGCAAGGTCGTCGGTTTGGAGGCCTACGGCATCGAGCTAGTCGAACAGATTCCGGTGCGCGGTTGAATGCAGGCCATTGCAAATTTGCGCAAAGCTCGAACGCGTGCGTGACAAAGGGATGCTGCGTGGCACTTATGGGAGACCTTCCCCATGAATGCCTTCCTTCGCACCTGCCTGCCGCTTTCGTTTACCGCCCTGCTGTTTCTCTCTGCCTGCGGCAAATCGCCCGAAGCCGCCTCGACCGCCGATGGCAAGCCGTCCTCGCCCGCCAAGATCACCCTCGCCGTGATTCCCAAGGCCACCACGCACTCCTATTGGAAGGCCGCCGAGGCCGGTGCCAGGCGTGCCGCCGCCGAATTCAACGTTCAGCTCGAATGGCAGGGGCCCCTCGACGACTCCAAAGTCGCCGATCAGATCGGCATTTTCAACAACCTGGCGGCTTCCGGCGTTCAGGGCATCCTGCTTTCGCCGTGCGACGACAAGGCCCTGGCTCCCCATGTGCGCACCGCCGCCAAACGCGGCATTCCCATCGCCATCTTTGATTCGCCTCTCGACGCCAAGGCCGGCGTTGACTACATCAATTTCACCGCCACCGACAACAAGGCCGCCGGAGCCACCGCCGCCAAGGCGCTCGTCAACCTGGTCGGCTCCGCGCCCGCCCACGGCGGCAAGGTACTCGTGATCCGGTTCACCGAGGGCTCCGCCAGCACCCGTCTCCGCGAGGAGGGTTTCATCAACGAACTCGCCGCCTCCGGCCCGGGGCTCGCCATCGCCGCCAAGCAGTTCACGGACGGCTCCATGGCCGGCGCCCAACGTGTCGCCGAGACGCTCCTGGGCGGATTCGTCAAAGACAACAAGCTGGAGCTGGCCGCCATTTTCGCCTCCAACCAGCCCACGGCGGAGGGCACCTACAACGCACTCCGGGCCCTGCGGGAAAAAGGCGTCGAGGTCGTCGCCAAGTTCGTCGGTTTCGATGATTCCACCTTGCTCACCCAGGGACTGCAAAACGGCGTGATCGACACTCTGGTGGTGCAGGACCCCGAGAAGATGGGCTACCTCGGCGTGAAGTCGCTCGTCGATCACCTCAACGGCAAGCCGGTCGAAGCCTACACCGATACCGGCGTGACCGTTAAGACCAAGGTTTCCGCCCCCTGATTTCCGCCCGTGTCCGCCGCAACGCTCCTCTCCGTTTCGGGCGTCCAAAAAAACTTCGGCGCCACCCGGGCGTTGAGGGGCGTCGATCTCACGCTGGGGCGGGGCGAGGTGCTCGCCCTGATCGGCGAGAACGGGGCCGGGAAGAGCACGCTGATGAAGGTGCTCTCCGGCGCGCACCGGGCCGACGCCGGCGAGATGACGCTTGAATCCGAGCCGTATCGGCCCGCCGGCCCGCTCCACGCCCGCAGTCTCGGCGTCTGCATGATATACCAGGAGCTCGCGCTCGCGCCCCACCTCAGCGCGATGGAAAACATCCTGCTCGGCATCGAGCCAACCATCGGCCCGTTCATGAACTGGCGGGAGACCCGCGCCATCGCCCGCCGCGCGCTCGACGAGGTCGGCCTGACCGCGCTCGATCCCGCCACGCCCGTCGCCGAACTCTCCATCGCCGAACGGCAGCTCGTTGAAATCGCCCGCGCCGTCGCCGTCGGTTGCAAGGTCCTCGTGCTCGACGAGCCGACCAGCTCGCTTACGCGGAAGGACGTGCAGGCTCTCTTCGCGCTGGTGCGCCGCCTGAAATCGAAGGGCGTCGCCATCGTTTACATCAGCCACGCGCTCGAGGAGGTCGAGGCGCTCTGCGACCGGTTCACCGTCATGCGCGACGGCGAGACCGTGGGCCACGGCCGCGTCGGCGAGGTCCCGGTTCACCGCATCATCGCCATGATGGTCGGCCGCGACGTGGCCGATCTCTATCCCCGTTCCGCTCACACCCCGGGCGAACCGGTGCTGGAGCTCCGCGCCTTGGCCGGCGCGAAACTTCCGAAGTCCGCCGGCCTCTCCCTCCGGCGCGGCGAGGTGCTGGGCATCGCCGGCCTGATCGGCTCCGGTCGCACGGAGACCTTGCGCGCACTCTTCGGACTCGACCCGGTGGCCGCCGGCGAGCTGCGCATCCACGGCCGGCCCGCGCCCTCCGCCGGTCCGGCCGTGCGCTGGGCCCAGGGACTCGGCCTGGTCAGCGAGGACCGCAAAACCGAGGGCCTCGCGCAAAATCTCTCCGTCGCCGAAAACCTCACGCTCTCCAGGCTGGACGGGCTCGGCCCGTGGCGCTTCGTGCGTCCGTCGCGCCAGAACGCCGCCGCCGCGCCGTGGATACAGGCGTTCCCCATCAAATGCCAGGGCGGCGAGCAGCCCGTCGAGGCACTCTCGGGCGGCAACCAGCAGAAAGTCGCCATCGCCCGGCTGCTCCACCATGACTGCGACGTGTTGCTCCTCGACGAACCCACCCGCGGCATCGACGTGGGTTCCAAGGCGCAGATCTACACCTGGATCGACCGGCTCGCGCTTGGCGACCCCGCCGCCGGCAAAGCCCCCAAGGCCGTGCTGGTCGTTTCCAGTTATCTGCCGGAGCTGCTCGGCATCTGCGACCGCATCGCCGTGATGACCCGCGGCGTCCTCGGCGAAGCCAGACCCGTCGCCGAGTGGACCGAACATTCACTAATGCTGGCCGCCACCGGCCAGGATCAGCGCGCCTGATTTCTCAACAATGTCATCGTCCGTCTCCCCCAAAAAATCCTCGCGCGTGCTCACCCTGCTGGGCCGCCTGGCCGCGCTCGCCGCCGTGTATGCGTTCTTCGCCATCCTCACGCCGGGTGCCAAGGGCTTTACCTCCGACGCCAACACCCAGCTCATGCTGCAGGACATCGCCGTCGTCGCCATGGCCGCCATCGGCATGACCATCGTGATCATCGCCGGTGGCATCGATCTCTCGGCCGGTTCGGCCATCGCGTTGTCGATGATAACGACCGCCCATGTGCTCAACCTCGGTCCCGACGGCTCCAGACTGGTGCTGCAACACCCGGTGCTCCTGCCGCTCCTCGCCATCGTGGCCGCCGTGGGCGTGTCGGTGGCGATCGGTTTCATCAACGGCGCCCTCGTCACTTGGCTGCGCATCGTGCCCTTCATCATCACGCTCGGCACGATGCAGATGGCCCGCGGCCTGGCCAAGCTCGTGGCCAACGAGCAGAACATTTATCCGCCCGCCGAAGTGCAGGATTTCTGGATCGCGCGTCTGCTCGATCCCGCGAAGACCGTCTTCACCTGGCCCTTTCTGCCGGCGGCGGTGTGGTTGGTGATCGGCGCGGCCGTCCTCACCGCGCTGTTCCTGCGCTACACGCGCCTTGGGCGGCATATTTTCGCCCTCGGCTCCAACGAAAAAACCGCCGTCCTCTGCGGCGTGCCGGTGGCGCGCACCAAGGTCCTCGTCTACATGATCGGCGGCCTCTTCAGCGGCCTGGCCGGTGTTCTGTTTTTCGCGCGGCTCGGGGCGATCGGGCAGCCTACCGAGGCGATCGGTTACGAATTGTTTGTGATCGCGGCGGCGGTGATCGGCGGCGCGAGCCTGCTCGGCGGACGCGGCACGATCCTCGGCACCATGATCGGCGCGCTCATCATCACCATCCTGCGCAACGGCGGCGTGAAAATGGGCTGGCCGCAATACACGCAGGAGATCGTCATGGGCGCGGTCATCATCGTGGCGGTGGCGATCGACAACCTGCGCCAGCGCGGCCGGTCTTGAAACGTCACTGGCTTCCCGGCGAAAACCGGGTAGCCTGAACGCATGGCATCCCATAAATCTCTCGTTCTCGGCGGCGGTTGCTTTTGGTGCACCGAGGCCGCCTATGAATTGTTGCCCGGTGTCGTGTCGGTGGTGAGCGGTTACGCCGGCGGCGCCCGCCCCAACCCGACCTACGAACAAGTCTGCACCGGCGTCTCCGGCCACGCGGAGGTCATCCGCATCGATTACGACCCGGAGCGGATCGCGCTGGAAACGGTGATCGATTTTTTTTGGAAGATCCACGATCCGACCACGCTCAACCGCCAGGGCGCCGACGAGGGCACGCAGTATCGCTCGGTCATTTTTTACGCCGATGCGGAGCAAAAGGCCGCCGCCGAGGCTTCTCTCGCCCGCGCCAACCCCGGATGGGGCGGCCGCATCGTCACGCAGATCGCCCCGCTGGAGACATTTTACGAGGCCGAGGCGTATCATCAGGATTATTTCCGCAACAACCCCTACGGAGGCTACTGCCAGGCCGTCATCCGCCCCAAGGTGGACAAGCTCAAGAAAGCCCTGTCCGCCGGCTGAACCTCCCCCCCGCCAACGACTCTCATCCCCCGGGAACAACTAACACAATGGGTTAGTTGTTCCCGGGGCGGGTGGCGGTGAATCAGGCCGGGGATGGGCGTCGGCAGCGGGGTGTGATGCGGCGGCTTTACATCCCGGGTTTCCGGGCAACGCTGCGCGCATGTCCGATTCGACGCCCGTCAATCCCGCCAGCTCCGGCCTGGAGGTCACCACCTGGTTTGTGCGCAGCCGCAACGCGCTTTATACCCGGGCCGACTTCGGTCCGCTCTACGTGGACTACTTCCTGCACCTCTCCGACCACGCCATCAAGGTCTCCCCCGAACACGCCGAGTTGTTCAAACGCGCCCTTGCCGCCTATGTGCTCCACGCCGTGTCGCGTCCGTGGAACGAACTCACCGCTTGGACCATCAATTTCCAAAACCCGTTGGTGAACCTCTTTCTCACCGGCGACAACGCCGACGGCTCGGTCACCGGCCGGGTGTTCGACGAAAACGTGAAGGAGCTGCCCGCCAACCTGTTTTTCGCCGATGTCATCCGGGGCAAGCAGCCCAAGCGCCGCAGCTCCGTCGAGTTCAACGGAGCCGATCCCCTCCTGGCGGTGGAGACTTATTACCGGCAGAGCGAGCAGCGGCCGGCACGGTTTTTCCAGACGGGCGAGGAGGAATTCGCCCTGGTCGCCGCTCATCCCGACTTTGACGAAGCCTGGTTCGAGGCGCTGACCGTCGAACAGGTTGCGCGCATCCCCGGGGCCGAACCGCTCGGGCAACTCGAGAAACGCGTCTACCGCTGGCACTGCGGGTGCAACCAGCGGCGCATGTTGGAGGTGCTCGCGCCGGTCTTCCGGCAGGACGCCGCCGGGCTCTTCGGCGACGACGAAAAAATCGAGATCCGGTGCCCGCGCTGCGCGGCGCGCCATGCGGTGACGCGCGAGGCCCTGGAGGCGTTTGTGGCCGACTCCAAATGAGCGTCGGCGACACGGCGGGTGGTGATTACTCGGACCGTTTCGGGGGCGTGGGCCGCCTGCTTGGCCGCGCCGCGCTTGCCCGCCTGCAAGCCGCGCATGTGTGCGTGGTCGGCGTGGGCGGAGTCGGTTCGTGGACGGTCGAAGGCCTGGCCCGCACCGGCGTGGGCGCGCTCACGCTGGTCGACCTCGACGACGTTTGCGTGACCAACGTCAACCGCCAGCTTCCCGCGCTCGACGGCCAGATCGGCCGGCCGAAAGTCGCGGTGCTGGCCGACCGCGTGCGGCTCATCAACCCCTCGTGCCGGGTGACCGCGCTCACGGATTTCTTCACGGCGTCGACCGCCGAGGCGATGCTGGGCGCGACGCGCTTTGACTGCGTGGTGGACGCGATTGATGACACCACCAACAAGGCGCTGCTCATCGCCGAGTGCGTGCGGCGCGGGCTGCCCTGCGTGACGGTGGGCGGCGCGGGCGGGAAGCGCCGCGCCACGGGGATACTGGCGGGTGACCTCGGCGAGTCGGGCGGGGATGATTTGTTACGCCTGCTGCGGAGGAAACTGCGCCACGACCACGGACTCCGGCCCGATGCGAACAAACGCTACGGCGTGCGCTGTGTTTATTCGCAGGAGCGGCCGGTGTTCCCGTGGGCGGACGGCACCTGTGCGGCGACGCCCGAGCCGGGCGGCAACCTCAAGCTCGACTGCGCGAGCGGCTTCGGCACGGCGGTGTGGGTGACGGGTGCCTTCGGCCTCGCGGCGGCGCAGGAGGCGGTCGGTGTCCTCGTGTCGACGCAGCCGACGCCGCGTTGATCGGAGCTTGGGATTCGGAGTCCGCCTGAACTGTATTCCTTGGGTTTACGGTCAGGGCTGTTTCCTGGAGTTACTCTGGATTCAACGGCGTCGAATCAGGGTGTGCCTGGTCAACAAACCGGGCGCGCGGGTTTCTTCGCCGGCAGACTTGTGAGCCGCCGGTCTCCCGCGCATGTTGTGGTCCCATGAAATCCTACATCCGTCCGGTTCTCCTTGGTTCGGCGCTGCTGTTTGCCCCTGTGGTTCTCAATGCTGAAACGACTCCGGCGCCCGCAGTGGCGGGGGCGTTTTCGGTCCAGCAACTTGCCGACGGGCTCAAGGCCGGGCTCGGGTCGATCCTCACCCAGTCGCTCGCGGGCAACGCGGTCACGGTGACGCCTCCGCCGGCGCTGGCCAAAATCCAAGCGGCCCTCGGTAAAACCGACAAAGGCGCCACCGCGAGTGGTTTTGGCGACGCGTTCAAGGCGGTGGTGGCCCAGGTCGCCCCGCAGGCCGGCGGTCTCTTTCAAGGTGCGCTCAAGGACGCGAAAATCGAGGACGCCCAGGCTGTGTTGTCCGGCGGCTCCGACGCCGGCACCCGGTTTCTCCAGAATGCGGTCGGCCCGGCGGTGCGCGAAAAGCTGCTGCCGCTCGTCAAGCAGGCGACGGCCTCCTCGGGGCTGGCGGCCAAGGCCAAGGACATGCTCGCCCTGGCCGGACCTCTGGCCGGTCTCGGCGGCAACAAGGCGATGAACGATCTCGACGGTTACCTGACCGACCAGGTGCTGGCCCAGAGCTTTGCCCTCATCGCCAAGCAGGAAGCGGCGGTGCGCGCCAATCCCTCGCTCATCACCGGAAGCCCGCTGGCGCAAAAGGTCTTCGCCCAATTCAAGGCGAAGTGATGCCGCCGCGTCCCGTCGTCTGGGATTTGAATCGGGTGGTGTGATACCAAAGGCCGGATGTGTTTAGGCTAAACGATCGCCAAACCGAAATCGCTCCGCGATTCCGCTACGTTGGGAATCCGTAGCGGAACGGCGGGGCCGTTTCGTTCGGATAGTCTTAATGCACTCAACCATTGGAGAGAGACGGGTTGGTGATGCGTCGCCCGCAGGTTGCCAGGATCGCATGACTCAAAAGGACCGGAGCCACGGGAGTGTTGCGGCCTGGCGGCTGCCCATGAAGCGGACGGCTGCGTGCTGCGCGGCGTCTAGCTGATGAGAAGCAGGCGGGGCTCGTCGGGGCGTTGGGCCGGGGCGCGGTGGATGCAAGGGGGCACGGGACTTCCGGGGTAGGCGATCGCGATGCGCCAAAGGTTGCCCAGGCCGAAGGCGAACGGGACGGCGTCGGGCGTCGTCGCGTAGTGAAGATCGTAACAGTGCTCGTTGAGAAACGCGTGGAACCCGGCGTCGTCTTCGCCGCCGTAGAGCGCGAGCAGGCGGGCGCGGGTGGCGGGGTCGTCGATGCGGCGGAGGGCGTGTTCGTTGCTCACGCCCTCACTGCTGGGGCCGTGGTAAGTGCAAAGGAAGGTGTCGGCGGGCACGGGGGCGCTGTCGGCATGGAAGGAGTAGACGTCGGTGGCGATGCCGGCGGGGCTCTCGTCGCGGGGGTAGGCGTGGATGCAGTCGAGGACGGGGGCGAGCCCGTGGGTGCGAAGCAGGTGCAGATCGGCGATGAGGTGGGCGATGGCGGCGCGACCGGCGGGAGAGGCGGGGAGCGCGTTGAGGGTGGCGGCGTCGAGCGTGTCGATGTCGTCGCCGGAGCCGAGCAGGGCGACGATCTCGGCGAAATCGCCACTGAGAGTGCGCGGCCAGCAGAGAGCATTGACGCCGCCGGTGAGCGGGGTGCTCACGAGTTCGTGGAAACTGTGGACGGTCTTGATGCGGGGGTAGTCGGCGGGGAGGGCGAAGGGGGGCATGGGAGGGGGCGTCAGGTGGACAGGAGTTTAAAGAGCGGTTCGTTGATGTAGAAGTGGGTGTGGCCGAGCTTGTGTTTACGCACGATGGCGGCGGCGCAAAGGTCGCTTAAGTATGTGGTCGCGGTGGGGCGGGATAATCCGAGGTCGCGTTCGGTGAACTCGATCCTGCTGTAGGGGTGGTGGAAGAGGTTGTTGATGAGATCTTGGGAGTAGAGGCGGGGGAGTTCGGCGCCCAGGCGTTGTTTGGTACCTTGCATTAGGTCGCGAATGACATGGACTTGGGAAATGGTCTGGAGCGAGGTGTCTTCGACGGCACGGAGAATGTGGAGCACCCAGGCGGTCCATTGGCCGGTGTCGCGCACACTCTGAAGGTGGTGATAAAATTCAGCCTTATGGCGCACGATGTAGCGGTTGAGCTGTGGCACGGGCAGGTCGAGCCGGGGTGGAGCAAGAGGTGGAGCAGGTTGAGAATGCGCCCCGTGCGGCCATTGCCTTCGCAGAAGGGGTGGATGCTTTCAAACTGGAGGTGAGGCACGGCCATGCGGACGAGGGGATCGGGGGAGCCGGCTTCATCGGCCAGGTTAAAGTATTCGAGGAAGTTAGCCATCAGGCGCGCGATTTCGTCGGGGTCTTGGGACGGAATGTCGATGACGGCACCAGTGTATTGGTTTTTGAGCACGGTGCCCGGGAGGGGGCGCAGGCCGATGCGGCTTTGGAGTAGCGTGGATTGGATGGAGAGGACGTCGTCGAGGCGTAGGATGCGTTGCTGGCGCACGCGGGAGAAGCCGAGTTTTAAGGCGGCTGCGTAGCTGTGGACTTCCTTGGTGGCGAGGGAGGGGAACTGGGCGGCGACGACATCGCCCTGAAAAAGCTCATCTGCGTGGTGACGATGTTTTCTATCTCGGAGGAATCCTTGGCCTCTTGCAGTGCGCGGGTGTCGAAGAGGATGGATTCATTGGGAATGGTGCCTGCAACGCCCTTGAGTTCAGCGATTTGACGATGGGCGCGGGCGAGTTGCCGTAAGACTTCGGGCGTCTCCACGAGTGCGGTCGAGGGCAGGGGAAGGGTGGGAGGGACAGAATCGACGAAGCCATGTATCAAGAAGGTGAACGTTTTCTTAACACGTCGGGGTGATGCATAAAGAAATCAGCCGTTTTCTTGGTGTGTCGGGCTGGTTATGTCAAAATACCGATCATTTTTTGACACGCTGAGGGGGGATGCTACGGGCCGAACAGGCTGTGGAAGTTGGCGGTGATTTGGGCGGTGAGGTCGGTTAGAGGCAGGCCGCGTAGCGAGGCCAGGGCGGTGTAGGCGGCTTCGAGGTTGCCGGGGTGGTTGACGGGCGAGCCGTCGGGGGCGAGCGGGAGTTTGTGGGTGCGCCAGGCGGGGGGCAGGGGCATCGCCGGGGCATCCGTTTCGACGAGCAGGCGCTCAAGGGGGATGGTTTTGAATGTATCGAGGCGGGTGGGCCTGGCGACAGTGTCACCTATTAGGTGACACTTGGTTTGGGGCGCGGACGAGGGAGTTGGACGGGAGTCTTTGAGGAAGTAGGCGTTGAAGGAGAAGTAGGCGCCGCGGGCGGCGAAGCGGGCTGCCATCCCGGGGGGGCCGCCGTAGGCGTGGAGGAGGAAACCGCGCGCGGGGACGGGGTGGGCGTGGAGGGCTTCGTCAAGCGCTCCCCAGGCTTGGAGGCAGTGGAGGGTCGCGGGGCGGTCGAGGCGGGCGGCCAGGGCAAGTTGCGGGAGAAATGTCGCGAGTTGTTCGGTGAGCGACGGGCGGCGCACGCCGGCGAGGCGGGGGTCGTCGGGGCGGGCGGAGTCCAGAATCCAGCGGTCGAGGCCGATCTCGCCAACGCTGGCGCGGGGATCGGAGAGGAGGCGGGCTTCGAGTTGCGCGAGCCAATCGTCGGGGCGGGGGCGGCCGGCGTCCCACGGGTGGATGCCGTAGGCGGGGCGGACAAACGGGTAACGCGCGGCGAGCTCGGCGACGCGGGGCCAGTCTTCGGGGTGCGTGCCGTTGACGACCATGTCGGCGATGCCGAGGCCGGTCGCGGCGCGGGCGATGCGGTCGAGGTGCGGGGCGAGCCAGTCGTCTTGCAGGTGGTTGTGGGCGTCGTGGAGCATGGGGCGGTTTTTTTGGACCACTCGCTTATGCTCGCGGCCGCGGGGTGCGCGGTTAGGCGGCGGTGGTGGCGGCGAGGGCCTTTATCTGGGCGCGGACGGCGGCGAGGCCGTTGCGACGGGTGGGGGTGAGGTCGCGGGTGATGCCGAGGGTGTCAAGGAGCACGGGTTCGGTGGCGACGATGTCGGCGGCCGCGGCGCCGTCGTAGAGATCGACGAGGAGGGCGACGAGGCCTTTGACCAGAGGGGAATCGGCGTCGAAGTGGAAGTGCAACGTGACGCCGCGCCGCTCGCCGACGACCCACACTTGGGAGATGCAGCCGTGGACGCGGTGGACGTCGGTGCGGGCGGACTCGGGCAACGGCGGACGTCGGCGGGCGCGGTCCACCACGGCGGCGAGGCGCTCCTGGCGGTCCTCGATCACGGAAAGATCTTCGATGAGCTGGGCTTGTTTTTCAGCGACGGTCATGGGCGGCGGGGGGCTTAGTATTCGACGTCGCGGCAGCGGGCGTCGAGTTGGCGGGCGATGAGGTCGAGTTGGCGTTCGTCGAGCACGGGGGCGCCGCGCAGGGCGACGGCGGCGGGGATTTGTTTGGGGTTGAGCACGGTGACGGCGCCGCGGGCGCGGGTGATGACCATCCAGCCCGGGAAGGTCAGGATGGGTTGCACGGGCGTGGGTTGACCGAGGAGGGTCGCGAGATGCTGCTCCAGCCAGCGGGCCTGGCGGAGGGCCTGGTCGAGTCCGTAGCGGTCTTCGCCCCACGGGTAGGCGAGGACCTGGCCGTCGTAAATGATCTGGTGTTCGGCAAAGCCGGCGCGCGCGCGGCCTTTGCGGCGGGTCTTGGTCTCGATGGCGAAGACGCCGGAGGGGCCCACGAGGACGTGGTCGAGGTTGAACGGGGCCAGGGCGTCGCCGGCGGGGATGTCGTGGAAGATGCGGAAACCCTCGGCTTTGAGCGGTTCGAGGGACTCGGCGACAATGCGTTCGCCGTAATAGCCGAGCCAGGTGTTGCGCCAGCGGTCGAGGCCGGAGGCCAGGCGACGGACGGAAAAGACGAGACTCGCGAGCAGCGCGACCGCGATGATTGCCAGCCAGGCGATCGCAGAGGCCCCTGAAAAACGGGTGGCGATCCACGCCAGCGCGAGGCCGACCAAGAGCGGCGCGAGGAGGGCGGTGAAAAAGTTATGGAGGAGCTGCTCGTCGAGCTCGGCCAGTTTTCTGCGCAACGTCTCGCCGGGGCCGCGGAGGAGCTTGGTGTTGTCGGGGAAGGGGGAGCGCTCCTTGCGGGTTTTTTTGCGCCAGTAAACGGTGCCCGCGAGCAGGCCCATGAAGAGGAGGAAATAACTGCCCAGGAAAATCCAAGTTGCCATGTCCTTGGCTTAAATGGCGACGGTCCCGGGGCAGTCGAGCATGGAGGCCAGGGGGCGCGCTTAATTGTAGAACGCGGCTTCGTTGGTCTGGAAGAGGGCGTGGGCGAGGCGGGCCCAGGCGTCGAGGGGCCCTTCGTTTTTGGCGCCGCCGACCGGGCCGGTTTCGGCGAAACGGCGGGCGGGGTTGAGGGCGAGGCGGGGTTCGACCGGTGCGGTCGCGGGGGCTTTGGGGCGCGGCGGCGTCGCGGCGGCGTCGATTTTGGGTGTGTGGTTGACGTAGTAGGTGGCCAGGGAGATTTCGCGCAGGGTGGGCGGACGCTGGAGGATGGCGTAGTAGAGGGAAATGACGCGGTCCTCGGTGCGGGTGAGGCGGGTGAACTCGGGACGTTGGGTGAGTTTGCGGGCGGTCTCGATGATGAGCGGGTTGTTCATGAAGAACAGGGCCTGCTGGGGGACGGTGGTCTCGTGGCGGCGACCGCTGGGAACATCGGGGTTGGGAAAATCAAACTGGGTGAAAAGGTCGGGCGGGTTGCGTCGGTCGATGAACGTGTAGAGAGCGCGGCGGGTGGCGAAGCCTTCGCTGCTCAGGAGCACGGATTTGCCGCCGATGACGGGGTCGAGGGTGCCGGCGATGGCGAGGATGGCGTCGTGCATCTCTTCCATGGTGAGGCGGCGCAGGTTATAGCGCCAGAGGAGGCGGTTGTAGGGGTCCTTGGCAGAGTAGGCGGGGTTGTTGGCTCCGGCCTGCTGATAGGTGGCGCTCAGGACGATGAGGCGGTGGAGACTTTTGATAGACCAGCCGTCCTCCACGAAGCGGGAGGCGAGGTAGTCGAGCAACGCGGGGTGGCTGGGCGGGGCGGACTGGTTGCCGAGGTCGTCGGGCGTGGTGACGAAGCCCTCGCCGAAGTGTTGCTGCCAGACGCGGTTGACGAGCACGCGGGCGGTGAGGGGGTTGGTCGGGCTGGCGATGTCGCGGGCGAGTTCGAGACGACCGCTGCCCTGGGTGTAGGCCGGGCGGCGGGCGGGGTCGGGTGAGAGGATTTCGAGGAAACGGCGCGGGACGACATCGCCTTTGTTCTGGGCTTCGCCGCGGATGAGCACGGGGAAGTCGCGGGGATTGCGGCTGTCGGTCAGGACTTGGGCGCGGGGCGGGGCCCCGGGGTGGGTGGCTTCGAGGTCGCCGATTTCGGCTTGGAGAATCGTCTGCCGGCGGATGAGTTCGCGGCGTTTCTCGGAATCAACATCTCCACCGCGGCGGAGGGCTTTGAACTCTTCGGCGAGGGCGGTTTCCCTGGCCTCGAGGTCGGCGAGCCTGGCGGCGTAGTCGAGGTAGTCGGGCGTGTCGGCGACGGGGTGGAGCGTGGGCAGCTCGGAGTTGCGCCGAGGCTGGGTGCTGCTGGCGAAGATCCCGTAGAGCGAGTAGTAATCCTTGGTGGGAATGGGGTCGAACTTGTGGTCGTGGCAGCGGGCGCAGGAGACGGTGAGGCCGAGAAAGGCCTTGGAGGTGACGTCGATGCGGTCGTTGATGACGTCGTGGGGGTTGCCGTCGAAGTGGTTTCCGAGCGTGAGAAAACCCATCGCGGCGAGGACCTGGCGGTCGCCGGGGGATTTTTCATCGGGGAGGGTTTTGCGGTTGAGCGATTTGCGCACGAGGAAGTCGGCGGCGAGCTGTTCGGTGATGAACCGGTCGTAGGGTTTGTCGGTGTTGAAGGCGTCGATCACGTAGTCGCGGTAGGTCCAGGCGCCGGGGTGGCGCGGGTCCTCGCGGCGGTTGACCTGGCCCTTGGTGTCGGAGAAGCGGGCGAGGTCGAGCCAGTCGCGGGCGGAGTGTTCGCCATAGTGCGGGGAGGCCAGCAGGCGATCGACGACCTTGGCGTAGGCGTCGGGCGAGGTGTCGCCAAGGAATGCCTGGATCTCCGCCTCGGTGGGCGGGAGCCCGATGAGGTCGTAGGTGACGCGGCGGAGCAGCGTGCGGCGGTCGGTGGCGGGATTGGGTTTGAAGCCGGCGGCTTCGAGACCGGCGAGGATGAAGTTATCAACCGGTGTCAGGCACCAATGCGGGTGCCGGGTGACGGGCACCTCGGGGCGGACGACCGGCTGGAAAGACCAGTGGTCCTTGGCGGGGGCGTAGGCGTGCGCGGTTTTGGCGGCGGTCGAGGAGTCGCCGGTGGCGGCGGTCACGCGGGGATCGGGGGCTCCGCGACGTATCCACTCGACGAAGTCGGCGACGACGTTGTCGGGGAGTTTGCCGCCCTTGGGGGGCATGCGCAGGTCGGGGTTGCCGTAGCGGATGGCCTCGATGAGCAGGCTTTCGTCGGGTTTGCCGGGGACGAGGGCGGGGCCGCTGTCACCGCCTTCGAGCGTCGCGGCGCGGGTGTCCAGCCGCAGGCCGGCGCGGACTTTTTCGGCCTGGCTGCTGTGGCAGCGGTAACACTGGTCGGCGAGGACGGGGCGTATCTTGGTCTCGAAGAACCGGAGGTCTTCGGCGGAGATCGGGGGGGGCGGCTCGCTCACGCCCGCCGCCACGAGGAGACGCGGCGAGGCGAGCAGCGCGAGGAAGACGGTGGGGAACGCCCGGGTGAAGCGTGGGCTCATGCGCGGCGGGCGGTTCAGGCGAGGATGGGGCTGACGACCTCGCCGGCGGTGTCGGTGAGGCGGAAGTCGCGGCCGTTGAAGCGATAGGTGAGCCTGGTGTGGTCGAAGCCCAGCCGGTTGAGAATGGTCGCGTGGAGGTCGTGGACGTGGACCTTGTCGGTGATGGCCTCGCCGCCGAGTTCGTCGGTGGCGCCGTGGACCACGCCGCCCTTGATGCCGCCGCCGGCGAGGACGGTGGAGAAGGCCTTGGCGTTGTGGTCGCGGCCGGGGTTGTCGAAGCCGTTGCGGTCCTTGGTGGGTTTGCGGCCGAATTCGCCGCCCCAGATGACGAGCGTGCTGTCGAGGAGCCCGCGTTGCTTGAGATCGCTGAGGAGGGCGGCGAGGGGTTGGTCGATTTCGGAGGCCTTGGCGCTGAGCTTGACCTCAAGGTCCTGGTGATGGTCCCAGCCGTCGTGCCAGATCTGGACGACGCGGACGCCGCGTTCGACGAGGCGGCGGGCGATGAGGAGCTGGCGGCCGGTGTTGGTGTTGCCGTAGGCGGCGCGGGTGGTGTCGGATTCCTTGAGGATGTCAAAGGCGTCGGTGGCCTCCGTCTGCATGCGGAAGGCGGTCTCGTAGGACTGGAGACGGGTCTCCAGGGCGGCCTCGCGCTGGATGTTGTAGGGGTGCAGGGTGTTGAGCTGGTTGACGAAATCGAGCTGGCGACGTTGCTCGGCGGGAGGGAGGTAGGAGTTGCGGATGTTTTGGATCATCTGCGCGACGGTGCTCGACTGGGTGTTGACGCTGGAGCCCTGGTAAACGCCGGGGAGGAAGGCGGCCTGGTAGTTGGCGGCGCCGCCGGTGGGAAGGCTGCCGGTGCGCAGCGAGATGAAGCCGGGGAGGTTTTGGTTTTCGGTGCCGAGGCCGTAGACGATCCAGGAGCCGAGGCTGGGCTTGGCGATGCGCAGCGAACCGGTGTTCATGAACACGGTGGCGACATCGTGCGCGGGGATGTCGGTCCACATGGAGCGGATGACCGCAAGGTCGTCGGCGTGCGCGGCGGTCTTGGCGAAGACATCGCTGATCTCTATGCCGGCGCGGCCGTATTTTTTGAACTCAAACGGCGAACCCATGGCGACGCCGCCGCCCGGCAGAGTCTTGTTGTTCATCGCGTTGAGGGCGGGCTTGGGGTCCCAGGTGTCGATGTGGGAGGGTGCGCCCTGGGCGAAGATGTGGATGACGGCCTTGGCCTTGGCGGGGAAATGCGGCGCGCGCGGCAGCAGGAGGGTGTTGCCTCCGCCAACGGCCGACGGACCGGCGAGGGCGGAAAGGGGATCGATGACCGACGCGAGGCCAAGGGCGCCGAGGCCCAGACCGACGCGGCTCAAAAACTGACGACGGGTGAGGAAGTAGTCCTCGGGGTTGGTGGAGATGCCACAACAGGGGTGGTTGTGATGAGGGTGGTCAGACATGGCGGGTGGGGGTATGCCAAGCTATGACGCGGCCGGCATGTGCTTGGTTTCACTGCAAAACAGACCGGGGTGGGGTATGGTCTGCCTAACACACTTAGAGTAACGGCACGGGCATGGGGCAGTCGAGCGCGGAGGAGAGCGCGCGGAGCAATTCCGTCTCGTCGGTATCCATGCGACCGTCGCTGGCCAGCGCGGAGGCCAACGCGGTGAGCAGGCGTTTTTTGGCCGGACCTTGAAGGAGAGCGAGTTTGTCCAGCGCGGCGTCCAGATGAACGAGATCACTCGCGCCCGCCGATTGCAGCGCGAGAGGGGGGTGTAGGCCTGAAAAGACGGCCGTGGCGACGTTGAATGCGGCGAGTGCCTCCGATTCATCGGCTGCGTGCAGGCAGGCGCCGAAGGAGAGGACAACGGATATCTCGGCGGAGACTTCGGCGGGAGAATGTTTTTCGCCTGCGCCGGCGGGGCGGGAGGCGAGGCCGAGGTGGTGGGCGAGAGATTTTTGCAGGGCGAACTCGAACAGGCTGACCTCGGCATCGGCGTGGACGAGTTCGTCAAGAGTTTCCAGCAGACGGGCGAGGTCGGCTGGCGGGAGTTGCCGGAGCGCGGGCGGGGTGAGCAGAAGGAGAGGCAGGCGCGCTTCGGCCGGGAGGGTGCGCAGGCAGTCGTCGAGCGGGGGCAGTGTGGAAGAGATGGCATCGCCGCCAAGTCGGGTGATCATGGTAAGTTGGCGGACGCGGCGCACCGGATCGGCGGAGAGCAGGAGGCCGCAAACAAGGGCGGCGGCGCCGACCGGGGTGCGCGCCGCAGTCCGCAATACCTCGGGGATGGATTGGGCGATCTCCCTGGCCCGGGCGGTATGCGCCTCGGCCACGGCTCCGATCGTGGCGACGAGCGCGAGCGGGTCGAAGGAGATGGGAGACCGAGGCCGGATCGCCGGGCGGGCGGTATGGCTCCAGGGCTCGGTGGCGACATCGACCACTTCCGGCGGCTCGAAGTAGCGACCATCAAAAGAGGAGTCCATGGCCCGGATGCGTTGGTCGAGCGGGGGGTGGGTGGCCCAAAGATTGTCCAAGTAGGAGCGAAAGGCTTGGGCGAAGAAGAAATGGCCGAGTTGGGCGGCTCTGGCCGTCTGGATACCGGAGCCGAGGGCGTAGCCGCCGATTTTTTTGAGTGCGCCGGTGATGCCGGCGGAATTGCGCGTGAATTGCACGGCGGAGGCGTCGGCGAGGAATTCGCGCTGCCGCGAGACGGCGGCTTGGATCAGGCGACCAAAAAAATAGCCCACGTAGCCGATGACAAGCATGGCCAGGCCGACGGCCAGGAGCAGAATAACTCCCCCGTTTTTGTTGTCTCGGCCGGAGCGCGGGCGGGTGTGCCGCAGGCCGCCCAGAAAGCCGCGACCGATCAGTCCGATGAAGAGGATGCCGAACAGAATGGCGGTGAGGCGCAGGTTGAGGCGTATGTCGCCGTTGAGGATATGGCTGAACTCGTGGGCCACGACGCCCTGGAGTTCGTCCCGGTTAAGTTTTTCCAGCGTGCCGCGGGTGACGGCGACGACGGCGTCGCTGGCAGTGAGGCCGGCGGCGAAGGCGTTGATGCCCTTCTCCTCGTCGAGGACGTAGACAGCGGGAAGCGGCAGGCCGGAGGCGATGGCCATTTCCTCGACGACGTTGAGCAGCTGGCGCTCGCGGAGGTCGGTGGTCTGCGGAGGCACAGGGCGGGCGCCGACCATTTCGGCCACGGCGCGGCCTCCGGCACGCAGTCGCAGCCATTTGCCCAGAGAGGCCAGGCCCACGATGGCCACGGTGACTGCGGTGACGCCGGCCAGAAGGCGGGGTTGCCACCAGGGGAACGGGTCGGTCGAAGATCCCCGGACACCCAGACCCCCGGTCAGCGCCAAGGCGGCGACGTAACCGGCCGCGATGGTGCCGAGCACTGCCACCGCGAAGAGCGCGACGAGGCGAGTCGTGCGCTTGCGGGCGCGGGCCTGGGCTTCGAAGAAGTCCATGCGGAGACGCGGTCGCCGACTTAGAACTGGACCTTGGGGGCGACGCGTTCGGCGGGGTTTTCGATTTTGAAAAGTTCGGCGGGAAGGAAACCGAGAGCGCCGGCCAGGATCACGGCGGGGAAGGATTCGCGACGGGTGTTGTAGACCATGACACTATCGTTGTAGGCCTGTCGGGCGAAGGAGATTTTGTTCTCGGTCGAGGTGAGCTCCTCGGTGACCTGCATCATGTTTTGGCTGGCCTTGAGCTCCGGGTAGGCCTCGGAGACGACCATGAGGCGGGAGAGGGCGCCAACGAGGCCGGTTTCGGCGGAGACGAGGCCGCGCAGGGCGTTGGCATCGGCCGGATCGGCGGCGGCGGTTTGCGCGGCGGCGGCGGCGATGTTGCGGGCCTTGATGACGGCCTCGAGAGTGCCGCTCTCGTGTTTCAGATAGCCCTTGGCGGTCTCGACGAGATTGGGGATGAGATCGTAGCGGCGCGTGAGTTGCACATCGATCTGGGCGAAGGCGTTTTTGAAACGGTTGCGCAGAGTGACGAGGCCGTTGTAAAGGCCGACGGCCCAAAGCGCCATCAGAACCACGAGGACCAGGAGAACGCCGAAAGTGACAAGAATGATAGTCATTGGGTGTGGTTGTGGAGGATCGAACGACCGTCGAGTATCACCGGCCGGACCGACGGAGCGAGCCGTAAGGGATACAACACGATTGATTGTTTCATGCGCGACGGGCAACGTGCGTGCTCCCCGCATGCCGTTCCGCCTCCCGTCTCTTATCATCCTGTGCCTCGCCGCAGTGTTTTCTTCGGCGCTGGCCGTGGAGTCACCCGTGGCGGCCGTGCCGTTGGTTTCTTCGCAGGAAGCGCCGGTGCCGCCCGGAGCCGAACTGCGGCCGTTTGTCGCGGCTCGCCGGGCGATGGAGCTCGGGTTGCCGGCGGTGGCGGCGGAGCTTTATTCAAAGCAGCTGGAGTCGGTGCGTCTTTTCGGTGCGGAGCGCGACGCGCTGGTTTTGGAACTTGTGACCGCGCGCCTGGATCAGGGGCGGATCGCGGACGCCGAACGTGCGTTGCAGGATTATACCGGGGTCCAGGGCTCGGCCTACCACCTGCGCGCGGGCCTGGTCGCGGCCGGTCGCAGGCGCCTCGAAGCGGCCCGGTCGGCACTGGCGGCATCAAAGCCCGAGGAACTGCCCGTTTCGGACCGCGCGTGGTGGTTTTTCCTGCAAGGACAACTGGCGGACGCGGCCGCCGATTTCGCCAAGGCCCGCGATGTTTATCAACGGGCAAGCGATCTGGCGGTTTCGGAGATCCAGCGCGCGTATCTGCTGCTGGCCCGCGAACGGGCGCGGATGAACCTCGGCGAGACCACGGACGCGCAACTCAACACGCTCAGGCAAGGCGCCGAGCGTTTCCAAGGGCGCAGTGTCGGCTACGCCTATGCCCGCCAATACGCCGCGTTGCTCGCGGCACGAGGCAGTGTGTCCGAGGCGGTGGATTTCCTCAGGATGCAGCTTCAACTGCTGCCCCCCGGCGAGGATGCGGCGCGCGACGACTTTCGAATCCTGCTGGGCCTGATCGCCGGCGCGAAAAAACTGGAGGGCCGCACGGCCCTTGATGGGCTGCTGGCCGAGGCCGCCGACCCGACGCTGCAACGGGTGGCGTTGCAATTGCTCGCCAAGGACGCTGCCGACGGCGTTTTTTTTGCCCGGCTCAACGCGTTGATCACCGCCAGCCCGGCGCATCCCATCCTGGCCGATCTTTTGCTGGTGCGCGCGCAGCTGGGCCTGATTGAAAAAGACACTCCCGTGCTGCCGAAGTTGGGCTCGGCCGACACTGCGGTCGCGGCCAATCGCGCGCAGGCGGAGGCCGATGCCAAGACGTTGCTCGCGAAGTTCCCCGGCTCGGAGCTGAAGCCGGCGGCGCTCGGGTTGCTGGCCGATCTTGCGTGGGAACTGCGCCGCTATCGCACCGCGGCGGACTACGCATCGCAGGCCAGGGCCGGGCTGCCCGCCGGCGACGTGCGGGCAGCGCTCGGCATCATGATCGCCGAGGCGGGTTTTCGCGCCGGCGACTATGCGGCGGCCGAGGCGGCCTACGCGGCCGCGCTCAACGAAATCCCCGCCGGCGTGTCCCCGGGATTGTTGATCTCGCAGCGCGTGATCTCGCGTATCCAGGCGGACCGCCTTGACGACGCGGCCGCGTTGCTCGACGAATTCGCCGCCGATCCCCGGCTCGACGCCGTGCAACGCTGGCAGACGGAGTGGACGCTTGCGCGGGCGCTGCAGGCCACCGGCCGGGACAAGGATGCCTATGCCCGGATCAATCGCCTGATCGCCGGCGGCGGCGGCCTCGCCTCGGGATTGCCGGCTCCTTTGCGGGCACGACTGGCCTGGTTGCAGGCCCGGCTCTCTCTCGAGGCCGATGTTCCCGCCAGGACGCTGGAGTTGATCGCGGCTCTCCCGGCAACGCTCGAGGGCATCGACGCCGGCTTGCGCAAGGAAGTCGAGGCGAGCACGCGTTTGTTGCAGGCCAAGGCGCATTTCCGGCTTGGGCAGCCCGAGGAGGCGTTGAAGGTTCTGGCTTCGCTGCGAAGCGATTTTCCACAATCGGATTCCGCAGTTTATTCATACATCGACGAGGCGGATTTTTATGCGGAAAACAACCGCTTCGTCGACGCCCAGAAGCGGCTCACCGAGCTGGCCGACGAGTTTCGCCAGCACGACTACGCGCCCTATGCGCTCTACCGCGCCGCGCTCAACGCCGAGCAGCGCGGGCAGGATGACTTTTACGAGGAGGCCTACCGGATTCTCGAACGCCTGGTGAAGGATTATCCGGCGAGTCCGCTGGTGTTCTATGCGCGGCTCAAACAAGGCGATCTCGCCCGCCGGTTAAACGACTTCCCGCGCGCCCGGCTGACCTACGAGTTTCTCATCAACAACTACGCCCAGCACCCCGGGGTGCTGTCGGCCGAGCTGGCCCTGGCGGCGTGCCATCGCGCCCAAATCACGCCGACGGACGTGTCGCACTACGAGAGCGCGCTGACGATCCTGGAGCGGCTGCAGGACCTGCCGGCGGCGTCGGTTGATCTGCGGATCGAGGCGGGCTTCCATCTCGGGGATCTGTTGGCCACGCGCGGCAAAGCCCCGGACTTCGGCCGCGCCGAGAGCGTGTGGTGGGCGCTCGTCGCCACCTACCTGTTGGACGACGCGCAGGCGGCCCGTCTGGGGCCCAAGGGACGCTACTGGCTCGCACGGGCGTTGCTGCGTTTCGGCGACCTCCGCCGCGAGCGCGGCAGCCTGGAGGAGGCCCGCAACGCCTACGAACTCGTCCTCCGCAAAAATCTGCCGTTTGCCAAACTCGCCCGTGAACTTTTCATCCGGGCGGGAGGCCGGCCGGCGCCATGAATCGGCCTGCCGTTGAGAAGTTCGACGTTGGCGTCACCGCCCGCAGATCCTAGACCGTTTTTCCCATGCCCACCGACACCAGTATCCTGACCCGAGGCGGCCCCATGATGTGGGTGCTGCTGCTCATGGCGGTCATCGTCCTCGTGCTTTTCATCGAGCGCACGTTTTATCTCCATCGCGGGCAGATCAAGTCCACCGCCTTTGTGGACGGCATCAAGAACACCCTCGCCAAACGCCGCATCGTCGAAGCGTTGACCCTTTGCGAGGAGACCCCCGGTCCGGTCGCCGCCGTGGTCAAAGCCGCTCTCATCCATGCCCATGATGACGAGACGCGCCTGCGCTACGCGGTGCAAGAGGCCGCCGTGGTTGAGTTGCCCGCGCTGGAGCGCCGCCTCGGCTCCATCGCCGCGATTGCGCAGATCGCCCCTATGGTCGGCCTGCTGGGCACGGTGCTCGGCATGGCCTCGACCTTCCATGCGTTTATGCAAGGCGGCCAATACGCCACCGCCCAGGCGCTCTCGCACGGGATGTGGCAGGCATTGCTGGCCACGGCCGGCAGCCTGGTTCTCGCGATCCCGGCCCACCTCGCGTATCATTTTCTTCAAGGCCGCGTGCGTTCGCTCGTGCGCGACATCGAATGGGCGGGCAACGAGATCATGGGCTACCTGCTGATCGACTATCGCAAGGACCCTGTCGAACCGACCGCCGGGCCTCGCGTCCTCTCCGAGTCATGATCACGCGCCCACTTGAGCTTTCCTCGCGCCTGCGGCCGCCGCCTCGCGGCTTCGAGATCCTTTTTTACGTAAATGCGGGATTGATCGCGTTGTTCTTTGTGCTGTTCGGCTCGCGCTTTGTGCTGTCGCCGGGGCTGGGCGTGGACTTCCGAGTGCCGGAGATGCCGGAGGCCGTCGCTGGAGCCGTGCCCACGGATGTGGTGATCGCCATAAAGGGCGCGGACCTGGCCTTCGTCGAGGGGGCCAAGGTCGATTTCCCCGGCTTGCGCCAATACTTGACGGAGAGGGCGCGCGGCCATCCGGGGTTGCGACTCCTCGTCCAGGCCGACGCCAGCCTGACCACACGGAATCTCACCGAGGTTTATGATATGGCGCGAAACGCCGGCTTCGCCTCCGTGCAGATCGCCGCCGAGCCCCTGCGTTGAACCGATGCGCACGACGCAACGTTTTCCCTGGGTGGCGGTGAGCACCGTGGTGGCGATCATCGTCGTCGGTGCCACAGCCTGGCTGCAACCGCCGGACGACGCCCCGGGTTCCGCCTCGACTGCCAGTCGGCCGACACTGGGATTGGCGCGGATCGACCCCGCGCTCCAGGGTGAACTGCTTGCCGAGCAACTCGCCGCCTACGATCCCTCGCCGATGTTCATGCCCTCGGCGATGAACAGCAGCGATCCGGCCCTCCCAGAAGGCGTAAAACCGGGCGCGCGCGGCCCATTTGCCATCATCGAGCCCGAGTTTACCAAGAAGTCGCCGTTGATCTTCCCGCCAACGGTCAAGGTATCTGTCGGATCATTCGAGGGGCTGCGGCTTACGGAGAGAGCCGGTTCGCCAGTGGCCATGGGTCGATTAGATTCGGAAGGGGGTGGACTGGAGAACCGGGTCGGCCGCTTGGAAGCGGTGGCCGCCAGGGGAGGCAGTATTCTTTTGACGCTGGACATCCCGTCGATGCCAGTCCCGCCCGAGGCGGATTGGCAGCCGTTGGAGTTGCTGGGTGCCGTTTCACGGACCGGCCTTGTTGGCGAACTCGTGGTCACCTCCAGCTCGGGCTTCAGTGAGGTCGATGATTTTTTTCGTTCCCAACTGAAAAGAAACCTGCGCATTGGTGAAAGACTGCCCGAAGGTTTTTACGCATTTCGTGTTGGCCCTTAAACTCCCCTGAAAAAAGCCAAGATTGCAGTTGACGGCCCAAAAACAGCGCGCCACGGTCACCATTCCTTTTCTCGTTTTTTGACCTTTCCTAGTCACGCCCAGATAGCTCAATTGGTAGAGCACGTCCTTGGTAAGGACGAGGTCGTCGGTTCGAATCCGATTCTGGGCTCCAGGTCATACAACGCTAAAAGCTACATTTAAGATCATTCACACCACTCACTTCACTTTTCACCATGGCTAAAGGCACATTCGAACGCACCAAACCCCACGTCAACGTTGGCACCATCGGCCACGTCGACCACGGCAAAACCACCACGACGACCGCCATCCTTGCCGTTCAGGCGCGCAAGGGGCTCGCCGAGGTCAAGACCTACGCGGACATCGCTAAGGGCGGCACCGTCCGTGACGCCTCCAAGATCGTCACGATCTCGGTCGCTCACGTCGAGTATCAGACCGAAAAGCGCCACTATGCACACGTCGATTGCCCCGGCCACGCCGACTTCGTGAAGAACATGATCACCGGCGCCGCCCAGATGGATGGTGCGATCCTCGTGGTCTCCGCCGCCGACGGTCCGATGCCCCAGACCCGCGAGCACATCCTACTTGCCCGCCAGGTGGGCGTTCCGAAGATCGTGGTTTGGCTCAACAAGGTCGACCTCATCGACGACAAGGAACTCCTCGATCTCGTCGAGATGGAAATCCGCGAGCTTCTCTCCAAGTATCAGTTCGACGGCGACAACACCACGATCGTCCGTGGTTCCGCCACCGCCGCTCTTGAAGACAAGCCCGAGGGCAACGCCGCCATCACCGCCCTCATGGATGCCATCGACAAGGACATCCCCGAGCCCCAGCGCGAGAACGACAAGCCCTTCCTGATGTCCGTTGAAGACGTCTTCTCGATCACTGGCCGCGGCACCGTCGCCACCGGTCGTATCGAGCGCGGCATCATCAAGGTCAACGACACCGTCGAGATAGTCGGTCTCAAAGACACTTCCACCTCCGTCGTCACCGGTATCGAAATGTTCCGCAAGCTCCTCGACTCCGGTCAGGCTGGCGACAACGTCGGTATCCTCCTCCGCGGTATCGACAAGGACGGCATCGAGCGCGGCCAGGTCCTGGCTGCCCCGAAGTCCATCAAGCCCCACAAGAAGGCCAAGGCCGAGATCTACGTCCTCTCCAAGGAAGAGGGCGGCCGCCACACGCCTTTCTTCAACGGCTATCGTCCACAATTCTACTTCCGCACCACGGATGTAACCGGTATCGTCAACCTGCCGAAGGGCGTTGAGATGATCATGCCCGGCGACAACATCGCCGTCGAGATCGACCTCATCGTTCCCATCGCGATTGAGACGACACAGCGGTTCGCCATCCGCGAGGGTGGTCGCACCATCGGTGCCGGCCGCGTCACCGAGATCATCGAATAAGATCTTAGCACTTGTTTAGAACACGCCCGCCGAGGCCTCGTAAAAGGGGCCTCGGCTGCGTCGTCTAAAAAACAACCCACAGGCGTGTAGCTCAATTGGTAGAGTAGCGGTCTCCAAAACCGTTGGTTGGGGGTTCGATTCCCTCCGCGCCTGCCACTTTTTTAAATGAAGAACCCGTTCCGCAGCACCCGCATCTTTTTCGGCGAGATGGTCGATGAGCTTAAGAAAGCCACCTGGCCCACCAAGACCGAGCTGCGCGATTCGACGATCGTGGTCATTGTGGCCGCCGTCATCCTCGGCGTATTTACCAGCATCAGCGACTTCGCCCTGTATCAGGTCGTCGATCTCCTCACCTCCTGGGTCAGCTAATCCCGACTTTTCTGACGTTCATGTCCACCGAAACGACCGCGCCCGCCGGCGCCCAATGGTTCGCCCTCCATACCCTCTCCGGCCAGGAGAACAAGGTGAAGGCCTACATTGAGAAATTCAAAAGGGCCGAAGAGCTCGATGATTACATCTTTGACGTGCTCCTGCCGACCGAAGTCGTTTCCGAGGTCAAAAACGGCAAGAAAACCACCAAGACCCGCAAGCTTTATCCTGGTTACGTGTTTATCCAGATGCGCCTCTACGAGGACAAGCACCTGATCAACAAGCCTTGGTACTTCGTCAAGGAGGTCGCCGGAGTGATTAGCTTCGTCGGAGGCGAAAATCCCGCAGCCCTTCGTCAGGCCGAGATAGATGAGATCAAGGCGCGCATCGCCGAGGCCAACGGCAAGGAAGTGCCCAAGGTTTCCTACGAAATAGGCGAAGAGGTCAAGATCACCGACGGAGCCTTCGCCAACCTCACCGGCCGCATCGACGAGATCGATCCTGCCCGCGGCAAACTCAAGATTTCCGTTTCCATTTTCGGCCGGTTCACTCCGGTCGAGCTCGAATACTGGCAGGTGCAACGTCTCACCGAGTGAGCCGACGCCCTCTTTGACACCGCCGACGTTCAGCAAACCACACGTCACTAAACACCCGCCAATTCACTTACTCACATGGCCAAGAAGATCCAAGGTTACATCCGTCTCCAACTACCCGCCGGCGCCGCTAATCCCGCGCCTCCCGTCGGTCCCGCACTGGGTGCCCAGGGCGTCAACATCATGGCGTTCTGCAAAGAATTCAACGCCAAGACCAAGGACCAAAACGGCATGATTTTGCCGGTGGTTATCACGGTTTATTCCGACAAGAGCTTCACGTTTATCCTCAAGTCTCCCCCGGCGTCGGTCCTTCTCAAAAAGGCCGCCAATATCGCTTCCGGTTCCGCCAAGCCCAATCAGGACAAGGTCGGCAAGGTCACCAAGAAGCAGCTCGCCGAAATCTGGAAGATCAAGAAGGCCGACATGAACGCCAAGGACGAGGCCGCCGGCATCAAGGTCATCGCCGGCACCGCCCGCAACATGGGCATCGAAGTCGTCGATTAATTTCCCGTTAGAAACCTAAACCAACTCAACGCGGGAGTCCTCCCAAGGACGTTCGCACCGCAAGGAGTCATTAATGCCCGTAAAACAAAGCAAACGCTTCGTCAGCGCCCTCAAGGCCGCTGATCTCACGAAAGGTTATCCTCTGACTGAAGCCGTCGAGGTCCTTTCCAAGTTCCCCAAGGCCAAGTTCGACGAGACCGTCGAAATCTCCGTCCGTCTGGGCGTCGATGCCTCCCAAGGCGACCAGATGGTGCGCGGCACCACCCCTCTGCCAAACGGCACTGGCAAGAAGGTACGCGTCATCGTTTTCACCGACTCTCCAGAAGTAGCCCTCAAGGCCGGTGCCGATGAAGCCGGCCTCGCCGAGCTCATGAAGAAGGTCAGCGAAGGCTGGCTCGACTTCGACGTCGCCATCGCGACCACCGAGGCAATGAAGCAGGTTCGCACTCTCGCCCGCGTCCTCGGCCCGAAGGGACTCATGCCCAATCCGAAGTCCGGCACCGTGACCGACGACATCCCTGGCGGCATCAAGGCCGTTAAGGCTGGCCGCGTGGAGTTCAAGATGGACAAGGCCGCCAACATCGGCGTCGGCATCGGCAAGCGTTCCTTCACGCCCGCCCAGATCCTCGAGAACGCCCAGGCCGTCCTCGATGCCATCAGCAAGGCCAAGCCCGCCTCCTTCAAGGGTAACTATGTCAAGAGCATCACCCTCTCTTCCTCGATGAGCCCGGGTGTCCGCATCGCCTCAACCGAATACAGCAAATACTAATCGGGACCCTACCCATGAGAGCCGAAAAACAATATCTGATCAGCGAAGTCGAGTCGCACCTCAAGAAGTCCGACTACGTCATTCTCGCCAATTTCACCAAGGTGACCGTGGCCGATGTGGCCGAACTCCGCGCCAGCCTCGCCGCCGAGAAGGCCGAGTTCCACGTCGTGAAGAACAGCTCCCTCCGCGTGGCTGCCAAGGCCCTCGGTCTGCCCGAGTTTGAAGGGGCCACTCTGTCCGGTCCCACCGCCATCCTCGTTGGCGGCAAGAACCCGGCCGGCGTCGCCAAGATCCTCAAAAAGTTCTTCGATTCGAAGCAAAAGCTCGAAGTGAAGGTTGGCGTGCTCGAGAAGAAACTCGTCTCCGCCAAGGACCTCGCTGCGATCGCCGATCTGCCTCCGTTCGATGCCCTCCGTGCGCAGTTCCTCGGCTTGCTCACCAGCAACGCCGCCGCCTTCGTTCGCGTCCTCGACGCCAAGGTCAAAAAAGAGCAACCCGCTGCCTAACCCAACCAACACCATTTTGAGAGGGCACCGGTTTGTACCGGGGTCCTCAAGAAGACAAAAAATCCAAAGGGGCAGGCTAGGGGATACGTCTCTTAAACGTGTTTCAATCCCGAAACCGCTAGTTAGCCCCAGGAAGTCAATACCATGAGCAACATCACCAAAGACCAAGTCATCGAGTGGCTTTCCGGCCAGTCGGTTCTCGAACTCTCCGCCCTCGTCAAGGATCTCGAAGGCAAGTGGGGCGTTTCCGCCGCCGCCGCCGTCGCCGCCGCTCCTGCGGGTGGCGCTGCCGCCGCCGGTGCCGCTCCTGCCGAGGAGAAGACCGAGTTCAACGTTGTCCTCGCCGAGGCGGGTGCCAACAAGATCGGCGTCATCAAGGAAGTCCGCGCCATCACCGGCCTTGGCCTCAAGGAAGCCAAGGACCTCGTCGAAGGCGCTCCGAAGCCCGTCAAGGAAGGCGCTTCCAAAGCCGAGGCCGAGGAAATCAAGAAGAAGCTCGAGGCCGCCGGGGCCAAGGTCGAACTCAAGTAAGCACTTGGAGTTTAACGATCTAAATCGTCTTCAGTTTTCGGGACAGGCCGTGCTTTCGCGCGGCCTGTCCTTTGCCTTTTTCCCTTTTCGTTCTTTGTTTTCGTTTTTGGCCGACTCCTTTCCGGGGGTTGGCTTCTGATTTTACCGCGCTTTTTCGCGCGGGTTCTCCGCCCTTTTCCTCTCTTACAAACCGGGATCACCCATGGCCGTTCGCAACCAATCCGACCGTATCAACTTCGGCAAACTCCGTGAAGTCATTGTTCCGCCGAACCTGATCGAAATCCAGATCACGTCCTATCTCGATTTCCTTCAAAAGGGCATCCCCGAGAAGCAACGCAAGCCCCAAGGGCTTGAGGCCGTGTTCCGCGAGGTGTTCCCGATCGAATCCTACGACGGTCGTCTGGTACTCGAATACGTTTCCTACACCCTCGGCGACTCCAAGAACACCGAGATCGAGTGCATACGCGAGGGCATCACCTATTCAGTGCCCCTCTACGTCAAACTCCGCCTCCGCGAGGAAGACTTCATCAAGGACGAAGAGATCTACATGGGCGAGATCCCCATGGTGACCGAGCGGGGCTCCTTCATCATCAACGGCGCCGAGCGCGTCGTGGTCTCCCAGCTCCACCGTTCACCCGGCATCGCCTTCGAGGTTGCCCCTCACGCCAACGGCAAGCCGCTCCACTCTTTCCGCATCATCCCCGACCGCGGCACCTGGCTCGAGGTCCAGTTTGACAACAACGACCTGCTCTACGTTTACCTCGACCGCCGCCGTCGTCGTCGCAAGTTCCTCATCACAACACTGCTCCGCGCCATTGGTTACAGCTCCGACATCGATATCCTGAACCTCTTCTACGAGATCAAGGACATCAAGATCGCCAAGGCCCTCGACCTTGAAAACGTCTCCACGCTCGTCCTCGTCGAGGACGCCATCGACGCCCAGAAGGGTGTCGTGCTCGCCCGTGCTTTCGAGCCCCTCACCAAGCAGATCGTGCGCACTTTCGAGAAGCACGATATCGCCAGCATCCGCGTGATTGATACGTCCTCCGACGAAGGCGCCATCATCCGCGCACTTAAGAAGGACCCGACCCGCAACGAGGAGGAGGCCCTCAAGGAAATCTACAAGCGCCTGCGTCCGGGCGAGCCCCCGACCACCGCCAACGCCAAGGCCCTTCTCAAGCGCCTGTTCTTCGATCCGAAGCGCTACGATCTGGGCCGCGTCGGTCGTTACAAGATCAACCAGAAGCTCGGCCTGAAGGTTGATCTAGAGCAGCGCATCCTCGAGTCCGGCGATGTGACCGCCGCCACCAAGTATCTTGTCCGCCTCAAACGTGGCGAGGGCGTGGTGGACGACATCGACCATCTCGGATCGCGCCGCGTCCGCACCGTCGGCGAGCTTCTCGCCAACCAGTGCCGCGTCGGCCTCAGCCGCACCGAGCGTCTCGTTCGCGAGCGCATGACCATGTATGACCAGTCCGTCGATTCGATCACGCCGCAGAAGCTGATCAATCCGAAGGCACTCACCACCGTCATCCGCGACTTCTTCGCCCGGTCGCAGCTGTCGCAGTTCATGGACCAGATCAATCCGCTCGCCGAGGTGACGCACAAGCGTCGTCTCTCCGCGCTCGGGCCGGGCGGTCTCAACCGCGAACGCGCCGGCTTCGAGGTGCGCGACGTTCACCCGTCCCACTACGGCCGAATCTGCCCGATCGAAACGCCCGAAGGTCCGAACATCGGTCTGATCAACTCCCTCTCGACCTACGCCCGCGTCAACGAGTTCGGCTTCATCGAGACTCCCTACCGCGTGGTCAAGGACGGCAAGGTTTCCGACAAGATCGACTACCTCACAGCCGACCAAGAAGAGGGCAAGGTCATCGCCCAAGCCAACTCCGAGCTCGACGAGAAGAACCACTTCGTCGGCAAGGTTACCGTCCGGCAGGATGGCGAGTTCCTTGAAGTGCCCGCTTCCGAGGTTCACTACATGGACGTGTCGCCCAAGCAGGTCATCTCGATCGCTGCGGGTATGATTCCGTTCCTTGAGCACGACGACGCCAACCGCGCGCTGATGGGAGCCAACATGCAACGCCAGGGCGTGCCCCTCCTCCAGGCCGAGTCGCCGTTCGTCGGCACGGGCATTGAAGAGCGAGTCGCCCGCGACTCCAAGATCGTGGTGGTCGCCGAGGACTCCGGCATCGTCGCCTACGTCGATGCGAAAATGGTCGTCGTCACCAAGGACGGCGAACTTCCCCGCAACTTCGAGAAGAGCCCCAAGACCGATGCCAAGAACGGCGTTTATGTTTACGAGCTCCGCAAATTCATGCGTTCCAACGCCGGCACCTGCTTCAATCAGAAGCCGGTCGTCGACAAGGGCCAGAAGATCAAGGCTGGCGAGATCATCGCCGACGGTCCTTCAACCCAAAAGGGCGAGATGGCTCTCGGTCGCAATGTGCTGGTCGCGTTCATGCCTTGGAACGGCTACAACTTCGAAGACGCGATCCTGATCTCCGAGAAGGTGCTCAAGGAAGACATCTTCACCTCAATCCACATCCAGGAATTCGAAGTCACCGCCCGTGACACCAAGCTCGGGCCGGAGGAAATCACCCGCGACATCCCGAACGTCGGCGAAGAGGCCCTCAAGAACCTCGATCACAACGGCGTGATCCGCATCGGTGCGGAAGTGAAGCCCGGCGACATCCTTGTCGGCAAGATCACGCCCAAGTCCGAAACCGAACTCGCTCCCGAGGAAAAACTTCTCCGCGCGATCTTCGGCGAGAAGGCCGCCGACGTAAAGGACACCTCCCTCGTTGTCCCGTCCGGCGTCGCCGGCATCATCATGGATGTCAAGGTCTCCAGCCGCGTCGATTTCGAGAAGGAGAAACTTTCTCCCTCCGACCGCCGCCGCCAGACCAAGCAGATTCAGGAAGATTACAAGACCCAGATGGACAAGCTCCGCGAAGGTCTGACCGAGGCGCTGTCCAACATTCTACTCGGCGAGAAGATCCCGCTCGACGTCATCAACGGCGAGACCAACGAGATTATCATCCCCGCCAACCGCAAGATCACCAAGACGCTCCTCCGCAAACTCGCCGCCGTCTCCAAGCACGTCGAGATCGACCCGTCCCCAGTGCGAATCAAGATCATGGAGATCATCGGTTCCTACCAGTCGAAGTTCGACGAGCTGGAAACCGACCGCGAGCGCAAGGTCAACAGCATCGAGGCCGGCGAGGACAACGGCAACGGCGCCATCAAGCAGGTCAAGGTCTACATCGCCACCAAGCACAAGCTTGAGGTCGGTGACAAGATGGCCGGCCGCCACGGCAACAAGGGCGTGGTCGCCAAGATCGTGCCCCAGGAAGACATGCCGTTCCTGCCGGACGGCACCCCGGTTGAAATCTGCTTGAACCCCCTCGGCGTGCCTTCGCGCATGAACGTCGGTCAGGTTCTGGAGACGCATCTCGGCTGGGCGTGCTCCAAGCTGGGCATGAAGGTCGCCACTCCGGTGTTCGACGGCATTCCCGAAAAGAAGGTCCGCGAATACCTCAAGGAGGCTGGCCTGCCCACCACCGGCAAGAGCGCCCTCTTCGACGGTCGCACCGGCGAGAAGATCGATCAGCAGGTCGTGGTCGGCTACATCTACATGATGAAGTTGAACCATCTTGTGTCCCACAAGATCCACGCCCGCGCGGTCGGTCCCTACTCCCTCGTCACGCAGCAGCCATTGGGAGGCAAGGCCCAGTACGGCGGCCAGCGCTTCGGCGAAATGGAGGTGTGGGCGCTCGAGGCCTACGGTGCCGCGCACACCCTCCAGGAGCTTCTCACCGTCAAGTCAGACGACGTGCAGGGTCGCACCAAGATATACGAGTCGCTCGTGAAGGGCGACAACACGCTGGTCGCGGGCACTCCCGAGTCCTTCAACGTCTTGATCAAGGAAATCCAGTCCCTCGGCCTGGACATCAAGCTCAACAAACGCGACGCCTTCGGCGGTCTCACCGCCTGAGCCGGCTTAGGTCACCATTTAACGAATACAAAGGGATATAACTCAACATGAGCATTCAACCCAACGAAGTTGCCGCCGGTGCCCGCGAGGAGACTCGCGCCGCGCTCGGTCTGGAAGAGAGCCCGTTCGACTGCGTTTCCATCACCGTCTCCTCGCCCGAGACGATCCGCGCCTGGTCCAAGGGCGAGGTCAAGAACCCCGAGACGATCAACTATCGCACCTTCAAGCCCGAGCCGGGCGGTCTTTTCTGCCAAAAGATTTTCGGCCCGGTCCGCGACTACGAGTGCGCCTGCGGAAAATACAAGCGCATCAAATACAAGGACGTCGTTTGCGATCGTTGCGGCGTCGAAGTAACCATCTCCCGCGTCCGTCGCGAGCGCATGGGGCACATTGAGCTGGCCGTGCCCGTCGCGCACATCTGGTTCCTCAAGTCGATGCCCTCGCGCCTTGGCCTTCTCCTGGACATGACCGCCCGTTCCCTCGAGCGCGTCATCTACTATGAGAACTACATGGTCGTCGATCCGGGCAAGACCCCGCTCGAGCTCAAGCAGCTCCTCACCGACGTCGAATACCGCCAGGCTCTCGACGAATATGGTGACGACTCCTTCGTCGCCAAGATGGGCGCAGAGGCCGTACGTGACTGCCTCGTGAAGACCGACATGGAGGCGACCGTCGCCGAGCTCCAGGAGCAGATGCGCGCCACCAAGTCCAAGCAGATCAAAAAGAAACTCTCCAAGCGTCTCAAGGTCATCCAAGGCTTCATCCAGTCCCAGTCCCGTCCTGAGTGGATGGTTCTCGAAGTTCTGCCGGTGATCCCGCCCGACCTCCGCCCGCTGGTGCCCCTCGAGGGCGGTCGTTTCGCCACTTCCGACCTCAACGATCTCTATCGCCGCGTCATCAACCGCAACAACCGCCTGCGGAATCTGATGCAGCTCAAGACGCCCGACGTTATCATCCATAACGAAAAGCGCATGTTGCAGGAGGCTGTTGACGCCCTCTTCGACAACGGCCGTCATGGCCGGCCAGTCACCGGCGCCGGCAACCGTCCCCTGAAGTCCCTCTCGGACATGCTTAAGGGTAAGCAGGGTCGTTTCCGCCAAAACTTGCTCGGCAAGCGCGTGGACTACTCCGGCCGTTCCGTCATCGTAATCGGTCCCGAGCTCAAGCTCAACCAGTGCGGTCTTCCCAAGAAGATGGCGCTCGTTCTCTTCGAACCGTTCATCATCCGCCGCCTCAAGGAACTCGGCTTCGTCCACACCGTCCGCGGTGCCCGCAAGATGATCGAGAAGAAGTCCCCCGAGGTCTGGGATATTCTGGAGGAAGTGACCAAGGGCCACCCGGTTCTTCTTAACCGCGCTCCCACCCTCCACCGTCTGTCCATTCAGGCGTTCGAGCCCGTCCTCATCGAGGGCGAGGCGATCCGCGTCCACCCTCTCGTCTGCACCGCTTACAACGCGGACTTCGACGGTGACCAGATGGCCGTGCATGTGCCGCTTTCCTTGGAGGCGGTCATGGAGTGCAAACTCCTCATGATGGCGACGAACAACATCTTCTCGCCGTCCTCCGGCAAGCCCATCCTCACGCCCTCGCAGGACATTGTTCTGGGTGCCTACTACCTCACTATCGAGCCTCGCAAGAAGCCCGAAAAGGGCATGCATGTGCCGCTGCTCTCCGGCCTCCAGGAGGTTCTCTTCGCCAAGGCCGACGGTGCCCTCAAGGTCCACGACTGGGTTGAGGTTCCCAACCCCGACTTGGGCAGGCAGACCGTTTTCGGAAACTCCGAAAAGAAAACACTCCGCACCACCGTTGGCCGCGTGATCTTCAATCAGATCTGGCCCGCCGGTCTCGGCTTTGTGAACTTCCCCGTTCCGAAAGGAAAGCTCGGCGACCTCATCTTGAACACCTACAAGGTGGCCGGTGACGCCGAGACGGTCGTGACCCTCGACAAACTCAAGGAACTCGGTTTCCAAACCGCGTTCCAGGCGGGCATCTCGATCGGTATCGACGACATGATCATCCCGGAGGACAAAAAGGACATCGTCATCGATTCCCGCAAGAAGATCGCCGAGGTCGAGGCTCAGTTCAACAAGGGCATCATCACCGACGGCGAGCGCTACAACAAGGTCGTCGATATCTGGACCGGTGCCACCGACAAGATCGCCAAGGCCGTTTTCGCCAAGTTGGAAAACAACGACGGCCGCACCGAGGTGAATCCGGTTTATATCATGATGGATTCCGGTGCGCGCGGTAACAAACAGCAGGTTCGCCAGCTGTGCGGCACCCGCGGTCTCATGGCCAAGCCTTCAGGCGAAATCATCGAGCGCCCGATTCTCTCGTCCTTCCGCGAGGGCCTCACGGTTCTCGAGTACTTCATCTCGACCCACGGTGCCCGCAAGGGTCTCGCCGATACTGCGCTCAAGACCGCCGACGCCGGCTACCTCACCCGCAAGCTGTGCGACGTCGCCATGGACGTTATCATTTCCGAGGAAGACACCGGCAGCCGTGACGGCATCTGGAAGAAGTCCATCTTCGAGGGCGACGATGAAATCGTTAACCTCCGCGAGCGTATCGTTGGCCGCTGCTCCTCGGACGACATCTACAACCCGCTCAACCCGTCCGAACTGCTGGTCGGGGCCGGCGAGCTTGTCACCGAGGAAATGGCGACCAAGATCGTCGATTCCGGCATCGAGCGCGTGAAGATCATGTCTCCGCTCACGTCGATCAGCCCCAATGGCATCGACGCAAAGAGCTATGGCATCAACCCCGCCACCAACCGACTTGCCAAGCAGGGTGACTCGGTCGGTATCATCGCCGCTCAGTCCATCGGCGAACCCGGCACACAGCTCACGATGCGCACGTTCCACATCGGTGGTGTCGCCTCCGGCGGGTTCAAGACCCCCGAGATCCGTGTCCGCAGCTCCGGCATCGTTCGTTACAAGGGCCTGCGTCTCGTGGAAACGGCCGATGGTGCGGCCATCGTGCTCAATAAGACCGGCACCATTCAGATCGTGGACGCCGATGACCGCGAGCTCGAGACCTACAACATCGTGGTCGGCTCCTTCCTTCACGTCGGCGACGGCGAGAAGATCGAGAAGGGCGCCGTTTTGGCCCAGTGGGATCCCTATAACATCCCCGTACTCTCCGAAAAGGGCGGCACTCTCGGATTTAAGGATATGATCCCCGGTGTCACTGTGAAGCGCGAACTCGACGAATCGTCGGGTCGCATCGCCACGGTGGTCATCGAGCACAAGGAAGACCTCAATCCTCAGATCGAGGTTCGAGACGACGCCGGCAAGCCCATCGCCGCCTACGCCATTCCGGTCGGTGCCCAGATCGCCGTGCAGGAAGGTGACATCATCGCCCCCGGCTCACTGCTCGCCAAGACCCCGCGACAGGCGTCCAAGACCAAGGACATCACGGGCGGTCTTCCTCGCGTCGCCGAACTCTTTGAAGCTCGTCGTCCTAAGGATGCCGCCGAGATGGCGCGCATCGACGGTGTCGTTTCGTTTGAAGGCACGCTGCGTGGCAAGCGCAAGCTGGTCGTTCGCAACGAAGAAACCGCCCAAGAGGAGGAGCATCTCATACCGACCGGCAAACACATCATTGTGCAACCGGGCGACGTGGTCCATAAGGGCCAGCACCTCACGGAAGGCTCTGCCGATCCCCACGAGATCCTTGAGATTCTCGGACCCTCTGCGCTGTATGATTTCCTCATCAGCCAGGTGCAGGAGGTCTACCGTTTGCAGGGTGTGACGATCAACGACAAGCACATCGAAATAATCATCCGCCAGATGCTCCGCAAAGTCCGTATCACCGATCCGGGCGACAGCGAATACTTCTGGGGAGAGCAGGTGGACCGCGCCGCGTTCCTCACCGAGAACAAGCGTCTCGAAGAAGCGGGCGGCAAGCCGGCCGAGGCCGAGCCGATCCTACTCGGCATCACCAAGGCCTCCCTCGAGACCGAGTCGTTCATCTCGGCCGCCTCCTTCCAGGAGACGACCCGCGTGCTCACGGACGCCTCAACGCTTGGCAAGGTCGATCTGCTGAAGGGCTTCAAGGAAAACGTTATCATGGGACACCTCATTCCGGCAGGAACGGGTCTGCCCATTTACAAGAACCTGCGGATTGTTCTTCCCTTCGGAGAAGAGCTTCCCGCCGAAGAGGTCGCCACACCCGAGGCGAGCTGACCCGGTAGTTTCCGGCCCCCTTGGCCAAACCCCAAAGCCGCAGGCCCAACGCCTGCGGCTTTTTAACGCCCGGACGCATACAAATCTTGTCGATATAGCAACGTTCGGTTATAAAAGTACGCAATGAACCTAAAATGCGCAGTTGAAGGAAGGTTTTAAGTTGCGGAGGCGGGGATTGGGACGGGAAGAGGCGGTGAGATTTTCAACTGCGGCGCAGTTGAGGCGAGCCACTCGGCTACGCGGGTGTAGCCGGCTTTGAGTTGTTCC
>CAIRBK010000076.1 GCA_903876795.1 uncultured Verrucomicrobiota bacterium
GTCGGGGGTGGAGTCGCTGGAATCAAAGTTTTGCGGCCAGGAGACCGCCGCGTCGATCCACTTGGTGAGGCCGTTGCGGTAGGTGGTGAGCTTGGCTGGGTCCGTCTCGACGAGGTAAACGAGGGCGAGGGTGCCGAGGTTTTTTGCGTGGGCGCGGAAAGGGTCCTCGACGAGGGAGGCGACGGTAGCGGGAGGCGTGGAGTTCGCGAACGTGGTCGAGGTGGTGGAGAGCTGTGTCCAGATCGGCAGGTAGGCCGTCTGGGTGACGCGGGTGCGCAGGGTGGAAATAGGGGTGTCCGGAAGAAGCCAGCGGGGGGAGGGGCCGGTGAGCAGCGGGCTGGGGGCGTAAATCTCGGAGGCGGCGGGGGGCGGGGTGGCCGTTCCATGAAGGGTGTTCGGAGTCACCCACTGGGCCAATGCACCGAGAAAGAAATAGAGTGGGAGGTGTTTCGCTAAGATCATTTTGCCTGCGCTATTAAATCGGAGCGGGGATTACATAGGGATGCTGCAGTTTTAGTCGCAAGAAACGTCTGGTGGCACCTGAGGGGGGCGTCGGTAACGGTGACGTTTTGGCCGACGGTGCCGGGGTTGACGGCGAGGCCAGTCCAGTTAACGAGGTTGCGGCTGGCTTGGACGGAGTAGGTGTGTTCGCTGGCTGGGAGGGCGCGGAGGAAGGTGATCTGAAGTTTGCCGGTGCCGACCACCGAGGCGGTGGTCGGCGTAGAAGACTTAGGAGTGAGCGGCGCGCGGTCGAGGGCGTATTCGAAGAGGTTGTTGAGGCCGTCTCCGTAGGGATCGGCGGTGTTGGCCGATGCGGCGGGGCCGTCGAGAGCGAGACAGTTGCTCACGCGACAGGCTTGGAGAGGCGTCCCGGTCATGTCGCTAGCCGGGATGGTGCCGGAGGAGCCGTAGGTATTCGTTGCGCTCAGACGGTAATCGTAGGTGGTGCCCGCCGTGAGGCCGGAATGCGTATAGCTGGTGGCTGAGGACGAGGGCGCGGGGGTGAGCGTCGGCCAACTACCGTCACCGAAGACGCGGTATTCGAGGAGATAGCCTTCAGGGCGGCGTCTCCGGACGTCCAAGCACGGGCAAGCTCACCGGCGGCGTACGCGGTGGCGGTGATGCCCGTGGGCGTAGCGGGGATCGGAGCAGGGCGCGGACGTTGTCCAAGGCCATGATCCGGGCAAGAACGGTGTTGTCAGACCAACGAACGCAGTATCCTGTATCATGATACATTTCGCATTGATGCTGAGGCCGAAAATCGATTTATTTCCAGCATGGCCAACCGGTGACAAAGTCACGCTTACACAAGCGGCGAGGGAGCAGTTAACCGAGCTTGCCCGCAATGGTAAATCCACGGCGGCAAAGTTCATTTACGCGCGAGCTTTACTGCTCCGATGCGGGCGAGTCGGATGATGCTTGGAAGGTGGCCGATGTGGCTGAAGCACTGGGAGTGAGCACGCTCACCATCGAGCACCTCAAGCAGCGCTTTGTGGAAGAGGGTCTATCGGCGGCGCTTGCGCGCAAGCCGCACCGCAAGCCCAGGGCGGCAATTTTTGATGGTTAGTTTGACACACGTCTGACCGCCTTGGCCTGCTCACAGACTCCGAGCGGATACCAACGGTGGACCGTCAGGCTCCTGGACGAGAAGCTCGTCGAACTAAAGATTGCCGATTCGGTTTCGGCGATGACCGTGCAGCGGTCGCTAAAAAAACGAACTGCAGACTCATCTGAGCAAGTATTGGAAGATACCGCCGGACCACGATGCGGCCTTCGCAGCCGCCATGTAGGATGTCTTGGAGGTGTACCGGCTGCCGCACGATTCAAGCTTTCCGGTCGTTTGCATGGACGAGTCTCGCAAGCAGATGGTCGGCAAGGTAAAGCCGCCGATTCCCGCCGCGCCCGGGCAGGCACGGATCATGGATCACGAATATGTGCGCAACGGCGTCGCCATGCTTTTGGTTGAAGTTGAACCGCTAACCGGCCGCCGCCACGTCGAGGTGAGCGAGCGTCGCACCCGGCAGGACTGGGTTCGCTTCATCAAGGGCATGCTCGATGAACGATACCCCAAGGCCAGCAAGGTGCGTCTGGTTGTGGACAAACTTAACATCCACAGCATTGCCTCGCTCTACGAAACCTTCCCGCCTGTCGAGGCTCGGCGACTGGCCGAAAAACTGGAAATCCACTACACTCCCAAACACGGCAGCTGGTTGAACATCGCCGAGATCGAACTGAGTGCCTTGAGCCGTCAGTGCCTGGATCGACGCATCCCCGACATCACTGCCATGCGCCGTGAAGTGGCCGCTTGGCTACGGCACCGCAACCAGCGCGGCGCCCCCATCAACTGGCGCTTCACCACCGAGGACGCCCGCATCAAACTTATCCACCTTAATCCGAAACATTATATGTTACAGAATACTCGTGCGGGAACGGGCCATGACCTGAGCGACTTGCCCACCGGCGGGGTTGGCCCAGTGGGCGTGCACTCACATCGAGGTGCTATCAATCATCACCTGCTCATCGTCATGTTCCCGGTCGGTCAGGATGCACAGAATTGACGACCACAGACAGCCTTTAGTCCATGCCCGGAACCATCCATAGGCGCCTTGCCATGATCCACAAGCTTCCGGCAGGTCCCGCCAGGGCGCTCCTGAAAGCAAAATCCACAGGATCGCCTCGATCATCAGCCGCATAAGTGGACTGGTGCGTCCGCATCGTTTCACCCCAGTCAGGCCTTCCCTATGGGTCTGAATTATAAGCGCTCGTTCCAGTCGCCATCGGCCAGAACGAACCTTGGTTGTTGATTTACAATGGAATAAGAAATTAAAATCAAGTCTTGGCCAAGGGAAAAGTATCTAATTTACCGATACGTTTCACTCGGTTTTAATGCGAAACACGGCCTAAACCTTGGCCAGCAGCTTTTCCTTGAGCGTGGCCTTGGGCATCATGCCCACGAGGGTCTCCACGACTTTACCGTCTTTGAAGAGCAGCATGGTCGGAATGGCGCGCACGTTGTATTCGGCGGAAATGGCGTCGTTGTCGTCCACGTTTACCTTGGTGATGATGACCTTGCCCGCGAGTTCGGTGGCGAGTTCGTCGAGGATGGGGGCTATGGCTTTGCAGGGGCCGCACCAGGGAGCCCAGAAGTCCACAAGGACGGGGCCGGGGGCTGAGACGGTGGTCTTGAAGTTTGCGGTGGTCAGGTGGGCGATTTTTTCGGACATGGTGGTTTAGCGTTTAAGGAACAAAAGGACTGAAAAAACGAGGGTTGTAAATGCGGCTATTCCGGTGATTACGGTCACATAGAGCGGCACCGGGGCGTCGGATTTTTTAACGGCCGGAGGCATGGGTGAAACGAACCCGGGGCGTTCGGGGAGCTTGGGTGCCGTTTCAGGTGAAGAGGGGGAGGCGTCCCGTTCCGTCATTATGAGGGATGCACTTAATTCGGGGTGGATTTGTGGATGATCTCGGCCAGCTCCCGCGGGTCGACGGTCTCGAGTTGTTTGTCGCGCCGCTTGAGCTCCTCGAAGGTTTTGATGGTGGTCTCGGTCATGCGGCCGTGTGTTTCTGCAGAGCCACCCACAAGGACGAATTTTTCACCTCGGGTGATCCGTTTGTGGCCGTCTTCGTTATCGAGGCCGACACCCAGGAGACCGGTGGTGTTGGCGGCGCGCTTGCGGGGGGATGGTGACGGTTTCTTGCTCACGAGGAAAACGTGTCCGCTACCGCCGGCGTTTCAAGCGGCTTTTGGAAATCCTCCGGTCGCGGTGGCGGTTCGTCGGTGGCGGGCGAAGGCGGCGGGGCCGAATCGTCGCGGGCGCTGCATTCGATGTCGGTGAAGGCCTCGTTTTGGCGTACACGAAGCTTGCCCAATCGGGTGAGCTCAAGCACGGCGATGAAGGTTGCCACGAGCAGGCGGACGGTGACCGGGCGGTCCGCGAAAAGTTCGGTGAAGACGAACGTGCGCCGGGTACTTATGAATGCGAGCACGTCCTCCATCTTGTCGGCCACGGTGATCTGCTCGTCCTGGATCTGTCCGACCACGAGTTTTTCGGCGAGACGGCGCAGAACGATGTTGAAGGCGTTCCAGAGCTCGATGCGGTCCACCGCCTTGAGCGGGCGTTCGGCTTCGACCACGGACAACTCGGAGACGTGTCGGGCGAGCAGGTCGCGTTGGAAGACCGCAAGTTCGTCGAGCTTGGTGGCGGCCTCCTTGAATTTTTTGTATTGGAGCAGCTGGTGGACGAGTTCCCAGCGGGGATCCATCTCTTCCTCGCCGGCGTTGGGATCGATGGCGGCCTGGCCGCGGGGGAGGAGCATGCGGCTCTTGATCTCCATCAGGGTGGCCGCCATGACAAAAAACTCTCCGGCGATATCCAGATCCAGCTGCTGCATCGAGTGCAGAACGTCGATGTATTGGCGGGTGACCGAGACAATCGGAATATCATAGATGTCGATTTCGTTTTTCTTGATTAGAAAAAGCAGGAGATCGAGCGGCCCCTCGAAGACAGGGAGTTTGATGCGATAGTCGGTTTCGGAAGCCACGGTCGGGGGATGGTTGGCGGCGGAAGGGACGCGGCAATGAAAAATTTGCCGACGATGCCCGCGATGACGTTATAGCACCGCCAATCCCAGCGCACCAAGGGCGAGCAAAAGGGCGACTACGGCAAGGGCGAAGCGCTCTCGGGAGGTCAGTCGGAAAAGCATGACGATGGTTAACTACAAACCGTGGGGCTGGAGTTGGTCGATGATTTCCGCAAGCAGCGGCTCTTCGCGGATATCACCCCAGGGCCGGTTGCTCGAAACACGCACGAACCATTGGGGACCGCCGGCACGGAAACCGTAGCGCCAGGCGAAGGACAGCAACGCGGGGGCGGAGTAGGGGTTGAGCTGAGTGATGGAACGGCCCGCATAAAGGTGCCAATACCAGACATTCTGGCTGAGCCCGGCTTGTGAGAAGCGTCGGTATTCGGGCGGCGACAAGGTGCGTTGCCCGACGGTAAACGGCTGCTCGCTGGGCGCCCGAGCTTCGCTTATCCAACCGCTTCCGGGCCAGCATGCCTCGGGGGTGTGCATTGCGACCAGACTTACCGGCACACGGTCGGGCTCCCAGTAGGCGAGATAGACCGTTATCTGCACCGGATCTCCACCGGCCGTCGTGGTTGCGGCACGCACATAAGTGCGTTGCATCAGGTGCTCGGTTTTCAAAACGGGGGTGAATTGATAAAGATTTTCCGTATGCACAACGTCCCAGCTGGCGGGGCCGGAGGGCAATATCGCCGCGAGGTTCGGAGTCGCGACCTCGTTACGAACCGGGCTGCGTGTATGGAAGGCGAAAAAAGCAACCAACGCACCCGCCAGGACATAGGCGGATAACAGCCCCCAAGGCGTCGCAGCACGGCCGGGGTGGCCGGTGGGCATCCGCATCTGGTCTTCGGCCGCAGGTTGCTCTTCCAGCAGGAGCGCCAAGCCGCCAAGAATCAACGAGGTTGTCCCCAGCACCGCGAAACCGGTGAGGTCATGCCACGCTCCGCCGATGTCCACACCTGCGTTGGCCAGCAAGGTCAGCGTCAGGGAGCGGACGATATTCATGCCAAAAGCGAGCATCGGGGCGAGGGCGATCAGCAACAGCCGGGCCCACGGTTTGCGTACCCACACGGCCGAGAAGAACAGAGCGGCCACCAGGCACGAAAAAAGGCTGCGCACTCCGCTGCACGCCTCCTCCACACCCACGCTGGTATGCGCGAGCAGGATGACATTTCCCGCCGTGGATGCGGCGATACCGAGAAGATGCAAGGCCTCCAGCACCAGTTGGGTAACCCAAAGTTGCAGCTGGATCGTGAGCCGCGCATAGGTACCCGGGGGGATCGGCGCGCAGAGCGGCCATAGGCCCGCCGCGAGCACGGTCGGCCAGTTGAGTGGCAGCACCCGCACCGAGCCGATCGAGAGCCACAAAAGCGCGCCCAGCAGCAGCGCCGCGACTCCGATTGCCAAGGAGAAATCCACCAGCGGATGGGTCCAGTCGATCGCTACGGAGTAGAGTCCGGCGATGATCACCCCGGCCACGCCGAACACGAGAACGGCGGCACGAATGCCACGTCGCCAGGCCGTGTCAGCCGGATGACGCATGGAACCGCGCCGACGTCCCTCAAAGATCAGCAGCCCAAACAACGCCGGTGCGAAAAGCCCGTGGGAAAGGTCGGGGTTCTGAAGCCACTCGGGCCACAAGTGCACACACAGGGCGGCCACCGCAAGCCCGGCGAGCACGAGCACGCCCCAGGCGGCTGCTCCATATGATTTCTGGGTGAGGGCGGCTGACATCATTCAACGGATGCTTGGTGGGCTAACAATGCGTAGATGAACTCCAGCAGCGACGTTTGCAATGCCGGGAGGTGCTTGCCTGCGAGCCCCCGGCTTTTCCGATCGGGCAAAACATCACCGTCGTGCGGAAACCCATCGCAGCGGTGCCACAGGAAGGAGCTTATTCGTTCGGCGCGTTGCTGCATGCCTGACCATTCCACGACCACCGATGCGGCGCAAAAAACGGAAGATATGCGGTTTTTTTTTACGCGTTTCGAGAGTGGGTACGCCCGGACAAATCGCAGTAATCCGCGACAATTCTTATGGATATAATGATGCTGCGATTTGCACCTTCAGCAATCTCCGTAATTTGGTCGGAACTCTTCTCACGTTCCCAAGACACACCAATCGTTATGTTCACATCACACCTTCGTATCGTTTCCGCAGCCATTATGGCAGCGTTGTTCGCGACGGGACTGCAGGCCGCAGCAGTGGTCGGCCAGTCCGCTCCCTCCTTCACCTTGACCGATATCAAGGGGACCACCCATCAATTGTCCGACTTCAAGGGCAAGACGGTCGTCCTTGAGTGGGTCAATCCCGAGTGCCCGTTCGTGGTCAAGCACTACGAAAAAACCGACAACATCCCCGCGTTGCAGAAAAAAGCCACGTCCGAGGGCGTGGTTTGGCTCTCCATCAATTCGGCTGCGGCCGGCAAGCAGGGCGATTTCTCCCCAGCCCAAGTAGCCGCTTGGACGGCCAAAACCAAGGCTTCGCCCACTGCCTACATGCGTGACCCGGATGGCAAGGTCGGCCAGCTTTATGGCGCGAAGACCACCCCGCAGATTTATGTGATCAACGCCGCCGGCACGCTCGTTTACAACGGTGCCATCGACAGCATTCGCTCGGCCGACCCCGAGGATGTACCCAAGGCCGAGAACTACGCCGTAGCCGCCCTCGCCGCCGTCAAATCCGGCCAACCCGTCGCCAAGCCCACCACTCAGCCCTACGGCTGCTCGGTCAAGTATTGAACCAACCGCTTCGCCGGTATTCAGGAAAATCAAAGGCCCGCCTGATCGGCGGGCCTTTTTTGCGCTCAGTTCAGACTTTAACCGCGAATAGTTCCGGATGCATGACCCCGTCGGCGACCTTGTTGACGGTGCCGGTCATGCGGATGGCGAAGTTTTCACCGATCTCGATGCCGATCTGGCCGCCCGGCATGTGCACGATGACATTGGCATCGACGAGACCGAGCTTGTGCGCCACCGAGGCCGCCGCGCTCGAACTGCTCCCGGATGCGAGCGTGTAGCCGGCCCCGCGCTCCCAGATCTCGATGCGGATATTGTTGCGATCCAGAACCTGCAAAAACTGCACGTTGGTCTTGCGGGGAAAGTTGGGGTGGGTCTCCAGGTGCGGACCGTATTTGTGGGCGAGCTCCGCGGAGATCTCTGTCAAGGGAAGCACACAATGGGGGTTGCCGATGGTCGCCGAGCAATAGGTAAAAGTGCGGTCCAGCACGGTGATCTTTTCGTTGATGACTTCGCGCTCGAGGCCGACGTGGGGGATTTTGGTGCTCACAAAGCTCACGGAGCCCATGTCCACGGTGATCAACTTGCCGTTGTCCTTGATGACCGACTGCACCTGCCCGCCAGGCGTCTCTATGGTGAAGGTGTCCTTTTCGGCGAGCTTCCGGTCCCAGAGGTAACGGGAGAAAATCCGCAGACCATTGCCCGACTTCTCCGCTTCGGAACCGTCGGGATTGAAGATGCGCAGTCCGAACTCAGATTTGGACGAGGGCAGGGGACCCCAGAGAATGCCGTCCGAACCCACGCCAAAATTGCGATGGCAGATCACTCGAATCTCATCAACGGAAGGCCCCGTTTTCCATTGGGGAAAATCAACAGGGTCGCAGACGATGTAGTCGTTGCCAAGGGCGTGGTATTTGTGGAAGCGCATGGGATTGGAAAGTGAGAGGATTGTCCGGCCGGCGGGTGGATTACACGGATAAAATGCAAGAGAATCAAAGCGGACCAAAGGCCACGGAGACTGAAAACAAGTCTGGCCGGAACCGCCGCGGTTGTTAAGGTCCGCCGGCATGTTTGATCCAGTCGAAAAGCTGAAGGACTTCATCCGCCATCCCAGCGTTTCCGCCGACCCGGCCTTCAAGGCCGGCATGAATGGCGCGGTGGCATTCACGTCGGACCTGCTGACCTCGATCGGCTTCAAGGTCGAGATCATCAATACCGACCTGCATCCGATCATCCTGGCATCCCGGGGCGAGGACCCCGCCTGGCCGCACGTCATTGTTTATGGCCACTATGACGTGCAGCCCGCCGACCCGCTCAATCTCTGGAAATCACCCGCGTTTGAGCCCGAAATCCGCGGCAATCGCATCTACGGGCGAGGAGCGGCCGACAACAAGGGGCCGTTGATGGTGCATATCGCCTCAGTCGCGCGCCTGCTGGAGCGTCGCCCCGATCTGCCGCTGCGCATCACGTTCATGATCGAGGGCGAGGAAGAGATGGGCAGCCCGAGTTTCCCCAAGTTTCTCGAAGCTTACAGTGATCGCCTGAAGACCGCCGATCTGGTCTATCTTTCGGATACGCTCCTTCCCCGGGAAGACCAGGTCGTCATCACCTGCGGACTGCGCGGGCTCGTGCTCTGCGACGTCGTCGTGACCGGTTCCAAGGGTGATTTGCACTCCGGGCTCCACGGCGGCGTATTGCGCAACCCGATCCAGGCGTTGGCCGAACTGTGCGCCTCGCTGCATACTCCCGACGGGCGGGTGGCCATCCCGGGGTTTTACGACGACGTCATGCCGGTGGAACCCTGGGAGCGCGAAGAGATCCGAAAACTGGGTTCAGACCCCGAGGAGTATCGAAATTTTTTGGGCATTCCGGCCTTTCATACCCCGCCGGGCTACACCCCCTTTGAGGCTGTTCGCGTGCTGCCCACGCTTGAATTCAACGGAATTGGCGGCGGCTATCAGGGCGAGGGCACCAAGACGGTCATACCCAGCAAGGCCTTCGTCAAAATCAGTTGCCGCCTGGTCGCCAACCAAAGTCCGGGAAAAATCCGCGACCTGCTTTACCGAACCATCCGCGAGCGCATGCCGTCGGATGTGACCTTCGAGATCATCGACCAGCATCAGGGTTTGCCCTATGTGGTCGTGCCGCCCGACCGGTCCAATACGCCCAAGGAACAGTCTCCGGTGCTTGCGGATGCATTTCGTGCGGCCGACACGGCCATCGCCGAGGTCTTCGGCAAGCCGCCACTCTACTTGCGAGAGGGTGGCAGCGTGCCGATCATCGCCGACATCAAACGTGTGACCGGTCTCGACTCCGTGATGATGGGTCTCTTTCTGCCCGAGGACAACCTGCACGCTCCGAACGAAAGCTTTAATCTGGACGTGATGGCCAAGGGCATTCGTGCCTCGGAGCGAATCCTGGAGTCGATCGCTGATCGGCGGTGAGGTCCTCGCGCTCGGTATGGCGGTCGCCAACCCGTAATCGCCGTTAACCAAACGGGCACAAAAAAGCCCCGGATTTCTCCGGGGCTTTTGGTTGTAAACAGGGTTGGATTACGGCTTCAGCACGACCAGTTCGACGCGGCGGTCCTTGGCTGCGGTGGCTTCGTCAGCCTTCTCAACAGCATCAAGGCTGCCCTTGGAGAGCACCTCGAATTTGTCTGCGGCGACGCCGGAGGTCGTAAGGAAGTCCTTGACGGCGTTGGCGCGACGATCACCGAGACCGAGGTTATACTCGGCGGTGCCCTTCCAGTCACAATGGCCCTCGAGCAGCAGGCGAGCGGTGGGGTTGGCCTCGAGATAGGCCTTGGCGGCTTCCAGCTTGGAGCGCTCGGAGGGCTTGATGGCGGATTTGTCGAAGTCGAAATAGACTGTCTGGGCCTTGAGGGCTTCGCGATCACCACCGGCAAGGTCGTTGGCTCCGCGACCGGCGAGGTCGGTGCCGGGGGCAATGCCCGCGTCGCCAATGGAGGCGCCCGAGAGGCCACCGTCGGGACCGAGGACCGTGGAGGACGGATCCGGGCGCTTCGGTTTCTTGGAGCAGCCGGCAAGGACAACGGCGGCGGCGATAACGACAAAACTGAGTTTCTTGATAGTGAGGTTCATGGGTGAACGATAAAAATACGACAGTATTTGACCTTACGAAGCATTCAATTTGGGTCGCAAGATATTTAACCGCAACTTTTCAAGCGTGTCCATCGGCTCCGATACTATCTGCTTCCTTTTCGACAACGGCTCCCTGAGGGCCGAGTCAACCATGAGCTTGCGGCGTCTTGCGGCCGCCCTGAGCGATCGCCTGGGCGTGTCGGTGCGGGCGGTCTCGCTGCTGCATTCCAGCAATGTCTCTGCGGACGCGCTGGGCGGCGTGCCTGCGCAGCTGCTCGAACCCGCGCTTGTATCCCATTTTGAATCCGCACCGGAGGGCGAGGTCCTGCTCATCCCTCTTTTTTTCGGACCAAGCGCGGCTTTGACCGAGTACGTGCCGGCCCGGCTGAGAGCGGTGCGCGCGCGTTTCCCTTTGGCGCGTGTGTGCATGGCGCCCTGGTTGGTGGACACAGCCGAAAAGGATCGGCGAATAGCGGAGATTGTGGCCGATCAGGTAAGGGTCACGGCCCGCAAAAAAGACTGGGCTCGCCCCAAGGTATTGTTGGTGGACCACGGTTCGCCGCAGCCTGCGGTGGCTGATGTTCGCAACCACCTCGGCGAGCAATTGAGGCTTTGCCTCGGGGACGAAATCGAAGCGCTCGGCGTGGCTTCGATGGAGAGGCGGGAGGGTGAATCTTACGCCTTCAACGAGCCGCTCTTGGCAACCGCCCTGCGCACGCCCCCGTTTTCCCAAGGCGAAGTGGTGATCGCGTTGCAATTCCTGTCTCCCGGACGCCACGCCGGACCCGGGGGCGACATCGCGGAAATTTGCCAGAGCGCCGAGGCGGAGTGCTTGGGGCTGCATACACAAATGACGGAGCCGATCGCCGGAGATCCACGACTCGTGGATCTATTGGCGTCCCGGATACCACTGGCGCGTTCAGTTTGACCAGTCGGAATATCGGCCGGTGATCCGCCCGCCTGGCGGACCTCAACCGCGTGAGGCTCAAACTATTTTCCGAGGTTCGATCAAGCCGACTTCAAGCGCATAACGTGTCAGGCTGGCGACATCGTGGAGATTCAGTTTGCGCATCAGGTTGGTGCGGTGGTTGTCCACCGTTTTCACGCTTATATCGAGCTTGGAGGCGATTTCCTTGGTGCTGTTGCTTTCGGCCACGAGCTGGAGGATTTCACGTTCCCGGTCGGTCAGGAAATCCGCATTGGCGCTGGAGGCGGGATTGGCGACCACGTTTCGCAGGAGGGATGCGACGGCCGGGCCGAAATAGGTTCCGCCGCCGGCGACAGTCTCAAGCCCCTTTTTGAACTCAAAGAGTCCGGCGGTTTTTTCCACAAAACCGTGGGCGCCGGCTTCCAGCATCTCGCGCACAAGCACTGGGTTCTCATGCCCGGAGAAGACCAGCACCCGGACGTTTTTCAGCTGCTTGTTGAGTCGTCGTAAAAGGTCCACGCCGTTCAGTCCGGGGAGTTTTGCATCAAGCACGATCAGATCCGGCTTAGCCTCGATACAAAGCGCGAGGGCGCTCTGGCCTTCACCGCTCTCGCCCACCAGTTGATAGTTTGGGTCGAGCCGGAGTATCTCCACCAGCATTTCACGGATGGCTGTTTGGTCTTCGATGATGACAAGTCGTTTCATTGGGCTGGTCGAGGAATTGGTAATAGGGTGACGGACAGCAACTACGGCACAAAAGTGGATAACCAAAGTGCGGCGTCTAGTTTATATGCTATTTTTCTACAAAACATTCAGATTTTAGCCGAAAATCCGTAATTGTCGCCTATGGAACGTCGCGGTTTGCAAAAAGGAGTGCTGGGAGTGCTGTTGGCGGCTGCTCTTGGAGGCTGTGTCGAACCGGTGTCCGATCCGCCCCGGCGCACCCGCCCCAAACTGCCGCCTCCATCGACGGACGTGGGTAAGTTCCAAGCATGGAAGGACGCCGAGCGCGTGGCCGGCGGCGATGACGCCCGCCAGATTGTGATTGGCAGCGGGGAGTCGATGCGACCGATCTACGGTGAAAACACCGTCTTGGTGCTCGCCAAGATCGACTACGCGGAGCTGCGGCCGGGCATGCAGATCGCCTACCTAAGTCGCACCGGACGACGTGTCGTGCATGTGCTTTTGACCCAGGAGCCCGACGGGTGGCGGGTGCAAGGCCTCAACAACCAATCCGAAGACGGGGACAGGGTCACGCGGGACAATCTGATCGGGGTGGTCTACGCCTCCTTCGCAACATACGAAGCGCTAAAGTAAGGGGGAGCCCGGGATCGGTGGTGGGTCGACTGGGATTCGAACCCAGAACCAACAACTTAAAAGGATGCTGCTCTACCATTGAGCTATCGACCCCCAAACCGGGGAGGGTTTGAATTGGTTTCACCTGCCCGCTTTGGCAAGTGTTTTTTCCCCCAATCCCCTTTGTGGATTGATGGCTGATGTCAGGTGGTATGTCTTGGCGCTCACACACGCCTTGGCGTCACTCGCGATCATCAGCCATTCCAACCTAACGGAGAAAATTTGGGAACAATCGAAAAATACGCCCGTCATACTTCGGCTGAACTTATGACCACCAAAGCTCACGAAGTAGCCCTGGATCGCATGCTGGTTGATCGTTTCAAAGGCGGCGACGAGGCCGCCTTCAATGAAATGGTCGGCCGCTATTGGGATCGTATCTATGGCATGGTCCACCAGCTCTTGCGCAATCAGCAAGACGCCGAGGAGGTGACCCAGGACGCGTTTATCCGCGCCCATCGTGGCCTGGCCAACTTCCGGGGCGAGGCCGCCTTTTCGACTTGGCTTTACCAGATAGCCACCAACCTGGCGCGTAATCGCTATTGGTATTGGTGGCGGCGTAAACGGGACAAGACCGTCTCCTTCGACCAGCCCGTCGGCGAAGACAACGACACCCCGCTTTCCGAGGTGTTTGCCACCGAAATGGACACCCCGGGCGATATCACGGTGACCCAGGAGCTGGTCGACCATATCGCGTTCGGCATGGAAAAGATCAGCCCCAAGCACAGGGAGGTTCTGATTCTCAGAAACGTCAAAAACATGGCTTATGAGGAGATCGCCGAGGTACTGGGAATCTCCGTCGGAACCGTCAAAAGTCGCATCGCCCGCGCCCGTGAAAGCCTGCGCGAGGCCATCGGAAAGGACTTCAAGTGAAAGACCATCGATTTATAGAACTGCTCAATCTCTATGTGGACCACCAACTCGGGCCCGCCGAGGCCGCCGAGCTCGAAGCTGCGGTGCTGGCCAGCCCTGATCGCCGGCGTACCTATGACCAATATTGCCGCCTGCAGCGCGGGTGCAGCCTGCTCGGCGGGCACGCGCGTTCCGCTGCGCCCGTGGCCTCCCGTTTCCTGCAATCGCTTGAAGAGACTGAGCGCAAGATCGCCCGGCCCCGGCACAGGGGGTGGCAACATGCCTACACGGGGGCATTCGGCGCCTTGGCAACGGCGGCCTGCCTGACGTTGCTATTCGTGGTAAACCGATCCGACTTCGCACCCGAAACAGATCCCCTCGCACTTCAACCCAGCGAAGGCACCGCAGCGTCGGAGGCTCTATCGCTAGCAGTCTCGACCGTAGCCAAATCCTCGGAAAATACCCGCAAGGTGGAGCTTCATCCAGCGTTGTCCGCCTCCGGTTTCGGCGTGACTCGCAGCGTCCGCGAAGCGGAGATCGCCGCCCACGACCCTGAGGCGCTCGAGTGGATGCGGCGCGTGGATCAACTCCCCGCCAGCAGTGTCGTGGTGGACGAAGAGGCCTTCGCCAGCCGTTCCGCCTTGCCGGTTGAAAATCGTGTATATCAAAGCCGCTCTGCACCCCAAGGGAACGCGGCTTTCGCCGCCTTCCAATTCCAGCGGTGAATCTAATTATCTGACGCGCGGGTTTACGAACCGAGGGCTTTTTTGATGAGCTGCTCGGTCGTTGCCTTGGGGCCGAGTGATATCGATGCCCGGCGCACAGCTTCGTCGGCGTCTGCGGTCTTGTAGCCAAGCGTGTTGAGTGCAAGCACGGCGTCGCGTATGCGGGTGTCGGCGGGAACCGCCGGGGCTGTCTCGGAGGTCGCGGTGCCGGCCGTAAAGACCGTTTCAGTCGAGCCGGTTGCGCCGACCTTGGCGCGCAACTCGACAACCAGGCGTTCGGCGGTCTTTTTGCCGATGCCGGGGCATTTGGCGAGGGTGGCGATGTCGCCCGAGCTGATCGCGCTCTGCAAGGATGGCAGGGACAACTTGCTCATGATCGTGAGCGCCATTTTGGGTCCGACACCGGTCACGTTTTCGATCATGAGGCGAAAAAAATCGCGCTCCGCCGGGGTGGCGAACCCGTAGAGCGTTTGTGCGTCCTCGCGGTAGATCACCAGGGTGTGAAGTTTTACCGTGGCTCCGACGGCGGGCAATTTCTCGGCCGTCGTCACGGGAATGTTCACCTCGTAGCCGAGCCCGTTGAGTTCTATGATCGCGTGAAGCGGCGTCGCCGCAGCCAAAAGGCCTTGGATGGAGGTGATCATGGCTCGAGCGCGGAATCAGCGCAGGCCGAGCACGTCCTGCATGTCGTAAACGCCGTCCGGCCGGCCGATGATCCAGTGGGCCGCGCGGATCGAGCCACGGGCAAAAATCCCGCGGTCGGACGCCTTGTGCGTGAGTTCCAGACGCTCCCCGAGCGCGGCAAACATCACGGTGTGGTCGCCCACCACGTCACCGCCGCGCAGCGCATGGATTCCCACCTCGGTGGAAGTGCGTTCGCCGGTGATGCCCTCGCGACCGTGGCGCAGGGCCTCGGCGGTCAGCTTGCGCTCCTCAAGGATGATTTCGAGGAGGCGCGCGGCGGTGCCGCTGGGTGCGTCTTTCTTGAAGCGGTGGTGCATCTCGACGACCTCGGCGTCGTAGTCGGAGCCGAGAACGGACGCGGCCCGTCTGGTGAGTGCGAACAGGAGGTTTACGCCCACCGAGTAGTTGCCCGACCACACGCACGGCATCTGGGCGGCGGCAGCGAGAAGGTGCTTTTTTTCGTCGGCGGGGTGGCCAGTGGTACCGATCACCAGCGGCTTCCGGCCTGCGGCGGCGAGGCGGATGATTTCGGCGGTGATTTTGTGCGAGCTGAAATCGATGACGACGTCGCTTTGCGCGATGCCGGCGGCAACATCGTCACCGGCATCTATGGCCGCAGAGATGACTGCACCCGATTCATGTGCGGCTGCGGTGATGGCCTGGCCCATGCGGCCACGTGACCCGATGAGAGCGATGCGGAGAGCCATGTGATTATTTACCGTAAGACTTGAGGACGGAGAGGAGGGTTTGCTCGCTGGCCTTGGTGAGCTCGGAGAGCGGGGGACGGACGATGTCCGACTTGATGATGCCGGCCCGGGTGAGCGCATATTTCACCGGCACGGGATTGGGCTCGATAAAGAGTGTTTTGAAGATCGGATAGAGCTTCCGATGAAGCTTGGTCGCCTTCGCGAGATCGCAGGCGAGACCGGCGTTGACCAGTTGCACCACGTCCTTGGGGAACAGGTTGGAAGCGACGCTGATCACACCTTCGGCACCGACCGACATGAAAGGCAAGGTGAGGCTGTCGTCGCCGCTGAGAACCGTGATGTCCTTGCCCAAGGCCTGCTTGATCTGGTCAACGCGATCAACGGAGCCGCCGGCCTCCTTGATGAAGCGCACATGGGGATACTTGGCGCGCAGACGTTCCACGACCGGCACCCCGATCTCAATGCCGCAGCGTCCGGGAATCGAGTAGAGGATGACCGGCTTGTCGGTGGCCTCGGCGACGGCGGCAAAATAGCGGTATACACCCTCCTGGGAGGGCTTGTTGTAATATGGGGCAACCACCAGCACGGCGTCGGAACCTGCTTCGGTGGCCAAGGCGGTGAGTTCAATCGCCTCTTTGGTGGAGTTGGAACCCGTGCCCGCGATGACCGGCACCCGGCCGCGCGTGGCCGCGATGACGGCGCGGATGACGTCGAGATGTTCCTCGTGGGAAAGGGTGGGGGACTCGCCGGTGGTACCGACGGGCACCAGACCGTTGACACCCGATTTGATCTGAAATTCCACGAGCTTGCTGAGGTCGTCGTAGGCGACAGACTGATCTGGCTTGAAGGGCGTCACGAGCGCGGTGATCGTGCCGGTAAGAGGGCGGAGTTTCATGGAGGGTTTACTTAAGATACCTTGCACAGCACAGCACCCCACTTTACCAAATCCGCAACGTTTTTTATCCGCCCCGCCCGCATGTCGCAAACCACGGAAATTTTCAACGAACTGCTCAAACTGGCCGTCGATAGCGGCGCGAGCGACATCGTGATCAAATCCAACAAGCCCGGCTACGTGCGCTTATCCGGTCGCTTGAAACCCGTGGACATGGACCCAATCACCGCCGTCGAGGTTCGCGAGTTTATCGACACGCATGTGCCGCGAGTCTTCCGCTCACGTTGGGAGGAGGAGGGGCAGGTGGACTTCGCCTATTCGGCCGAAGGCATCGGACGTTTCCGCGTCAATGGCTTCCACCAACGCGGCACGGCGAGTATCGTCATGCGCCACATCAAGAGCCGGGTTCCGACGTTCGCCAACCTGGGGTTGAACCCCGAACCGCTGCTCAATCTCGCCAAGGCCAAGGACGGCATCGTGCTCGTGTGCGGAGCGACCGGCTCCGGCAAGAGTTCGACCATGGCCGCCATGTTGGGGTGGATCAACGAGAACGCCGACAAACACATCGTCACGCTGGAGGACCCGATCGAGTTCACTTTCCAGGATGACAAATCCGTTTTCCAACAGCGCGAGATCGGCCTCGACGTGCCGACCTTCGAACTGGCGATCAAATCGGTTTTGCGCCAAAATCCCGACATCATCCTGATCGGCGAAATGCGAGACCGTGAAACCTTCGAGACCGCCATTTCGGCGGCAGAAACCGGCCATCTCGTGCTCTCGACGATGCACGCCGCCACGGTCGCCCAGTCGCTCACACGCCTTTTTGAGTTCTTCCCGCCGGAGCAACAACTTCAGGCCCGCCGGCAGGTCGCCGGTTCCCTGAGGGGATTTATCTGCCAAAAACTCATTCCAACCATGGAGGGCGGCGGACGCGTTCCCGCAAACGAGATCCTTTGCGCGGATCCTGTCGTTCGGACCCTGATTCTCGAAGGCCAGTTTGAGAAAATCCAAGGACTGCTTGAATCGGGCTCCGACTCGTCGAGTTTCTCTTTCAACCGCGACCTCTATCGCCTCGTGAAGGCGGGCACCATCAGCAAGGCCGAAGCGCTGCGCTTCTCGCCCAATCCGCAGGCGCTTGAGATGAATCTGAAGGGTATCTTTTTCAAAACATAAGCCTTCCGCAAGGCCCGCGCCCGGCCGCGTGCTTTTCGGGCTTGGTTTCGGGGAGGGGTGTCCTTAGCCGTTTTCGTTTCTCAACATGGCTACCGCACTTCTTTTCTCCGGACAAGGCGCCCAAAAGGTCGGCATGGGCAAGTCCCTCTACGAAAATTCCGCCACCGCGCGGGCCCTTTACGACGAGGCCAACCGCGTCCTCGGCTGGGATCTCGTCAAGGTCAGCTTTGAAGGCCCCGACGCCGAATTAACCCAGACCAAAGTCTGTCAGGTTGCTCTCTTCGTTCACGGCATGGCCTTGCACTCGATTCTTAAGGAACAGGGGAAACTCGACGACGTGAAGTTCGCGTTCGGCCTGAGCCTCGGCGAGGTCACCGCGCTGACCGCCGCCGGAGTGTTTGATTTCGCCACCGGCCTGAAGGTTGTCGCCGAGCGTGGCCGGCTCATGCAGCTTGCCTGTGAGCAGACCACCGGCGGCATGGCCGCGATTCTGGGCGAGGAGCGTGCCACGATTTACGATCTTTGCGCCGCGTTCGACATCGAGGCCGCCAATTTCAACGCTCCCGGCCAGATCATCGTGTCCGGCGAGAAGTCGAGGGTGGATGCCGCCGCCGCCGCCGCCAAGGACCGCGGCATCAAGAAGGTTATCCCCCTCAATGTTGCCGGCGCCTACCACAGTCGCCTCATGGAACCGGCCCGCGCCGCCTTCGCCACCTACCTGCAAGGGGTCGTGTTCCACACCCCGCAACTCACCCTTTTCACCAATACGACCGGGCAGGCGGTGTCCGAACCGGCCGCCATGCGCGAGGCCTTGGTCAAACAGGTCGTCTCTTCGGTCTTGTGGGAAGATTGCATGCGCTCGGCGGTAGCGGCCGGGGCCACGACGTTTCTGGAGCTCGGGCCGGGCGGTGTCTTGGCGGGTCTGGCCAAACGCACCGACAAAGCTTGGGTGGTGAAGAGTCTCGCCGAGTTTTCCGATTTAGCCGCTTGAATGCGGTGAGGGGTCGGCTCACGCTTGCCCCTTAACTCACATCAACCGCCTCCGCAGTCCCGCAACGCGGGACTCCTCGGCACGAACGCATGGACGTCTCCCTTACTCGTAATTTCTGCATCATCGCCCACGTCGACCACGGCAAGACCACGCTGTCCGACCGCCTGTTGGAATACACCAACACGGTCGAGCAGCGCGTGCTCACCGAACAACATCTTGACGCGATGGACCTCGAGAAGGAGCGCGGCATCACCATCAAGTCGCATCCGGTGACGATGTATTACCCGGCCAAGGACGGACAGCGCTACAAGATCAACCTCATGGACACGCCCGGCCACGTGGACTTCGCCTACGAGGTCTCTCGCTCGCTGGCCGCCTGCGAAGGCGCCGTGCTGTTGATCGACGCGGCCCAGGGCGTCGAGGCGCAGACCGTGGCCAACGCCCACCTCGCCACCGCGCAAGGTCTGAAAATCATCCCGGTCATCAACAAAATCGATCTGCCGTCGGCCAACCTCGAACTCTGCATCACCCAACTTGAGGACATCCTCATGATTCCCGGCGAAGAGGCCATTCTCGCCAGCGGCAAGTCGGGCATCGGCATCCAGGACATTCTTGAAGCGGTGGTGGCGCGCATCCCGCCGCCTCGCTGGTCGCATTATCCGGCCACGCGCGCCCTCGTCTTCGACTCGCTCTACGACAGCTACCGCGGCGTGATCACCTACGGCCGCGTGTTCTCCGGCTCCGTCAAGGCCGGCGACCAGATGGTCCTCATGAGCAACGGTCAGAAATCCGAGATAAAGGAGGTCGGCGTCTTCACGCCGAAGATGACCAAGACCGAGACCCTCGACGCCGGCGACGTCGGTTACATCGTCTCCAACATCAAGGACACCTCCGACATCAAAATCGGCGACACGCTTACCCTCGCCAAGCAGCCCGCCACCGAAATGCTGCCCGGCTACAAGGAGGTCCGCCCGATGGTTTTCTGCGGACTCTATCCGCTCGAGTCCAATGACTACGAAAAGCTCAAGGCCGCTCTCGGTCGCCTGCGGCTCAACGACGCTGCGTTTCTCTATCAGTCCGAGAGCTCGGTCGCGCTCGGCTTCGGCTTCCGCTGCGGCTTCCTAGGACTTCTCCACATGGAGATCATCCAAGAGCGCGTGCGCCGCGAACACGACGTCGAGATCATCTCCACGTATCCGTCCGTCGTTTACCGCGTGAAGCCGCACTCCCGCGACGAAATCGAGGTGGACAACCCCATAAACCTCCCGGACCCCGGCACCATCGAATACATCAGCGAGCCTACCATCAAGGCCTCCATCCACATTCCGAACGAATCGATGGGCGATATCCTCTCGCTCATTATGGAAAAACGCGGCGTCTGCCACCATACCGACACACTCGACGGCAACCGAGTCATGCTCAGCTGCGTGCTGCCGCTCAACGAAATCCTTGTCGATTTCAACGACCGCCTCAAATCCATCACCCACGGCTACGGCTCGATGGACTACGAACTCGGCGACTACCAGCAGGCCGACCTGGTGAAAATGGACATCATGATCAACGGCGATCCGGTCGACGCCTTCGCCAGCATCGTGCACCGCGAGAAGGCCGAGGGCAAAGGCCGCGTGCTCTGCGAAAAACTCGCCGAAATCATCCCGCCCCAGATGTTCAAAGTCGCCATCCAGGCCGCCATCGGCGGCAAGATCATCGCCCGCGACAACGTAAAGGAGATGCGCAAGGACGTGACCGCCAAGTGCTATGGCGGCGACATCTCCCGCAAGCGCAAGCTCCTCGACAAACAGAAAGAGGGTAAGAAAAAGATGAAGATGATCGGCAAGGTAAACATCCCGCCCGACACGTTCATCCAGATTTTGAAGAACTAACGGATGAGCCCGCGCAGGGGCGATCAGGAACCCAACCGGACATCCTCCCTCAAACCATCGCCCGCAAGCGGGCTCCTACCTTTCACGACCATGTTTTTCGGCCTATTCGATTCGGTGGAAAAGAAGATGCGGACCACGGCGGTCAACTGGCTGGAACTGGCCGACCGGATTTTCCACTATCGTCGCGACGTGCTTCCTGAAAAGGATCTTGCCGCCATGCAGGAAGCGACCGGCTCGCTCCGCCGACAGCTTCGCGAAAAAGACGACGCCGGCAAACTCAAGCTCGGGATCGAGACCCTCGAAGCCGTGCTGCGCCGCACCGGCGGAATGCATTACCCCAAGTCCAGTTTCACCGAGAACATCGAATTCTTCCTGGTGGCCGCCATCGTGATCCTGGGCATACGCATGTACTTCGTGCAGCCGTTTAAGATCCCGACCAACTCCATGTGGCCGAGCTACAACGGCATGACCCCGGAGGTGTTCGCAACCAAGGCCGACGAACCCGGTCCGGCGGCCCGCGTGGTGCGCGCGGCCGCCATGGGTGCCCGAGGACGCGCGCTCGACGCCGGCGCGGACGGAGAGATTCTCGTGCCCATCGCCCGACAGGCCCGCGGCCTCGTGAAATACCGAGAAGTGCCTGGTCGCACCTGGATCATTTTTCCCGCAGTAAACCGGGAGTATCGGCTGCTGGTCGGTGATCGTTGGAGCACCACGGAGGTCCCGCTGGATTTCGATTTCGACTGGGTCATCCGCGAGGCTTTTTTCCCTGGGTATCAAACCCTGGCTGAAGCGCTTGAAGCCAAATTCATTCGCGGCGAATTCGTGGACAAAGACGTGGCCACACCTACGGGCACGGAACGCGTGCGATTTGTGCGCACGGGCAAGCAAGTCCGCGCCGGCGACCGGGTTCTTTCATTCGATATTCTCACGGGCGATCAACTCTTCGTAGACCGTCTGAGCTATCATTTCATGAGGCCGCAGGTCGGCGACGGATTCGTTTTCCGCACCGATCACATCGACAGTCCCTACATGCAGGACATGGCGGGGCGGCAGCTGGAACAATATTACATCAAACGGCTCGTCGGCACGCCGGGCGACACGCTGGAAATCCGTGAGACGGCGCTTTACCGCAACGGAGCCCCAATTACCGGGTCGAAGGCATTTGACCGCAATGCCACCCGGGAAGGGCGCTATCCCGGTTATCGCGCCACCGGAATCCTGGCGCCGGGGCGCACCTTTACCGTGCCGCCCGACTCCTATGTAGCACTCGGAGACAACTCAGCTAACAGTCAGGACAGCCGGTATTGGGGAACCGTGCCGGCGGGCGATGTCGTCGGACGACCTCTCTTTATCTATTATCCGTTCACTCAACGCTGGGGTCCTGCACCCTAAATCATATCAACGTATCGTAGCCGCTGAAGGCTCCATAACTGCGAGTGCCTGCGATTAGTGTCTTGTCCGCTCGCCGGGCGAAAACGCTGACGAAAAAACCCGCAGCCACGTGATTACGGATTGTAGCCTCCGCTTTTCGTTAACTTACTGGAGTCGATCTGCCCGAACTCTGTTTACCGGGTCGTAAGGTTTATCGCACAATAAACATTAAGACCCTGAATCAGAGTGGGTTACGACGGGGATTTTAGGTGCGGTTTTGTAGCGCCGGATCATGGCGAGTGCTTCCCAGACTTTTTCCGCCGGGAGGTCGGACAACGCAGTCACGTAGATCGCCGCCAGGCTGTTCCCGCTGTGGAAACCAAGCAGGTTGCGCTGAGCTTCCA